>CAZEMS010000058.1:0-23240 GCA_964513475.1 uncultured Mycobacterium sp. | reverse complement strand
AGCTCGACGCACTCGAACCACCCGTAGACCCACCCGAACCGGTCGTGTCGGCAAAGGCCACTCCTGGCATCGACGCGACCGCCGCACCCACACCCAGCGCGACCGCCAACGCACCCACACGACCCACATAACCGGCACAACTCGACACGGAATGCTTGGGCAGAGCATGACCATCCCAACGAAGCGGAAGAATCCTGGCGCCGAGGGAGGGGGCGGCCGCATCAGTCTGGCGACGCCGAGGGCGTTGTGTTGTGTGCCTCATAGGGTCACCCTTTCGGGGTTGGTGGGGTCGACATCGGCCGGACCGCTTACCTTCACGGCTTCGCCGATATGTTGAAGTGCCGCGTCTTCGGCACCGAGTAATCCTGAGAACAGCAATGTGGCGGCGCGAACTGCCGTGTGCTGCTTGGGCACCGCACCCAACCAATAGGGTGCCGAGCCTGCTGGCAGCTCCGCAGGAACACAGCCGCCCACTTCACACGCAACGGGTCCCGCATGCGGAGCTGAACATCGGACTCGTTCACATCGAACTGAATGATTCCTACGCGCCATCCAATCGACACCCCACCCCGCAAGCGGTCTAAGTAGAGTCTTACGAAAATACATTGTATAGGTGGACATTAGCAAGTGATTACTTTGGCTGCAGCTACACCGGGAGTCCGTCCGCGAGTCAGAACTCGAAGGACCCGCGCCCGCGGAATCTGGGCTCGACGCGCCCGGGCCACCCGTCGGCCCGGCCGGACCGGTGGTGTCGGCCTGACTCATGGCGCTATAGCTCCCATTCGCTGTTGTGTGCTCGAGATCTGCGCTCGAAGAATCGACCTGGATACACGGGTTTGGTGAGGGTCGGAGGTGAGGCGTGATCGTGATGTCGACACGCCTGTGTGTGCTAGACGGGGACCGCCTGAGTGGAGTGGCTGTGCCCGAACGCTGCCCGACAGGGACGACGTGCGAACAATGGAACCTCGATATGCCCTCGACCCAGCTGGTTTCGATGCTCTCTGACGATGCGTCGCACCATTTTCGGGACCTTACGGCCAATAGTTACCGAAGTCGAACTGACGCAACGTTTGTGGCGTGCGTCACATCAGCAGCCCAATGCTGGACTCCGCGACTGTGATTGATCACATTGAGACATTGATCACATTGGAATTGGTCCATTGGATCGGTCCAACAAGAGATTTCGGACCGTGGTGTCTGGCCGTGTTGTCCGAACAACGGAAGTAAGGACCATAATCCCCCTTACGCTCCGCGTTCGGGCGCGGTCAAGCCCTCGAGGTGTCACTGGCTCGGCTCACGTGAGGCGGGCCAGCGCGATGACGTTCTGATTAGTACGGCGGTCTCGATGGTGTTTTCGATTGCTGCCGGGCGAACTCGTCCGATCGCACTGGCTGTGCGAGCACGTGGCCGCACCGGCAGATCATGGACCGGCGGCGGGGAAAATCCATGTGGCACAGTGGATCGGCGAGGCGAACGCGGCGCTTTCAGTTCTACACCCCAACGGCGTGTCCGTGGGCGAACCGCCAGCCGTTGCGCCTCTGGCGGCGCGGACTCCATCCCCGCGAATTGCTTTACGGTAGGGCAGCTTTCGAGGATCGCCGAGCCATGCTCCCGGAGTCTCTACCCCGCTGAGATTGGGCGCGCGGTGCGTAACTTCGGGACGCCTCAGGTCTTGTCGGCGTTGGCGCGCGGGAAGCCGCCGCCCTGCGGAAACAGCGGGAAGACCACGTCGTCGAGATTCTGGGCGTCACCGGCAGTCCGGTTGATCGTGGCGCCCCAGACGTTGCCGTCGGGCGAGAGCTGCAGAGCCCACGCGTGACCGCGGGTGTCCTGGCGGATCACCTCCGGGTCGCCGGTCACCGCACCGGTGTCGGGTGCCAACCGTACGGCCACGGTCTGCATGGTGTTGACCAGGTTGACCAGTACGGTCCCGTCCAGCGCTGCGCAGCCTGCAACCCCGGGACGGTCCGGCCATTCCCACACCGTCGAGGTGGTGGAGTCCTTGGTGATGCGTTGTAGTCGATCACCGGTCGGGGTGCGATCGGTGATGTACAGCGAGTCGTCGGAGGGGTCGATACACATGCCGCCGCCGGCTCCCATGCCGGACAAGGCCGTGGTGATCGGAGCCTGATCCACGGTGGTGGGGCGCTCGATGCGCAACACCTTGCCGGCCAGCGAGTTGGGATCGTTGGCCTGAGCGGGGTTTCCGGCGTCACCGGTGAGCACCAGCAGTGTGGTCGGACTGGTGAACTTCAACGCTCCGGTGTTGCCGACCGGCCCCTTGGGAATGCCGGTCAAAATCGGCTTGGGCACATCGCCGTCGGCGATGCGCACCACCCGGTTGTCCGACGGGGTGCTGATGTAGGCGTACATCAGCCGGTCCTGTGAGTAGGTGGGGGACAGCACGATGTCCAT
Organism: uncultured Mycobacterium sp.; assembly: GCA_964513475.1. GTDB lineage: Bacteria > Actinomycetota > Actinomycetes > Mycobacteriales > Mycobacteriaceae > Mycobacterium. The sequence continues at coordinate 20,825 of CAZEMS010000058.1, read as the reverse complement.
CAATCCGCCGTCGCCGGACGGATCCACCGGGATGACTGTCTTGACCTTGGGTTCGGCCCGGACCGAGATGTCTTTCACCGCGCCGGTCGTGCGTTCGGCGACCAGCGCCGAGCCGGCGTCCATCTTCATGATCAGACCGCTGGTGCTCTCCAGGCAGCCCTGCATCACGCCCGGCGCCGGACACTCCTTGGGAAAGGGTATCGGCGGCAGCGGCGGCGGTGGCGGCGGCGTGGACGGCGGCCCCGGCCGAAGCTCCGGCTCGGTGGTGAAGGGCTGAGACTGCGCGCTGTCGAACCGGGCGCACCCCGACCCGACGAGCAATGCCGCGCACAGCAGCGCCCCCGTCAACGCCATCGCGGTGGGTCTCGGCCGCCGGTGTCTCATGGTGGCCAGGTTACGGATCGGCGTCCGGTGCGCGCCACGTCGGTACTGGCAGACAACGGAGAACTTTGGTTCCAAGAGATCGGCCGAAGCGCCGCGCCAATCCCCGACTAGCGGGTGACTAGCACTTACGCTGGCGATCGTGACCAGTCACCCCGACGACCACAGCGGTTGGAAACCCCCGGAGAAAACCGGGGAAACAGCGGGCGCGCCACCCCCGTCGGCCAATGTGGTCGACCCCGAGGATGACATCGGATCGCCGAACTACGGCGGTGACCTGGAAACCACGGCGATTCCACGGGCAACGCCGCCGGCGGGCAGCGACAAGAACCCCGCCGAGCACCAGGGCTTCGGGCTGGTCAGTGAACCGGAGCCGCTGCCGTATCTTCGCCCGGGCGGTCACCCGCTGCCCTCGCACCCGGCCGAACCCATCCAGATCGAGCCCGACGAGGTCGCGCACGACCGGATCACGGCGGCCGGCCGGCGTGGCACTCAGGATCTCGGGTTGATGTTGCTACGGATCGGGCTGGGTGTCCTGCTGATCGCACACGGCTTGCAGAAGACCTTCGGCTGGTGGGGCGGCGAGGGGCTGGGCGGCTTCCGCGACACCCTGGCGGACTCGGGGTACCGCTACGCCGAGGCTCTCACCTACGTGGGCGCCGCCACCCAAGTCGGTGCCGGCGTTCTGCTGGTGCTCGGTCTGTTCACCCCGCTGGCCGCGGCGGCCGCGCTGGCCTACCTGATCAACGCCCTTCTGGTCGGCCTCACCCAGCAACCCGGGGAATCCGGCTACTTCCCGTTCTTCCTGCCCGACGGGCACGAGTTCGTGGTCACGCTGATCGTTGTGACCGCAGCCATCATCCTGACCGGACCCGGCCGGTACGGGCTGGATGCCGGCCGCGGCTGGGCGCGTCGCCCGTTCGTGGGGTCATTCGTCGCGTTGTTGTTGGGCATCGGGGCGGGTGTCGCGGTGTGGCTGGTGCTCAACGGTACGAATCCGCTGGGCTGAGCAGCTAACCGTAGGGATTGGGTACCCGCCCCCCGCTGACCTCGTTGAGCAGAGGCAGTGTCGAGAACGTGACGGCCGGAAGGCGCATCTCGTCGCCGTCGGTTCGGTGGGCGATCGCCCACGCTCCACCGTCGAATCGCAGGCCGTCGATGTCGTCCCAGGCGACGGTTGCGGTCCCGGACAGGGTGCGCGCGGTGACTGTGTCCGGACCGGCCACAGTGCGGTACCGCACGATCAACGCGGACAGCACCACCGGAATCACCAGCAGTGGCGCGAACCAGGCGGGTTCAGCGAGCACAAGTGTCAGCAGGCCCAACGTGAGGAAACCGACGGCGAAATGCGCCATCGGCGAGATCCGGATGACGACCGGGGCCGAACCGGTACCGGCTTGCTGGCGGCGCCGAGCACTCACACCGGTATTCTGCACGGCCGGCGGGCGGCTTCGGAATTTGACCTTTGACCTGTGCGGAGGCTACGGTCAACTGCTATGCAGTCCCAGGAAATGCTCGTAGTAATCGGTTGGCGCGTTGATGCCGCGCTGGCCCACTGCCGGGCATAGCCAACAGCATCGACGCGCCACCCTCGTACAGCGGCCTCAGCTGGCGGGGGTTTTTTCTTGCCCCGGAGCGTCGAGCTGCCAGACAGACCGAAAAGGACCGAAGTGAGCGCACCCACCACACGATCGTCCGCACCGCCGGAGGTCGTGAAGCCCGTCTCCAAAACAGCCGCCGTGCAGCAGAAACGGATCGCTGCACAGCAACTCACCGGCGCGCAGGCGGTGATCCGGGCGCTTGAAGAGCTCGACGTCGACGTCATCTTCGGAATACCCGGCGGTGCCGTCCTGCCGGTCTACGATCCGCTCTTCGACTCCAAGAAGCTGCGACACGTGCTGGTCCGGCACGAGCAGGGTGCTGGACACGCTGCCAGCGGCTATGCCCACGCGACGGGGCGGGTCGGCGTGTGCATGGCGACCTCGGGTCCGGGTGCGACGAACCTGGTGACTCCGTTGGCCGACGCTCACTTGGACTCGATCCCGGTCGTCGCGGTCACCGGTCAAGTCGGTCGCGCCCTGATCGGCACCGACGCTTTTCAGGAAGCCGACATCTCCGGCATCACCATGCCGATCACCAAGCACAACTTCCTGGTTCGCGACGGCGACGACATCGCGCGGGTGCTGGCCGAGGCGTTCCACATCGCGTCATCGGGCCGGCCGGGACCGGTCTTGGTCGACATACCCAAGGACATCCTGCAGGGCCAGTGCACCTTCAGCTGGCCGCCGCAGTTCGAGTTGCCCGGCTACAAGCCGAACACCAAACCGCACAGCCGACAGATCCGCGAGGCGGCCAGGCTCATCGCCGCGGCCCGCAAGCCGGTGCTGTACGTCGGCGGTGGCGTCATCCGCGGTGAGGCCACCGAGCAACTGCTCGACCTTGCCGAACTGACCGGCATCCCGGTGGTGACGACGCTGATGGCCCGCGGCGCGTTTCCGGACAGCCATCCGCAGCACATGGGGATGCCCGGTATGCACGGCGCCGTCTCGGCGGTGGCGGCGTTGCAGAAGAGCGACCTGCTGATCGCGCTCGGCACCCGGTTCGATGACCGGGTCACCGGCAAGCTGGACTCGTTCGCGCCGGAGGCCAAGGTCATCCACGCCGACATCGATCCGGCCGAGATCAGCAAGAATCGTCACGCCGACGTCCCGATCGTGGGTGACGTGAAAGCCGTCATCACCGACCTGATCGAGGCTCTGCGCCGCGACGGCGCCATCGGCGCCATCAGCATCGACACCTGGTGGGAGTACCTGCGCGGGGTGCAGTCGACGTATCCGTTGAGCTACGGCCCGCAGAGCGACGGCAGTCTGTCACCGGAGTATGTGATCTCCGCGCTGGGCAAGATGGCCGGCTCCGATGCCGTCTATGTGGCCGGGGTGGGCCAGCATCAGATGTGGGCCGCCCAGTTCATCTCGTATGAGAAGCCACGCACCTGGATCAACTCGGGTGGCCTGGGCACCATGGGTTTCGCCGTTCCCGCGGCGATGGGCGCGAAGATGGGTTGCCCGGACAGCGAGGTGTGGGCCATCGACGGCGACGGTTGCTTCCAGATGACCAACCAGGAGCTCGCCACCTGCGCCATCGAGGGCGTGCCGATCAAGGTCGCCATCATCAACAACGGCAACCTCGGCATGGTGCGGCAATGGCAGTCACTGTTCTACGAAGAGCGCTACAGCCACACCGACCTGGCCACCCACTCGCATCGCATCCCCGACTTCGTGCAGCTGGCCGAGGCGCTGGGCTGTGTGGGGTTGCGTTGTGAGCGTGAAGAAGACGTCGAAGACGTCATCGCGCAGGCGCGCGCGATCAACGACCGTCCGGTGGTCATCGACTTCATCGTCGGTGCCGACGCCCAGGTATGGCCGATGGTCGCCGCGGGCACCAGCAATGACGAGATCCAGGCGGCGCGTGGTATCCGGCCGCTGTTCGACGACACGTCCGAGGGGCACGCCTGATGGGTACGACCGGAAACGTTCGCACGCACACGCTCTCGGTACTCGTCGAGGACAAACCCGGTGTCCTGGCCCGGGTGGCATCGTTGTTCTCCCGGCGCGGATTCAACATCCAGTCGCTGGCCGTCGGGGCGACCGAGCAGAAAGACATGTCCCGGATGACCATCGTCGTCAGTGTTGAGGACTCGCCGCTGGAACAGATCACCAAGCAGCTCAACAAGCTGGTGAACGTGATCAAGATCGTCGAGCAGGACGAGGGCAATTCGGTTGCAAGGGAATTGGCCTTGGTCAAGGTGCGCGCCGACGCCGCGACCCGGAGCCAGGTCATCGAGGCGGTGAACCTGTTCCGCGCCAAAGTGGTTGATGTGTCGACGGAATCGCTGACCGTGGAGGCTACCGGCACGCAGGAGAAGCTCGACGCCCTGCTGCGGGTGCTGGAACCGTACGGTATTCGCGAGATCGTCCAGTCCGGAGTGGTGTCACTCTCGCGCGGTCCGCGCGGCATCGGCACCGCCAAGTAAGTGTGATTATCGGATCAACAGGTGAACAGAAGGAAGAGCAAACGTGGCAGTTGAGATGTACTACGACGACGACGCGGATCTGTCGATCATTCAGGGCCGCAAGGTCGGGGTTATCGGCTACGGCAGTCAGGGCCATGCGCATTCGTTGAGCCTGCGGGACTCCGGCGTACAGGTGAAAGTTGGTCTGCGCGAGGGCTCGAAGTCCCGTGAGAAGGTCACCGAGCAGGGTCTCGAAGTCGATACACCTGCAGAGGTGGCCGAATGGGCCGACGTGATCATGGTGCTGGCGCCCGACACAGCGCAGGCTGAAATCTTCCGCACCGAGATCGAACCGCACTTGCGTGACGGCGATGCGTTGTTCTTCGGCCACGGACTCAACATCCACTTCGACCTGATCGAGCCGCCGGCCAACGTCACCGTCGGCATGGTCGCCCCGAAGGGGCCGGGCCATTTGGTGCGGCGCCAGTTCGTCGACGGCAAGGGCGTGCCCTGCCTCATCGCGATCGACCAGGATCCCAAGGGGGAAGGCCAGGCGTTGGCGCTGTCCTATGCCAAAGCCATCGGCGGCACCCGCGCCGGCGTCATCAAGACAACGTTCAAGGACGAGACCGAGACCGACCTGTTCGGCGAGCAGGCCGTGCTGTGCGGCGGCACCGAGGAACTGGTCAAGGCCGGTTTCGACGTGATGGTCGAGGCCGGTTACGCCCCCGAGCTCGCCTACTTCGAGGTACTGCACGAACTCAAACTGATCGTGGATCTGATGTACGAGGGTGGCATCGCCAGGATGAACTACTCGGTCTCCGATACCGCGGAGTTCGGTGGCTACCTTTCCGGTCCGCGCATCATCGATGCGGGTGCCAAAGAGCGGATGAGGCAGATCCTGGCCGAGATCCAGGACGGCACGTTCGTCAAGAAGCTGGTTGCCAATGTCGAGGGTGGCAACAAGGAGCTGGAACGGCTGCGCAAGGAGAACGCCGAGCACGCCATCGAGGTCACCGGCAAGAAGCTGCGCGACCTGATGAGCTGGGTCGACCGTCCCATCACCGAAACTGCTTAGCGCTCTGGGTGTGTTCGGGTGCGCTCAGCGCACCTGAACACACCCAATGCGGATGGCGGCGGCCCCATGACACCTATCTCGATCTCGCCCGATCGCATCAACCGGGCGGTAGTCGATGCACATGAGCAGCACAAGAACCAACAGGGCGGGAAGAACGCCAGTTACATTCCGATCCTGGCGCAGGTGAACTCGAGCCTCTTCGGTGTGTGCGTGGCGACCATCGACGGTCAGGTGTTCACTGCCGGAGACGCCGAATTCGCGTTCGCCCTGGAATCCATCTCGAAGGTGTTGACCCTTGCCCTGGTGATCGAGCAGATCGGCCCACGCGAGTTTCGCCGCAAGGTCGGTGTGGATCCGACCGGCCACCCCTTCAATTCGGTGCTGGCCCTGGAAATGCACAACGACAAGCCGATGTCGCCACTGGTCAACGCGGGCGCGATCGCCACGATCAGCCTGGTCGACGCCAGCGGAGCGGAGGACCGCTGGCGCCAGATCCTGGGAGTGCAGAGCGACTTCGCGGGCCATCGGATCGAGATGAGCGACGAGGTCAATGCCTCCGAGCAAGCCACCAACTTCCGCAACCGTGCGATCGCCTGGCTGCTGCGCGATGGAGGACACGTGTACTGCGATCCGATGGAAGCCTGCGACATCTACACGCGGCAGTGTTCGACCCTGGTGACGACAGTGGACCTGGCGATCATGGGGGCGACGCTGGCCAACGGCGGGCGCAATCCGCTCACCGGCAAGCGGGTCATCTCACGCGCCAACGTTCCACACGTGCTTGCCCAGATGGCGATGGAAGGGGTGTACACCCGATCCGGCGAGTGGGCGTACAGCGTGGGATTGCCCGCCAAGAGCGGGGTGGGCGGCGGGCTTGTCGCGGTTGCGCCGGGACAGCTGGCGATCGCGGCGTTCTCGCCGCCGCTGGACACCGTCGGCAACAGTGTGCGTGCGCAAGCCGCGGTGGCTCAGGTCGCGCATTCCCTGCAGCTCGGCCTGTTCAACGTCCCCGAACGCGACGACCAGTCCGGTGACTAGTTCGACGGGCCAAGACATTCTTCAACACACCACCGGCAATCAGGTGGGGACCTATCCTGGGCCAGCAGCGAAACATTCCGTATCGCCACTGACGTCGGTATCGGAGCGCAGGAGGCCCAATGACCTGGCGCGTTCCGCAGTGGGCCGACTTCGAGTCCGCCCGGGTGGCGGTATCCGCCCGTTTGACGGTGTTGGCCCAAGTCATCGGATGGCTGGCTGTCGGTCTCGGTGTTGTTGTCCTGGTCGTGGGCTGGTGGCTAGATCAGCCTGCGGTTGCGTCGTTGATACCGGGCCAAGTCACGATGAAGGCCAACACGGCCGTCGGGATCGGTCTGACCGGAGTCGCGGTGCTCGGCGTGGCCCTGAAATGGAACCGCTGGGTGCCGGGCGTGGCTGCTGGCCTGGTGCTGTTGATCGGCGCGTTCACCGTCGTCGAGTACGTATTCGGCTTGTCGTGGCCGGGTTTCGATCAGCTGGTGGCCGATGACCGGGTCGATGCGGTAGCCACTGCCTTTCCCGGCCGGATGGGTGCCAATACCGCATTCGACATGGTCGCGATGGGGGCCGCCGGGCTTCTGCTGGTGTTTCGGCGAGCGCCGAACGTTCGGCAGACGCTGGGTTTGGTGGTGGTCACGGTGGCGACCGTCGCAGTCCTGGGTTACGCGCTGCAGGTGCCGGCGATGTCGGGGCACATCGTCGGGGTGGCGACCAGGATGGCCCTCAACACGTCGGTAGTGCACCTGCTATTGGGTTTGGCCCTGCTGCTGGTGGTGACCGACCGTGGCTGGGCGACGCTGTTCGCGTCGCCGTTGGCGGGTGGCCGCATCGCGCGGATATGGACGCCGATGCTCATCCTTGTCGTGGCAGGTGTCTCGGTGCTCGCGCTGACGATGGTGGACGCCATTTCGGGGACCGCGGCGTTGGGCCAGCAGCTGGGCCTCTCGATGTCGATCGCTGCAATAGGCACGGTGATGTTGATCGTGGCCGCGCGAACCGACCGACTGGACCGACTCCGGCTGTCGGAGGCTGCGGTCGCCGTCCGGACAAGCGAACGGCTGTACCGTCTGGGATTCGACGGTTCCCCTATCGGGATCGCGCTGGTCGACCGCAATGGCCGCTTCGTGGATGTCAATCGAGCTTTTGCCGCATTGATCGGGAAACCGGCTCGATCCATCACGGACGGTGAGTCTGTTTCGACGGTCACCGAACCCAGCCGGCTGCATGCGGACCTAGACATGCTGAACCGGTTCTTCTCCGGAACTGATACCGAAACGACTTTCGAGACCACGCTTCTGGCTGCCGACGGCCGGTCGGTCCCGGTTCAGGTGGATGCAACACGGGTGGACTTCGCCGATGAAACGGTGCTTTTCGGCCACGTCAGCGATCTGACGAACGTGCGTGAGGCGCAACGAGAGCTGGAAGCAAAGAATCAGGAACTGTCCCATTTGGCGGAGCGGGATTCGCTCACCGGAGTTCTGAACCGGCGCTCGTTCCTCGACCATGTTCAGGCAGCATTGGATGAGGCTGACGGCGGTAAGGCATCTGCGGTGTTTTTCATCGACATCGACGATTTCAAGCGAATCAACGACGTCTACGGCCATCGAGTGGGCGACCGGTTGCTGTGCGCCATGGCAAACAGGTTGACCCAGAACACGAGTGCGGACCATGGCCGGGTTGGCAGGGTAGGTGGAGACGAGTTCGCGATTCTGCTGACCGGGTGCCCGCCGGAGAAAGCAGCCAGTACGGCCAGACGGCTTGACCGCTGTCTGCGCGACCCGATACGGGCCGGCGGGGTAACCCTGCGGGTGGCGTGTTCGATCGGTCACGCAGAGTCCGGTGGGTTGGCGCTGGGGTGCGAAGAGTTCATGTCCCGAGCCGATCAGGACATGTACGCAAACCGCCGTGCCAGGCGAGGCGGGTTGGCCCGCAAGATCGAAGAGCTGCGCGAAGCGCTCGACAAAAGCCAGCTAGTCGCCCATTTCCAGCCAATCTGGAATCTTCAGCCGGGAAGCCCGCCCCTGCACGGGTACGAAGCTCTCGTCCGCTGGCAACACCCCCAGCAGGGCCTCATCCCACCGCAAGAGTTCATCACCACCGCCGAGGAAGGTGGACTGATTCACCGGTTGGACTTGTACGTGATCAAGGAGGCATTGCAGCGCATCGGCGCCGACTCCGGTCTCTGCCTCGCTGTCAACTGCTCGGCGCTCACCCTCAGTGCTCCCGGCCTGGCCAGTGAACTCCTCATGGCCATCAGCGCCGCCGACCGCGACCCACAGGCAACCGTCGTGGAGATCACCGAGAGTGTGGAAATTCTGGAGAGCAGCCAGCTGATCAACACGATGACGGAGCTTCGCCGCGAAGGAATCCGGATCGCGTTGGACGACTTCGGAGCAGGCTACGCAGGGCTGAACAACCTGCGAGCACTCCCGGTCGACATCGTCAAGATCGACCGCAGCCTGACCGCCGCGCTGGCCCCGGACTCGAAGGAGGCCGACAACACCGAGCACTTCCTCCTCGGCATCAGGCAACTGACCGAATCCATGGGCACCCAAGTCCTTGCCGAGGGAATCGAGACTGCTCACCAACTAGAAGTCGTGCGGGCGTTGGGGTTCGACTACGCGCAGGGATTTCTTTTGGGGCGTCCGATCCCAGATCCCGGTCGCATCGATCCGTCGAGCGTCTGGACCCGTATCACGGCTGGGAGCTGAGCGGTTTGGGTGCCAGCGCAGGCATTCGCTCGATCCCAAACTCGCGCCTCAGCACGGTTCGAGCGGCGTAGTAGCCAGACATTCCGTGAACCCCGGCGCCTGGTGGGGTCGCAGACGAACACAGGTAAACGCCGTCGAGCGGTGTACTCCACGGGTTCAATCGCGGCGTCGGCCCGCCCAGCGCGTGCCGGAGTGTGGTGCCGCCGATCCCGATGTCGCCGCCGATCAGGTTGGCGTTGTGGTCGGCCAGCCGGGCCGCCGGAACGCTGCGTGCCGCCACCACCACATCGCGGAAACCCGGGGCGAAGCGCTCGATGACCCGCGTCACCGTCTCGGTCTGGTCCATGGTCGAACCTGCGGGTACATGCGCGTACGTCCACAGTGGTCGACGGCCTCGAGCATCGACGCGTCCCGGGTCCGCCAGGTGCGGCAGCGCCGCGAGCACCATCGGCCAGTCTGCGTGCCGACCGGATGCGACTTCACGCTCGGCATAGGCCATCTGCTCCCGAGTTCCGCCGAGGTGCAGCGTCGGCACACTCTCCAATCGACCGTCGCGCCAGGGGATCTCGTCGGAGAGCACGAAGTCGATCTTGGCCGCACCGGGTCCGAACCGATACCGCCGCAGCGCCTTTCGGTAGCTGGTCGGCAGCTTGTCCCGGTAGATCGAGAGCAGCGCCGTGGGAGCGGTGTCCAGTAGCACCACACCGGACGGTGGTTCGGTGACCTTCGCGCCGGTGTGCAGGATGCCGCCGTGTGCACGCAGATCCTCGATCAGCGAATCGGCGATGCTCTGGCTGCCGCCCACCGGGATCGGCCATCCGACGGTGTGGGCCAGCATCGCCAGCATCAGCCCTGCCCCGGCGGAAACCAGCGAGGGAAGCCGCGAAATTGTATGGGCCGCAACACCACTGAACAATGCCTGCGCATCGGCTCCGGAGAGCGCCCGCCAGGCCGGACTGCCTTGTTCCAGGACGCGCAACCCCAACCGAGCCGCTGCGACGACGTCGGCGGGGACCGAGCGCTTGTCACCTAGCAGCAGTCCCAGAACTGCGTCATCACGCGCGACAAGCGGTCCGATCAGCCGGTGCCACGACCCGCCGTGCTCAAGCTCGGCGCAGGTGCGGTCCAAGTCGCGGTAGGCGATGGCGGCGCGCCGGTCCGGCAACGGGTTGGCATAGGAGACGTGTGGCACTTCCAGCACCACCCCGCGCGCCGGAAGGTCGAACTCGGCGAAGAAGGGCGAGGCCAGCGCCAGGGGGTGCACCGCCGAACAGACGTCGTGCGAGACTCCGGTGAACTCGTGGTCCTCCATTGTGCGGGCACCGCCGCCGGCAGTGGGCTGGGCTTCGAGGACCTGCACCGCGAGCCCGGCCCGCGCGCACGTTACTGCAGCCGTCAGGCCGTTGGGGCCGCTGCCCACGACCGTGACGTCCATGCCGATGATTATCCCGCCCAGTGCGCTGGTGACTCTCGCGCCCACCCCCCGGTAACTCTCCCGCCCACCCCCCGGGGAACACCGCCTATTACGCTGACCGGGTGAGTCTTCCCGTTGTACTGATAGCCGACAAGCTCGCCGAGTCAACCGTCGCCGCCCTCGGTGACCAGGTGGAAGTCCGTTGGGTCGATGGCCCTGACCGGGCAAAACTGCTGGCCGCGGTGCCCGATGCGGATGCACTGCTGGTGCGCTCGGCCACCACCGTGGACGCCGAGGTGCTTGCTGCTGCGCCCAAGCTCAAGATCGTGGCCCGTGCCGGCGTCGGCCTCGACAATGTCGACGTCGAGGCCGCTACGGCGCGCGGCGTGTTGGTGGTCAATGCCCCCACGTCGAACATCCACAGCGCCGCCGAGCACGCTCTGGCCCTGCTGCTCGCAGCGGCGCGCCAGGTCCCCTCGGCCGATGCGACGTTGCGGGAGCGGACCTGGAAGCGCTCGTCGTTCTCGGGGACTGAGATATTCGGCAAGACGGTCGGGGTGGTGGGACTGGGTCGCATCGGTCAACTGGTCGCGCAGCGGCTCGCCGCGTTCGGCACCCACGTGCTGGCGTACGACCCGTACGTGTCGCCGGCGCGGGCCGCTCAACTCGGAATCGAACTGCTCTCCCTCGACGACCTGCTGGCCAGGGCCGACTTCATTTCGGTGCATCTACCCAAGACCCCGGAAACGGCTGGCCTGCTCGGGAAGGAAGCACTGGCCAAGACGAAGCCGGGGGTGATCATCGTCAACGCAGCTCGCGGCGGGTTGATCGACGAGAACGCCCTCGCCGAGGCGGTTGTCGCGGGCCACGTTCGCGCTGCGGGCATCGATGTGTTCGGCAGTGAGCCGTGCACAGACAGTCCGCTCTTCGAACTTCCGCAGGTGGTCGTCACCCCCCACTTGGGCGCCTCGACCGCTGAAGCCCAGGACCGTGCCGGCACCGACGTCGCGGCCAGTGTCAGGCTCGCGCTGGCCGGCGAGTTCGTGCCGGACGCGGTCAATGTCGGTGCGGGCGTGGTCAATGAAGAGGTGGCGCCGTGGCTGGATCTGCCGCGCAAGCTGGGTTTGCTGGTGGGTGTGTTGGCCACCGCGCCGACTGCGACGCTGGCGGTGCGGGTCTGCGGTGAGCTCGCCGCCGAAGACGTTGAAGTACTTAGGCTCTCGGCGCTGCGTGGGCTGTTCTCCACGGTGACCGATGAGCAGGTCACGTTCGTGAACGCACCGGGGTTGGCCGCCGATCGCGGGGTCCAGACCGAGTTGACCACGGCCTCGGAGAGCCCCAACCACCGTAGCGTCGTCGATGTCCGCGCAGTCGCCGTCGACGGCTCGGTCACCAACGTGTCGGGAACGCTGTCCGGGCCGCAGCAGGTGGAGAAGATCGTTCAGATCAACGGGCGCAACTTCGATCTGCGCGCCGAGGGTGTCAACCTGATCATCAACTACATCGATCAGCCGGGCGCGCTGGGCAAGATCGGTACCCTTCTCGGTACCGCCGGTGTCAACATCCACGCCGCTCAGCTCAGTGAGGACGCCGAGGGCCCGGGTGCGACCATCCTGCTTCGTCTTGACCGTGATGTCCCTGCCGACCTGAGGTCGGCGATCGGTGAGGCGGTAGGAGCGATGATGCTGGAAGTGGTGGACCTGTCGTGAGATTGGCGATCGTCGCCGGCGACGGGGTCGGTCCGGAGGTCATCGGTGAGGCCGTCAGGGTGCTCGACGCGGCGCTGCCCGATGTCGAGAAGACCAGTTACGATCTGGGCGCGCGGCGTTACCACGCCACCGGTGAGGTACTGCCGGACTCCGTCCTGAACGAGCTGCGCGCGCACGACGCCATTCTGCTCGGCGCTATCGGTGATCCTTCGGTGCCCAGCGGCGTGCTGGAACGCGGCTTGTTGCTGCGTATCCGGTTCGAGTTGGACCATCACATCAACCTGCGCCCAGGCCGGCTGTATCCCGGGGTGCGCAGCGTGCTCGTCGGGGCGCCCGACATCGACTTCGTGGTCGTGCGTGAGGGCACCGAGGGGCCCTACACCGGAACCGGCGGCGCCATCCGGGCGGGCACGCCGAACGAGGTCGCGACCGAGGTGAGCATCAACACCGCCTTTGGGGTGCGCCGGGTGGTTCATGACGCATTTCGCCGCGCGCAGCAGCGACGCAAGCATCTGACGCTGGTGCACAAGAACAATGTGTTGACCTACGCCGGTGCTCTGTGGTGGCGGACCGTTCAAGAGGTGGGTGCCGAGTATCCCGATGTCGAGTACACCTACCTGCACGTCGACGCCGCGACCATCCACCTCGTCACCGATCCCGGGCGGTTCGATGTGATCGTCACCGACAACCTGTTCGGGGACATCATCACCGACCTGGCTGCCGCCGTGTGCGGTGGCATCGGGTTAGCCGCCAGCGGCAACATCGATGCGACTCGTACGAACCCGTCGATGTTCGAACCGGTCCACGGCTCGGCACCCGACATTGCGGGCACCGGGACCGCTGACCCGACCGCGGCGATCATGTCTGTCGGTCTGCTGTTGGCGCACCTCGGGGAGGACGATGCGGCGGCTCGCGTCGACAGCGCAGTCGAGAAGCACCTGGCGACTCGTGGCGACGTACGTTACTCCACAGCAGAAGTGGGCGACCGCGTCATGGCGGGTCTGTAGTCGTCCGGGTCTGTAGTCGTCCAGAACTGCAGGCGTCAGGGTCTCGTGCGTGCCGGGTCGACCGGCACCAGGCAGACCGCCGCCAGGGGAAACACCGCGCAGGCCGCGAAGGCCAGTGGGAAGCCGGCAACGGAGATCAGCGCGCCGAAGGCGGGCGGCACGACCCCGGCGGTGAACAACTGGCTGGTGTTCTGCACACCGAGCGCGCGTCCGCTCCAGAACGGCCCGGCGATCTCCGCGATCGCCGTGAAGGCCAATCCGTTGTCGGACACCGTGATCACCGACGCGATCACCATCAGGACGACACTGACCGGTGAGTCCAGCCAGGCGGTCAGCGCCAGCAGACCCATTGCCGCGGCGGCACCGTAGGCGATGGTCCGGATCGGGCGCAGTCGCGAGCCCGCCAGGTCCGACCAGCGCCCGGCCGCGATCCGCCCGCCTGCGCCGAGCACTTGGGCGCATGTGACCAGGAGCCCAGCCGAGCCCGCCGACCAGCCGCGGTCGCTCATCAGCCACACCAGGGTGAACGTCCACACCAGGGATTGCGGAACCACCAACAGCACCGACACCGCATGAATCCGCCACAGCAGGCCGGAGCTCCGGTAGGGGTTGGACAGATGCGCTTGCGGGGCATTTGCACGCGGTGGGCGCGGCGGATCGAGTACGCCGAGCACACACACGACCGCCAGTGCCGCGCAGAGCACCGCTGGGAACAACAAGGCCGCGGCGGCGCCCCGTTGGGCGGCCAGATCCGGAATCACCAACGCGCCCAGCGCAACTCCCAGCGGTTGGGCGGTCTGACGAATGCCCATCGCCAGGCCGCGTTGCTCTGGCGGAAACCACCCCGCCACCAACCTTCCGCTGGCGGAATTGCTGCTGGCGGCGGCCATTCCGCCGAGGAACAGGAAGAAGCCCATGGCCGTCAGCGAACTCACCGAAGCCGCAGCCAACGCCGCAGCCGCGGTGAGAGCCGACCCGAGTGTGAGGACGACCCGTTCGCCGACCCTGTCGACCAGGTACCCCCAGGCGATCAGGGTGACGACCATGCCGAAACTCGGCATGGCCGCAAGCAGCCCGGCTTCGGCCAGACCCAGGCCGCGGTCAGCGTGCAAGGTCGGGATCAGGAACGCCACCCCGTTGATGAAGACATTGGCGCACAGAGTCGTTACCAGCCCGATCGCCAGCAGCGACCAACGACGGGACGTGCTGATCGACGGGACGGCCATGACGGCATGGTGTCACAGGTGGTACGGCCAGCGACTCGGCTCGAGAGCGCGGCCAGTAGGCTCTGCAAGATGCGACTCGGCCGAATTGCAAGCCCAGACGGGGTCGCCTTCGTAAGCATCGAGGGGCCGGCGGACGACCCGGCTACCGTTGCCCGGGAGATCGCCGAGCATCCCTTCGGCGCTCCGACTTTCACCGGGCGGCAATGGCCGCTTCCCGATGTCAGGCTGCTGGCTCCGATTCTGGCCAGCAAGGTGGTCTGTGTCGGCAAGAACTACGCCGCGCACATCGAGGAGATGGGCGGCGGGCACTACGAGGACCCCATCATCTTCATGAAACCCAATACCGCGATCATCGGGCCGAATGCGTCGATCCAGTTGCCGGCCGACGCCGGGCCCGTGCATTTCGAGGGCGAACTGGCCGCCGTCGTCGGCCGACCTTGCAAGGACGTCCCCGCCGCACGTGCAGCGGAGAACATCCTGGGCTACACCATCGCCAACGATGTTTCGGCGCGCGACCAGCAGAAGAAGGACGGGCAGTGGACCAGGGCCAAGGGGCACGACACCTTCTGCCCGGTGGGGCCGTGGATCGTCACCGACCTCGACCCGGCCGATCTCGAACTGCGCACCGAAGTCAACGGCGAGGTTCGTCAACGCAGTCGGACCTCACTGATGATCCATGACATCGGCGAGATCGTGGCATGGACATCGGCCGTGATGACGCTGCTGCCCGGCGATCTGATCCTTACCGGCACCCCCGAGGGGGTCGGCCCGATCGAACACGGGGACATCGTGAATGTCTCGATCGAGGGCATCGGAACGCTGTCCAATCCTGTTGTGCGCAAAGGAAAGCAATGACTGTTCGGGTTCGCTTCTGCCCCTCGCCGACCGGCATCCCGCACGTCGGTCTGATCCGCACTGCGCTGTTCAATTGGGCGTACGCCCGTCACACCGGCGGAGCCTTCGTGTTCCGGCTGGAAGACACCGATGCTGAACGCGACAGCAAGGAAAGCTATCTGGCGCTACTGGACGCTTTGAGCTGGCTGGGTTTGGACTACGACGAGGGTCCCGACGTCGGCGGTCCGTATGGGCCCTACCGTCAGTCCGAGCGCCGTCAGATCTACCGCGACGTGGTGACCCGGCTGCTGGCCGGGGGTGAGGCCTACGAGGCGTTCTCGACACCCGAAGAGGTCGAGGCACGCCACCTGGCGGCCGGCCGCAACCCCAAGCTCGGATATGACAACCACGACCGCGACCTCACCGATGAACAGCGGGCAGCGTTTCGGGCCGAGGGACGGCGGCCGGTCGTCCGCTTACGGATGCCTGATGAGGCGATAACGTGGCGCGATCTCGTGCGCGGGGAGACCGCGTTCGCCGCCGGCACGGTCCCGGATTTCGCTCTGACCCGTGCGAACGGAGACCCGTTGTACACGTTGGTCAATCCGGTCGATGACGCACTGATGAAGATCACCCATGTGCTGCGGGGGGAGGACATCCTGCCTTCCACGCCTCGCCAGATCGCGCTGTACCAGGCGCTGATTCGACTCGGTGTCGCCGAGCGTATTCCAGAGTTCGCTCACCTGCCCAGCGTGCTCGGGGACGGCAACAAGAAGTTGTCCAAGCGCGACCCCCAGTCGAATCTGTTCCTGCACCGCGACCGCGGGTTCATCCCGGAGGGGTTGCTCAACTACCTCGCGTTGTTGGGCTGGGGGATCGCCGAGGACCGCGATGTGTTCAGCCTTGATGAGATGGTGGCCGCGTTCGATGTCATCGACGTCAACTCCAACCCGGCGCGGTTCGACCAGAAGAAGGCCGACGCGCTGAACGCCGAGCACATCCGCCGGCTCGGCGAGGGCGACTTCGCCGCGAGATTGAAGGCGTACTTCGCTGCCCACGGCCATGACACCGGCCTCGATGAGGACCGCTTCGCCGACGCCGCCGGGCTGGTGCAGACCCGCATCGTCGTTCTCGGTGACGCCTGGGAGTTGTTGAGGTTCCTCAACGAGGCGGAGTTCACCGTCGATGAAAAGAGCGCGGACAAGGAACTGAAGGCAGAGGCCGTACCGGCGCTCGACGCGGCGATCGGTGCTCTTGACGCTCTGACGAGATGGACCACGGGGGACATCGAAGCGGCGCTCAAACTCGCCCTGCTGGAGAACCTCGGACTGAAACCGCGGAAGGCGTTCGGCGCCATCCGGGTGGCCGTGACCGGGGCGTCCATCAGCCCACCACTGTTCGAGTCGCTGGAGCTGCTCGGTCAGGACCGTAGCCTGGGCCGGCTGCGGTTGGCGCGGGACCGTGCAGCAAGACCGTGAGAGCGTTCCGGGCCTCTACCCGGGCCGGCTGGTGACGGCAGAATCCTTTGGTAGTCTGCTCGTCGGCCCATTCGCGGCGGGCGGCGACAGCGCCGGGCTGCATCGCGTGGGCAGAAAAGGCTTGTGACCAGCGGTTATAGGCCAACAAATGGGGTATGGTGTAATTGGCAACACAGCTGATTCTGGTTCAGCCATTCTAGGTTCGAGTCCTGGTACCCCAGCTCGTCATCTCGGCGCGCAATGCCCGCCTCCGCAATTTGGGCGGCAATTCACGGGTGAGTTATGCTGGCATTCCGGCCCACTCAGTGGGCACGGTCGGTTCTGGCCCCGTCGTCTAGCGGCCTAGGACGCCGCCCTCTCACGGCGGTAGCGTGGGTTCGAATCCCATCGGGGCTACAAGACCGACTTCAGGGGCACCGACTTTCAAGACCGACTCTCAGAGCTGGCGCGCCAGCGCGTCGGCCGCTTCCAGCAGGTCGGCTGCCCAGCGAGCACCCGGGCGCCGTCCCATTCGGTCGATCGGCCCGGACACCGATACCGCGGCCACGACGGCACCGCGGCCGTCGCGCACCGGTGCTGACACGCTGGCCACTCCGGGTTCGCGCTCAGCGGCGCTTTGCGCCCATCCGCGCCTGCGTACTTCGGCCAGTGCGCGGTCGCTGAACACGGCGGTGGGCAGCACCGACTGCTGCGTCGCGGCGTCGGCGTAGGCCAGCAACACCTTGGCCCCCGACCCAGCGGTCATCGGCAGCCGGGTGCCCACCGGGACGGTATCCCGAAGCCCGGCAGGCGGTTCCAGCGCCGCGATGCATATTCGCGACATCCCCTCGCGACGGTAGAGCTGCACACTCTCTCCGGTGATCTCGCGCAGTCTGGGCAGCACCACCTCGCCTGCGCCAACCAGGGGATCTTTTGCCCGTCCGGCCAGTTCGGCCAGCGCCGATCCGAGTCTCCATCGACCATCACCGTCGCGAGTCAGCAGGCGGTGTACTTCCAGGCCGGCGGCCAGGCGGTGCGCAGTTGCCCGCGGCAGGCCGGTGCGTTCACACAATTCGGCCAGCCCGCAAGGCGACTCAGCCACCGTGTGCAGAACGTCCACCGCTTTGTCCAGAACGCCTATGCCGCTATCCTTTCTCATAATGAAATATATTAATCCCATATTGTGGGATAGCCGGATTGGCGCAGCCCTGGGACCAAGCGATGTCGAATGGATCGGGAAGTGATGGAGCAGCCCACGAAACCCCGCACGATGGCGGAGAAGGTATGGGACGACCACGTCGTCGTTGCAGGAAGCGGCAGCGGCGAGTCGCGTGAGCCTGACCTCATATACATCGACCTGCACCTCGTGCACGAGGTCACCAGCCCGCAGGCATTCGAAGGCCTGCGCCTCAGCGGGCGCCGGGTGCACCGGCCCGACCTGACCATCGCCACCGAAGATCACAATGTGCCGACGGTCGACACCGACAAGCCCATAGCCGACCCGGTCTCGCGCACCCAGGTCGAGACCTTGCGCCGCAACTGCGAAGAGTTCGGCATTCGGCTACACCCGATGGGCGACGCCGAGCAGGGCATCGTCCACATCATCGGCCCGCAGCTGGGACTGACCCAGCCGGGAATGACCGTGGTGTGTGGTGACAGCCACACCTCCACTCACGGTGCTTTTGGAGCCCTGGCGATGGGCATCGGAACCTCAGAGGTCGAGCACGTCCTGGCCACCCAGACGTTGCCGCTGAGGCCGTTTCGCACGATGGCGGTCAACGTCGACGGCCAGCTGCCGCCAGGTGTCAGCGCCAAGGACATCATCTTGGCAGTGATCGCCAAGATCGGCACTGGTGGCGGGCAGGGACACGTCATCGAGTACCGCGGAAGCGCCATCGAGAACCTGTCGATGGAGGGCCGGATGACCATGTGCAACATGAGCATCGAAGCCGGCGCCCGCGCTGGGATGGTCGCGCCCGACGCGACCACCTTCGAGTACCTGCGCGGCCGGCCGCACGCGCCCAAGGGCCGCGAATGGGACACGGCGGTGGAGGCATGGAGCCGGTTCTGCACCGATCAGAAGGCCACATTCGACACCGAGGTCCACCTTGACGCAGCGACATTGACGCCGTTCGTTACCTGGGGTACCAACCCCGGACAGGGTGTGCCGTTGGCGGCTTCGGTGCCTGACCCCGAAGAGATGGTCGATGAGGGTGAACGGCAGGCAGCCGAGAAAGCACTTGCCTACATGGACCTTCGTCCGGGCACCGCTATGCGCGACATCGCGGTCGACACCGTGTTCGTCGGATCATGCACCAACGGCCGCATCGAGGATCTCCGAGTGGTGGCCGATGTGCTGCGAGGCCGCAAGATCGCCGATAGCGTGCGGATGCTGGTCGTTCCGGGCTCCATGCGAGTTCGGGCCCAAGCTGAGGCGGAGGGTATCGGGCAGGTATTCCGGGATGCCGGGGCCGAATGGCGGCAGGCGGGCTGCTCGATGTGTCTGGGGATGAATCCCGACCAACTGTCGCCGGGACAACGCTGCGCTTCGACGTCTAACCGCAACTTCGAGGGCCGGCAGGGTAAGGGCGGGCGCACCCACCTGGTCTCGCCGGCGGTCGCCGCGGCGACCGCCGTGCGCGGCACCCTTTCCTCTCCTGCAGACCTACCCGCTGCAGCGACCAGCTAGGAGCCACCGATGGAAGCCTTCAGCACCCACACCGGGATTGGCGTCCCATTGCGCCGATCCAACGTCGACACCGACCAGATCATCCCGGCGGTGTACCTGAAGCGGGTAACCCGAACGGGTTTCGAAGATGGATTGTTCGCCTCCTGGCGCAGCGACCCGTCGTTCGTGCTCAATCTCTCCCCATTCGACAAGGGCTCAGTGTTGGTCGCCGGGCCGGATTTCGGCACCGGGTCGTCGCGTGAGCATGCTGTCTGGGCGCTGATGGACTTCGGCTTCCGGGTTGTCATCTCATCGAGATTCGCCGACATCTTCCGTGGGAACGCGGGGAAGGCGGGCCTGCTGGCGGCCGAGGTCGCACAAGATGACGTCGAGCTGCTGTGGAAGTTGATCGAGCAGAACCCGGGCCTGGAAATCACTGTGAATCTTCAAGATCGGAATGTGTGCGCAGGAACAGTTGTGGTGCCGTTCAAGATTGATGACTACACCGCTTGGAGACTTCTCGAAGGACTCGACGACATAGGCATTACGCTGCAGAAACGCGATCATATCGAGTCCTACGAGAAGCGGCGGCCGGCTTGGCGGCCCCGCACCCTCTCAGGCTGATCCCACGCCGGATCGAGCTGAAATCGCCTCCATCCGACCGCTTCTGCGACGGCCTGCCAGGAGGCCAAGCGCGCCAACCACATTGCCGAGAAGTCCAGTGACGGATTCCTGAAATTGCGCGTGGCTCTTGGAAATCAGCACCTCTAGGGTTTACCGTGTCCTCTAGTCGGTCCAAGCAGGACCACTGGCTTCGGAGGTTTTGCATGAACAAAGCAGAGCTAATCGACGAACTCACGGCGAAGATGGAGACGGACCGTAGGCAGGCCACCCTCGCCGTAGAGAACGTCGTCGACACGATCGTGCGCGCTGTCCACAAAGGTGACAGTGTGACGATCACCGGCTTCGGTGTCTTCGAGCAGCGTCGCCGAGCGGCTCGGGTGGCGCGCAATCCGCGCACCGGCGAGACGGTGAAGGTCAAGCCGACCTCGGTGCCCGCCTTCCGGCCGGGCGCTCAGTTCAAAGCGGTTGTCTCTGGCGCACAGCGCCTCCCAGCGGAAGGACCAGCGGTGAAGCGGGGCGTAACGGCCGGACCGGCCAAGAGGGCAGGCAAGAAGGCTGCGGCCAAGAAGGTCGCGAAGAAGGCCCCGGCCAAGAAGGTTGCCAAGAAGGCTCCGGCCAAGAAGGCCCCGGCCAAGAAGGTTGCCAAGAAGGCCCCGGCCAAGAAGGTTG
>CAZEMS010000057.1:0-23997 GCA_964513475.1 uncultured Mycobacterium sp. | reverse complement strand
ACGTGGGCTGCAAGACTCTCACAACGCCTGGATCAACCGATCGGGGTCAGGCCAGTAGAACTCTCGGAGGTCGGAGATCCGCGGCTCCCCAGGTTGCGCCAAGAGCACCTGCCCGATGCGCCGGGTCGCGGCGACGGTGTCCCTGAGCCGTGCCGCGTGTTGGGCGTCGAGCGGGTTCCAGGGCGCCTCGAAGACGGTCACCGGCAAGACGCTAGGTCGCGTCGGCAAGGAGCTAGTCATCACCGAGCCGAAATCTGCGCGGTCACGGCGCACGGTGCCGCTCTCCCCCGCCATCGTGGCGATGCTGAAGACTCAGCGGGCCACCCAGGCGGCAGAACGACTGCATGCCGGGGAGCAGTGGACTGACACCGGCCTAGTCTTCACTACTGAGTTCGGGACGCCTGTCGAACCGCGCAACATCCTGCGCACCATCGAGCTTGCCGCGGGCAAGGCGGGGGTCGAAGGTATCGGGGTGCACACCCTGCGGCACAGCGCGGCGGTGGCGTGGCTGGAGGCGGGGGTGCATATCAAGGCGGTGGCCGATCTGCTCGGGCACAGCTCCATCAGCATCACGGGAGATATCTATGGCCACACATCCGAGGTGACCACGCGGGCCGCGATAGACGGGCTCACCGGCGCGCTTGGACTCTAGGTTGCAGGCGGGTCCGCGGCCCGAAGGCGGCTTGGGTACACCGATTTGGTGCCGGCATGAGAAAAGGCGCATCCGATCCGAAGAAGGGAAACCGCCTTTGACCTACGTCGGCTGACTGCCCGCGCAGGTAAAGCGATAATATCGGCTTGGGGCGCACGGGATTGTGTTCCCGTTGCCATTCATCGTTACTTGCGCGACTATTCGCCAGCTGTACTTTCGCGAAGCACCTTACAGCCCGTTACGCTCTCGATCGCAGCGATCACATCTTCTAGCCGGCGACCGATGAAATCTGTGTAGTCGTCGCGGCGGATGGGGTCATCGATGTCATCTGCGTCGATCAGCTGAGAACGCAAAATTTCGATCAGTTCCTGTTCCTCCACGGTTTCCCGCAACGCCTGAAAGTATTCGGACGGTGGCTTCGCTCCGATGGATTTATTGGTAACTGGGTCAATAAGAGCCCTGTTCAAGACTAGCTCTGCATTCAACGCCCTTCCCTGCGGGTCTTGCTTTCCGCTTAGATACGCCTTCGGAAACACGTGATGTGAGTCAATCTTGTCCGACTTGACTCGTTCAGCCGTGAGCTTCAATCCTGTGTGAAAGTCACGAGCACCCGATGTGACAGTCAGTGCTAGAACACCAGCGTTTAGCGCCTTCCGTCGGGTCGTCGCCACCCTCAAAGTCGACTCCGTGAGTGCGAAGTCGCGGACGGCTTCTGGCGCGTCTTTCGCGGGATCGAACAGCCAGTATTTGAGTTTCGAGTAATCAGCCCCTGCCTGGCTGTTCGCACCCTGGTCGTAGTTGGTCGAGAAGACGGTGCACCAAAAGTACTGCTTCAGCCTGCCAAGAACGTTCGCCTGCTCAGGTCCTTTCACCTTCGCGATCTCGTCCCAGACCGCAGACATCGGAACGAGCAGCATCGTGTATGGCAGCAACTTGGGAGCAACAACCCCACACTCGGCTTGCAGCAACTCCAAGGCACGGGCGAAGCCGCGTGCTACGGCTTCCCAATGTGTTTCCACGTCAGCAGCTGCCAGCTTACGAAGTACATCGCTCCTCTGAGCTGAATTGTGTGCCCGCAAAGTCACCGCCTGCAGAAGGCTATATGCGTCTACTGAGAATGTTTCGAGGATCGGATGGTCTGTTGTCGCCTGGTCCCAAAGATCTCGAAGGTGAACGTCGTCGGGGTAAAACCTCGCGGTAAGTAGTTCGAACGGCCCCAACGGCTTGCCTGTACTGTTCAGCGTCTCGAAGACCGTGGCCACCGCTTCAATGCGTGTGTTGCTCGGAAGCGTAACTACCGGAAAGCCATAGGAACGCAGTGGCGTTAGGTAGGTGTCGCGGAATCGCCTGAGCAAGCTCTTTGTGGCCTTCTCGTCCATCACTGAGGCGTGATGAGATGCATACTCGTCCAGCCAGTCATCGAACTCGCGATGTTCGTCCACTGCGAATACGTGCGCTGATATACGATCAGCTCGCGAATCGAGAGCCTTGGCTTCCTTGGAGTCGGTCGGATGCCAGAAAACCGCCGATTCAAAGTCAACGTCCTGTGGGTCGAGCAGTTTGCCTTCGACGCTCGAAGGCGAAGGTAGCTCTACGAACTCGCGAATAGATAGAAAGAAGCGCTCGTCGCCGACACGGTTGAGCGCGCGGTAGAGCGAAGTCAGGCGCTGCTGGCCGTCCAAGATAAGCTCCTGCGGCTTCGTGGTGCGGGGAGGCGCACCTTCCACAGGGCGGGAACCGAACTTATCGTTGTCTGGTCCAACGGCCCAAAAGAGAAACGTTCCCGCAGGGAAGCGCGACATGAGGGAGCGAAGCAGGGTTGCAGTGCGTCGAGGTTCCCACGTGAAGTCGCGCTGAAAGTCCGGGATCGTGAGGACGCCGTTGTGGATCTTCTGCAGAAGGTAATCCAGGTGCGCAGGATTTGCTTGGAACACTGGGTCCGCATCGTAGGCGCCAGTCATCGCAATGCCCCACTCCCCTGCTAGCTCGTTTGTCGGCGAAGTGAGCTTAGCGACCCCTGCCGACGTGTGGTCTGATGGCCGTGCGGCGTGATCAGATGCTAGCGACGACGGATTACGAGCAGTTCCGCGGCTCGAAGCCTCCAGGCGGCTATCCCTATCCCGGCACAGTCCTGCGGTGTCGATCGTGGATAGGTTCACGGCATCGATACGGCCTTGGGGAACAACGACAGCGGCGAAGCGCCAAGACGTTAGCTGGTGCCGGGCCGTCGAAAGCTGGTTTGGGTACCGCGTTTGGGTACAAGCCCAAATTCGCCCCAAACGCGATGTCAAAGACACAGTCTGACCTGCGTCGGGCTGACAGGATTTGAACCTGCGACCACTTGACCCCCAGTCAAGTGCGCTACCAAACTGCGCCACAGCCCGCGGTGCCGCCGGAATCGCCGGCGGCGGTCGAAAGCCTACCGCAGCCCGCCGCCGGGCCCGCAACACCGACGAGCTGCACGAAGCTCACCGACCGCCGACAGCAGGCACGGCCAGCGGCTCCCGATCCGACGCCACCCCGACCACATCCGCCGCGCCAGCCCCCACCGGCTCGGGCGTCCGCGAAACCCGCCAGGCATAGACCAGCAGCGACACCGAGACGACGACGATCAAGGAGTAGATGGCCGTCGACCACGGCCAGTGGATGCCGAAGTAGTGGACCAGCTTCTGGCTGTTGGACAGCACGATCACGCCGCCGACAGCACTGCCGAGCAGCGCGGCGTTGATCCGGCTGACCAGCCACGCGGCGAACGGAGCCGCAACAATTCCGCCGGCCGCCAGGCCCAGCACCACGGGCAGGTTCTGCACGAAGTCGTCGCGCAGGCCGAACATGAAACCCACCGACGCCGACGCGGCGACCAGGAACTCCGAGGCGCTGACCGAGCCGATGACCGTACGCGGCGCGGCCTTGCCCCGCGACAGCAGCGTGCTGGTGGTCACCGGACCCCACCCGCCGCCGCCGGAGGCGTCGATGAACCCGCCGACCAGGCCGAGCGGGCTGAGGAACTTCGCGGAGTGGGGCGTTTCACCGTGGGTGATCACCGGCGGCCGGCGCAATGAGAACCGAAGCAGCACATAGCCGCCGATCACCACCAGGATTCCGGCCATCAGCGGCGCGGCGTGTTCGGTGGACAGCGACGACAGCACCGTGGCGCCGACGAAAGCACCGATCGCGCCCGGCACGCCGAGCTTGAGCACAATCGGCCAGTCGATGTTCTTGAACCGCCAGTGCGACAGCCCCGAGGCCAGGGTCGTGCCTACCTCGGCCAGGTGCACCGCCGCACTCGCCTGGGCGGCGCCGATACCGCTGAGCACCAGCAGCGTCGACGCGGTGACACCGAACGCCATGCCCAAGGTGCCGTCGACCAGCTGCGCGCCTACGCCGACGAGCGCGAAGATGAGCAGCGAACGCATCGGTTCTGCTTTCGACTAGCAGGCACCCCTCACGGGGCGACCGGACGGACAGGCGGGCGCGTATCAGTGACGCGCGCGACACCACTCGTCGAAGGCAATGATCCGGCGCGACGGCCAGAACGGTTCCAGAGCTGACAAGGCCGACGGCGCGGTACGAAACTCGCGTTCAGTCACGGCCTGGGCTCCTCCGGTGGTCAATGAGACTGAGCAACTGTACCTAACAACGGCGTCAAACCGTCAACAACCGGTACAACCCGATGATTCCCACCACGACGATCACCGCACGCAGGGCGTTCGGCGACAGCCGCCGCCCATAGTGCGCGCCGAGGAACCCGCCGATCAGCGAGCCGACTGCGATCAGGCCGGCGGCCGCCCAGCTGATCCGGTCGAACGCGAACAGTGCGAACGCCGCCGCCGCGACGACGTTCACGACCAGCGTCAGCAGGTTCTTGGCGGCGTTCATCCGCTGGAGGCCCTCGGGCAGCAGCGCGCTCATCGCGGCGACCAGCATGATGCCCTGCGCGGCGGTGAAGTAGCCGCCGTACACCGCGATCGCGAAGGTGGCCGCCACCAGCGCCGCCATCCGGGCATCCGAGATATGGTCCGCAGCCCGCCCGGACTGCTCGGCGCGCCGCCGCGCCCACAATTGGATCCGCGGACTGGCCACGACCAAAGCCAGCGCGGCGACCAGCAGCGCGGGGACCACCTGGACGAACACCTTCTCGGGCAAGTGCAGCAACAACCACGCGCCCAGCCCCGCACCCAGCAACGATCCGGGCACCTGCCAACGCAGCCGGTACCACTGCCCCCGCAGTTCCCGCCGATAACCCCAGGTGCCCGACGCCGCTCCGGCGACCAGACCGACGGCATTGGACATCGTCGCGGTCACCGGCGGGTACCCGAGGGCGACCAGGGCCGGGAAGGTGATCAGGGTGCCGGAGCCTACGACGGCGTTGATGGCCCCGGCGCCGATGCCGGCCAGGGCGATCACGATCATGTCGAGCGCGGCCACCAGGGCACTGTAGTGGCCGGCTTTCCGGACTGGCTCGACGCGGACCGCCGCTCAGCGGGACTTGGTGCGCTTCTCGCGAACCCGGACGTTGATCCGGACCGGGCTGCCCTCGAAGCCGAACGTCTCGCGCAGCCGGCGCTCCAGGAACCGGCGGTACCCGGCCTCCAGGAACCCGGTGGTGAACAACACGAAGGTGGGCGGACGCGCGGTCGCCTGGGTGGCGAACATGATCCGCGGCTGCTTACCGCCGCGCACCGGCGGCGGTGTCGCGGCCACCACCTCTTTGAGGAAGGTGTTGAGCCGCCCGGTCGGGATGCGGGTGTCCCAGGACTGCAGCGCCTGTTCCAGCGCGGGCACCAGTTTCTGAACCGCTCGCCCAGTCTTGGCCGAAACGTTGACCCGCTGGGCCCACTGCACCTGCACCAGCTCGCGGTCGATCTCGCGGTCCAGCAGATACCGGCGGTCCTCGTCGACGAGATCCCACTTGTTGAACGCCAACACCAGCGCCCGACCCGCCTCGATCACCATCGACAGCACCCGCAGGTCCTGTTCGGTCAGCGGCTGCGAGGCGTCGATGAGCACGATGACCACCTCGGCGGCGTCGATGGCGCCGCGGGTGCGCACCGACGCGTAGAACTCGTGCCCGCTGGCCTGACCGACCTTGCGCCGCAACCCGGCGGTGTCAACGAAACGCCATGTCTTTCCACCCAATTCGATCAGCGAGTCGACCGGGTCGACGGTGGTGCCGGCGACGTCGTGCACCACCGAACGCTCGTCACCGGCGAGCTTGTTGAGCAACGAGCTCTTGCCGACGTTCGGTTTGCCCACCAGGGCGACCCGTCGCGGACCGCCGGTACCCGACATCAACTCCGACACCGCGGGCAGCGCCTCCATCACCCGGTCCAACAGGTCGGCCACGCCGCGCCCATGCATGGCACTGATCGAATGCGGCTCCCCCAGGCCCAGCGACCACAACGCCGCCGCGTCGGCTTCACCGCGCTCGGTGTCGACCTTGTTGGCGGCCAGGAACACCGGCTTGCCCGACTTGCGCAGCAGCCGCACGGCGGCCTCGTCCGCCGCGGTTGCGCCCACCACCGCATCGACGACCAGGATGATGGCGTCGGCGGTACGCATCGCCACCGCAGCCTGGTCGGCGACCAGCTGCTGTAGACCCTTCGCGTCGGGTTCCCACCCGCCGGTGTCCTGCACCATGAATCGCCGCCCGCTCCACAGTGCTTCATAGGAGACCCGGTCACGGGTCACCCCGGGCACGTCTTCCACCACGGCTTCACGGCGCCCGATGATTCGGTTCACCAAGGTCGACTTGCCGACGTTGGGGCGACCGACGATCGCCACCACCGGTGGCGGCCCGGAATACTCTCCGGCTTCACCGGCGGCCTCGGATTCAGCGATCTCCCAGTCGCTCTCGTCCGACCAGGTACCAGAGGTCATGGCTGAACCTCGGCGTGCTGTTTGACGTGCCCGACGAGGTGCTCGATCACCTGAGTCTGAGTCATCGCGCTGGTATCCACCACCACCGCATCCTCGGCCGCCCGCAACGGGGACACCGGTCGTGTCGAGTCGAGGTGATCGCGCCGCTGCACAGCAGCCAGCACGGCCGGGTAGTCATCGGCCAAACCGCCGGCGATGTTCTGCGCATTGCGCCGCTGCGCCCGCACCTCGGCCGAGGCGGTCAGGAAGAACTTCACGTGCGCATCGGGGAGCACAACGGTTCCGATGTCGCGGCCTTCGACCACGACATTGGTTTTCCCGCAGGCTAACTCGCGCTGCAGCTGAACCAATATGCCCCGCACGGCGGGCACCGCCGACACCGGCGACACCGCCGCGTTCACCGCGTCACCGCGGATCTGGGCCGAGACGTCCTCGCCGGCAAGAAAACAACGCTCCTGATCCGGGTCGTAGCTCACCGCCAACTCAGCATCGCGAGCGACCGCGGCGACCGCATCGTTGTCAGACAGGTCCACTCCAGCGCGCAGCACCGCCAGCGTCACCATTCGGTACATCGCACCGGTATCCAGATAGCGTGCTCCCAGTGCACGAGCCAAACCCCTTGACACCGAGGATTTTCCCGTCCCCGCCGGACCGTCGACGGCGACCACCAGGGCGCGCGTCACAGTCCCACCGCCCGGTACAGGTCGCCGAGTTCTTTACGGGTCAACGCCCGGATACTGCCCGGGCGCTGCTCCCCCAGCGACACGTCGCCGATGTCGGTGCGCACCAGTTCCTGCACCGGAAAACCGGCCTGCGCGAGCAGACGTCGCACGATGCGTTTGCGGCCTTCGTGCAGGGTCAACCGGACCAGCGACTTGCCCGGCACTGCATCCACCACAGCGAAATCGTCCACCCGCGCGGGGCCGTCGTCCAACTCGACTCCCGCCCTCAGCTTCTTGCCCAGGCCCCTTGGCACCGTGCCGGCCACTGTGGCGAGATAGGTCTTGGGCACCTCGAAGGAGGGATGCATCAGCCGATGCGCCAACTCGCCGTCGTTGGTGAGCAGCATGAGCCCTTCGGTATCCGCGTCCAGGCGCCCGACGTGGAAGAGCTTCTTGTTCCCGCGGACCCGGTGCTCGACCAGATCACCGATGCAGGGCCGGCCACGGTCGTCCGACATCGTCGAATGCATTCCGCGTGGCTTGTTGAGGGCCAGATGCACAAGGGTGTCGTCGACGATCACCCGAGAGCCGTCCACCCGGATCTCAGAGGCGTCCGGGTTCACCCGGGTACCCAACTCGGTGACCACCCGACCGTCGACCTCGACTCGTCCATCGCGGATCATCCGCTCGGCGACCCGCCGCGACGCAATTCCGGCTTGCGACAACACTTTCTGCAGACGCACACCGTCGGTGTCAGCCATCTCAGTCCCGGTCCGGATCGAAGGATGACGGCTGCTCTGGCTCGAGCTTGCCGCCGAGCTTGGCGAAACGCGGCTCATCGGAAAGGTTTTCGGCCAGGTCGTCGATGACGTCGATGTCGGGCAGCAACGGTGCGATGTCGGGCAGGTCGGCCAGCGAGGACAGCCCCAGACGTTCGAGGAACAGCTCGGTGGTCGCGAACGTCACCGCTCCGCTGTCGGGGTCGGTACCGGCCTCGGTGATCAGCCCCCGGGCCAGCAGCGTGCGCATCACCGCGTCGACGCTGACGCCACGCACCGCACTGACCCGCACCCGGGTGACCGGCTGGCGGTAAGCCACCACCGCCAGGGTTTCCAGCGCCGCGCGGGTGAGCTTGGATCGGGCACCGTCGAGCAGCAGCCGTTCGACATACGGCGCGTAGTCGGCACGGGTGTACATCCGCCACCCTCCACCAGCTTCGCGCAGGTCGATCCCGCTGTCGCGGGCGGTGAACTCGTCGGCCATCACCCGCAGTTTCGCCGCGACCCGGTAGACGGGCTGTTCGGTCGCCGCAGCCAGCGCCTCCACAGCCACCGGGGCGTCCACGACCAGCAGCAGCGCCTCGAGCACTGCCCCAAGCTCGGAGTCGGTCAGGGCCGTCTCGTCCAACTCCGGCTCGTCCAGAGCCGTCTCGTCCAACGGAGCGACGTCGATGTCCAGTTCGGCGCCGGAGATGTCGTCAGTCATGCTTCTCGCTCTTCTGCCGCGTCATCCGAAGCGCCGGCCGCCACCGCCTGCTCGCCGGTCGGCCGCTCGCCGGTCCACGAAATCTGGAGCACACCAAGCGGTTCTGATTGGTCGAATGTTACCGCGCGGGCACGAAACAATTCGAGGAGTGCCAGGAAGCGCCCGACGATCTCGAGGCCGCTACGGCAGTCGGTGACCAGATCCGCGAACGCCGCCCACTTGCCCACTCCGCGACTCTCCAGCAGCCCCAGCAGCTTCTCGGCCTGTTCGGGCACCGACACCGCCTGGGTGTGCAGGTGTTCGGTACTGACCGTGGGCACCGGCCGAGGGGTGAACGCGGCCGCGGCGATCTGGGCGAACCGCTCGGCGTCCACCCCGAGCATCACCTCGGGCAACAGCTCGGCGAAGCGGTCCTCCAGCGACACCGACCGCGGGTAGCTGCGCAGCGCGGCTGCTTCGAGCTCGGCGAACATCTGCGCGACGTGCTTGTACGCGCGGTACTGCAGCAGCCGGGCGAACAGCAGGTCGCGCACTTCCAGCAGCGCCAGGTCGTCCTCGTCGTGGACCTCGCCGGCCGGCAGCAGACGGGCGGCCTTCAGATCCAGCAGCGTGGCCGCCACCACCAGGAACGCGGTGGTCTCCTCCAGGCCGAGCTGCGGGCCGATCGCCTTGGTGTAGGCGATGAACTCGTCGGTCACCTGGTGCAGTGCGACTTCGGTGACGTCGAGGCGGTGCGCGAAGATCAGCTGCAGAAGTAAGTCGAACGGGCCCTCGAAGTTGCTCAACCGGACCTGGAAGCCCGATGCCGGCTCGGTCGAGGGCTCGGTCGCGGTGGTGGCCTCCGAACTCACGCGCCGAACCGGTCGATGACTTCGCGAGCCAACGATCGATATGCGAGGGCGCCCGCGGACTTCGGGGCCCACGTGGTGATCGGCTCGCCGGCGACACTGGTCTCCGGGAAGCGCACGGTGCGGGTGATCACGGTGTCGAACACCAGCTCGCCGAACCGCTCCAGCACGCGTGCCATGACCTCGCGGGAGTTCACCGTCCGCGAATCGAAGCGGGTGACCACGATGCCGCTGATCTGCAACCGCGGGTTGAGCCGGTCACGCACCTTCTCGACGGTGTCGGTCAGCAGCGCCAGCCCCCGCAACGAGAAGTACTCGCATTCGGTCGGGATGATGACACCGTCGGCACAGGCCAGCCCGTTGACGGTGAGCAGTCCCAGCGACGGCTGGCAGTCGATCAGCACGTAGTCGTAGCGGTCCAGCACCGGGTAGAGGGCCCGGTTCAGCGCTTGCTCCCGGCCGACCTCGCTGACCAGCTGAATCTCGGCGGCCGACAGATCGATGTTGCTGGGCACCAGGTCCATGCCCGGGACCCGGGTCGGCATCAGCACGTCGTCGATCGAGACCCGGGGCTCGACGAGCAGGTTGTGCACGGTGTGCTCGAGGTCATAGTGCGGCACCCCGAGGCCGGCCGAGAGCGCGCCCTGCGGGTCCAGGTCCACCAACAGCACCCGGCGGCCGTATCCGGCCAGGCTGGCGCCCAGATTGATGGTCGAGGTGGTCTTGCCGACCCCGCCCTTCTGGTTGCACATCGCAACCACCTTGGCCGGGCCGTGAATGCTCTTGGGCTTGGGCTCGGGGATGAGGCGGTTTGGCCGTCCGGTCAAGCCGACCTCGACCTCGACGGCCCCGCCGCTCGTGTGGTCGGTCACGCCGAACCGCTGCTGGTCAGACGACCCACTCCGATGGCGAACATCGTCGAGAGTCTAACGGGAACCAAGAGCCGGAATCGGCCAGACCTAGACCCAGATCTAGACCCAGACCTAGACCTAGACCCGGATACCGCTCCGGACACGGCGCGCGACCGGACCGAGACCGGATCAAGACCTCACCAAGACCGGATCAAAGAAGCGATGTCGTGCTGGACCGGAGGCCTAGGCTGGGACAGATGAACCTCAGACAGCGGTTGCCGTTCCTGCGCTGGTCGGTACTGCGCATGGCGGTGAGCATGCCCGGGCTGGCCAAGCGCGGCCAGATCGGTGACGGCCGGGAGGCGGCGACCGCGGCGTACGTCGAGGCCAACGCCCGTCGTGGCGACATCGACGATGTGCTGGCCACGATCGACAAGTTCGCGTACGAGAAGTCGATACTGATGAACATCGGCGACGAGAAGGGCGCCCTGCTCGATGCCGCCGTGCGGCGGGCCAACCCGAGCCTGGCCCTGGAACTGGGCACCTACTGCGGCTACAGCGCGCTGCGCATCGCGCGGGCCGCCCCGGCGGCGAAGGTCTGCTCGGTGGAATTCGCCGCCGCCAATGCCGAGGTGGCACGGCGCATCTGGCGCCACGCCGGTGTGGACACCAGGATCACCTGCGTGGTCGGCACCATCGGCGACGGTGGGCGCACCCTCGACACGCTGGCCGGTGAGCAGGGGTTCGCACCCGCAGCCTTGAACTTTCTGTTCCTCGACCACGACAAGCGCGCCTACCTGCCGGATCTGCAGTCCATTCTGGAGCGTGGCTGGCTGCGCCGCGGCGCCATCGTCGTCGCCGACAACGTCAAGGTTCCCGGGGCCCCTCAGTACCGCGCCTACATGCGTGAGCAACAGGGTCAGCGGTTCGACACCGTCGAGCACAAGACTCA
The DNA here is from genome assembly GCA_964513475.1 of uncultured Mycobacterium sp. Lineage (GTDB taxonomy): Bacteria > Actinomycetota > Actinomycetes > Mycobacteriales > Mycobacteriaceae > Mycobacterium. The sequence goes on along the minus strand of CAZEMS010000057.1, from coordinate 12,667 downwards.
CGTCGAGTACCAGTCGCTGCTGTCGGACCTGGTGCTGGAGTCCGAGTACCTGGGCTGAGCCGCTTACCGGGCCGCTACCGGGCCCGCGGGTGGGCGCCAGCCCAGACCTCACGCAACGCGTGCACTGTCACCAGCGTGTAGATCTGCGTTGTGGTCACCGACGCGTGGCCGAGCAGCTCCTGAACCACGCGCACGTCGGCGCCGCCTTCCAGCAGGTGGGTCGCGAAGGAGTGCCGCAACGTGTGCGGGGAGACGGCTGCGGTGATCCCGGCCCGCTCAGCGGCATCCTGCAGAACCTGCCAGGCGCTTTGGCGTGACAGCCGGCCACCGCGGGCATTGAGGAAGATCGCCGGGGTCCCCCGGCCGCGGCGAGCCAGGTCCGGGCGTCCCCGCACCAGGTAGGCGTCCAGCGCGGCCACCGCCGGCCGGCCTACCGGCACCAGTCGCTGCTTACCCCCCTTGCCCCGCAGCAACACCGAACGCGCGTGGGTGTCGAGGTCGTCGATGTCGACGCCGACCGCCTCCGAGATGCGGGCACCGGTGGAATAGAGCAGCTCCAGCATCGCCCGGTTGCGCAGGGTCAGTGGGCCGTCGGCCTCGCTGTCGCCGCCGGCCCCCTCGAGCAGCGCCGCCACCTCGTCGACGGTCAGGCTCTTGGGTAGCCGCCGGCCCGGTGTCGGCGGCTTGACCGCACGCGCGACGTCGAGTTCGGTGAGCCCCTCTGCCGCAGCGAACCGATGCAGCCCACGCACTGCCACAAGTGCGCGCGCAGCCGACACCGCCGAGAGCGCGACCGTTCCGGTCTCGGGGTCACCGCGGCGCAGTGAGACCAGGAAGTCGCTGACGTCCAGCTCGGTCACCGCAGCCAGATCGTCGATGCCGCGCTGGGCCAGATGTTCGGCGTAACGGCGAAGGTCACGGCGGTAGGAGCTCAAGGTGTTGGCGGCCACGCCGCGCTCGATCGCCAGGTGATCGAGGTAGCCCTGCAGCTGGTGGTCCAGGACTCGCACGCCCGGAGGCCCGGAGTCGACCGCAGATCCAGCCGCGGTCACCGCCCGGCCCTCCGGGCCGCGAACGCCCGCGGCCGGTCCCGCCATGGCGCCCCGACCGGTCGCAGCGGCCACCGATCGCGGTCGATGGTGTGGGCGGCGAGGATGCCGCTGACCGCGATCGAGTTGACGATCTCCCCGGCGAGCACCATCTGCACCGCATCGGGCAGGGCGAACCACTTGACGATCAGGTCGGCTTCCTCATCGTGGGCACCGGACCGCGGCACCGCCGTCAGCCCGGTGGCCCGGTAGATCCGTACGCTCTCGTCGCTGAAGCCCGCGGCTGATACCACGTCCAGCAGCACCTCCCAGTTCGCGGCGGCAAGACCGGCTTCCTCTTCCAGTTCCCGGGCCGCGGTGACCTGCGGCGGCTCATGGGCTGCGTCGAGCAGCCCGGCCGGCAGTTCCCACAATCGGCGCCCGACCGGGTGACGGTACTGGTAGACCAGCGCCAGGTTGTTGTGGTCGTCCACCGCGACCACACCCACCGCGCCGTAGTGCTCGACCACGTCGCGCCGCGCCGTCCCACCACCGGGCATCCGGACATCGTCTGCGCGCAGGGCCAGAATGTTCCCGACGTGCAGGGTGTCGCTGCGGACCGTCTCGAAGTCGTGATCAGCCACGGTGCGCGGGCTCTTGCAGCAGTTGCCCCACGGCCGCACCGTCTTTGGTGCCGGGTTCGCCGCCGTGTTCGCTGCCGTTGCGCCGCTGTTCGGGAATCTCCATCCCCGGGAGCCGCTCGGCGGCCTTGTAGTCCAGCGCCGCGCCGACGAACGCCGCGAACAACGGGTGCGGCCGGGTGGGGCGGCTCTTCAGTTCGGGATGGGCCTGGGTTCCGACAATGAAGGGGTTGATGTCGGCGGCGTACTCGACGAACTCCACCAGGTGCCCGTCAGGTGACGTGCCGGAGAAGCGCAACCCACTCTCGCTGATGCGATCTCGGTAGTCATTGTTCACCTCGAAGCGGTGCCGGTGTCGTTCGGACACTTCGGTAGCTTGATAGGCCTGCGCCACAATGGAATCCGGCTCCAATACCGCTGGGTAGGCACCCAGCCGCATGGTGCCTCCGAGGTCCGCGTCGCCGGCTACGGCGTCACGCTGGTCTGCCATGGTGGAGATGACCGGATCCGGCGTCTTGGGGTCGAATTCCGCGGAGTTGGCTTCGGCGATGCCCACCGACCGAGCGGCCTCGATGACGATGCACTGCAACCCCAGGCACAACCCCAGCACCGGCAGTCCACGCTTGCGGGCCAGCCGGATCGCACCGATCTTGCCCTCGATGCCGCGAATACCGAAGCCGCCGGGAATCAGCACACCGTCCACCTCGTCCAGGACAGCCGCCGCGCCGGTGTCGGTCTCGCAGTCGTCGGAGGAGACCCAGCGCATCTCCACCCGGGCATGGTGCTTGAATCCACCGGCGCGAAGCGCCTCGGTGACCGACAGGTACGCATCGGAGAGGTCGATGTACTTGCCGACCAACGCGATCCGGACGGTCTCGTTGGGCTCATGCACGCGGCGCAGCAGGTCGTCCCATTCGGTCCAGTCGACGTCTCGGAACGGCAGGTTCAGCCGGCGAACCACGTAGGCGTCGAGTTCCTCGCGGTGCAACACCTTGGGAATGTCGTAGATCGACGGCGCGTCCGGGGTGGAGATGACCCCGTCGATGTCCACGTCGCACATCAGCGCGATCTTGTTCTTCAGGGCTTCCGGCACGTCGCGGTCGCACCGCAGGATCAGTGCGTCCGGGGCGATGCCGATGCTGCGCAGCGCTGCCACCGAGTGCTGCGTCGGCTTGGTCTTGAGCTCTCCGGACGGGGCCAGGTAGGGCACCAGCGAGACGTGCAGGAAGAAGCAGTTCTCCCGCCCGACGTCATGGCGGACCTGACGGGCCGCCTCCAGGAACGGTTGCGACTCGATATCGCCTACCGTGCCGCCGATCTCGGTGATCACCACGTCGGGACGGTGCCGGTCGGCATCCGGTTCGGCCATCGCCAGGATCCGGCTCTTGATCTCGTCGGTGATGTGTGGGATGACCTGGACGGTGTCGCCGAGGTACTCGCCGCGGCGTTCCTTGGCGATCACCGTCGAATACACCTGGCCGGTGGTCACGTTCGCCGAGCCGGACAGGTTGCGGTCCAGGAACCTTTCGTAATGTCCTACATCAAGATCGGTTTCGGCGCCGTCCTCGGTGACGAACACTTCGCCGTGTTGGAACGGGTTCATCGTGCCCGGGTCGACGTTGAGATAGGGGTCGAGCTTCTGCATGGTCACCTGCAGACCGCGCGCTGTCAGCAACTGTCCCAGACTTGATGCGGTCAGCCCCTTGCCCAGCGAGGAGGCCACGCCGCCGCTGACGAAGATGTGCTTGGTGGCGGTCTGCGGGTGCTTGCGTAGGGATTGCAAGGCCAACCTCCGTGACGACGGGCAGGGCTTGGTTCAATCAGCTGGTCTGATCGAGGCGTTCGCCTGGCTTTGTGGCCTGCCGACCCACGGAATCTCACCCTAACACCGACGCCGACGACTCGTCGTTGACGCGCCGAGTGCTGCTTCGGGCAGAGCTACTGGGGAACGGTCACCGACGACGCGCCGTGGCCGGTGCCGTACTGGCCCGGCCGAGCCCCGGCGATGAGGCTCTGCAATGCCAGCGCGGCGGTGATCCGGCCCGATTCGGTGTCGATGTCGTCGACGGTGCTGACCGCCCCTGCCAGAGCGGGGTCGGACCGCGTCACGGCGATGGCCGCGGTGCCCGACGCGGAGCCGTCACGCCCGGTGAGGACCGTTCCGGCGCCGTGGGTAGCGAGGCCTGCGGCGAACCTGGCCACGGTGGCGCCGCGATTGCCCGCGTCCGCGCCGAGATCGCCGCCGGTGACGATCAGCGCGGTGTCAGCCGCGCCGATGCGCTGGTCACCATAGGTGAGGAAGCCGGTGTCGCGCAGCGCGGTGAGCACGGTCTCACGCTGGCTGTCATCCACCGGTACCGGGTCCGGACCTTTGCCGATCAGCAGCGTGGCACCGAGCAGTTCGCCGGCCTGAGAGCCCTGATCCACCGCCGTGGTGCTCAACTGCGTCCCAGCGGGCAGTATCGGCGAGTTGACCACCGAGAGCAGTTTCTCGGCGGAGTGCGCCTGGACGAACTCGTCGGTCAGCGACACCGTTCCGGTGACCCGGCCACCGGCCTGCCCAACGGTCCTCGACAACGCCGCCACGTCATCGTCGGCGGCATCCGGGGTGCGGAACAGCACCACCGATTTGCCCGCGAGTGCGTCCCGAAGAATCCGTGGAGACATCTGTGCGTCGAACTCGTCTGCGGCACTGAGCTTCTCGTTCAGCGCGTTGTTGGTGTCGGTGAGTGAGGTGATCTTGTCCTGCAGATCGTTCTTGTCGTCGCGCAGTCCGGACAGCACCGTGTTCGACAACAGTCCGGATCCCAGCGCCACCCCGACGGCCAGCGCCAGGAACACCGCAGCCAGTGAAATCGCGTGCGAACGTAGAGAAATCACGGTGTATCAGTCACCAGACCTAGCTCACGAAGCCCTGGACCCACAGCGAGAAGCGGTTCCAGTATTCGACCACCCAGTCGATGACCGCCACGTCGGCCCGCGATACCCACAGCGCCGCGATCACCGCGAGCAGCATTGTCAGCACCAGCATCGCGATCGCACCACCGGAGACCCGGCTGCGGTAGAGAGTGGCGACCGCCTTGGCGTCGACGAGCTTCTCGCCCACCCTGAGCCGGGTGAGGAAAGTGGACGGGTTGCTCTGCTGGCGGGACCGGTCGAAGAACTCCTCGATGTTGGCGGTGTGCCCGGCGGTGACGATCAGCGATGCACCGTGGTGATCGCAGAGCAGCAGCGCCAAGTCGGCGGCCGAACCCGCCGCCGGGAACGTCATCGCGCCCACCCCGAGATCCTGGATCCGTTCCAGACCGGCGGCATGCCCGTCGGCATCCGCCGGCAGCACCACCTGAGCTCCGCTTTGCAGCGACTCGGCACTGATCCGTTCGGGGTCACCGACGATGAGCGCCGGACGGTAGCCGGCCTTGCGCAGGATGTCGGCGCCGCTGCCGACGCCGACGAGGACCGGTTGGTACTCCTTGATGAACGGCTTGAGTGCCTTGAGGTCGTCGGCGGCGTTGGGCTCCTCGGCGACGATCACCACGTGTCGCCGATTGACGTCGACGTCGATGGCCGGGATGCCGATGCCGTCGATCAGCAGCGGGCTCTCGCTGCGGATGAACTCGATGGTGTTGCCGGCGAACGCTTCGAGGTGGGCGACCAGGCCGCTCTTGGCTTCCTGCATCAGTTCATGGACCTCGTGGTCGCTGCGTTCGACGCCCAGCGCGAGCCGGCGGTCACCGGAGTACACCCCGCCCTCGTTGAGGCGGATCCGGGCACCGTCCTTGACCTTCTTGAACACCTCCGGTCCGGTCTCGTCGATCAGCGTGATGCCGTTGGCGACGAGCACCTCCGGACCGAGGTTGGGGTAGCGCCCCGAGATCGACTGCGACGCGTTGACAACCCCCGCGACGTGGGCATCGACCAGGGCGTCGGCGGTGATGCGATCGAGGTCCCGGGCATCGATCACGACAATGTCACCGGGTCCGACCCGTCGCAGCAGCCGGTCGACGTCGCGGTCGACACGGGCCGTGCCGGTGATACCCGGCCGGGAATTGGCGTTACGGGTGAGCAGCGCTGACATCCTCATACCGGCGATTCTTGAGGCCAACCCTCAAGTTGAGGTGGAGGCGCGCCGTAACAACTGCCTCAGAAGTTTAATTTTGTCCCACAGGCCACAGGACATGGACCCCGGCCACGATCACCACGGCCGCAAAATCCGGCGTTCGGACACCGTTGCCCGAAAGACCGGGCCGTAGCGTCAGCGTTCACTAGGTCGCGGGCAGGACGCCTGCGACGACGTCGGCGACGTTTCGTCGGTACGCCTCCGGCGTCATCCCACACCAGCGCTTGAAGGCTCGCCGAAAGTTGGCGCTGTCGTGATAGTTGAGCAGATCGGCGACCGCCTGCACCGTCATCCGCTCGTCACGCAAATAGCGCCGGGCCTGGCCGGCCAATACGTCGTCTTTGATCTGGCGAAAGCTGGTCCCCTCGTCGTTGAGGCGCCGGGCCAGCGTGCGCTTGCTCATGAACAGTGCTGCAGCGGCTTGGTCTTCGGTGAAGGATCCCGTCGGGTGGGTGAGCATCATGGTTTCGATCTGGCGGCGAATGCTGGGTTGCGGGCTCTGCAGCTCGGCGAGCAATGCCTCGCACTGCGACCAGGCCAGCAGGTAGGTGTCACGATTCGCTGAGGCGTTGGGAATCTCGCACAGCTCGGCGGGCAAGCGGATCTCGAAGGCCGGGCACGAGTACCGCAGGCGGCCGGGAAGGTGGTCACGGTAGCCCGCGCGTGGGCCGGGATCGGGGTGCGTGAAATCGATTTCGGCTGTGTCGGGGGCGCGGCCAATGATGAACTCAGCGATCGAATACAGCGCCATCGCGCTGACTTCGGCCAGAAACCTGACCACCTCGGCCGGGATGTCGGCGGTGAGCCGAAACCGCATCACCGTGACGTCCCTGCGGCGGTCACAGGTAACGCGCCACAGCGGCATCTGCGTCACCGCGAACTGCTCGACCGCCTCCAGCGCCGTCGCCAGATCCGGACTGCTGCTCGCGACGAAACCCATGGGCCCGTGGACGGCCGGGGTGAGTCGACCGCCCAGCCGCATCCCGAAGGACGGGTCACCGGACAGGCGCAGGGCGTTGCGCGCAATCTGGATCTGCTGGCCCGGCGTCAGCCGGGTTTCCTCGTCGAGTAGCTGCTCGGGTGTGATCGCCGTCCCGGACAGCAATGCGGTGAGATCGGGGGCGCGCATTCCCAGCTCTTGAGCGATCAGGCGCGAATAGACCGTGGGGATGCATGCCCGCTCGGACGGCTCCACGACCGAAAATTGTCGTGAAATGACCCCTGGGTGTCAACTGATGACCTCGGACGAAGGCCGCGCATGGGGCACAGTCGTTCGCATGGGACACGTCACCTTCATCGAGCATGACGGCACCGAGCACGAGGTCTCCATCGAGGAGGGCATTTCCTTGATGAGGCACGCCGTCGACAACATGGTGCCCGGAATCGACGCCGACTGCGGCGGCGACGCGGCGTGCGGAACCTGCCACGTGATCGTCGACAGCCAATGGTTCGCCAAGACCGGCGCCAAGGGCGACGACGAAGAGCAGATGCTGGAGATGACGCCCGAATCCGCCCCCACCTCGCGGCTCTCCTGCCAGATCAACGTCACCGCGGATCTCGACGGGCTGACCGTGACGCTGCCCGAATTCCAGATGTAGCGAAGGGCTGGATCATGAATCTGTCAGCAACCCTGATGAACGCGACGGCGCCGGTGGTGCCGATGCACTGGCAAATCAAAGCCGCACACCTGGCCCAGAAGGTGGTCGACAAGTCCGGAGTCAACCCACCGGTGCCCGAGTTCACCGAGGCGCCGCTGCCTGCGGCCGACACGCTCGGCATCGACGACATCGACCTCAGCAACCCGTTCCTGTGGCGGCAGGGGAAGTTCGACTCCTATGCCAAACGGCTGCGCGACCAGCAGCCCGTCCACTACACGGCCGACAGCCCGTTCGGCCCCTTCTGGTCGATCACCCGCTACGACGACATCGTCTTCGTCGACAAGCACCACGAGTTGTTCTCGGCTGAACCCATCATCTTGCTCGGCGACCGGCCGCGCGGCCTCGAAGTCGAAACGTTCATCGCGATGGATCCGCCCAAGCATGACGAGCAGCGCAAGGCCGTCCAGGAGGTCGTCGCACCCAAGAACCTCAAAGAGATGGAAGCCCTGATCCGCACCCGCACCCGGGACGTGCTGGACAATCTGCCCACCGGTCAGCCGTTCAACTGGGTCCAGCGGGTGTCCATCGAGCTGACCGCCCGGATGCTGGCCACGTTGTTCGGCTTCCCCTACGACCGGCGCCTCAAGCTGGTCGAATGGTCGGACCTGGCCGCCGCTGCGCCGGAGTCCACCGGCGGGGTGGCAGATCGTGATGCGTTGTTCCCGGCGGTGGCCGAGGTGGCCCAAGCGTTCTCGCAACTCTGGCGGGAACGCGAGGCGCAGCAGAAGGCGGGCACGGAGCCCGGCTTCGATCTGATCAGCCTGATGCTGAACAACGACGACACCAAAGACCTGATCAACCGGCCGATGGAGTTCCTGGGCAACCTGGCTCTGCTGATCGTCGGCGGCAACGACACCACCCGCAACTCCATGAGCGGCGGAGTGCTGGCGCTCAACCGGTTCCCCGCGGAGTTCGACAAGCTCAAGGCCAACCCGAAGCTGATCCCGAACATGGTTTCCGAGATAATCCGCTGGCAGACTCCCCTGGCCTACATGCGCCGGGTGGCCAAGCAGGACGTCGAACTCAACGGAGTCACCATCGGCAAGGGCGACAAGGTGGTGATGTGGTACGCCTCGGGCAACCGGGACGAACGCTCCATCGACAGCCCCGATCAGTTCATCATCGATCGCAAGGGTGCCCGTAACCACCTGTCATTCGGGTTCGGGATTCATCGGTGCATGGGCAACCGGCTGGCCGAGATGCAGCTGCGCGTGTTGTGGGAGGAGATCCTGCAACGCTTCGAGAACATCGAAGTGCTGGGCGAGCCGGAGAAAGTGCAGTCCAACTTCGTGCGCGGCTACTCGCGCATGATGGTGCAGCTGACTCCCAAGAGCTGACCCGTGCCCTCCGACCGAACTTGCGTCATCGTCGGCGCCAGTCATGCCGCCGCACAGCTGGTCGCCAGCCTGCGCCAGCGTGGCTGGTCCGGGCCGATCAGGCTGATCGGAGACGAGGGGCGGCTGCCCTATGAGCGACCGCCGCTGTCGAAGGCCTACCTCGCCGGGGACGTCGACGCCGAACAGCTGGCGATCCGGCCCGAGGCGTTCTACGCCAAGCACGGCATCGACGTCATCGTCGACCGGGTCACCGCGATCGACCGGGACGTCAAGGCAGTGACCCTGGCGGCCGGCAAAGCCGTGGTCTACGACAAGCTCGCCCTGTGCACGGGGGCCAGCGTCATTCGGCTTCCGCTACCCGGTGCCGACCTGCCCGGGGTGCACTACCTGCGCACCCTTGCCGACGTCGAAACCATCAAGGAGCACCTCCCCGCCGTCAATCGGGCCGTCGTCATCGGCGGCGGGTACATCGGCCTGGAGACGGCCGCCTCGCTGCGCACACTCGGCAAGGACGTCGTCGTCTTGGAGATGGCTGACCGGCTGCTGCAGCGGGTGACCGCGCCGGAGGTCTCGGAGTTCTATCACCGCTTCCACACCGAACAGGGCGTTGACGTCGTGACCTCCGCCGCCGCCGCAAGCGTCGAGGGCAACGGCCGGGTCGAGCGCGTGGTGTGCTCTGATGGCAGAGCGTTCCCCGCTGACCTGGTGATCATCGGGGTCGGCATCAAGCCGGCAACCGAACTCGCGCAGGCCGCAGGGCTCAGCGTCGACGACGGAATCGTCGTCGACGAGTTCTGCCAGAGCGCTGATCCCGACATCGTGGCGGCCGGCGACTGTGCGTCGCAGCGGGATCCCCGCACCGGTCGGCACCGCCGCCTCGAATCGGTCCCCTCGGCCATCGAACAAGCCAAGAGCGCAGCCGCGGCAATCTGCGGCGAGCCCGTCGCCCACGCCGGCCTTCCCTGGTTCTGGTCGGACCAGTACGACCTCAAACTCCAGATGGCCGGCCTGAACCGCGGGCACGACCAGGTGATCATTCGCGGACAGTGCGACGGCGGAGATGGCTTCGCCGCCTTCTACTTCCGCGCGGGGCGGATGATCGCCGCCGACTGCATCAACCGGCCGCAGGAGTTCATGCTCGCCAGGCGGCTGTTGGGTAAGGGTCAATCGGTTGATTCCGACACCGTGCGAGACGAATCGCTGACGGTCAAGGAGATTCTGGCGACCGCCACCTAGTCCGCGGACCGCTGGATTCTGCCGATGCCATGCGTCCACCAACGTCACGGGGACGGACCGGGGTGGTCGGATGGAACCGCCCGAGAAGGCGATCAAGGTCGTGGCGGCTGCCCTGCGGCTACGGTGTGCGAACATGACCGCCGCCGACATTGTTCGCTCCGCCATCCGGACCAGCGGCGGCCTGGGTGAACCATGGTGTTCCGGAGTCGACGTCCGGCAGCCCGACGCCGTTCGCGCAGGGAATTGGATCGTGGTCGTCGAAACCGACGGCGACGCTCTCGGCTGGCTGATGACCACGTACGCGGTGTCCAGCGACGGCACCGAGGCGACACCGGTCGCAGTTGCCGCCGGCGAGGACGGCGGAGCCGTCCGGACACTGGCTTCGTGGCTGCGGCGGACGGCGGGGCCGATGGCGTGGAAGCGGGTACGGCCCGGCCTGTACAGGTCCGGCGCCTACTTGGTGGGCCAACTGGACACCGGGGAATGGTTCGCAGAGGGTCCTGGGGTCGACCAAGCCTTCGATGACAAATCAGAAGCCCAGCGCGCATGCGACGCCGCTCGCACGGGTGGCTACATCGCGACACCGAACGCCCCCTAGACGCGACCCCAAAGGAAAGGCTCGAGGACAATCCTGATGACCGTGTGTTCGGCTCCCCAACCACCCCGATCGGAGAACGGCAAGTAGTGACACGAGCAGCATTTCGCCGGCGATTCATGTCCAACCGCGCGATGCTGCTGCTCGCGTTCGCATTCGCGGTGATGGCCGATCCGGTGTCCTCGGTCGCCTACGCCATCGAGGCCGCCCTGCGCGCCTTACACGGAAATCTCACGCTGCTGCTACCGACGATGTCGCTTGTCGTCGTAGTCATCGTTTTGATCATTGCCAACTACCACCAGATCGTCGGCCGGTACCCACAGGGCGGCGGCGCTGCGGCCGCCACCGGCGAGGCTTTCGGTGAAGCCACCGCTTTCATTCCCATCGGAGCGCTGATTGTCGACTTCGTACTCACCATCGCCATCAGCTGCGCTGCCGGCGCATCTGCAGTCATCTCGATCCTGCCCGATCTTGCCCACCACCGCGTGGCCATCGCGTTGCTCCTTGTTCTTGCGGTCGCAGCGGGCACGCTGTACGGCCATCTGGGCCGTATCGTCTTTGCCTCTATGACGGTGGCCTTCGTGACGCTGGCAGTGGGCGCCGTGGTCAGCGGATTCCTTTCCACACCAGTTCCGAGCGTTTCGCCGGTCGCCGACCTCGGCCACTCCACCCCGGTCGCGATAGCGATGGCTTTTTCTGTGGCCATGGCGCTGGCTACCGGAATCGAAGCACCTTCCTCGGCAATCGCCCAACTCGGACAACTCGATGATGCCGGCCGGCGCCGTTTCGGCAGAATCACCCTATGGCTCACGCTCGCGATCGTGGGCATCCTCACGCTCGGGCTCACTGCGGTAGCCGTGCGACTGCACGTCGGAATCCCGACCCACGACACCACTCAGATAGACGCGCTCACCCGCGCCAGCGGCACCGGCCCGGTGATCGCCGTCTTCCAGCTCACGACTGCGCTCCTCCTGCTCGCCGCGGCAAGCTCCTCATTTCAGGCGGGACCGGGGCTATTCAAAGCCCTAGCTCGACAACGTCATTCCGACGGCACCACAACGGGCATACTTCCCAGCTGGCTCGGCCGCACCAACGCGCACCACGCACCGCACTGGGGCGTCGCCATCTTCACTGTAGCCGCCGTCGGGGTGACCGCGGCGGCGAACGGGCGGGACCAGGCTTTGGTGCTGTACTACGCCGCCGCCGTCTTCGTCGCCTTCCTGGCAGGACTACTAGCAATGTCCCGGTTCTCATGGCGTCAACGCCGAATCGGCACCCTGGCCATCAACCTCACCGGGGCCGCCGCGGTTGCGCTGACACTCGCAATCAACCTTTTTCGAGGCGAACCGATCATCGCGATCGCCGGGTCACTGGTCATCGCTGCGGCGCTCTACGCCGTCTGGCTACGTTCCGGAAGCCCGCGCGGAATCCGCAACATCACCACCGACGGCCCGCCACGCCACTCCTCGACATGAGGGGACGAAAGTCCCTAGCCCACAGGACCTCGTTCTGTATCGCAACAACGCCGGCAACAGATCTAATCAAGTCTGGGGTTCTACCCGCTGCGCGAATGAAAGGTTCAGCGACCATGCATGATTCAGAACTGGCGCAAACCCGTACCCGTATGTTCTCGCGCGTTATCGGTCCTTTCCTGGCGATCGTCTGTGTGACGGCCGTCGCGCGGGCGTCAGAGATTCAGGCGCTGTTTTCCCAATTCGAGGCGAATTCATTGTGGACCTGGGTGATCGGCGCGTTGGCGCTGGGGCTGGGGCTGACCATGGTCACGGCTCACCAGTATTGGCGGGGCCCGGCAGCGGTGATCGTGTCTTTGCTGGGCTGGCTTGTCGTGGCTCGCGGCGTACTTCTCTTGGCCTTCCCCTCGGCTTTCATCACGATGGCCAACAATATGATTGGCGCACAGGCATTGTGGATAGCGCTGGCTATCGGATTCGCGCTGGTCGGTTTGTATCTGACCTATGTCGGCTGGATTGAGGCCCCGGGTCTGCTGCACGAATAGGTGACATCTGAGTTGGCTTGCCCTACGGGGTGGGC
>CAZEMS010000056.1:0-25617 GCA_964513475.1 uncultured Mycobacterium sp. | reverse complement strand
CGCCGTTGCCGCCGTTGCCGCCGGTGTGATCGATGTTGCCGGTCCCGCCGTTGCCACCGTTGCCGGCGGTACCGGCGTCGCCGCCGTCGCCGGCGTCCCCGCCGGCACCGGCAGCGCCCGCGGAAGCGGTCCCGCCCAGGCCGCCGTTACCGCCATCACCGCCGGACCCGCCGCGACCGCCGTTACCGCCGCGGCCGCTGATCAGCAGGTTGGCCGCCGCGCCGTTGCCGCCGTTGCCGCCGTTGCCGCCGAACCCGCCGTTGCCGCCGGCCCCGGCATCCCCGCCGTCGCCGGCCATGGACCCGCCCTGTCCGCCGTTGCCGCCGTTGCCGCCCGACCCTCCGTCAGTACCGGCGCCGCCGTTGCCGCCGTGCGGATCGATGTCACCACCGTTGCCGCCGTTGGAGCCGTCTTCGCCGAGGGTGCCGTGTCCACCGGCACCGCCGGCTCCGCCGTTGCCGTACGCGCCGCCGTTGCCGCCGTTGCCGCCGTTGCCGCCGTCGTGACCGGAGAACAGGGAGCCGTCGGCGCTGTGGCCGTGCCCGCCGTTGCCGCCGTGCCCGCCGGAGGTCACCGCCGCGCCGAGGGCGCCGTCGGCGCCGGGAACTACGCCGGATCCACCGGCACCGCCGGCCCCGGCTGCGCCGGGATCCCCGCCGTTGCCGCCGTTGCCGCCGTTGCGGCGCACGTCGTCACCGTTGCCGCCTTTGCCGCCGTTGCCGGGCGCCCCGGCTGTTCCGCCCGCACCACCGGCACCGCCGTTGCCGCTGGTGCCGTTGGTGTTGAACAGGAGCAAGAACCGGGCTGTACCGCGCTCACCGCCGGCCCCACCTGCGCCGCCGGTGCCACCGTTGCCGCCGCGCCCGCCGTTGCCACCGTCCTGACTGAACAGAATGTCGAATCCGGAGGCGCCGGTGGCACCGTCGCCGCCCTGTCCGCCGTTGCCGCCGTCCCCGCCGACGCCGCCGACGCCGCCGTCGCCGCCGTGGCCGAAGATCCAGCTACCCGCGCCACCGTGGCCGCCGTTGCCGCCATGACCGCCCGTGCCTCCGTTCTCACCGTTGCCGCCGTGATGCCCGGGCAACAGGCCGTGGCCGCCATGGGCGCCGTTGCCGCCATGGGTGGCGTTGCCGCCGGCCCCGCCATTGCCACCGGTGCCCCACACCGACAGCAGTCCGGTGTTGCCGCCGTTGCCGCCGTTGCCGCCGTTGTGGCTGAACAGCGCGAAGTGAACACCGCCGGCCCCGCCGTTGCCGCCGTTGCCGGTGAAGAGACCACCGCGGCCGCCGTGACCGCCATCGGTGGCGAACAGGACGATCTCACCGGTGCTCCGGCCGTCGCCGCCGTTGCCGCCGTGGCCGAACCACCCCGCTGCTCCGCCGTTGCCGCCGTTGTAGCCGTCGCCGCCGTTGCCGATCAGCCCGCCGTTGCCGCCGTGGCAGGGCAAGATCCCCGTGCACGTGGTCGCATCCCAGCTGAATCCGTTGCCGATCAGTATCCCGCCGTTGGGGTGCTCGGCGGTGCCATTGCCGAACAGCCAACGGAACAGGTTCAGTGAACCCAAGGATGTGCCGACGGCGGTCGATCCGACGGCGTTCGATTCAGCAGTGTTCGATTCTGCGGGCGTCGATCCGGCTGCGGTTCGCGCCGCGGGGATCGCTGTCGCGGGCACCTCCGGATCACTGCTTTGTGGTGCACCCGTCTTGCCGTCGGTGCTGCTCGAGTTCGCACCGTTTCCGACCTCGCGGCGAACGAAGCCCAGGGTCGCCCAGCTGAACGGCTCTGCTGCCGGGGCGCCGCCACCGGTCGTCTGGCCCGCCAGGGCAGCCGCACCGTCGTTGGCCTCGATCGGGGCCGCGGTCATCACCGGAGTCGTATCGGCCATCGGCGTCGGTTCATCGGATGCAGGCGGCAGCGTCACCGTCACCGTGGTGGGGCCGCCATCGATGTCCGGTAGATCAGCCGGGTCCGGCGTCGCTGTCGCGTCTCCTGCGGGTGACAAGGCTCCCGTCGGTGCGTTCAGCTCATCGTCGAGGTTCGCCGCCGAGGCGCCTCCCGACGACGAACGATGCGAGCCCGAATCCCTTGGCTCGATAGTCAATCCGCCGGTGGAATCTGCTGCTTCTGCGTCGGAATCCTGGTCATCGGAACCGGAGGAATCCGGGTCATCGGGGCTCGCAGCGTCGTCCAGCAGATCATCCAGGTCCGAGCCCGACGGCGTCCCTCCGGTCGAGGTTGAGCTCGACCCATCCTCCGAGTCCGCTGCTGCGTCACCGCCCGACGAGCCCGAAGAGCCCGAAGAGCCCGAAGAGTCCGGAGAGCCGGGAGTAGACGAAGGGGAGCCCGACGATGAGTCCTGCGCTCCGGTGGCCGTGCTCGACGGCGACGATCCCGGACCCGACGGGGAACTAGAGGAGTCTGCTCCGGACGTCGACCCCGTCGTTCCGGATGACGAGCTCGAGGAACTCGAGCCCGTCGAACCGCCCGAACCGGTGGTGTCGGCAAAGGCCAGAGCCGGCATGGAGACGATCGCCGCGCCAACACCCAGCGCGAAGGCGAGGGCGCCCACCCGCCCGATGTAGTTGGAGTAACCCTCCACCGACCGTCCCGAAGCATGCGTCGAACTCATCTGGACCTCCCCGTCCACCGGCCGTCAGATTCATTTCGGCGAGCCAGACCGGCTGGCCGAGCAATCAGTATGCGATCGGGAACTGTCGGAGGTTACGTTTTGGTAAAACTTTCTGACCTGCGAAAATGCGAAGCTCATCTAGATAGCGGCTACCCGCATCGAGCCGGGCCATGTCGAGTCCGTCTCACCGTGTTTACTGAGCGTCAGTCCAGGTCGATCAGCACCGGCGCATGATCGCTGGGTGCCTTGCCTTTCCGCTCTTCTCGGACGATCTCGGCGTGCGCGACGCGTGTTGCCAGCGCCGGCGAACCGAGGATGAAGTCGATGCGCATGCCGCGCCGCTTGGGGAACGACAACTGGGTGTAGTCCCAGAAGGTGTACACCCCGGGGCCCGGCGTGAACGGCCGCACCACGTCGGTGAACGGGATGTCGGTGAATGCGTTGAACGCCGATCGCTCCGGGGTGGTGACGTGCGTGCTGTCCTGATAGAACTCGACGCTCCACACGTCGTCGTCGGTGGGCGCGATGTTCCAGTCGCCGGCCAGCGCGATCTGCGCCTGTGGATCCTGGGCCAGCCACCGTTGCGCGGTGTTCCTCAGCGCGGCAAGCCATTCGAGCTTGTATCGGTAGTGCGGCGAGTCGACGGAACGGCCGTTGGGGACATACAGGCTCCACACCCGGACCCCTGCGCAGGTCGCGCCGAGGGCGCGGGCCTCCGCTGCAGCCTCGGCCTCGGGTTTGTCGCTCCACCCCGGCTGATCGTCGAACCCGACCTGCACGTCGCCGATGCCCACCCGCGACGCGATCGCCACCCCGTTCCACTGGTTGAACCCGCAGTGCACGACGTCATAGCCCAGAGCGGCGAACGGCATGGCGGGGAACTGGTCGTCAGAGCATTTGGTCTCCTGCATGGCCAGCACGTCGACGTCGGCGCGGGCCAGCCAGTCGGTCACCCGGTCGACCCGAGCGCGAATCGAATTGACGTTCCAGGTGGCCAACCGCATGGGCTACACGCTACGTCCGCGCGCAACGGACCGGTCGGGCTCAGTGGCCGAACGGATCCGGGTCCTCCCCGGGCATCCACGACAGCCCGGGAACACCCCAGCCCTGCGCCTTCACCGCTCGCTTGGCCGCCCGGGCATGCCGGCCGACCAACCGATCCAGATAAAGGAACCCGTCGAGGTGGCCCGTCTCGTGCTGCAACATTCGGGCGAACAGGCCCGAGCCTTCGAGGACGACCGGCGTGCCGTCGGCGTCCAGGCCGCGCACCCGCGCCCACTCCGCTCGCCCGGTCGGGTACTGCTCACCGGGGACCGACAGGCAGCCCTCGTCGTTGGTGTCGGGATCGGGCATGGTCTCGGGGATCTCGGATGTCTCGAGCACCGGGTTGATCACGACGCCGCGGCGCCGGGTGCTCTGGCCGCGCTCGTCCGCGCAGTCGTAGACGAACAGCCGCTGCGACACACCGATCTGGTTCGCGGCGAGCCCGACACCATTGGCGGCGTCCATCGTGTCGAACATGTCAGCGATCAGTTCGGCCAACCCTTCGGGCAGCGAACCGTCTGCACCGACACGCACCGGGCTGGTCGGGTTGTGCAGGACCGGATCTCCCACTATCCGGATAGGAACGACGGTCATGGTCGGCAAGCTTAAGACAGCCGACTCGCGGGCACGGCTCACGGCTCTGGTCGTCAACCCGTGATTGAATGATCGCCGAACAGCAGGGATGTCATTTCGAGTGTCGGAAGGGTCGACAAGCGGCATGGACGGCGCCATCGCGCGGACTCAGCAATCTGGGGACGGTTCTGAACCCACCGACGGCCTGACCCGACGCGAGCACGACATCCTGGGTTTCGAGCGTCAGTGGTGGAAGTTCGCCGGGTCGAAGGAAGACGCGATCAAAGAACTGTTCTCGATGTCGGCGACCCGCTACTACCAGGTGCTTAACGCGCTGGTGGACCGTCCCGAAGCGCTGGCTGCAGATCCGATGCTGGTCAAACGGCTGCGCAGGCTGAGGGCCAGCCGGCAGAAGGCCAGGGCCGCGCGCCGACTCGGCTTCGAGGTCACTTGAACCAACCCTTCCCGACCGCTCGATAAGCTGGACGGGATGAACCAGCGATCGTCCTCCGGACTGCCCCTGCGCGCCATGGTGATGGTGCTGCTCTTCTTGGGCGGGGTCTTCCTGCTGGTCGGTTTCCAGGCCATGGGGTCCGGCAGCGACTCCGGCGACGACGATTCGCCGGTGGCGAGCGCGATCACCACCACCACGACGTCGCCGAGCGAACCGCCGCCCGCCCCGCCGCCCCGGCCGGAGCTTCGGGTGTTCAACATCTCGACGACCGAAGGCGCCGCCCAGGCCACCGCGACCCAATTGCGCGACGCGGGCTGGGATGTCGCCGAAGTCGGCGACATCAACCTGGAAGGCATCCCCACCACAACGGTGTTCTTCACCGACGCGCCGGGTGAGCGGGAGGCCGCCGACGAGGTGGGTCAACTGCTCGGAGCTCCGGTCCAGCCACGTCCGCCGCCGCTCGCAGAGCAACCACCGGGGGTAATCGTGGCGGTGACGGGATAGGCTCTCGGGCATGCTCAAACCGCTAGCCGTCGCCGTCATGTTCGCTGTGCCCGCAGCCGCGCTGAATGGGTGCACGCCCTACGAGCCGGTGTCCACCCAGCCGGGCACCACGCCGCCGATCTGGACCGGGTCGCCCGCCCCGGCGGCTCCGGCCGCCGAGGCCGAGGGTCACACCGAGACCGAGGGTGAGTCGCTGACCGCCCAGCTCAAGCTCGCCGACGGCACTACCGTCGCCACCGCGAAGTTCGACTTCAGCGGCGACTACGCGACGGTCACCGTGCAGACCACCACGCCGGGGAAGCTGGCGCCGGGATTTCACGGGATGCACGTTCACGAGGTCGGCGAGTGTGTGGCGAACTTCACCTCCGCGGGCGGGCACTTCCAGGCCAGGGGTCACAGTGGTCATCCGGCCAGCGGCGACCTGACCTCACTGCAGGTGCGCGAGGACGGTTCCGCAATGCTGGTGACCACGACCGACGCGTTCACCGCCGAAGACCTGCAGTCAGGCGCCGGGACGGCCATCATCATCCACGAGGATGCCGACAACTTCGCCAACATTCCGGCCGAGCGCTACCAGCAGGTCAACGGCGCTCCGCCACCGGATCAGACCACCTTGGACACCGGCGATGCCGGCGGTCGCGTGGCGTGCGGCGTCATCGGCGCCGGCTAGCGGTCCCGGCGCTGACCGCCGGTCACGCCGGTAAGCGATGAGCGAACGCATCGACTTCGTCGGCTCGGCCCGGCCCACCATCGGTGTTGAGTGGGAATTCGCCCTCGTCGACACCGTGACCCGGGACCTGAGCAACGAGGCCGCCGCGGTCATCGCCGAGATCGGCGAGAGTCCGCTCGTGCACAAGGAACTGCTGCGCAACACCGTCGAGTTCGTGACCGGGGTCTGCGACGACGTCGGGCAGGCGATGGAGGACCTGCGCGGCTCGTTGGCGCCGGCACACCGGATCGTGCGGGATCGCGGTATGGAGCTGTTCTGCGCGGGCACCCATCCGTTCGCGAAGTGGTCCGCGCAGAAACTCACCGATGCGCCGCGTTACGCCGAGCTGATCAAGCGGACGCAGTGGTGGGGGCGCCAGATGCTGATCTGGGGGGTGCACGTCCACGTCGGGATCTCCTCCGCGCACAAGGTGATGCCCATCATCTCCTCGCTGCTCAACTACTACCCGCACCTGCTGGCGCTGTCGGCCTCGTCGCCGTACTGGGATGGCGAGGACACCGGCTACGCCAGTAACCGTTCGATGATGTTCCAGCAGCTGCCCACGGCGGGCCTGCCCTTCCAGTTCCAGACCTGGGCCGAGTTCGAGGGCTTCGCCCATGATCAGAAGAAGACCGGCATCATCGACCACATCGACGAGATCCGCTGGGACATAAGGCCTTCGCCGCATTTCGGCACGATCGAGGTACGGGTCTGCGACGGTGTGTCCAACCTGCGGGAACTCAGTGCGCTGGTCGCGCTGACCCACTGCCTGATCGTCGATCTCGACCGTCGGCTTGAAGCCGGCCAGCCGTTGCCGACGATGCCGCCGTGGCACGTGCAGGAGAACAAGTGGCGTGCGGCCCGGTACGGGCTGGACGCGGTGGTGATCCTCGACGCCGACAGCAACGAGCGGTTGGTGACCGAGGACCTCGACGAACTGCTGAATCGGCTTGAGCCGGTGGCGGCGTCCCTGCGTTGCGGCGACGAGCTGGCCCGGGTGTCCGACATCTACCGCCTGGGGGCGTCCTACCAACGTCAGCGCAGGATCGCCGAGGACTGCGACGGGGACCTGCGTGAGGTCGTCGACTCCATCGTGTCCGAGCTGGAAGTCTGAGTGACCGTTACGGCGATGTTCCCGCTGGAGGTGGCGATGCTGCCGGGCGAGGAACTGCCGCTGCAGATCTTCGAACCGCGGTACACGACAATGGTGCAGCGATGCCTGGCGCTGGCCGACCCGGTCTTCGGGGTGGTGCTGATCGAGGCCGGTCGTGAAGTTGGTGGCGGAGACACCCGGTGTGACGTCGGAGCGCTGGCCCGAATCGTCGAGTCCACCGACCAGGGCGCGGGCCGCTATCGCATCAGATGCGTTGTGGGTGAGCGTATCCAGGTCCTGGAATGGCTGCCTGACCAGCCCCATCCCCGGGCGCTGACGCAACAGTGGCCCGACCAGCCGGGCCCGTCGGTGACCATCGACCAGCTGAGCGTGACCGAAGACCGCATGATGGCGCTCTTCGAGGGGATGGCGGCGCTCCGCGGCTTCGAGTTGCCGTCGCGCGCCCACCTGCTCGGCGAGCCGGAGCCGGGCGACGACGCCGGAGACCGGTTGTACGCCTTGGCCTCCCGAATCCCGCTGGGGCAAGCCGACCGCTATTCGGTGCTGGCCGCCCCCACCGCCACCGAACGGCTGAACGCGCTGAACGAAGCGCTGGACACGGTCGCGGCGATGATCGAGTTTCAGCTCTCGGGCGAGTAGTCCTCGGTCGACAGTTCGTCGCGGACATTCTGCTCCCGGTACGCCAATTGGCCCAGTCGGTTGGCCACCACCGGGGCGGTGATCAGCGCGAAGATCCCGGTGAGCGCGATCATGCCGACGTCGGCGCTGCCGCGTAGCCGGATGGCGGCGCCCATCAACACCAGCAGCAGGGCCAGCACCTGAGGCTTGGTGGCCGCCTGCATGCGACTGAGGGTGTCGGGGAACCGGAAGATGCCGATAGCGGCGGTCAACGCCAGCGTCGAACCGCTCAGCACCAGTACGGCGGTGACGATGTCGAGCAGGTTCATTGCGGTCCCCGCCCGCCGTCTGGTTGGGCGCGGCCGTCGGGTTGAGCCACATCGGGCACCCGGAAGCGCGCGACGCTGACCGAGCCGACGAAGGTGATCAGCGCCAAGGCGGTCAGGCTGTAGGTGACTGTGGTGTCGAGGCTGAACGCCGCCCAGACACCGATGCCGCACATCGTCACGGCGACCAGGGTGTCCAGCGCGACCAGGCGGTCAAGCGTGCTGGGCCCGGCCAGCATCCGGATCATCGTGATGCCCGCGGCAGTCGAGAGCATCACCGCGGCGACGGTCCACACGGTGCTCATGTTCGCCCCTCCTCGGCTCTCTCCTCGACTACCGGCCGCCATTCCGATTCACGTTCGAAGGCCCTGTGCAGCAGCCGTTCCAGGGTGCGGACCTGGTGCCGGAACTGCCGCACGGCGCGCTCCGAAGTCACGTCCAGCACATGCACGTAGATGAGCCGACCGGCCAGGTCGATCTCCACCACGACGGTTCCCGGCGTGAGGTTGAGGATGTTCACCGCGAGCGCCAGGAGAAGATCGGAGCGCACATCCAGACGTTCACGCAACACGGCGCTCTGCACCGGGGGGCCGGGCCGGACTGCCAGCCATGCCAGTTGCAGCGACGACTGCACCAGCCAGTAGGCGACGTAGCCAGCCAGCAGCAGCAGCGACAACGGATGCACTCTGCCCTGCACGGGGACCGCGGGCAGCGGCAGCAGCAGTGTGATGATGAGCGCGAGGACGAGGCCACCGATGACGTTGGCCGCCGACAGGCTGCCCCAGAGCAGCACCCACACCATGGTGAGCCAGCACAGCACCCATCCCCGGAGCAGGATCTGCCTCATCGCTGGCTCCCCAGTACCGCAGAGATGTACCGGTCGCGGTCGATGACTTGGTCGGCGGTGCGCTGGCTGTAGGCGAACACCGGGCCGGCCAGCACCGTCAACGACAGTCCGACTGCGATCAACGCCCCGGTCGGGGCCAGCATCCCGATCGGCATCCGGCCCACGTTGTCCCGGTCGGCGAAGGCGATGTCTTCCGCGTCGTCCACCAGTGCGGCCGGTGCAGCGGTCGCCAGGTGGCCCTCGGGTGCATCGGCGCGGCTGCGCCAGAACGCCTTCGTCCACACCCGGGCCACCACGTAGAGGGTCAGCAGGCTGGTGAGCACTCCGCCGCCCACCAGCGTCCACGCCAGCACCGACCCGTTCTGGGCTCCGGCTTCCAGGAGCGCGACCTTGCCGATGAATCCCGAGAACGGCGGAATGCCACCGAGATTGAGTGCGGGAACGACGAACACGAAGGCGAGCACCGGGCTCGCTGCGGCCAGGCCGCCGAGGCGCTGCATCGTCGACGCGCCGGCCTGCCGCTCGATCAGGCCGACGACGAGGAACAGGGTCGTCTGCACCACGATGTGGTGCGCCACGTAGTAGATCGCGCCGGACATGCCCAGGCTGCTGGCCAGAGCGATGCCGAACACCATGTAGCCGATGTGGCTGACCAGGGTGAATGACAGCAACCGCTTGATGTCGCTCTGTGCGATGGCGCCGAGTATGCCGACCAGCATGGTCAGCAGTGCGGCCACCAGCAACACGCGGTCCATGCCCCCGCCGGGGAAGAGCAACGTGTGTGTCCGGATGATCGCGTACACCCCGACTTTGGTGAGCAGGCCGGCGAACACCGCGGTGACCGGGGCCGGGGCGGTGGGGTAGGAGTCGGGCAGCCAGGTCGACAGCGGGAACACGGCTGCCTTGATGCCGAACGCGACCAGCAGCACCGCGAACAGCGCCGCCCGGGTGCCCGATGCCACACCGTCGAGACGCACCGCGACCTCGGCCATGTTGAGTGTGCCGGTGGCCCCGTAGACGAGCGCGAGGCCGAACAGGAACACCACCGAGGACACCATCGAGACCATGACGTAGGCGATGCCAGCCCGGACCCGGTCCCGGCTGGCACTGATGGTCAGCAGCACGAAGCTGGCCACCAGCAGAACCTCGAAGCCGACGAACAGGTTGAACAGGTCACCGGCCAGGAAGGCGATGCAGACACCGGCCGAGAGCACCAGATAGGTGGGCAGGAAGATCGACACCGGCTGACGCTCGTCGCCGTCCCGGATGCCCTGCCCGATGGCGTAGAACACCACCGCCAGCAACACCACCGACGACACCACCAGCATCAGCGCCGAGAGCCGGTCGACCACCAGGGTGATGCCCAGCGGTCCCACCCCGGGCACCGGGCCCCAGCCACCCACATTCAGTGTGATGGTGCCGTCCCGGTCGGCCAGGTACAGCAAGACGGCGCAGACCGCGACCACGGCGGCCAGTGCCACCAGGGTGATGAGCTGCTGCAGCCGTGGCCGTCGCCCCCCGATCAACGTCATCGCCGCCGCGATCGTCGGGATCAGCACGGGCAGCGGGGTGAGCACCCCACCGAGGGTCATCGGGATCCCTCCAACCCGGGCAGCGCGTCCAACTCGTCCGGTTCGTCGGTGTCCCTGGCGGCATCGGGCTGCGGGCGCGGTTCGTCGAGCGCGGCGGCCTCTTCGTCGGTGAGCCGCGAGACCCGGGCATCTTCGGGGTCCACCGACACTTCCTCGGCCCGCGTCAGCCGGTAGGCCCGGTAGTTGAGCGCCAGCACGAACGCTGCCACGCCCATCGTGATGACGATCGCGGTCAGGATCATGCCCTGCGCCAACGGATCGGCCGTCGTGGTCTCAACGGCGCTGGTGCGGCCGCGGATCGGTGGCTTCCCGGCCGGTCCTCCGACGTTGAGCAGCAGCAGATTGACGGCGTTGCTGATCAGCAACAGGCCCAACAACATTCGGGTCAAGTTCCGTTCCACCAGCAGATACACCCCCGCGCTGGTGAGGACGCCGATGAGGATCAGCTGAAGCAGGTAGGTAGTCATCGGGCCGGCTCCACGTCCACCCGGGCGCCCAGGCTGCGCAGTACGTCGAGCACCAGTCCCACCACGATCAGATACACCCCGAGATCGAAGATCAGTGC
Organism: uncultured Mycobacterium sp.; assembly: GCA_964513475.1. Taxonomy (GTDB): domain Bacteria; phylum Actinomycetota; class Actinomycetes; order Mycobacteriales; family Mycobacteriaceae; genus Mycobacterium. Next base: position 14,642 of record CAZEMS010000056.1, on the reverse strand, counting down.
GGTCACGAACTTCACGGTGCCGAGCACCGGCAGATCGAGCTGGATCAGTGCCGAGGTCAGGGCGGGCGCGCCGAAGAACAGCGACGCGACGGCCATGCCTGCCGAAAGCGTCAGGCCCACACCCAGCACCTTGCCCGCATCCAAGGGCAGGGTTTCGCCGAGTTCGTAGCGGCCGCCGGCCAGGTAACGCAGCACCAGCGCCAGGCCCGCCATCAGGCCGCCGGCGAAGCCGCCGCCGGGCGCGTTGTGCCCGGCGAAGAAGAAGTACGCCGAGAGCACCATGATGAGCGGGAAGATCATCCGGGTGGCGACCTCCATGACCAGGGACCGTAGCCGGGGGTCGCGCAGCTCGCTGCCGCGCAGCCAGGTCGTCTCGCCCGGGCTGTACCGCGGACCGGCGTCGGCGACCCGCGGAGCGGCGCCGAAACGTCTGTGCCGGAACACCATTGACGCCACCCCGGTTGCGGCGACCAGCAGCACCATGACCTCGCCCATAGTGTCCCAGGCTCGGATGTCGACCAGCAGCACGTTGACCGCGTTCGCGCCGTGGCCCCGGAAATACGCGGCGTCGGGCAGCAGTTCGGCCACCGCCGTGCCGCTGCGCGCGGCCATGGCGTACGCCGTCAGCGAGGTGACCGTGGCACCCACCGCGATGGCCAGCGCCGCTCGGGGCCACCGGTGGCGTCTGATGTTGGCGCGGTCGGCCTCGGCGGGCAGGGTGCGCAGCACCAGCACGAAGATCACCAGCATCAGCGTTTCCACCAGAAACTGCGTCAGCGCCAGATCCGGCGCCCCGTGGAAAGCGAAGATCGCGCCGCTGCCGTAGCCGGTGACGCCGACCAGCAGCACTGCCGCCAGCCGGTTCGCCATCACACAGGCACCGAGCGCGGCGGCCACCATGATGGCCGCGACGACCGCCATCAGCGGCGAGTTCCACAGCTGTATCTCCGGATGGTTGCGCGCACCGAGGGCCAGCACGATCACCGGCAGCAACACCAGCGTCGAGAGAATGACCGACTGGGTGGCGGGTATCGAGCCGCGCTGGGTGACGGCGGTGACCCGCACCGCGAGCAGATCCAGTCCGCGCATCGCGGCGTCGTACACGTGGTCGGCGTTGCCCATTGTGCCGCCCGCGATCCTCACCCCCGGCAACCGCCGGCTGACCAGATAGGCGCCGATGGCCACGATCAGCACTGCCGCCGACAGCAGCAGTGGCAGGCCGAACCCGTGCCACAGCGCCAGGTGGTAGTCCACGGTGCCAGCATCACCGGAAACCGTGTCGGCGTACGCGCCGAGTGCGGCGTCGACCGGCGCCGGCCAGAGCCCGAACAGCAGGCCGGCGGTGGCCAGTACCGCCGGCGGTAGCAGGAAGGTCACCGGCGCATGGTGCATCTCGCTGACCCGGCGGCTGGGTTCGGACTGGCCCTTGCGGCCGAATGCGCCGAACAGGAACCGGATGCTGTAGAACGCGGTCAACGTGGATCCGAGCACCACGCCGGCCAGCAGCCACGGGCCGGCCGCGCCCAGAACCTCGGCGTGCAGCAGTGTCTCGAAGTCGGCCTCCTTCGCGATGAAGCCGAAGAACGGCGGCAGCGCAGCCATGCTGGCGGTCGCCCCGGCGGCGATGATCAGCAACGGTCTGGAGCGGGCGCCCAGCCAGGCCAGCCGGCGGATGTCGCGGGTGCCGGTGGTGTGGTCGATGATGCCGACGACCATGAACAGCGCGGCCTTGAACATCGCGTGAGCGCAGAGCATGGCCAGACCGGCCAGCATCATGTCGTCACCCCCGGCGCCGACCATCACGGTGATCAGACCGAGTTGGCTCACCGTCCCGAAGGCCAGAATCAGCTTCAGGTCGTACTCACGCGTCGCGCGCCAAGCCGCCATGATCATGGTGAGCAGCCCAAGAGTCAGAACCATCGGCCGCCAGGGCGGCGAGTCGGCGAAGCCCGGTGCCAGCCGCGCGACCAGGTAGACCCCGGCTTTGACCATGGCCGCCGCGTGCAAATAGGCGCTCACCGGTGTGGGTGCCGCCATCGCGCCGGGCAGCCAGAAGTGCATCGGCACGATGGCCGACTTGCTCAGGGCACCGACCAGGATCAGCACCACCGCCACCGACGCCGCCAGCCCGGTCGGTGGCGCGGCGATCACCTCAGACAGCAGGAAGGTGCCGGCGCTGTTGCCGAGCACGACGATTCCGGTCAGCATGGCCAGTCCGCCGGCCGTGGTCACCAGCAGCGCCTGGGTGGCGGCGCGGCGGCTGCTGGCGCGCTCGGCATAGTGGCCCACCAGCAGGAACGACAGCACCGTGGTGGTTTCCCAGAAGATGTACAGCACCAGCATGTTGTCGCTGATCACCAGGCCGAACATGGCCCCGGAGAAGGCCACCAGCTCGGCGGCGAAGCTGGGCAGCCGCTTCTCCTGGTGACCGTCGTGATGGTGGAAGTACTGGGCGCAGTAGAACAGCACCAGCGCACCGATGGCCAGCACCAGTACCGACATGACGGCTGAAAGCGTGTCGAACCGCAGCGCGATGTCCATGTGCAACCCGGGCACCCAATCGATGACCGTGGCCGGCACGGCGGCGCCGTCGGATCCGGGCCAGTTCAGTGCCACCCACACCAACGAGCCCAGCGGCACCAGGGACAGCGGATAGAAAGCCAACCGCCCCCACCGCGCGACCAGCGGCGGAGCCACTGCGGTGGCGAGCGCATGGGCGATCAGGACGGCGAGCACGGCACCCCGGTCAGCGTCCCGCGGAGAACGCCCGCAGCGCCTCCACCTGGATCAGGTTCAGCGACGGGCGCACTGTCTCGCGGGCCTTGGTCATGTCGGCTGCGGTCACATCGGCTGCGTCTATCGAGCGGCGCATCGCGGTGAGCGCCGCTTCGCGCAGCAGCGCCACGCAGTCCGCGGCGCTGTAGCCGTCGAGGTCGGCCGCCAGTGCGTCCAGATCGACGTCGTCGGCCAGCGGGATCGACTTGCCCGCGGTGCGCAGGATGTCGCGCCGCGCCGCCGCGTCGGGTGGCTCGACGAACACCAGCTTCTCCAGCCGTCCCGGCCGGAGCAGTGCCGGGTCGATGAGGTCCGGGCGGTTGGTCGCGCCGAGTACCACCACGTCTCGCAACGGTTCGATGCCGTCGAGTTCGGTCAGCAGCGACGCCACCACCCGGTCGGACACCCCGGAGTCGTGACTCTGCCCCCGCCGCGGAGCCAGCGCGTCGACCTCGTCGAGGAACACCAGCGATGGCGCGGAGTCCCTGGCCCGGCGGAACAATTCGCGCACCGCCTTCTCCGAGGCGCCCACCCATTTGTCCATCAGTTCGGCGCCCTTGACCGCGTGCACCGACAACCGCCCGGTGCTGGCCAGCGCCCGCACCACGAACGTCTTCCCGCACCCGGGGGGGCCGTAGAGCAGTACGCCGCGCGGCGGCTGGATACCGAGACGGTCGAAGGTGTCCGGATGCTGCAGCGGCCACAGCACCGCCTCGGTGAGCGCCTGCTTGGTCTCGGCCATGTCGCCCACGTCGTCGAGGGTGACCGAGCCGACGGCGACCTCCTCGGTGGCTGACCGCGACAGCGGCCGGATCACGCTGAGCGCTCCGACCAGATCCTGCTGCGTCAACTCCGGCGGGCTGCCTTGCCCGCTGGCCCGCGCGGCCGCCCGCAGGGCCGCCTCCCGGATCAGCGACTGAAGATCGGCGACCACGAAACCCGGTGTGCGTTGGGCGATCTCATCGAGTTGCAGCTCCCCGGCCGGGACGGGGCGCAACAGCACCTCCAGCAACTGTCGGCGCGTCTGGGCGTCGGGCAGGCTCAGGCCGAGCTCCCGGTCGCACAACTCGGGTGCCCGCAACCGGGCGTCCACACCGTCGGGCACCGCCGAGGTGGCGACGAACGCCACGCCGCGGGTGCCGACAGCGTCGCGCAGTTCGGCGAGGATCAGCGCGGCCACCGGTTCGGGCGGCCGCTGCACGGTCTCCGGCAGAAGCGCGTCGACATCGGTGATCAGCAGCACACCGCCGCCGTCGCGGACGGATTTCACCGCCGACGACACGGCTTTGAGCCGGTCGGTGGCGTGCAATGCTCCGACCTCCGGGCCGTCGAGCTCCACCAGTCGGCGGCCGGCGCACACCGCCCGCACCAGAGTGGACTTGCCGACACCGGCGGGCCCGGATACCAAGACGCCGAGATTCGCTGTAGCGCCTAGGGTTTCGAGCAGATCGGGCTCGTCCAGAGCGAGCTTGAGCCATTCGGTCAACCGCTCCGCCTGCAGCTGGGAGCCCTTGAGGTCTTCGACGCTGGGCGCGGCGACGCGGCCGCTCCTGACGTCGCGGGGTTGCGGCGCGGCCGTCCCCGCGCCCCAGCAGACCGCCGAGTTCGGTTGCACGCTGACCGGCACTCCGGACGGATCGACGGCGGTGACGGTGAGCAGTTCGGAGGTCCAGGTGATACCCACCGACGACGCCAGCGCGGCAGTGGCCGCCGATGTCGAGGTGCCCGGGCCGAGGTCGCGGGGCAGTAGCGAGACCGTGTCGCCCACCGTCATCACCTTGCCGAGCAGCGCCTGGCGCAGCTGCGCCGGCGAGATCGACCGGGTGGCCAGGGTCGAGCCGGACACCGACACCGATCGGGCACCGTAGACGGTCACCGGTGCCACGACCACGCCGGCGTCCTCGCGTAGTCCGGCGTTGGACAGGGTGACGTCGTCGAGCAGCGCGGTGCCGGTCGGCGTTGTCGGCCCGGCGGCGCCGACCACCGCGGCGGTGGTGCGCCCGCCGGTCAGCGAGACCGCATCCCACTCCCGGATACCGAGCGCGGCGATGGCTTCCGGATGCAGCCGGACCACCCCACGGCGCGAGTCCAGGGCCGAGGTGTTCAGCCGCGCGGTCAGTCGCAGCTGCCCGAGAGCCGGTTCTTCGGCGACGCCGGAGCCGGTCACCTCAGCGACCCGGTTTGCGCAGTCCGAGCCGTGCCATCGACCGCCGGTTGGGATGCTGAGCGCGCCGTATCGCGCGACGGGCCTGCCGCTGCTGTTTCGGCTTGTCACCCCAGACCTCGGGGTGCGCGGCCAGCCAGGCCTTGGAGCGCACCGCGAACGGGATGTGGATGACGTAGGCCGCGATGATCACCAGGATCACGATGTAGCCGTAGAGCACCGCGGCGGCGACCGCTATCGCCAGCAACGCCAGCAGCGGCGCGACCATCTGCGACGGCACCGAGAAGGTGTGCACCTTGCGCATCGGGATCGCGCTGACCACCAGCAGCGACACCCCGACCATCCAGATCGACACCGCCCACTCCGACGTCCACCAGCCCTCGCCGAACTGCATCTTCGCCGCCAGCGGCCCGATCGCGCCGATCGCTCCGGCCGGGGCCGGCATGCCGACGAAGTAGTCCTTCTCGTAGGCCGGCCGGTCACCGTCGAGCATGGCGTTGAAGCGGGCCAGCCGCAGCACGATGCACACGGCGTAGAGCAGCACGACGATCCAGCCGGTCCGGGAGTTCTGCAACAGCGTCGCGTAGACGATGAAGGCCGGCGCGACACCGAAGTTCACCGCATCGGCCAGCGAATCGATCTCCTCGCCCATCTTGGACGTCACGTTGAGCATGCGGGCCGCGCGACCGTCGAGCGCGTCGAGGATCGCGGCCGCCGCGAGCAGCGCCATCGCTTCGGTCGGCCGATTGTCCAGCGCGAACTTCACCGATGACAGGCCCAGGCAGATGGCGGTGACCGTCATGGCGCTGGGAATGATGCGCAGCCCCCGCTGGCGTGGCTTGATCCGGGACTTGATCACGACAGCTCCGCCAGGATCGTCTCGCCGCCCACCGCGCGCTGGCCGGGCAGCACCAGCACCGCGGTGCCCTCCGGTAGGTAGGTGTCCAAGCGCGAGCCGTAGCGGATCAGTCCGTAGGTGTCACCGATGCCGACCCGATCGCCTTCGGCGACGTCGCACCGGATCCGGCGTGCGACCAGGCCCGCGATCTGCACCGCCACCACTTCGGCGCCCGCCGGCGTGCGGATCACCACACTGTTGCGTTCGTTGTCGACACTGGCCGCGGGCTGTTCGGCCGATCCGAACAGGCCCGGCCGGTGCACCACGGTGACGACCTCCCCGCTGACCGGAGCGCGTTGCACGTGCGCATCGAATATCGACAAGAAGATGCTGACCCTGGGCAGCGGCCGCGCCGGCAGGTTCAGCTCGGCTGGTGGCAGCGCCTCCTCGACCAGGCAGATCAGGCCGTCCGCGGGGGCCACCACCGCACCGGTCCGGGTGGGTGGCACCCGCGGCGGATGGCGGAAGAACGCGGCGTTCGCCCCGGCCGCCAGCAGGCCGGCGGTGCGCACCCATCGTCGCCGGTACCCGGCGGCGGCCACCGCGAGGCTCCCGGCGATGAACGGGAATCCGGCCGGGTGCACCGGCGGAATCGTCGTTCGGGCCAGCGCGAGCAACCGCTCCGGGCCGCTCTTGGGGTCGTCGTCGGGAAGTCCGGGGCGTCTGGCCATGGGCTGAAAGTCTACGTACCGCCGGCGCCCGTCAGGTCCCACACGGTGACCTGTGACCCGGCGGTGACCTCGGTGACATCCTCGTCGATCTCCAGCAGACAGTTCGCCGAGGCCAGCCAGCGAAGATGGTGCGAAGCCGGGGGTCCGTAGCTGGTGACGGTGCCGGCCCGGTCGTCGAACACGCCGCGCCGGAACTGTCGCTTGCCCGGAGGCGACCTGAGGTCCTCGGTCAGCACCGCGGTGCGCCTCGGGCGGTCCGGATTCGGCAGTCCCATCGCCGCCCGCAGCGGGGGGCGCACGAACACCTCGAACGACACCAGCGCGCTGACCGGGTTGCCGGGCAGCGTGACGATGGGGTACTCGCCGGCATACCCCGCGCCCTGCGGCATACCCGGCTGCATGGCGACCTTGACGAACTCCACCCGCCCGCTCACCTGCCCACCAACCCTCAAGCCGCCGTCCCCCAGCGCGTCCTTGACCACCTCGTAGGCTCCGGCGCTGACACCGCCGGTCGTGATGATCAGGTCGGCGCCGGTGGCGTGGCGGCGCAGCGCAGCGCGGAACGACTCGACGTCGTCATCGGTCATCGGTGCGGCGACCACCTCGGCGCCGGCCTCGCGGACCGCGGCGGCCAGCATCACCGCGTTGGACTCGTAGATCTGCCCGGGCCTCAGCTCGGTGCCGGGTGACACCAGCTCCGACCCGGTCGACATCACCAGCACCCGTGTCCGGGGTGTCACCACCAACCCGGGCAGGCCCAGAGCGGCCGCCAGGCCCAGCGCCGCCGGTGTCACCGGCTGGCCCGCCCGCAGCACCGTGGCGCCGGCGGTGACGTCCTCGCCGGCCCGCCGGATGTGCTGCCCGGATTTGGCGCCGGCCCGAATCGAGACGGTGTCGGTGGCGCCGTCGGTCGCCTCGACGGGCACCACCGCCGTCGCCCCCGAAGGCACCGGTGCGCCGGTCATGATCCGATGCGCAGTACCGGGTTCCAGGGTGAGCGGATCGGTACGCCCGGCCGGGATGTCCGCGGCCACCGGCAACCGCACCGGCGTCTCGGGGGTCGCGGTCGCCACGTCCTCGGCCCGCACCGCGTAGCCGTCCATCGCCGAGTTGTCGAAGCCGGGCAGCGCCAGCGGGGCTACCACGTCGGAGGCCAGCACCAGCCCCAGGGCGTCGGCCAGCGGCGCCGTGACCGGCGGGCGCGCGGTGATCAGTCCGGCGACGATGCGCCGGTGCTCGGCTACGGATCGCATGTGCTGGAGGGGTCAGACCGGGCTCGACCGGATCAGACCGGGTAGCTGACGCCGGTGAGCTCCTCGGACACCGTCCACAGCCGGCGCTGGATGTCTTGATCGTGGGACTGCTTGCTGGACTTCACGAGCTTGGGGTGGCCACGGGTTTCGCCCAGGCCGTCGGGTCCGTAGTACTGGGCGTTGCGCACATCCGGGTCGGTGGCAGCGCGCAGCGTCGGCAGCGCACCCATCTCGGGGCTCTGCGACACCAGACCCCACACCAAGTTCACCGCGGGCATGAGCACCTTCGGCAAGTTGCGGGTCAGCTCGGTGTCGGAGCCGCCCGGGTGCGCCGCCACCGCGATGGTCGGGGCGCCCTTCGCGGCCAGGCGGCGGGCCAGCTCGTAGGTGAACAGCAGATTCGACAACTTCGCCTGGCCGTAGGCCTCGACCCGGTTGTAGCGGCGCTCCCACTGCAGGTCGTCGAAGTGGATCTGGGCGCGTATCCGGTGACCGATGCTGCTGATCGTCACCACCCGCGACCCCGGCACTCCCAGCAGGTGGTCCAGCAACTGTCCCGTCAACGCGAAGTGCCCGAGGTGGTTGGTGCCGAACTGCAACTCGAAGCCGTCCTTGGTGGTCTCCTTGGGCGTGTACATCACCCCGGCGTTGTTGACCAGCAGGTCGATGCGCGGGTAGTTGGCCCGCAGCTCGTCGGCGGCGTTGCGGATGTTGGCCAGCGACGTCAGGTCCAACTGCTGCAGTGCGACGTCGGCGTTCGGGGCCTGGGCCCGGATCCGTGCCACGGCGTCGTTGCCCTTGTCCAGATTGCGTACCGCCAGCACGACATGTGCGCCCTTCTCGGCCAGCACGACAGCGGCCTGATACCCGATCCCGGTGTTGGCGCCGGTGATGACGGCGATGCGTCCAGTCTGGTCGGGAACGTCGGCCGCGGTCCACTTGCTGGTTGTCATGTTCGAAACACTAGTCACTTTGCGCCATGCTCGACCCATGGACAGATCAACCGATCCGGTCGTGACGCTGGTGGATCCGGCCAACCCGCCGAGCCGTAAGGCGCCGTTGGTGTGGGCTATCGGTGCGGGCATCCCGTGGCTGGTGCTGGTGCCGGCCCAGCTGCTGTGGATCGTGCTGGACGGCGGGTTGATGTGGCCGCATGTGCTGGCCGCGGCGGTAACGGTGCTGGGCATCGTCATATTCGTGGTGGTAGCCCCGTTGTGGCGGTACCGGGTGCATCGGTGGGAGATTTCCGTGGCGTCCGGTCCGCCGGCCGTCTACACCCGCTCCGGCTGGATCACCCAGGAACGCCGCATCGCGCCGATCTCACGGGTCCAGACGGTGGACACCTACCGGGGCCCGCTGGACCGGCTGTTCGGGCTGGCCAACGTCACGGTGACCACGGCGTCCTCGGCCGGTGCGGTGCGCATCGTCGCACTCGACGCCGAGGTCGCCGACCGGGTGGTGGCGCAGCTGACCGACATCGCGGCGATCGGCGCCGGGGACGCCACGTGAGCGTTCCGATCGGCCCGGGTGATCCGCAGCCCTGGCAGCGATTGAGCCCGCGGATGCTGCTGGTGCATCCGGTGCACGAGGTGCTGCGCCAGCTCCCACTGGTGATCGGTTCGCTGCTGCTCGGCTCGGCCACCGGCAACCCGTCGCTGGTGATCGTGGTGCTGCTGGCGACCCTCGCGTTCGGTGTGCTGCGCTGGTTCACCACCACCTACCGGATCGCGCCCGATGAGGTGCAGCTGCGCACCGGGGTGCTGCAACGCAAGGTGCTCTCGCTGCCGCGGAACCGGATCCGCTCGGTGGCCACCGACGCCCGGTTGTTGCACCGGCTGCTGGGACTGACCGTGCTGCGGGTCAGCACCGGGCAGGAAGGCCGCGGCGACAACGAATTCGCCCTGGACGCCGTTGAGGCCGAACAGGTGCCCCGGCTGCGGGCCATTCTGCTGGCCGACTCACTGGCCGGGCCGGAGCAGCCCGGAGCAGCCGGCGCCAGTGCTGGGCCGGGCCGGGTGCTGGCCCGTTGGCATCCTTCATGGTTGCGGTACAGCCCGCTGAGCTTCACCGGGCTGGCGATGATCCTGGCCGCGGTCGGGATCGTGTATCAGGCCGGAGCAGGTGCGGCGCTGCGTGATTCGCCGGTGACTTCGCCGCTGACCCAGTCGGGTCTGGACGCGGTGCAGCGGTTCGGCGTCGTCGCCACAGCCATCGCCGCAGCGGTTCTGGTGTTGGCGGCATCGGTCCTGTTGTCGGTGCTGCGCTCGCTGGTGACCTACGGAAACCTGCTGCTGCGCCGGGACGCCGAGCTGTTGCACCTGCAGCACGGCCTGCTGCGAGTGCGGGAGAACACCTTCGACATGCGCCGGCTGCGTGGCGGAACGCTGCGCGAGGCGCTGCTGGTGCGTTGTTTCGGCGGTGCCCGGCTGGACGCGGTGATGACTGGGGTCGACGGAGCGGGCGAGTCGTCGCTGCTGCTGCCGCCCTGTCCGGCGGCCACCGCGCAGGCGGTGCTGGCCGACCTGATCGGGAATCCGGACGCGGCGGACGGACCGCTGCGCCGGCACGGGCCGGCGGCAACCCGGCGACGCTGGGTCCGGGCCCTGGCCGTCCCCGCGGCGCTTGCGGTCGCGGGCGCCGCGGCCGCGGCGCCGTTGTGGGCGTGGGTGGTGTGGGCCGGTGTGACGGTGTGCTGCGCGCTGTTGGCCGCCGACCGGTCCCGCTCGCTCGGTCATCGGGTATCGGACGGTTGGCTGGTGGCACGGTCCGGCAGCCTGGAGCGCCGCCGTCACTGCATCGCCGGGGCCGGCATCATCGGCTGGACGGTGCGTCAGACGTTCTTCCAGCGGCGCGCGGGGGTGGCGACGCTGGTCGCCGCGACCGCGGCGGGCGTCAAGCAGTACCGGGTGATCGACGTCCCCGCCGCGTGGGCGTGGTCGATCGCCGCGGGTGCGTCACCCTGGGTGGCGCATACCAGCTGGGCGCGGGCTGACCCGCCGACCGTCACGGCTTATTGCAGGTGAACGTCCCGTTCTGGATTTGTCCGGCGAGTTCGTCGCGCAGGACGGCGGCTGCGTCGAGTCCGGCGGCGTACTCGGTGCGGTAGTGGCGCTTGTCCCGGTCGATCTGTACTGGCCACCGCAACACCCCCAGCGCGCGGGCCAGCAGTACCAGCGGCATGACCAGCAGTTGCACCGCCAGCTCGGCCCCTGAGACCACCAGCACGAGTACCAACAGCACAAACCGGCCCAGTTCGATCAGCCCGGCGACCGGCTGGACGAGCAGCGAAACCGCGCACCCCGCCGGCTTCTCGGCGGGCGTCGATGCGCCGGGCTTCGGGTGGACCGGTTCGGAAGGGCTGTCGTCTGGGATGCTGCGCCAGAGTGCCTTCAGCAGCAGCGCCGGGCGCCAGGGAAGCCAACGCCGCCGTACGGTCCACCTGCTGTCGTCTGGACCCTTCACTCGGACCCGGCCTGACACCGCCCAACCCCTGATCGCTCGGCCAACCGATTGCAATGTACCGAGCGACTTCGAGTTGCGCGGCGCCGTCGGCGGTTTACTGTCGGCACCATGGCTGTCGGTGGCGTGCTCTTCGACATCGACGGCGTGCTGGTGACGTCATGGCGCCCGATCGACGGGGCGGCCGAGGCGCTGCAAGCATTGGCGGCCCATCAGGTGGCTCGTTCGTATCTGACCAACACCACCACCCGCACCCGTGCACAGATCGCCGAACTGCTCACCGATGCCGGTATGGAGGTCTCGGCCGGGGAGGTGATCACCGCTGCCGTGCTGACCGCACAGTACGTGCGGGAGCGCTATCCGGGCGCGCGGTGTTTCCTGGTGAACAGAGGTCGCATCGGTGAGGACATGCCTGGCGTCGACCTCGTCTACTCCGATGAGTTCGCGGGACCGGGACCACCGGACACCCCCGATGTGGTGCTGCTCGGCGGCGCGGGTCCGGAGTACAGCCACCTGACGCTGAGTTGGGTCTACGACTGGATGACGCAGGGCGTCCCGGTGGTGGCCATGCACCGCAGCACCTCGTGGAAGACCAGCGACGGGTTGCGCATCGACACCGGCATGTACCTGATCGGCATGGAGCAGACTTCGGGGCGCAAGGCCACCGCCGTCGGAAAGCCCGCCCCGGAGGGGTTCCTGGCCGCCGCCGGCAGCCTCGGCGTCGACCCTGACGAGATGTACATGGTCGGCGACGACCTCAACAATGACGTGCTGGCGGCGCAGGTGGTCGGGATGACCGGAGTGCTGGTGCGCACCGGCAAGTTCCGCCAGGACACCCTGGACCGCTGGTCCGCCGACGAGTTCGCCATGCAGCCCAACCACGTCGTCGACTCGGTGGCCGACCTGCCGGGCCTGTTGGGCCTCTAACCGGGCCCCGCCGCGCCGAGCCGCCCCGCCGCGCCGCGCCGCGCCCCGCGCCGAGCGTGAGCTGAGTGCGAGAAAGCGGCCAGTTTTTCGCAGTGGGTTCACGTTCGGCGGTTGTAGGCGCAGCCTGTCCATGCCGTCTAACGCAACGTGCGGACCGCCTCGATCCGGTCATGCAGCTGGTCGGCGCTGGCGGCGGCGACCGGGGGTCCGCCGCAGATTCGGCGCAGTTCGGTGTGGATCCAGCCGTGCGATTTTCCGGTGCGGTGATGGGCTAGCGACACCAGGGTGTTGAGTTCGCGGCGCAGGTCTCGCAGTTGTCCGTAGGTCGAGACGACCTGGGTTGCGGCCACCGTGGTACGCCTGGTGAGCTGCTCTTCCTGCCTGCGGCGCAGCAGATCCCGCATCTGCTCGGCGTCGAGCAGCCCGGGAATGCCGAGGTAGTCCGCCTCCTCGTCGCTGCCGGACGGGGTGGCGGTCCCGAACGATGCACCGTCGAAGATCACCTGGTCCAGTTCGGCGCTGGCGCCCAGCGACTCGAAGCCGTTCTGCTCGTCGGACGGTTCGGTGCGGCGCTGCTCGGCCGGCTCGTCGGCGAACGGGTCGCGGTGTGGCCTGCCCAGCACGTGATCTCGCTGCGCCTCCAGCTGGCTGGCCAGCTCCAGCAGTGTGGGCACCGACGGCAGGAAGATGCTGGCCGTCTCGCCCGGCTGCCGCGATCGTACGAACCGGCCGATCGCCTGGGCGAAGAACAACGGCGTCGAGGCGCTGGTGGCGTAGACGCCGACGGCGAGCCGGGGCACGTCGACCCCTTCGGAGACCATCCGCACCGCGACCAGCCACGGCGTATCGCCGGCCGCGTACTCGGCGATCCGGTCCGAGGAACCGGGATCGTCGGAGAGCACCACCGTCGGCTTGTCGCCGGTGAGGCGGGTCAGCACCGCCGCATACGCGCGCGCCGCGGTCTGGTCGGAGGCGATGATCATCGCGCCCGCGTCGGGGATACCGCCGTTGCGCAGCTGGTTGAGCCGGGTGTTCGCGGCCAGCAGCACGGCCGGGATCCATTCGCCGTCGGGGTCGAGCACAGTGCGCCAGGCCCGCGCCGTCTGTTCGGCCGAGAGTGGTTCGCCGAGCCGCGCAGCGTGTTCTTCGCCGGCGCTGCTGCGCCAACGCGCTTCGCCGGAGTACGCCAGGAAGACGACCGGCCGCACCACGCCGTCGGTCAGCGCCTCGGCATAGCCGTAGGTGTGGTCGGCCCGCGACCGCAGCAGTCCCTGATCGTCAGGCGCGTAGTCGACGAACGGTATCGAGCTGTCATCGCTGCGAAACGGGGTGCCGGTCAGCGCCAGCCTCCGGGTCGCGTCGCCGAACGCCTCGCGGATGGCGTCGCCCCAGCTCTTGGCGTCGCCGCCGTGGTGGATCTCGTCGAACACCACCAGGGTGCGGCGGTTCTCGGTGCGGACCCGGTGCCGGGCCGGGTGGCTGGCCACCTGCGCGTAGGTGACGACGACGCCGTGGTACTGCGCGGAGGTCTGCGCGTCGGAGTTGCTGAACCGTGGGTCCAACGCCAGGCCGACGGATGCCGCGGCCAGCGCCCACTGGGTCTTGAGGTGTTCGGTCGGCACCACGACGGTGATGCGTTCTACCGTATTCTCCGCCAGCAACTCGCCGGCGACGCGCAGGGCAAATGCGGTCTTGCCGGAACCGGGAGTGGCGACGGTCAGAAAATCCCGCGGCTTCGCGGCAAGATACCGCACCAATGCCCGACGTTGCCAGCTCCGCAAAGCCTGGGTGTCGGGCGCTGCACATGCCCGCACCCAAAGACTCCTCACTGATCGAGGAGGATTCTAGTGCAACGGTTTACGATCGCCGACCTTCGGCGTGTCGGCTAACTCGGACGTGCCGCTGCTCGATGCGCCACGCCGGGGACGCGTCGTCCTGGCGGCGGCCGCACTGTCGGGTTGGACCGTCGAGACGGTCCGGCGCGGCACGCCCCGAGCAACACGCCCAGAGCAAACAGCATCGCCCCGCGAAATCGACGTAATGGCGCGACCCACTCGCACTTTTCCGCCCAAACGTGAGTTTGGGCGATTCTGCCGTGGGGTGACGACCTTGCACTCGCCCTGGCCGAGTGCTAAGAATGCAATTGGCACTCGCGAACGGTGAGTGCTAGGTCGGGACGGTGAGACTGGGGTCCCACGCGGAGCACACCTCCAGTCGTCCGTCGCGGGCACTGCGCCCGGCCGCAAAACACGTGCGATCCCCTAATCGGAGGAATCACTTCGCAATGTCCAAGATGATTGCGTATGACGAAGAGGCCCGTCGCGGCCTCGAGCGCGGGCTCAACGCCCTCGCAGACGCGGTACGGGTGACGCTGGGTCCCAAGGGCCGCAACGTCGTCCTGGAGAAGAAGTGGGGCGCTCCCACGATCACCAACGATGGTGTGTCCATCGCCAAGGAGATCGAGCTGGAGGATCCCTACGAGAAGATCGGCGCCG
>CAZEMS010000055.1:0-25969 GCA_964513475.1 uncultured Mycobacterium sp. | reverse complement strand
GCCGCAGCGCGCATCGGTCCGACGGTGTGGGAACTCGACGGCCCTATTCCGACGGAGAACAAGTCGAACACGCTGACGGTCACGGTGCTACAGCTCCGGTTGGGTTTGGCGGGGGTTTGACGCGATAGTCATCTTCTGACGCAATCATCCTCTGACGCAATCATCGGCAGGCGTCAGCGAACCAGGTTCGAGGATACGGAGGCGTCGTACCGTAGAGCGGTGGCCCGAGACCGTGAACAGGACGCCTGCCCGGGAGCGCTTCAGGTGCACCAGGCCGCGGACGGCGGCCGGGTGCGGGTGAGACTGCCCGGCGGCATGCTGCGCGCCGGTCAGCTGGCGGCGCTGGCGGACGCGGCCGCCGAGTACGGTGCCGCGACGCTGGAACTGACCTCGCGGGGCAGTGTGCAGTTGCGCGGGATCGCCGACCCGGCGCGGGTGGCCGAAGTGGTGGCGGCGGCGGGTCTGCTGCCCTCGCCGACCCATGAACGAGTTCGCAACATCGTGGCCTCACCCTTGTCGGGCCGGGTCGGCGGAGTCGTCGACGTCCGGCCCTGGGTCCGGGACCTGGACGCCGCGATCTGCGCGGATGCCGCCCTGTCAGGTCTGCCGGGGCGGTTCTGGTTCAGCCTCGACGACGGCCGGGGCGACGTGTCGGGTCTGCGGGCCGACGTGGGAGCCCACGCGCTCACCGGCGAGACGTTCGCGCTGCTGGTCAACGGGACCGACTCCGGGATCCGCCTGCGCCCGGCGGAGGTGGTCGCCACCTTGGTCACGGTGGCCCGCAGGTTCGCCGAGATGCGTGGAAATTGCTGGCGGATAGGCGAACTCGACGAGCCAAGCGTTGTGCTGGGGGGTCTGGAACCGGTCGCGGAGCCCGGAGGTACTTGGCCGACATCCACCAAGGGCCCGGTCGGATGGCTCGCACAAGAAGACGGTGACGTCACGCTCGGTGCCGGAGTCCCGCTGGGGGTCTTGCCGTCCCGAACAGCCGAGTACCTGGCGGCCGTCGATGCGCCGATGGTGATAACCCCGTGGCGCTCGGTTCTGGTGTGCGACCTATCCGAAGATCTCGCCGATGCGGCGTTGCGGGTGCTGGCGCCGTCGGGCCTGATCTTCGATGCGGACTCACCGTGGCTCGACGTCAGCGCCTGCACCGGAAGCCCTGGCTGTGCGCACTCCCTCGCCGACGTGCGGGCCGACGCCGCGCGGGCCGCACTCGAGCGGCCCGGTGTGCATCGGCGATTCGTCGGCTGCGAACGTGCGTGCGGCAGCAACGCTGTCGACGAGGTCCTGGTAGCGACCGGTCACGGATACCAGCGCCGTAAACCACAGCCGTGAACCGCCGCCGTAGGGTGATCGGCGTGCTCGACTACCTCCACGACGCCGAGGAGATCTACCGGCAGTCGTTCGCGACGATCCGCGCCGAAGCGGACTTGTCGCGCTTCCCCGACGATGTGGCCCGGGTGGTGGTCCGATTGATCCACACCTGCGGCCAGGTCGACGTCGCCGGGCATGTCGCCTTCAGTGACGACGTCGTCACCCGGGCCGGCACCGCCCTGTCCGCCGGAGCCCCGGTGCTCTGCGACTCGTCGATGGTTGCCGCAGGCATCAGCCGATCGCGGCTGCCCGCCGACAACGATGTCGTGTCGCTGGTCGCCGACGAGCGCGCTTCGGACCTGGCGGCCCGCCTCGGCACCACACGCTCGGCGGCCGCGGTCGACTTGTGGGCCGATCACCTCGGCGGGGCGGTGCTGGCCGTCGGGAATGCCCCGACGGCATTGTTCCGGCTGCTCGAACTCATCGACGACGGAGTCCCGGCACCGGCGGCGGTGCTGGGCGGGCCGGTGGGTTTCGTCGGATCGGCGCAGTCCAAGAAGGAATTGATCGACCGGCCCCGGGGAATGTCCTATCTGGTGGTCACGGGCCGTCGAGGCGGCAGCGCGATGGCCGCCGCGGCGGTCAACGCGATCGCCGGAGAGCGGGAATGAGCCCGCGGAGGGGCACCCTGTGGGGGGTGGGGCTGGGACCGGGTGACCCCGAGCTGGTGACGGTCAAGGCAGCCCGGGTGATCGGTGAGGCAGACGTCGTTGCCTACCACAGCGCACGCCACGGCCGCAGCATCGCGCGCGGCATCGCCGAGCCGTATCTGCGGACCGGGCAGCTCGAGGAGCATCTGGTCTACCCGGTGACCACCGAGGCCACCGATCATCCCGGTGGCTACGACGGCGCGATCGAGGACTTTTACCGCGACGCCGCCGAGCGGATCGCCGGCCACCTCGATGCGGGCCGCGACGTGGCGCTGCTCGCCGAGGGTGATCCGCTGTTCTACAGCTCCTACATGCATATGCACACCCGGCTCACCCAGCGTTTCGGCGCCGTCATCGTGCCCGGGGTGACCTCGGTGAGCGCCGCGTCCGCAGCGGTCTCCACGCCATTGGTTCGGGGCGACGAGGTGCTGACGATCCTGCCGGGCACGCTCCCCGTGGACGAACTCACCCGCCGGCTTGCCGATACCGACGCCGCGGTGATCCTCAAATTGGGACGGTCTTACTCCGCTGTGCGCCAGGCGCTCTCACGGAGCGGGCGACTCGGTGCAGCGTTTCATGTGGAGCGTGCCAGCACGGCAGACGAGAAGGTGACCGCGGCCGACGCCGTCGACGCGGAAACGGTCCCCTACATGTCGCTGATCACCGTGCCTGGCGGAACGGGCCGGGACGCTCCGAGCGGCGGCGGCGTGGCGGTGCTGGGGCTGGGTCCCGGTGATGCCGGGTGGCTGACCCCGCAGACCCGGCGCGAGTTGGATGCGGCCACCGACCTCGTCGGCTATCGCCCATACCTGGACCGCATTCCCATCCGCGCCGGTCAGCGCCGTCACCCCAGCGACAACGCCGACGAACCGGCCCGTGCCCGCTTGGCCTGCACGCTGGCCGCCGAGGGCCGCACGGTCGCTGTGGTGTCCTCAGGTGACCCTGGTGTTTTCGCGATGGCCACGGCGGTGTTGGAGGAGGCCGAACAGCGGCCCGGTGTGCGCGTGCGGGTGATCCCGGCGATGACGGCCGCCCAAGCCGTCGCCAGCCGCGTCGGGGCGCCGCTGGGCCACGACTACGCCGTCATCTCGCTGTCCGACCGGCTCAAACCGTGGGATGTCATCGCCGCCCGGCTCACCGCCGCGGCGGCCGCCGACCTGGTCCTGGCGATCTACAACCCGGCGTCGGCGACCCGGACCTGGCAGGTCGGCGCCATGCGCGAGCTGCTGCTCGAGCATCGCCGCCCGGACACACCGGTGGTGATCGGCCGGGATGTGTCCGGTCCGGGTGAGCAGGTCAGCGTGGTGCGGCTGGCCGACCTGGATCCGACGAGGGTGGACATGCGCTGCCTGCTGATCGTCGGCTCGTCACAGACCCGCTGGCACGCCGGCCTGGATGGCGCCGACCGGGTGTACACCCCGCGGCGCTATCCCGCCCGGCAGCAACCAGCCCCCGCACCGTCATGATGTCGGCCGCGGGCATCCCCACTCGCGCCGACGACATCACGCCAGAATGGCTGTCGGAGGTGCTCAGCGGGCCTGACACAACCGAGCCCGTCCGGGTGCGCGATGTCGCGCTGGTGCCCATCGGGACCGGCCAGACCGGCGCCACCTACCGGGCGTCGGTGCGCTATGACCACGACTCCTACTCCGAGCGGCTGGGCCTGCCGGGCACCTTCGCGGTCAAGTTGCCGGCGCAGGACGAAGCGGTACGCGAGCGGGTCGCGCTCGGCTACCGGGCCGAGCACGCGTTCTACACGCTGGCCGCCGACCACATGAAGATTCCGGTACCCCACTGCTACCACTGTGAGATTGACCGCGGCGGAATCGATTTCGTGATGCTGCTCTCCGACCTGGCACCCGCGGTCCAGGGCGATCAGATCGGCGGCTGCACTCCGGCCCAGGCCCGGCTGGCGGTGGAGGCGCTGGCCGGCCTGCACGGTCCCAGTTGGTGCGACCCGCACTGGGCCGATCTTCCGGGTATCGCGCTGCCCCGGCCCGACGATGCAACTGCTCGGGGGCTGGGCGATTTGGCCGCGATGGCAGCCGACCTGACGCTGGAGAAGCTGGGCTCGCGGGTAGGCCCTGACGACCGCGACACGACGCGGGCATCGACGGCCGCGGTGACCGCGTGGCTGGGCACCGAACCGGACCGGTTCTCCTTGATGCACGGCGACTACCGGTTGGACAACATGCTGTTCCACCCCGGCCCCGGCCCAGATCCCGGCCGCGTCACGGTGGTCGACTGGCAGACCCTTGGTGCTGGACTTCCATCCCGCGACCTCGCCTACTTCATCGCCACCGGTCTGCTGCCGCAGGTGCGTGCGACAGCAGAAGCAGGGTTGGTGCAGGCCTACCACCGGGCACTGCTGAGCTTCGGCGTCGAGGGTTATGACCGTCAAACCTGCTGGCGCGACTACCGTCTCGGCATGCTGCAGGTGCCGCTGCTGACCGTCCTGGGGTGCGCCTTCGCGTCGTCGACCGACCGGGGGGACGACATGATGCTCGTCATGCTGCAGCGGGGCTGCCAGGCCATCCGCGAACTCGACAGCCTCGAACTGGTCAAGTCCGCCGGGCCGTGACCCACTCTGCGGCGGCCATGACGGTGTCCACGGTGCGCACCCCGGGTGGCAGCGGCGGTCGCTGAACCATCAGCACCGGCACTCCCAGCTTCGCCGCGGCCTCGAGCTTGGGGCGGGTCATCGCGCCGCCGCTGTTCTTGGTGACCAGAGCGTCAATCCGATACTGGCGCATCAGGTTCAGCTCGTCGTGGTAGGCGTACGGGCCCCGGGACAACACGATGTGGTGGCGGTCCGGCAAGGCGGCCGCGTCCGGGGCGGTCACCGCGCGGATCAGAAACCAGGCGTCCAGGTCGGCGAAGGCCGAGACGCCAGACCGGCCGGTGGTGAGAAAGACCCTGCGATACTCGTGCCGCGCAACCATTTCAGCCGCTTCGGCGTCGGAACGAACCTGGTGGGCAGCCCCGGCCGGCCAGGCCGGGCGGACCAGTACCAGATGCGGCATCCGCAGGTCGGCGCAGACCTGCGCCGCGTGCGCGGTGATGGTCGCCGCGAACGGGTGGGTGGCATCGACAACAGCGTCGACGGCTGCCTCGGCCAGCCAGCACCGCATCCCGTCGACCCCGCCGAACCCGCCGATGCGGACCTCGCCGGCCGGGAGCACGGGGTCCGGAACCCGGCCTGCCAGTGAGCTGATCACCTCGACGCCCGGATGCAGCAGGCCGGCCAGTGCGCGGGCTTCGGCCGTCCCGCCGAGTATCAGGATCCGGGTCACGGCGCGGTTCGCCGGTGCCGTTCCGGGGAGTAGAGGTAGCTGTCGGCGAAACTTTCGGGTTCGAGCGCATCGCCGACGATGATCACCGCGGTCTTGGTGATGCCGGCAGCCCGCATCCGCTCCGCAACGTCGGCGAGCGTGCAGCGCAGCAGGGTCTGGTTTGGGCGGCTCGCGAATGCCACTACTGCGCAGGGGGTTTCCGCGCAGTATCGGCCTGTCAACAACTCCGGAACGATGGTGTCGATCTGCGCGGCCGCCAGGTGCAGCACCAACGTGCCACCGGCGCGCGAGAGGGTGCCGAGATCTTCACCCTCGGGCATCGGGGTCGACACCGTCGCCACCCGGCTGAGCGTGACTGTCTGCGCGACACCCGGAACGGTCAACTCACGGCCCAACACTGCGGCAGCGGCGGCGAACGCCGGAACCCCGGGCACGATCCGGTAGGCGACGTCGATCGCGTCCAGGCGGCGGCACTGCTCAGCCAGCGCGCTGTATATCGAGGGGTCACCGGAATGCATACGCGCCGCGTCCATTCCGGCCGCATCGGCTTGCGCCAGTTCGGCGATGATCTGATCCAGCGTCAACGGTCCGGTGTCGACGATCCGGGCGTTCGGCGGGCACAGTGCCAGTAGCTCCTCACCCATGATCGAACCCGGGTAGAGGCAGAGTGGACATCGGTTCAGCAACCGCTGCCCGCGCACGGTAATCAGGTCCGCGGCCCCGGGACCGGCGCCGATGAAGTAGACCGTCATCTCTTCACCACCGACCACTGCGTCACCGGCATCGACGGCCGCCAGCCGGTGAACCCTCCCAACGGTTCTCCGCGATAGTGCTGGAACCTGCGCAGCTCTCCGCCTTCACGCGAATACCATTCGGCAAGTGCGGCTTCCGACTCGACCGTGACCGCGTTGGCGACAAGTCTCCCGCCGCTCGGCAGCCGTTCCAAGCATGCCGGCAGCAGTCCCGGTGTGTGCAGTCCACCGCCGACGAAAACCACCGAGGGGCCAGGGGCCGAGTCGAACGAGTCGGGGGCCGCGCCGCGCACGCCGACGGCCACACCGAACGTGACGGCATTGGCGGCGATCCGTTTGCGGCGCCCCTCATCACGCTCGAAAGCGATGGCACGGCAATCCACTCCGGAACGACACCATTCGACGGCGATGCTGCCCGATCCGGAGCCCACGTCCCAGAGCAGCTCTCCCGGCCGCGGCGCCAGGGCCGCCAGGGTCACCGCCCGGACGGACTGCTTGGTGATCATGCCGTCGTGGGAGTACGCGGCATCAGGCAGAACCTGCGAGATCCGTTCATCAGGACGGTATTCCACCGCGATCACGTTGAGGTCGTCGACATCGCCGGGCGGCCGCACGGCCCACTCCGCCGCGGTGGCCGTCCGGCACCGTTCGGCCGGCCCGCCGAGCTGCTCGAGAACGGTCAGCTCGGAGTCGCGCCGTCCGGTCTCGCTGAGCAGCCGGGCCAGCGTCGTCGGGCTGCTGCCGTCACGCGAGAGCACCACTGCGCGGCCGCCGCGACGCACCGCGGTGTGCGGCTCGGCGGCGACCAGGCTGATGATCTCGGTGTCCTGCACCGGCCAGCCGAGCCGCGAACAGGCGAGGTTCACCGAGGACATGTGCGGCAAGACCACGACCCGGTCGCGGCCATAGAGCCGGATTAGGGTAGTGCCGATGCCATGCATCATCGGATCGCCGCTGGCGACGACATGCACGGCGGTGTCGGCGCCGTCGAGGAGCGTATGCAGCGCAGGCAGGATCGGTGACGGCCACTGCCGTCGCACCGCGCCGATTCCGTCGTCGAGCAGGTCCAGCTGTCGGCGCGAACCGTAAATCACTGTCGCACCTGCTAATTCCGCACGTGCCGTCCCCGCCAGGCCGGCCATCCCATCAGCGCCGATGCCCACCACGATGATCATCGGGCCGGTCATCGGGGCATCCTGCGCCACACCGGCCGCGGCAGCAACCGCATCACGAACACCAACACCGCCAGCGACTTAGGGATCCACACCGACCGGCGGCCCTTCTCCAACGCTCTGCGGGTAGCGCTGGCCACTTGAGCGGGGGTGCTGGACAGCGGCGCGGGGTCCATACCGGCGGTCATGCGGCCGACGACGAAACCGGGCCGGACGATCAGCAGCCGGACCCCGGAACCGTGCAACGCATCGGACAGCCCGCAGGCGAACCCGTCGAGACCTGCTTTCGCCGAGCCGTACACGTAGTTCGCTTTGCGCACCCGCGCCCCGGCCACCGACGAGAAGACGACGATCGCTCCCCCACCCGCTGCCCGCATGGTCTTGGCCAACACGGTGAGCAGGCTGACCTGCGCCACGAAGTCGGTGTGCACGATGGCCACCGCGTGCGCTGGGTCGGCTGCTGCGCGAGCCTGGTCGCCGAGGATGCCAAAGGCCAGCACCGCGGTGCCGATCGGGCCGTGCTCGGCGACGATAGAGCCGACCAGCGGACCGTGCGAATCCAGATCGTCGGCGTCGAACTCAAGTGGGTGCACGGCGGCGGCTCCGGCCGCCCGCACCGCGGCAACCTGTTCGTCGAGCTGGTCTGCGCCACGTGCAGCAAGCAACACGGTGGCCCGCGGAGCCAACTGGAGAGCTAGTTCACCACCGATCTCACTGCGCCCCCCGAAGATCACCACCAACCCGCCGCGCGTGTCAGCCGTGTCCTTCATGGTCGCGATTATCACCTGCGCTAGCGTGGACTTGATGGCTAGGGCAACCACACGACTGACCAACGACGCGATCGCGTTTCTCACCGAACGACACCTGGCGATGTTGACGACGCTGCGATCCGACAACTCGCCGCACGTGGTGGCCGTCGGTTTCACCTTCGACCCGGCAACTCACATCGCGCGGGTGATCACCTCGGGCGGTTCGCAGAAGGCGGTCAACGCCGAGAAACAGGGCGTCGCGGTGCTCAGTCAGGTCGACGGCGCACGGTGGATCTCATTGGAGGGCTCATCCACGGTGAACACCGAGCCGGAGGCGGTGCGCGACGCCGAGTTGCGTTATGCGCAGCGCTACCGCACGCCCAGGGTCAATCCGCGCCGGGTGGTCATCGAGGTGCGTGTCGGACGGGTATTGGGCTCTTCGGAACTGTTGGACCGCCAAGCCGAGGGAGCCAGGGCCAGCAACTAACCGGCTGGCACCACGACCAGTTCGTGCGGCCGGTTGTTGACCGGCATCGCACCGTCTGAAGTGACGATGACGATGTCCTCGATCCGGGCGCCCCACTCCCCGGGGAAGTAGATTCCGGGCTCGACGCTGAAAGCCATGCCCTCCTCGAGCGGCAGGGCGTTGCCTACGACGATGTAGGGCTCCTCGTGCACCGAGAGCCCGATCCCGTGGCCGGTGCGGTGCACGAATGCCCCTCCCAGACCCTCGGCGGAGAGCAGGTCGCGAGCCGCGGCATCCACCTGCTCGGCGGTCACGCCGGGCCTCACCGCCGCCACGGCGGCACGCTGGGCACGTTGTAGCACCGAGTAGCGCCGCGCCACCTCGGGTGTTGGTTCACCGATGCTGTAGGTACGCGTCGAGTCAGAGTTGTAACCGGGCTCGACCGGACCGCCGATGTCCACCACCACGACGTCCCCGACGCACAATTCACGCTCTGAACACTCGTGATGGGGGTCGGCCCCGTGCGGCCCGGACCCGACAACGATGAACGCGACCGCCGAATGTCCCTCGGCGACAATCGCTTCTGCGATGTCAGCGGCGACCTCTGCTTCGGTGCGACCAGGCACCAAGAACCCCGGCACCATGGCATGCACCCGATCGATGGCCGCGCCCGCCCGACCGAGCGCCTCGATCTCTGCGGCGTCCTTGACCATTCGCAGCCGTCGAAGCACACCGGTGGCCGACACCGGCAGCGCACAAAGCAGATCTGCCAGCGGCAGCAGGTGCAGAGCCGGCATCGAGTCGCCCACCGCCGTCGCCGCTACGCCGGGCCTCCCCAGAGTCTCGACCACGAGCCGGTACGGATCCTCGCCGTCCACCCAGTCCCGCACTGGCAGACCGAGTTCGGGCACTGCCGATTCCGCCAACGAGGCCAGCTCCAGCCGTGGCACCACCATCGTCGGGTCACCGTCGGCAGGCAATACCAGCGCCGTGAGCCGTTCGAAGGTCTGCGCCCGCGAGCCGAGCAGATAGCGCAGATCGTCGCCGGGCGTGATGACCAGCCCGGCCAGCCCGGCATCGGCTGCGGCGGCTGCTGCCGCTTGTAGCCGACGGGCGTAAACCTCAGTGCCGAATCGGCCGGAGCTCGTGCCGGTGTCCATGAGCCATCAGGCTACTGTCGTGCGCTATGGCCGGTCGACTGCTGCTGCTCGACGGCGCCAGTATGTGGTTCCGCTCCTATTTCGCGTTGCCGTCGTCGATCACCGCGCCCGACGGCCGGCCGGTCAACGCGCTGCGCGGCTTCCTCGACACCGTCGCGACGCTGATCACCCGGGAGCGCCCGACCCGGTTGGTGGTCTGCCGCGACGACGACTGGCGGCCGCAATGGCGCGTCGACCTGATCCCTTCCTACAAGGCGCACCGGGTCGAGGATGCCCAGCCGGACGGACAACCGGACCTCGAGGAGGTGCCCGACGACCTCAGCCCGCAGGTCGAGATGATCTACCAGGTACTCGATGCTTTCGGTATCGCCACCGCCGGTGCGCCGGAACATGAGGCCGACGATGTCCTGGGCACTCTGGCGACCGCCGAACGTCGCGACCCGGTGCTGGTCGTCAGCGGTGATCGTGACCTGCTGCAACTGGTCTCCGATGGACCCCCGCCGGTGCGCGTGCTCTATCTGGGGCGCGGAATGTCCAAGGCGACGACCTACGGCCCACGGGAGGTAGCCGAGCAGTACAACGTCCCGGTCGACCGGGCCGGACCGGCCTACGCCGAGTTGGCGCTGATGCGCGGCGACCCTTCCGACGGGCTGCCCGGCGTCCCCGGTGTGGGAGAGAAGACTGCGGCCACGCTCTTGGCGCAATTCGGCTCGCTGGCGGCGATCATGGCCGCCGCGTCCGACCCGAAGTCCGCGATCAGCACCGCTAACCGCAGGAAGCTGCTGGTTGCGATCGACTACATCACGGTAGCCGAGAAGGTGGTACGGGTGGCCACCGACGCACCGGCTACGCTCTCGCAGGATTCGGACCGGCTGCCACTGGCCGCAGGGCGGCCGCGCCGGGTCGCCGAACTGGCCGACGCCCTCGGCGTGACATCGTCTGTCGGGCGATTGCAGGACGCCCTCGACGGGCTGCCGTCCGGCAGCGTCGATTAACGTCAATCCCCGTGAATGGGGCTCAGATGCTGTTGCACACCCTGGTGGACGGCGGCGTCGACGTCTGCTTCGCCAATCCAGGCACCTCCGAGATGCACTTTGTCGCCGCGCTCGATGCGGTACCGCAGATGCGCGGTGTGCTTGCCCTCTTCGAGGGGGTTGCCACCGGCGCCGCCGACGGGTACGCGCGCATCGCCGGCCGGCCGGCCGGGGTCCTGCTGCACCTCGGACCGGGACTGGGTAACGGCTTGGCGAACCTGCACAATGCGCGGCGCGCCGGCGTGCCGATGGTCTGTGTCATCGGCGACCACGCGACCTACCACAAGCGCTATGACGCACCACTGGAATCCGACATCGACTCGGTGGCACACACCGTCTCGGGCTGGGTGCGGCGTACCGGATGTACGGCCGACGTCGCCGCCGACACCGCCGCCGCGATCCGGGCTTCGCACGGTCCGCCGGGTCAGATCGCCACCCTCATCCTGCCGGCCGACGTCTCGTGGACCGAGGCCCCCAACCGCACTGCGGAGGCGCCTGAACAGGCGGACAGCGCAGCACATCGGGCGAGGCCCGCTACCTCCGACATCGCCAAGGCGCTCAGCAGCGGCGAACCCGCTGTGCTGTTGATCGGGGGTAACGCAACCGGGGCTGACGGGGTGACGGCGGCCGCCCGCATCAGCACAGCCACCGGGGCCAGGCTGATCTGCGAGACCTTCCCCGCCAAACTGACCCGGGGGGCCGGGCTGCCCGCCGTGGAGCGGCTGGGGTACTTCGCCGAAGCGGCCGCAGCGCAGCTGCAGGGCACCAAGCACTTGGTGCTCGCCGGTGCCCGTTCCCCGGTCTCGTTCTTCGCCTACCCGGACAAAGCCAGTGACCTGGTACCGGACGGCTGCGAAGTACACCTGCTGGCGGGGCCGGCCGACGCCGCAGCCGTGCTGGGCGAGCTGGCTGATCTGGTTGCCGCCGGGACCGCCGCGCCCACGACGCCGGGAGTACGCCCGCCGCTGCCGACCGGCCCGCTGACCCCGGACACCATTGCCATCGCAGTGGGCGCGTTGCTCCCGGAGAATGCGATCGTCGTCGACGAGTCGAACACCGCCAGCCTGTTTCTGCCGGGCGCCACGGCTGGTGCGCCGCGCCACGACTGGTTGACCCTGACCGGGGGCGCCATCGGATACGGTCTGCCGAACGCGATCGGCGCCGCGATCGCCGCGCCTGACCGGCCGGTGTTGTGCCTGCAAGCCGACGGCTCAGCCATGTACACGCTGTCGGCGCTGTGGACGCATGCCCGGGAGAATCTCGACATCACCACGGTCATCTACAACAACGGTGCCTACGACATCCTGCGGGTGGAACTTCAACGCGTCGGCGCGGTCGACGGCCCCACCGGAGCACCCGGCCCGCGAGCTGAGGCTTTGCTCGATCTGACCCCACCACGCATGGACTTCGTGGCGATGGCCACCGGCATGGGGGTGCCGGCGCGTCGTGCCGCCACGGCCGAGGAGTTCGCGGCAGCACTCGCCGATGCCTTCGCGGTGCCCGGCCCACACCTCATCGACGCCCTGGTGCCATCCCTGGTCGGGTAAACCCCCGCCCCAGCGCGGGTCTCAGATGCGCCCTAGCGCGGCCGGCCGACCTCGTAGGTGCCGTCGTTGTCCTGGAACGTGACGGTGACCTGACGTTTGGTGCCGTCGATGCTGACCTCACAGTCGAAGGTGTCGCCCTTGCGCACGGTCGGGCTGACCCCGTCGTTGCACTTGACGTCTTGGACGTTGGTCGCGCCGTACCCGTTGGTCTCGTCCGTCAGGATCTGCTGCACTCCGGTCTGAGCGGCGTCAACGTCGAGCTTGGTGGTGACGAAGAACCCCGGGACCCAGAAGCCCATCACCAGCACCACCGCCACGATCAGCGCAGCGACCGCCCCGATCACCGATCCGATCACCGCCAGCGACTTCTTGGAGGCCGCCGCATCGCCGCCCTGGGGCGTGAACTGCGGATACTGGGGGTACTGACCCGGTTGTCCCGGCTGACCGGGTACCCCGTACTGCCCCGGCTGCCCGTACTGCCCCGGTTGCCCGTACTGCCCATAGGCAGCTGGGTTGTGCTCGGTGGGCTGCTGCGGGTACTGCTCGGTCGGCGGGTACTGCTGCGGCGGCTGATAGGGCTGACCGGGCTGCTGGTACTGCTGATACTGCTGCGGCGGGTAGGCCGGTGGCTGCCACGGGTTCTGCGACGGGTCGCCTGACGGCTGTTCCGAGCCCTGCTCGGGCTGCTGCCCGGGCCACTGCTGGTTCGGATCAGATCCCTGCGGTCCGCTCATTTCTCTCCTCTATCAGGGTCGCATTGCTGGCAACACCCTACCCCGCGTCAATTGCCACGACTCCACGGCGAACGTCAGCGATGGCGCGTTTCGCCACAGTACGCAGCGCCGGGGTGGGCGCGGCGTTGCGCACTTGGTCGAGCAGATCGAGAATCTGACGGCACCAACGCACGAAATCCCCGGCGGACAACGCATCGGCAGCGGCCAGCGCGGCGGTCAGATCCCCGGTGTTGGCCCATCGGTAGATTGCCGGCACGAATCCGTCGTCGGGTTCCCGGCTGGCGCTGAGGCGGTGAGATCGCTCATCGGTGCGCAGGTCCGTCCACAGCCGGCGGGTCTGGTTCAGCGCCCGACGAAGCCGCCCGGTCGGTATGTCGACACCTTCTGACATGCCAGGAGTGTCGCCGCGCGACTCGTACAACACCGCCGAGAGCACCGCCGCCAGCTCCGCCGGTTCCAAACCCTCCCAGATGCCGGTGCGCAGGCACTCGGCGACCAGCAGATCGCTCTCGCTGTAGATCCGGGCCAACAGCCGGCCATCGTCAGTCACCTCTGGGCGACCGCCGACATCGCGGATAAAGTTGCGCTCGGTCAACAGCACAACTATCCGGTCGAACGTGCGGGCCAGCGAGTTGGTGGCGGCGGCCACCTTCTGTCGGGTCTGGGCGTTCTCCCGTTCGATGCGCAGATAGCGCTCGCCCAGCCGGGCCTTCACCTCCCTATCGGGCATCGTGTGGGCGGGATGGTTTCGCAACTGGTCACGCAGCACGGCCAATTCGGGGTCGATGTCGCGTTCGGGTGCGTTCGGGCCGGCTCTGCGCCCGCTCCTGTTCCGGTCAGTGGGCACTGCCAGCCCGGCCGCGGCCGATCGCAGTGCCGAGGCGACATCGCGACGCACCCGCGGCTGTCGGTGCTCCACCCGCTTGGGCAGGGGCATCGACCCCAGCGGCACGGACAGCCCGGAGTAGTCGGCCGAAGAGATCCGCCCGGCCCAGCGATGCTCGGTGAGCACCAGCGGTCGCGGGTCGTCGCTGTCGCGGTCCGGCTGAAGGACGACGGCAAGGCCGCCGCGACGGCCGTGGGTGATGTTGATGATGTCGCCGCGGCGTAGCGCCGCCAGCGCGTCGTTGGCGGCCTTGCGCCGCTGCAGCCGCGAGGCCCGGGACTGGGCCCGTTCGCGTTCGGAGATATTCGCCCGCAGCCGTAGGTAGTCCAGGATCTCGTCCGAGCCGTCCGCGTCGAGTTCCGCGGCGATCTCGTCGAGCATGCCTTCGCCCCGCTCGACGGCACGGACCAGGGAGACCACCGACCGGTCGGCCTGGTACTGCGCGAACGACCGCTCCAACAGCCGATGCGCCTGCTCCGGCCCCATCTGCCCGACCAGGTTGATGGTCATGTTGTAGGACGGGGCGAATGAACTGCGCAGCGGGAAGGTGCGGGTGGAGGCCAGGCTCGCGATCTCGGCAGGCTCGGTGTTCTCGTTGGGGTGCCATACCACCACCGCGTGGCCCTCGACATCGATGCCGCGCCGGCCTGCGCGCCCGGTCAGCTGGGTGTACTCGCCCGGCGTCAACGGCAGGTGCTGTTCACCGTTGAACTTGACCAGCCGCTCGAGTACCACGGTGCGGGCCGGCATGTTGATGCCCAGAGCCAGTGTCTCGGTCGCGAACACCGCCTTGACCAGGCCGGCGGTGAACAGCTCTTCGACGGTGTGCCGGAAGGCCGGCAACATCCCGGCGTGGTGCGCGGCCAGTCCGCGCAGCAGACCCTCGCGCCATTCGTGGTAATCGAGCACCACCAGGTCGGACTCGGCGATGTCGCCGCATCGCCGGTCGATGATCTCGGCGATGCGAGCCCGTTCCGAGTCGGTAGTGAGCCGCAGCGGCGATCGCAGGCACTGCCTGACCGCCGCGTCGCAACCGGCGCGGGAGAACACGAAGGTGATCGCCGGCAACAACCCTTCTTTCTCAAGCGTGGCGATCACGTCGGGCCGGCTGGGCGGCCGGTATGCGTGCGGACGCCCTCCGGGGTTACGGTTCGGCCGACCGCCGGGCCGGCCTCGCGGGCGCCAGTCGACCAGCCGGTCCGCCTCACGCCGATGTGCGATGTGGCGCAGTAGCTCCGGGTCGACGATGGGTTCCCGCCCGCCGGATGCGCCGTCCCGGGCCCGGTAGTCGAAGAGGTCGAAGAGCCGTTTGCCCACCAGCACGTGCTGCCAGAGCGGGACGGGCCGGTGCTCGTCGACCACAACCGTGGTGTCGCCGCGCACGGTCTGGATCCAACCGCCGAACTCCTCGGCGTTGCTCACCGTCGCTGACAGGCTCACCAGCCGCACCTCTTGCGGCAGGTGCAGGATGACCTCCTCCCACACCGCGCCGCGCATCCGGTCGGCTAGGAAGTGCACCTCGTCCATCACGACATGTGAAAGGCCTTCCAGCGCAGCAGAATTCGCGTAGAGCATATTGCGCAGCACTTCGGTGGTCATTACCACCACCGCGGCGTCGCCGTTGATCGACTGGTCCCCGGTGAGCAGACCGATCCGTTCCGGGCCGTACCGTCGGACCAGGTCGCTGTGCTTCTGGTTGCTCAGCGCTTTGATCGGGGTGGTGTAGAAGCACTTTCGGCCCGCCGCCAGCGCGAGGTGAACGGCGAACTCCCCCACCACTGTCTTGCCTGCGCCGGTCGGTGCGCATACCAGAACGCCGTGCCCGCCCTCCAGCGCCTGACAGGATCTCCGCTGGAAATCGTCGAGTTCGAAGGCCAACTGCGCGGCGAAGCCGGCCAGCTCGGTGTCAGGTGACATCTTCATGGGGCGGGTCGTGGGACCAGTCGCGGGCCACTGGGGACGGCGACTCCACAGGCTCGGTCGGCTCGATAGGTGCCGCCTGGTCGTCGGGTACCCCGCCCCAGCCGGCAGCGGCATCACGCTTCGCCTTGCGCTTGTCGTGCAACCGGGCCACCTGGATCGCCGCTTCCAGCAGCACGGTCAGCGCGAGGGCCAGCGCCAGCATTGAAAACGGGTCCGAGCCCGGGGTGAAGATCGCCGCGAACACGAACAGCGCGAAGATCAAACCCCGTCGCCAGGCCTTGAGGCGCTCATAGGTGAGCACGCCGATCAGGTTGAGCATGATGATCAGTAGCGGGAACTCGAAGCTGAAGCCGAACACCAGCAACAGATTGATCAGGAACCCGAAGTACTGCTCGCCGGACAGTGCCGTGATCTGAACGTCACTGCCGATGGTCAGCAGGAAGCCCAGAGCCGTGGCCAGCACGAAGTAGGCCAGCAGGGCACCGGCGATGAACAGCACGGCGCCCAGCGAAACGAAGGCGACCGCGAATCGGCGTTCCTTCCGGTACAGGCCCGGCGTGATGAAAGCCCAGAGCTGATGCAGCCAGACCGGGCACGCCAGCACGATCCCGGCGGTCAGCCCGACCTTGAGCCGCAGCAGGAACTGATCGAACGGCCCGGTGGCCAGCAGCCGGCATTGGCCGTCGGGGGCTATGGTGGCCCGTGAGGACTCCGGCAGCGAGCAGTACGGCCCGCGCAGCCAGTCCCCCAGGCTGGGCAGGCCGAAGAAGCTGTTGGTGTACCAGATGAACCCGACGATCGTGGCGAGCACGACAGCGGCCACCGCGATCAGCAACCGGTTCCGCAGCTCCTGCAGGTGCTCGACCAACGACATGGTGCCGTCGGGATTTACCCTGGCACGGCGCCGTCGTGGATCGAGCTTCTTGAAGATTCCGGGGGCCTGCACGGGAGTGGGCTCTGGGCGCGAACTAGCGACGCGGCGTCATGCCGCTGCCGGAGGGTCGACGATTCAGGCCGGGCGCCTGCCGGGCGGGTTCTCGATCTCCGGGGCTATCTCTTTGGGCTCATTGGCTTGGATGCCCCCCGACCCCTCCGCCGGCGGCTCGATCCGCTCGGACTGCATCTCTTTGATCTCGGACTTGAAGATCCGCATCGACTTGCCGAGCGAGCGCGCCGCGTCCGGGAGTTTCTTGGCACCGAAGAGCAGCACGAACACGGCGATGACGATGACCCAGTGCCAGGCGCTAAAACCACCCAATTTGGTTACCTCCAGACGTCAGCGCTCATTCTACCCGGCGGCTTCCCGGCAGCTACCCCTCGTCGCCGACCCCGTATGCGCGCAGCGCGGCGGCGGCGGACTCACGCAACCGCTGCGCCAACGACCCCGGTTCGAGCACTCGCACAGCCGACCCGAAACCCAGGACGAATCGGGTCATCCAGTCTTCGGACACGTAGGTCATTGCCGCCTCGCAGGCGCCGTCGGGCAACTCCCGGATCATCCGCAGCGGGTAGTACTCGAACATCCACGCGGCCGAGCGTTCGATGAGCAGCGTCGCCGACGGCAGCGACGGATCGGCCTCGAACAGGGAGGTATCCGGCTCTGCCTGCACTGCCGGTTCGGGTGGTGCCGCCGGTTCGTCGAGAACCTGGGCGTCGACGATCCGATCGAACCGGAACAGTCGCACCCCCTCGGCCGTACGGCACCAGGCCTCCAGGTAGCTGTGATCGGCGACCAGCAGCACCCGGATCGGGTCGACGATGCGGGTGGACAGCTCGTCGCGGGAGGCCGAGTAGTAGTCGATCGACAACGCCCGGCCGCTGCGCGCGGCGGCGCGAACCGCGGCGGCGGCTTCGTTTTCCACCGAGTCGCTTTCGTCGACGGCCGTTACCTGATCACCCTGGCCGACCGACCCGGCCGCCGTTTCGATCTTGGCGATCGCGCTGCGGGCGGCCAGCGGGTCGACCATTCCGGGG
Source organism: uncultured Mycobacterium sp. (assembly GCA_964513475.1). GTDB lineage: Bacteria > Actinomycetota > Actinomycetes > Mycobacteriales > Mycobacteriaceae > Mycobacterium. The sequence goes on along the minus strand of CAZEMS010000055.1, from coordinate 8,252 downwards.
ACGTCGACCAGCGCCCGCAGCGCGACCAGCACCCCGGTGGCTTCCGGCGAAGTCAGCCGCAAGGGATGGTCCATTCCAGCGGTGAAAGTGACTTCGATGGTCTCGTCGGTGAATTCGAAGTCGATCAGGTCGCCGGGGCCGTAGCCGGGCAGACCGCACATCCACAGCTGACGGAGATCGTCGCGAAGCTGCTTGACGGTGACGCCCAGATCCGAAGCCGCCTCGGCGTAGGTGATCCTGGGGTTGGCCTGGAAGTACGGGACCATGTTGAGCAGCCGGACCAGCCGGGTGGAGACCGCACTCACGCGCCGGCCCCGTGCGGCTCGACGGCCTGCGCGCACAACCGGGCGATCACATCCGCGCGCAGCGACTCCGGGGTCAACGCCACCGCGTCGGGGCCGTATCCGGCGATCTCGCGAGCCAACCGGTCGGGTGTACCCATGTCGACGGCGATCTCGTCGCCGGTTCTGCCATCCAGCGTCCTCGGTCCGAGCACAGTGGCCCGGCGCCGCAGAGAGGTGGCACGGCCCTCGGCCACCCACACCGTGGCGCTGGCCCCGGTCTCCGGCCACTGCCCCACCGCCCGCCGCGCGATCTCGCGCAGGTTCGCATCGTCGGGCTTGCGCACGGCACCGGGCGGCCCGATCGCGGTCACCTCCATGCCGATGCGCGAGAGCCGGAAGATCCGGGTTGCGGCGCGGTCGCGGTCGTGGCCGACCAAATACCAGCGACCGCGGTCGGTGACCACGCCCCAGGGCTCGACGGTTCGGGTGGTGTACGGCTCGCTACGTGCCGGCCGGTGCGGGAACTGAACGGCCCGGCCGTTGTTTATGGCGGACAACAATGTTCCGAGCACCTCCTCGGACCCGCGCAGACCGGGCACGGCCGCAGAGGAGGCGATCGTCACGTCCGAGTCGACGGCATCGATGTCGATGCCGGCGGCGCGCAGCTTGAGCAGCGCACCCTGGGTGGCGGTGATCAGCTCCGGTGACTCCCACAGCCGCGTGGCCACCGCGACGGCGGCGGCCTCGTCGGCGGTGAGTTCAACCCCCGGCAGCGCGTAGGCTTCCCGATTGATGCGGTAGCCCTCGGCGGAGTCCAACTTCGAGAGTCGCCCGGTCTCCAGTGGGATACCCAGATCACGCAGTTCGTTCTTGTCCCGCTCGAACATCCGGGAGAACGCCTCGTCGCTGGGGCAGTCGGCGTAGCCCGCCACGACCTTGCGAATCCGTTCGGCGGTCACGAAGTTGCGGGTCGACAACAGCGCGATGACCAGATTCATCAGTCGCTCGACTTTGGAGGTCGCCACCCGACCACTCTAGATCGCCCAGGAATGCCCGGCCGGCGCTACATGCTTGCGATCAGCCGTTTGACCCGTTCGTCGACGGACCGGAACGGGTCCTTGCACAACACCGTGCGCTGCGCCTGGTCGTTGAGTTTGAGATGCACCCAGTCAACGGTGAAATCCCGCCCGGCTTCCTGTGCGGCGCTGATGAACTCGCCGCGCAGCTTGGCACGGGTGGTCTGCGGCGGCGTGACGACGGCATCCTCGATCTCTTCGTCGGTGGTGACCCGGGCCGCCAGCCCCTTCCGCTGCAGCAGATCGAACACGCCGCGGCCCCGTTTGATGTCGTGGTAGGCCAGGTCCAGCTGGGAGATCTTAGGATCGGACAGCTCCATGCCGTAGCGGTCCTGATAGCGCTGGAACAGCTTTCGTTTGATCACCCAGTCGATCTCGGTGTCGACCTTGGCGAAGTCCTCACTCTCGACCGCGTCCAGCTGACGGCCCCACAGATCCACGACCTGCTCGACCTGCGAGTTGGGTTCTCGAGTCTGCAGGTACTCGACCGCACGGGCGTAATACTCGCGCTGGATGTCCAGGGCACTGGCCTGCCGGCCGCCGGCCAGGCGCACCGGCCGCCGCCCGGTCAGGTCGTGGCTGACCTCGCGGATCGCCCGGATCGGATTGTCCAGCGAGAAGTCGCGGAAGGGCACGCCGGCCTCGATCATCTCCAGCACCAGCGAAGCGGTGCCCACCTTGAGCATGGTGGTCGACTCACACATGTTGGAGTCGCCGACGATGACGTGCAGCCGGCGGAACTTCTCGGCATCGGCGTGCGGCTCGTCGCGGGTGTTGATGATCGGGCGCGATCGGGTGGTCGCGCTCGAGACGCCCTCCCAGATGTGCTCGGCACGCTGGCTGAGGCAGAAGGTCGCGGCCTTCGGTGTCTGCAGCACCTTGCCGGCCCCGCAGATCAACTGTCGGGTCACCAAGAACGGCAACAGCACGTCGGAGATCCGGGAGAACTCGCCGGCCCGCACGATCAGATAGTTCTCATGGCAGCCGTAGGAGTTGCCTGCGGAGTCGGTGTTGTTCTTGAACAGGTAGATGTCGCCGCCGATGCCCTCGTCGGCGAGCCGCTGCTCGGCGTCGATCAGCAGGTCTTCGAGCACCCGTTCGCCGGCACGGTCGTGGGTGACCAGTTGGATCAGGTTGTCACACTCGGCGGTCGCATACTCCGGGTGCGAGCCCACGTCGAGATACAGCCGGGCGCCGTTTCTCAAAAACACGTTGGAACTGCGGCCCCACGACACCACCCGCCGGAAAAGATATCGGGCGACCTCGTCCGGACTGAGCCTGCGATGACCGTGGAACGTGCAGGTGACGCCGAATTCGGTCTCGATGCCCATGATCCGTCGCTGCACCCGATCAGCTTACGGTGTACTTCGCGGCGGCGGCGCTTCAGTTGGTGGCCAGCGCGTCCGGGCGATCGACACTCTGAGCGCGGCAAACATTTCGAAGTGCCACGTGAGCGAAACTGGTGAGTCTTTGGCGATTCCCGTCCACCCGCTGGGTGATGTCTTGCACAATCACTAGATTGCCGGAACTAAGTATTTCCTTGGAGGAGTCCAGTAATGAGTTGGGCCGTTGCTGCTGCGACTACCACCAATGGCGCCTCGTGGCGAGGTCGGCCTAGCCGACGTGCTGCTCGGGTGCTTCCGATCCGTTCAGGTGGCGGATACAGCATGTCCTCGCTTGCCCGGAAGAGTTGTGCGACGTATGTGGGTCGCGTTGGCGCATTGGCGGTTGCTCTGGGGGTAGGCGCGGCCGTCGCATCGCTGCCCGGGATGGCTGTGGCTGACACCACCGGCTCGGCGGGTTCTGCCGGTTCTCAGTCAGATGCGTCCGCGTCGGCCCCTGTCGGTTCGGGCGCGGGCGGTTCAGCCACAGGTTTGGGAACAGACTCCGGGCCGGCGACAAATCTCGATGCCGAGACCTCTGTCGGGACTACTTCCGCTGATCCACACGATGCAGGCACGGACAACGCGGGCACCGGAACAGAGGCCAGTGAGAATTCTGCCGAGATCGCTGATGTGATTGCCGATCTCGAACACGTCGAATCCGAAGACATTGATCTCAATGACCTCAATGACCTCAATGACCTAGACCCCAATGGGGCTGTCGATGCGGATGCGAACTCGGAGCTGTTCACCGATGGTGTAGTCGACTCTGACACGGATGCCGGCGACGCCGATGTGGCGGGCCCAGCGGGTTCGGCCGCGTCGTTCGGCGGAGGCTCGGGTTCGGATTCGCGCGGGCTCGACGTGCCAGCGGTGGTGGATCTGCCGTCAGTCGACGAGGTCGACCCCACGCCGATCGTGGCGGGGGCCGAAAATCCCGGCGAGCTTGCGCCGCCAAGCCCGGTGGTTGACGATGCCCCGGCTGTTCGGAGTGCGGGTGCAACCGGCGACGTCGCGGGCGATGCTGCGGTAGTGCCGGTGATGGAGACCACGCCGAAGGCCTCGGTGCCCGAACACCGGTCGGGGTTCGATCGCGTTCTGTCGTGGCTGCTAGCCCCCGGCGGAGGTGGCGAAGTTCCTGGTGCTTCGTCGTTGGCGTGGCTGACTGCCGGGTTCGCGCGCCGCGACATCGGCACCCCCACGGGCGCGGCGAGCACTGTTGCGGATGCAGGTACGGGTGAACAGGCTGGGTTGACCGGCCGTGACGTCCGATTGGGCGGCATCTTCAGTTTCTTGTTCGGCCACGGGACCGCTGAGAACCCCGATGGTGGGATTCTGATCGGCAACGGTTTCAGTTATGACGCCGAGACGTGCCCGGGGATAACGGCCTGTGACGGCGGAAACGGCGGGCTGTTGCTGGGCAGCGGCGGCAACGGTTGGAACGGCGGCAACGGTGGGTCGGCAGGGTGGTTCGGCCAGGGCGGCGACGGCGGAGCGGGCGTCGCCGGTGGCACTGGTGGTGCTGGTGGCCGCGGTGGGTTGTTGATGGGCAACGGCGGCAACGGAGGCGCCGGTGGTGCGGCGATCGCCAAGGGTACCGCGGGTGGCAAGGGCGGCGACGGCGGTGACACCGGGTTGTTGTCGATTCTTGGTAGCGGCGGCAACGGTGGCGTCGGCGGGGCAGGCGGCGACGGTGCCGACGGCATTGGTGGTGGCCCCGATGGTGCCGACGGCATGACCGGCGGCTTCGGTGGCTCCGGTGGTTCCGGCGGGGCAGGCAGCGTCATCCTCGGTGCTGGCGGCCTCGGCGGGGCCGGCGGAACGGGCGGTTCCGGTGGCGACGGCGGGACCGGTGCCGATGGCGCTGACGCCACCGACCCAGGCGCGGCGGGAAGCGCAGGCGACAACGGCGGCGATGGCGGACTGGGCGGGGCCGGAGGGGCCGGCGGGAACGCCGGAACTGGCAGGTTCTTCTTGCTGTTCAACACCAACGGCGGCAACGGTGACGGTGGCGTCGGCGGTAACGGGGGAAATGCCGGCGCTCCCGGTGACGGCGGCGACGGGGCTGATGGAGACGCCATGGTCGGCGCCGGGGGGCGCGGCGGCGATGGTGGTGATCCCGGTGCCGCCGGTGGCGGTGGGCTCGGCGGTCTGGCCGGGACCGGCGGCTTCGGCGGCGCAACCGGCAGCAATGGTGCCGGCGGCGCAGCAGTGGTAGGCCCGGCCGGCAACGGTGGGGACGGCGGGGCGGGGTTCAGCAGCGCCATCTCGGGAAGCGCCGGAGGCAATGGCGGGAATGGCGGCGATGGCGGAGCGCTCGGCGACGGCGGCGCCGGCGGCGCCGGCGGTAGGGGAGCCGACGGTGTGGACGGCACTGATGCGACGCTGCCCGGTGGCGACGGCACTGCCGGCGGAGCGGGCGGTGCTGGCGGTGACGGCGGGGCCGGGGGCAACGGCGGCAGCACTTCAGGTGACGGCGGAGCGGGCGGCGCTGGTGGCGCTGCCGGTGGTGGCGGTCGGGGCGGCGGCGGCGCCGACGGCACCGACGGGCTGTTTGCTACCGATGCGGGCACCGCCGGGGGGCGTGGGGGCAATGGCGGCTCGGGCGGTGTCGGCGGCACTGGCGGCGACGCCGGCGTTGCGCTGGGCGCCGGCAGCACCGGGGTCAATGGTGATGGTGGTGCTGGCGGTGATGCCGGCGACGGCGGTGACGCCGGCGATGGTGGCAACGGCGCCGATGGCGTTTTCCCCGGGTCCGATGGTGGCGACGGAGGCGACGGAGGCGACGTCGGCCTGGCCGGTGCGGCGGGACGAGCCGGTGCCGCGGGCACCGGGGGCACCGGGGGTGACGCCGGGGCGCACGGTGGACTCGGCTCCGATGGCACGGGGGGCAATGGCGGGGCCGGCGGCGACGGCGGCAACGACTTCGCCGCAGGTGACGGCGGTAGCGGAGGAAACGGGGGCAACGGAGGCAACGCGGGTGACGGCGGCGACGGCGGGGCCGGCGGGGCCGGCGGGCCAGGCACCGACGGCGCTGATGGCGACGAGCCCGGCGGCGGCGGCCAGGACGGCCAACCCGGCGGCCACGGCGGTGACGGTGGGGCCGGTGGGGCCGCCGGCGACCTCGGCGGCAACGGAGGCAACGGCGGCGCTGGTGGAGCCGGTGGCGATGGTGGCGACGGCGGCCATGGCGCTCACGGCGGCGACGGGCTGATCGGCGGCGGTGACGGCACCCACGGCGGTGCTGGTGGTTCGGGCGGGACCGGTGGTGACGGTGGCGCCGGCGGGAACGCCGGGCGCGGTGGTGGCGGTGGTATCGACGGTGTCAACGGTGACGGCGGCAACGGCGGTAGCGGCGGGAATACCGGTGACGGCGGTCACGGAGGGGCGGGCGGAACCGGCAACCAATCCGGCCCCGACGGGGGGGCTGGTGGTGCTGGCGGCGATATCGGATTCATCGGTGTATTCGGCGCCGGCGGGTCGGCCGGCGCCACACCCGGGGCCGGGGGCAGCGGCGGTGTCGACGGCCTGTTCGGCTGGGCGGGCAACCCCGGCGACGGCGGAGACGGCGGCGGCGGTTGGAACAGCACCATCGTCGGCGTCAAGGGCGGCAACGGCGGTGCAGGCGGAGCCGGGGGTGACGCCATCGAGATCGGCCACGGCGGCGATGGCGGGAACGGCGGTGCAGGCGGGACCGGAGGTGACGGTGCCGATGGTGCGGAGGGCAGCGGCGACGACGGCCAGCACGGTGCCATCGGGGGGACAGGCGGGTCCGGTGGCGCCGGCGGCAACGGCGGCTTGCTGGCCGGCACCGGCGGTGACGGTGGCCGCGGCGGTGTCGGCGGCGCCGGTGGTGAGGGCGGCAATGGTGCGTCCGGTCCTGAGGCGAACGCCGCTGCGGGTGTAATCGCCGGCGGCGCCGGCGGTGACAGCGGCGCGGGTGGCGCCGGCGGTGATGGCGGGGCCGGCGGCAACGCCGGACTCGGTGGTTTCGGCAGTCCGGACGGCACCGCAGGCGACGGGGGCCGCGGAGGGGCCGGAGGCAACAGCGGTCCGATCGCCGGTGACGGTGCCGACGGCGCCGACAACACCAGCGTCGGTGCTACCGGTGGAGCCGGCGGCGACGGTGGCTCCATTGGCGCTGGCGGAAAGGGTGGGACCGGCGGCCAAGCTGGCGCAGGTAGTGGCGGGGTGACCGGCATCGACGGCACAGCCGGCTTATCGACCGGCAACGGCGGCAACGGCGGCAAGGGCGGCAAGGGCGGCAACGGTAGCTCCGATGCAGGTGGGAACCTCACCACCGGTACTGACGGGGGCGACGGCGGCGACGGTGGGGCCGGTGGGGCCGGCGGGGCGGAATCAGGCAACGGCGGCAGCGGCGGCGCCGGCGGGACCGGTGGCAACGGCGGTGATGGCGGTGACGGCGCCAGCGGAACCGATCCTGGTCAGACGGGCGAGACCGGCGGCAGCGGTGGGGCCGGCGGCACCGGTGGCAACGGCGGGGCCGGTGGCGTATCTCCAGGGCTCGGCAACTCCGGCATCCAAGGCGCCGGCGGACGAGGCGGCAACGGCGGTGTCGGTGGAACCGGCGGGACCGGCGCTCCCGGCGCCGACAACAGCGCCAACCCTGGACTCGACGGCGGACAAGGAGGCCAAGGCGGCAACGGCGGTGTCGGTGGAACCGGCGGGACCGGCGGCCAGGGCTCCACCCCCGGCGCCGACGGCGCCGCCGGCAACGGCGGCCAAGGCGGCACCGGCGGAACCGGCGGAACGGGCGGCGCGGGCACCGTCGGCGATCCCGCCAACGACGACGGGCGCGGTAGCACCGGCGCTACCGGCGGGACCGGGGGCCAAGGCGGCACTGGAGGTGCGGCCGGCGCCGGAACCGGCGGCATCCAAGGCGCCGGCGGCCAAGGCGGCAACGGCGGTGTCGGTGGAACCGGCGGGACCGGCGCTCCCGGCGCCGACAACAGCGCCAACCCTGGACTCGACGGCGGACAAGGAGGCCAAGGCGGCAACGGCGGTGTCGGTGGAACCGGCGGGACCGGCGGCCAGGGCTCCACCCCCGGCGCCGACGGCGCCGCCGGCAACGGCGGCCAAGGCGGCACCGGCGGAACCGGCGGAACGGGCGGCGCGGGCACCGACGGTTTCGTCCTGGAGAACGGTGGCCACGGTGCTAGCGGTGGGGCCGGCGGGCAAGGCGGTACCGGTGGTCAAGCCGGCACCGGAACCGGCGGCACCCAAGGCGCCGGCGGGACCGGCGGGACCGGTGGTGTCGGCGGAACCGGCGGCCACGGTGGCCTTGGCGGCGGATACGGGGGCCCAGGCGGCACGGGTGGCGAAGGTGGCGCCGGTGGTCTCGGCGCCAACCAGGGTGCCGGTGGAACCGGCGGTAGCGGCGGCGACGGCGGGTACGGCGGCGAGGGGGCCCTGATCAGCGGCGGCACCGGCGGACGAGGAGGCAACGGAGGGACCGGCGGTCACAGCGTGCACAAGGGTGGCGATGGCGG
>CAZEMS010000054.1:0-26869 GCA_964513475.1 uncultured Mycobacterium sp. | reverse complement strand
CCGGGGCCACCCTCGGCGACGGTGTGGCCACGGGCACCATCAACAACGACGACGCTGCAGCGCCGCAGTTGCCGAGTGTGTCGATCGGGAATGCGGTTGGGGCCGAAGGTGACAGCGGTACAGCCAATATGGGTTTCACGGTGTCGCTCTCGGAGGCTTCGCAGAACCCGGTGACGGTGGGTTATGTCACCGCCAATGGGACCGCTTCTGCGGGTTCTGATTATGTCGCCAAGTCCGGCACGGTGACCTTCGCGCCGGGAGTGACCTCACAGCAGGTCAACATCGGTGTAATGGGTGACACCGCGGTCGAACCCAACGAGACTTTCACCGTCACCTTGTCCGATCCGACCGGCGCCACGATCGGCGGCGGCGTCGCGACGGGCACCATCACCAACGATGACAGCGCTTCGCAGCCCGGCGGACCATCGGTGCCGTTCGGTTCGCATTCGCAGGACTACGCCTCGGGCTCGATCGTTCCGACAGGTTCGCAGGCGACCATCGATGCAGCCGTCGTTTCCCTGTACAACACGTGGAAGTCGAACTTCCTGGTGTCGGCGGGCGATTACGGACTTGCCGTCAAATCGCCTGACGCCGATCACCCGTACGTCGCGGAGGCGCAGGGATATGGGATGGAGCTGACCGCGTTGATGGCGGGTGCTGATCCGTCGGCGCAGGCATCATTCGATGGGATACTGAAATATGTACTGGCGCATCCTTCGTCGATCAACCCAGATCTGCACGCGGCCGAACAGAACGACAACTTTATCTCGGTCAACGGGGGCGACTCAGCCACTGATGGCGACATCTCAATCGCCTATGCGTTGCTGCTCGCCGACGCGCAGTGGGGCAGTGCGGGGAGCTACGACTACAAGCAACTAGCGGTGACGCGGATCAACGCCATCAAGGCTAGCGAGATGGATCCGAACACCTTCCTGCCGACACTGGGTGACTGGAACACTCCGAACGGTTCGTACGGCAACTCGACGCGCCCATCTGATTTCATGGTCGATCATTTCCGGGCGTTCAAGGTCGCCACGAACGATCCGTTCTGGGATTCGGCTATCACGGCTACTCAAGCCCTAGTGACTCAGCAACAGAACACGTACGCGCCGACGACAGGTCTGATCGCTGACTTTGTGGTGAACACGAATACGAACCCGAGACCTGCACCGGCCGGCTTCTTGGAAGGCAGTACCGACGGGCAGTACTCGTGGAACTCTGTCCGGGTGCCGTGGCACATCGGTACCGACGCGGCGGTGTATGGCGATGCCACCAGCAAGGCGCAGGCCCAGAAGATCACGTCGTGGTTCCGATCTGCGACCGGCGACGACCCCAGCAAGGTCGTGTCGGGGTACACACTCGATGGAACACCGACCGTGAACTACCTGAGTCCCTCCTTCGTGGCCACGTTGGGCCCTGCGGCGATGGGGAATGCAGCGAATCAGGCTTGGCTGGATAAGATTTGGGACTACACCGTCGCGCAATCCCAGACAGCAGCGGTTGATCGCTACTACGACGCCAGCCTGATGCTGCAATCCATGATCGTTATGTCCGGCAACTACTGGGCGCCGGGCGCCGTCACCACAGACCCAGGCACCCAGGATCCCGGCACTGAGGATCCCGGCACCGAGGATCCGGGCCCGCAGAATCCTGGTTCGGCGAACGTGACATTCACGAAAACGTCTGACTGGGGTTCAGGATTCAACGGCGATGTGACCGTGATCAATACCGGCAACGAGGTGTTGTCGGACTGGCAGGTCCAATTCGACTTCGACGGCGACATCCAGTCGATCTGGAATGCCGGCATCGTGTCGCAGACTGGCAACACGTACGTGGTCGAGGGCACCGGAAGCTTCTCCGATATCCCGGTAGGCGAATCGAAGTCATTCGGTTTCACCGCGACGGCGGGCTCCATGAAAAGGCTTGCGCTCAATGGCACCAGGTTCCTCTCCGTTGCCAACGCCAGCATCCAGGAAGGCGACAGTGGCACCGGTCAGCTCGTCTTCGACGTCAGCCTGTCCGCACCTGCCGATGAGGTGGTGACGGTCAACTATCGGACCGAGGACTTCACCGCAGCGGCCGGCAGCGACTACGAAGCCACCGAGGGTACGTTGACATTCGCCGCGGGCGAAACCTCTAAGCAGGTCCACGTCACCGTCGTGGGTGACACCGTCTATGAGGGTAACGAGTCGATGTTGCTGGTGCTCTCCGGTATCAGCGGAGCGCAGTTCGACGGCTACGAGGCCGCGGGGCTGATCAGCAACGACGACGCCAACCCGAACCCCGGCAACGACCAGGAATACCGGGTCGTCGGCTACTTCACCGAGTGGAGTATCTATGACCGTGGCTATCAAGTCGCGGACATCCCCGCCGACAAGCTGACGCACATCAACTACGCGTTCGCCTACATCGGCGACGACGGCACGATTGCTCTGCACGACCGGGAGGCCGCGATAGACAGGTCGTATCCGGGCGACACCTGGGACCAGCCGATCAAGGGCAACTTCAATCAGCTGGCGAAGCTGAAAGAAGAGAACCCTGACCTCGAGGTCCTGATCTCGATCGGGGGCTGGACGTTGTCGCACAACTTCTCTGACTGGGCGGCCACCGAGCAGTCCCGCGAGACGTTCGCCGCATCGGCGGTGGAGTTCATGACCACCTACGGCTTTGACGGCATCGATCTGGACTGGGAGTACCCGGTCGAGGGCGGTGAGTCGTACAACGTCTACCGACCGGAGGACACGGCCAACTACGTTCTGCTTGTCGAGGAAATCCGCGAGCGCCTCGATGAGCTGGAAGCCAGCGACGGGGTAGACGATCACTACCTGCTCACCATCGCGAGCCCGGCCGGCTACGACAAGATCGCGAACTACGACCTGGCCGGGATGGCGCCCTACCTCGACTGGTTCCAGGTCATGGCCTACGACTTCTATGGTGCTGGGTGGTCGAACCAGACAGGGCACTTGGCGGGCCTGTACGCCAACCCGGATTCTGCTGGTCCGCTCTACAACACCGACCACGCGGTCGATCTGTACCTGCAGCAGGTCGATCCGTCGAAGATCGTGTTGGGTGCCCCGCTGTACGGCCACAGCTGGAAGGGGGTGCCGGACGGCGGAGACGGTGGCCTCAACGGCATGGGCACCGGTGCCGGCGTGGCGTCCTACGGCGACAAGAACGGAAACATCTCCTACCTGCACATCGTTGAGCTGCTGGAGGAGTACCCGGATCTCTACCAGGTGTACTGGGATGACCAGGCCAAGGCGTCCTACATCTACAGCGCCGTCGACGGAACTTTCATCAGCTACGAAAGCCCGGAGGCGTTGCAGTACCGGCTCGACTACATCAAGGACCTGGGTCTGGGCGGCATCATGTTCTGGGAGATCGACGACGACATCCGCGATTACGACGATCCCCGGTCGCTGATCGGCCTCGCCGCCCGCGAGTTGCTCGAGGAGCAGACAGATTCGGTGTAAACAAGATTCATCCCAGATCGCAGCACATTGCCAGCGGCGCAAACCGGGGACCGGTAGGACACCCGGATAGCGTCAGATCGTCTCCTTCCTCAGGAGACTCGGCCCCGGCCGCCACACCCCAGGGCGGCCGGGGCCACCCATTTCGGATGACGACCGGATGCCGGGTGTCGGTGTAGCGGGGCATCAATGCTTCTGCCGCCGGGACCGCGCGGAACGCACCGCAGTGGCGGAATGGGGCAGGACTTGCGCGACCGCCTGGGTGAGTTGCTTGGTCACGTCATCGAGTGGAGTGATACTGCGTTGGGCCCGGCACATCACGACGGCGCCTTCGACGGCCGCAACGATGAGCGTGGCGACTCGTTGCGCGTCAGCCGCGCTGGCTCCGGACTCGCGTAGTGAGTCGGCCAGTAGCGTTGTCCAGCCGTTGAAGGCCGCAGCGGCGGCGTCCCGAGGTGCCGAATGTTCTTCGGGAAGATCCTCCACCGAGACTGCCAGGACCGGGCAGCCAGCACGAAAGTCGCTGTCGAGGAGAACTTTTCGCCACATACGTAGAAACGCCTGCAACCCTGCGACCGGTCCGGCAGCCAACTGACTTGTCAGTGCGCCGGCGACGATGTCGTCGGCCCAGCGCACGGCCCTGGTTGCCAGGTCGTATTTTCCGCCTGGGAAGTAGTGATATGTCGATCCGAGTGGCGCGGTGGTGTGTTTGGCCAATTCACGGACGCTGGTGGCATTGAGGCCGCGGCGACTGATCATGTCGGCGGCGCCGGCGACCATGTGCTGACGTGCCCGATTGTCTTCGGCCACGCTACCTCCTTTGCTATAACGACCGTTATATATTAACATCCCGGACTATAACACTCGTTATAAAGGCTCGCGTAGTCGAAACATGCTGCACAACAACGCGGTCCGACTGCGGGTTCATTCGACCCGTCAGCAGACCGACACCAAGGAGATCTCATGAGAAGTCTGATGTTCGTCCAACCCGGCAAGCTGCGGTTCGATGAGATTGAGCCACCCAAGATCAGCGATCCCGGCGATGCACTGGTCCGGCCCATTGCAGCTACCACCTGCGACCTGGATCACCACGTCGTAGCCGGCAAGACCCCGTTCTCCGATGTTGGCCTGTTTCCGCTGGGGCATGAATGTGTGGGTACCGTGGTCGAGGTTGGAGCCGAGTGCTCCAACGTCGCGGTGGGTGACACCGTCGGTGTCGCATGGCACATCGCCTGCGGCACCTGTGCCCAATGCGACCTGGGTCATCCCGCCCGCTGCCTACGCCACGGCGAAGCTCAGTACGGTCTGCCCATCAACGGACTATGGGGTGGCACATTCTCCGAACTGATACGGGTTCCCTACGCCGACTACAACCTGGCGACGTTGCCGGCCGGAATAGATCCCGTCCATCTGGCGTCGATCGGAGACAATCTGGCGTTGGGCTGGGAGTCCGTCATGCCGACCATCGCCGGGATAGCCGACCCGCAGGTCGCGATCTTCGGTGGCACCGGATCGATCGGCTTGTACTGCGTCGACGTGGCCGTTCATTGCGCCGGGGCACGTACCGTGTACTACGACGACGACCCCAGCCGCATGTCGGTCGCCGAGAAACTCGGCGCAGAGATTCGCGATATCAACTGCAAGCGGGAGAAAACCTTTCATCTTGCCGTCGACGCTTCGGCCGACCCCGACCGACTGCGCAAAGCGCTGCTCTCGGTGGTTCCTGAAGGGCACGTCAACAGTGTGGGCATCTATTTCCAGGACGTGAGTCTGCCCATGCTGCAGCTCTACCTACGCGGAGTTCACTTCCACAACGGAAAGGGGCACGCCCGCCCCAACATGAACCCCGCACTAAACGCTGTGGCGAACGGAGCGCTTCACCCTGAACTCGTCACCAGTGGAATCTACGAATGGGACGAGATACCGCAGGTCTTGACCGCACCCAGCGCCGGCCACAAACCCGTCTTCGTCCTGGACGGCTGATCCGGGCTGCCGGCGTTCCGCCGACTCAGGTTGATTGGGTGCTGACCTGCACCTCGCAGAGTTGGTCCAGGCGAATCAAGGCGACATCGACCGACACCCCATCGCCCGCGGTGTAAGTGTGGTCGGTCAGCGTCTGCATCTGGTGACGTCTTGCCGCCACGTAGTCCTTCGCCGCCTGTGCCACGTCAACAGGGTCAGCGGCGATCTTGCGCTCGAAAAGGTCTAGCACCTTCCCGACCGGCGCATTCTGCATGCTGATGTACCTGTCGATCTCCGGGGTGTTCCAGGTCCAGCCCTGCGGCAGAGCTGGAACGGCCTGAAGAATCTGCCGCGTCTCCGTCCACGCCTGGCACGTCGTCGGCGTGCCGTCGGCGGAACCTCCACTGTTGCCCTTGAGGATCACAGCCCCGCCTATCAACCCAGCCGCGATCACTATCGCCGAACCGATGATCGCCGCGGGCAACCAGGGCTTTCTCGTCGCCGGGCCCGGTCCGGGAGCCGGCGGCTCGGACGGCGGCTGCCATTGCATCTCCATAACCAGCGATGCTAGCCCGGTCCGTATCCTGACATCACCTACGGGCGCCGGCAGCGTCGTGGGTGTTGAACTTCGCTGATCGGACCGGAGCGGAAACAGTCGTCGTCGTGGCGTTGTCGAAACTCGTGGTACGCGGTTTCGGCCGCAACTCTGCCACGGCGTGACTGCTGTCGTGATCCTCACGACAGTGCTCAGTGATGTCGGCGAAGGCGCGTTAGCAATGGATTCTCGCGCTGTACGCATGCCAGATTCCAATGAGCCAGAGCGACAACACCGTCCACGCCAAGAATGCTGAGCCGGACCTACCCGTCAGGGGTTCGATGGGACCATCGAACGCGCTGGTCGGGACAGAGCAGGAGAGGCTTGCTCAGTCCAGGTAGTCGCGCAGGACCTGGGAGCGACTGGGATGGCGCAGCTTTGACATGGTTTTGGACTCGATCTGGCGGATACGCTCGCGGGTGACTCCGTACACTTGGCCGATCTCGTCGAGGGTACGGGGCTGACCGTCGGTCAGACCGAATCGCAGTCGGACCACCCCGGCTTCACGTTCGGACAACGTTTCCAGCACCGACTGCAGCTGATCCTGCAGCAGTGTGAAGCTGACGGCGTCCACGGCCACCACGGCCTCGGAGTCCTCGATGAAGTCACCGAGCTGACTGTCGCCCTCGTCGCCGATGGTCTGGTCCAGAGAGATCGGTTCACGCGCGTACTGCTGGATCTCCAGCACCTTCTCCGGCGTGATGTCCATCTCCTTGGCCAGTTCCTCCGGAGTGGGTTCGCGGCCGAGATCCTGGAGCAGCTCGCGCTGGATACGGCCGAGCTTGTTGATCACCTCGACCATGTGCACCGGGATGCGGATCGTGCGGGCCTGATCGGCCATCGCGCGGGTGATGGCCTGCCGAATCCACCAGGTGGCGTAGGTGGAGAACTTGTAACCCTTGGTGTAGTCGAACTTCTCCACGGCACGGATCAAGCCGAGATTGCCTTCCTGGATGAGATCCAGGAAGGCCATGCCCCGGCCGGTGTAGCGTTTGGCCAGCGAAACCACCAGCCGCAGGTTCGCTTCCAGTAGATGGTTTTTCGCTCGCTCGCCGTCCCGACAGATCCAGGACATGTCCCGGCGCTGCGTGGCGGGCAGGCGCTCACCCTTCTCGGCCAGCTCGGTCATCAGCTGGGTGGCGTACAGACCCGCTTCGATGCGCTTGGCGAGTTCGACCTCTTCCTCGGCATTGAGCAGAGCGACCTTGCCGATCTGCTTGAGGTAGGCGCGTACCGAATCCGCCGAAGCGGTCAGTTCGGCGTCTTTGCGGGCCTGCCGCAACGCCTCGGACTCCTCCTCGTCCCAGACGAAGTCACCGGAGGCCTTGTCCTTTTCCGACGGTTCGGCGATCTCGTCGTCTTCGGCCGCGGTGGGTTTGCCCTTCGCGGCCTTCGCGGCGGGCTTCTCGGCGCCTTCCTCGGTCGCCTCGTCTGAATCCTCGTCCTCGTCTGAGTCCGCGTCTTCGTCTGCGTCTTCGGTATCGTCCGCGTCGTTCTCGAGGTCCTCGTCGTCCTCGTCGCCTTCGTCTTCGTCGGCGTCCAGGTCGAGGTCGGGGTCGGGCTCGTCGAGGTCGCCCGCGGGTTCTGTCTCGAGGTCCTCAGCGACGTCGAGGTCCTCGGTGGCCGCCTCTTCGGAGACGGCTTCGGTTGCCGGCTCTTCGGCAACGGCGGCACTCTTCGCACGGCCCCGGGAGGCGGCACCGGTGCGTCGGCGTGTCGCGGGGGCCTTCGAACCTTTGGCAGCGGACTTGGCAGTGGACTCGGGGGCGGACTGGGTCGCTCTCCGGCCGTTGGCGGCGGTCGCCGACTTCGACTTGGTGGCCCGCTTCGCCGGGGCCGTGCCATTGGCCGATGTGTCCGCGGATGCCTTCGTGGCGGCCGCCGATCGGGTGGGCTTTTTAGCCGCCGCCGAGCGCTTGGCGGGTGCCTTCTTGGCCGGTGCTGAGCGTGTGGCTTTCGTCGCGGCCGCCTTCTTGGCGGGGGCCGAGCGTTTGGCCTTGGCCGCGGATGCCTTCTTCGCGGGGGTCTTGGTGGCGCTGCGCTTCACCGGTTCATCGGTTGCCGGGCTGGCTTTTGTCGCTGCCACGTGCACCCTTTCGGTCTTGCTCGTTTCGGTGGCCACGGACACGCGCCACCGAGGTTTCGGCACTATCGAATGTTGGCGTCGATCTCAGGTCGGATACTTGCCGCTATTCGGTAGGCGGCCGCCGTCGACCATTGTAACGACAGTGTCGGCCCGCGCTCGCCGGGCGGCACATTGCCGCGCGTCGCGGACGGTGGTCCGGACCGTTCAGGAGTTGGGCAGGCCGGTGGCCGTGACGTCCACATCGGCGGCCATCGCCGCCCCGACTATGCCCGCGGAGTTCTGCAACGCAGCAGGCACGACGGGTGTGCGGTTCGTGAGCAGCGGAACCCATTTGTCGGCCTTTCGGCTGATCCCACCGCCGGCGATGAATAGGTCAGGCCAGATCGCGTTCTCGATCGCTTCCAGGACCGTGGTGACCTCCCGGGTCCAGCGCCGGTAGCTCCAGTCCTTTCGCTCCCTGACCGACGATGCGGCGCGGTGTTCGGCTTCCTTCCCGCCCACCTCGAGGTGGCCGAACTCGGTGTTGGGAAGCAGCACACCGTTGTGGATGACCGCAGACCCGATGCCGGTGCCGAACGTCAGCAGCACGATCACCCCGGTATGGCCCATACCGGCGCCGAACTTCTCCTCGGCCAGCCCCGCTGCGTCGGCGTCGTTGAGCACCGCTACCGGCTGTCCACCGAGTTCTGATTCGATGACCGCGCGCGCGTTCGTCCCGATCCAGCGCTTGTCGACATTGGCTGCGGTGCGCACGATTCCGCCGGTCACCACACCGGGATAGGTGACGCCGAGCTTGCCGGTCCAGCCGAACTCCTTAACCACCGCGGCGATCGTCTTGACCACTGCCTCGGGCGTCGCAGGTTGCGGTGTGGGCAGTTTGAACCGCTCACCTATCAACCGGCCGGTTTCGAGGTCGACGACGCCGCCCTTGACCCCACTGCCACCCACGTCGATACCGAATCCCCGGCGTGGCGCGGAGCCGGTGAGATTCGGTGAAGACATGGGCGCTCCTATGCGCGGGCCGACGGCTACCCGGAGTGACGTAGCGCCCCACACCTTAGTAGTCGGCCAACCCTCACGTGCGGTCACCGGGCAACACTTCGGAGACATTTCGGCCCGCAAATGATGCGATACACCGATGACCGAAGAATCTGCCGATCCGGCGACGCTGCGCGAGGTGGCCGAGCGACTGGCCACCGAGGCGGCGAGCTTCGTCCGACGCCGACGCCAACAGGTGTTCGGCGACGCCCCGCGGCCGGGCGGTCAAACCCCTGCGGTACGCGCGAAGAGCACCCCGACCGATCCGGTGACCGTGGTGGACACCGAGACCGAGCAGCTGTTACGCGACCGGCTGGCCGAACTGAGACCAGGCGAGCGCGTGCTCGGCGAAGAAGGGGGACTCACCACCGATCGGCGTGACGACGGGACGCCGACCTGGGTTCTCGACCCGATCGACGGCACGGTGAACTTCGTCTATGGGATCGAGGCCTACGCGGTCTCGGTCGGAGTGCAGATTGCCGGTGCATCGGTTGCCGGGGCTGTCGCTGATGTGGCGGCGGGCGTGGTCTACTCGGCGGCGCTCGGCGGGGGTGCGCATCTGCTTACCGACCGCGGCGCGGTACCGCTACGGAGTAGCGCCGCAGACCGATTGTCCATGGCCCTGGTCGGCACCGGTTTCGGCTATGAACCCGAGATGCGTCGGCGCCAAGCGCGGGTGCTGGCCCGGCTGCTGCCCGAGATCCGCGATGTGCGCAGGATCGGGTCCTGCGCGTTGGACCTGTGCATGGTGGCCGCCGGCAAGCTGGACGGGTACTACGAAGATGGCGTGAAAGTGTGGGACTGGGCGGCCGGCGCGCTGATCGCCGCAGAGGCGGGCGCACGGGTACTGCTCCCGTCGGCGGACGCGCCGGGCGGCTCACCCGGATTGGTAGTGGCTGCGGCGCCGGGTATCGAGACCGACTTGCTGGACGGCCTGCGCCGTGCGGGTGCGCTGCCGAATCGCTAGCACGCGGCGGTGTGGATCTTGTCCAGCAGCGAGGCGTCGGTCGGCGCGGTGGCGTCGGGGCGCAGGCTGGCCAGCACCGCTTCGATGTCGTCGCTGGAACTGAGTTCGCCGAACTCGGTACCAAGGGCCAGATCAACATCGGCGTCGGGCCGTTCGTCCTCGAACAACTCTGTGCACGGGGCTACCAGCCACACCGCGGCGGCCGCAGCCCGGCCCTCCGGGCCGAACCGGATCTGTCCCTGGCAGATCAGGCGCGGACCGGAGTACACCGTGTCATTGCCGGCCTCAGGTTGGGCGAAGCCGATGTCGCGCAACTGGCCGGCCACCTCCGCGGCCTGCCCGCCCCGCCCGCTGGCGTTGAGCACGCGGATTCGAGTGTCGGCGAGTTTGGCGGGCATGACTTCGGTCATCGTGGTGCGTGAGACCTGCTCACCCAGCGCGGGCGTTGCGCCGTCGGATTTCGGGGGAGGGGGGTTGCACGCAGCCGCCTCGTGGACCTCGGGCTGCCGGTTGAGCGCGGCGATCCACACCACCATCGTCACCACTGCCAGCGCCAGGAACAGGCACGCAGCCGGCAGGTAGTGTCGACGACGAAACGGTCTGCCGTGCCTGTCGAACGCGGCGCCTTCGGTGATTTGCGAAACCACCACTGCACTGTAGAGCCCGGCGCGTCCGCTACAGACGGCCGGTCACGCCATGCGATGTGACGTAAATCACAATTAATGGGGTGGCATATCGGGCACGAATCGGTTGGCGAATGCGTTCGACGCTGGTACAAAGCTCTGCTGCAACGTTTACGCTGCCACGTTTACGGAGGGGACAAAGACGATGGCCACCGACTACGACGCCCCACGGCGCACCGAGACCGATGACGTTTCCGAGGACTCGCTCGAGGAACTGAAGGCGCGGCGCAACGAGGCCCAGTCGTCCGCCGTTGACGTCGATGACTCCGAATCGGCCGAATCCTATGAACTGCCTGGCGCGGACCTGTCCGGTGAAGAGTTGTCGGTTCGTGTCGTCCCCAAGCAGGCCGACGAGTTCACCTGCTCGAGTTGTTTCCTCGTCCAGCACCGCAGCCGTCTGGCCAGCGAGAAGAACGGCAGGATGATCTGCACTGACTGCGCGGCCTGAGCGCGTCGAGATTGAAGATTCGCAGGCCCGCACTCGCACTTTGTCTGCGAATTCTCAATCTCGGCGGAATCAGGGCAGCGATCGGGTGGCAAGTGCCAGTCAGGCGGTAATCAAGAGGGGTCGCGCAGCGCGCCGAGCAACCGGTCCGGATGGCGCGTGCTGAAGATCCAGTAGGGGGTCGGGTCCTCGGGGTCATCCAGTACCAGCAGCACCATGGGGCCGACCCAGGCTCGGTGCACGACGTAGGCGGCGGGGTCCAGTTGGCGGCCCAGAGCAGCGGACTTCGCCGTCGGCGCCACCGCGGCCGAGCTCGCGATCACCGTGGCCGGCAGGTGTGCCGCCCCGATCCACAGTTCGGTGGTCGCAGGCGTGGAACCGACGACCCGCACTTCGGTCTTGGACAGCAACACCAGCACGACAACGGCCACCGGCAGCAGTACCGCGAACGGCAGCCAGTACGGCAGGTTCGGCACCCCCTGGTTGGTCACCAGCGCGATCAGCCCGGCCAGGCCCAGACCCGGCAGCCACCACCACAATGGCACCCACAGCCGCTCGCGGTAGCGCACGGTTTGGGAGGTTGCGCGCGTGTCGGACACCCGGCCAAGGGTAATCTCTGACGTCGTGTCCACCTCTTTGGCGGTCGTGCGGCTGGATTCTGACCTGCCGCTGCCCAGCCGGGCGCACCACGGCGACGCGGGTGTCGATCTGTTCAGCGCACTCGACGTCGAGCTGGCGCCCGGCCAACGGGCGCTGGTGCCCACCGGGATCGCCGTGGCGATTCCGGTCGGGATGGTCGGCCTGGTGCATCCACGTTCGGGATTGGCTTCCCGCGTGGGCCTTTCGATCGTGAACGCGCCCGGCACCATCGATGCCGGTTACCGCGGTGAGATCAAGGTAGCGCTGATCAATCTCGATCCGCGGACCCCCATCGTGCTTCGGCGCGGGGACCGGATCGCTCAGTTGGTGGTGCAGCGGGTCGAATTGCTCGATCTCATCGAGGTGGCGTCATTCGACGAGGCCGGCCTGGCCGACACTTCCCGTGGCGGCAGTGGCCACGGTTCCTCCGGCGGACATGCGAGTTTGTGATGGCATTCGGAAAGAACAGAAAAAATGACGCCCCCGGTGCGCAGCGCCGTGAGTCGGCTCAGGTCTCTGATGACGGTGACGAACTGGAGGGCCCGTTCGACATCGAGGACTTCGACGATCCCGCGGTTGCCGAGCTGGCGAGGCTGGACCTGGGTTCGGTGCTGATACCGACCCCTGTTGCAGGGCAGGTGCAGGTGGTGCTGAACGACGCCGGCGCGCCCAATGCGGTGTGGGTGGTTACCCCCAACGGACGATTCAACATCGCCGCCTACGCCGCGCCCAAGAGCGCCGGGCTGTGGCGGGAGGTCGCCAGCGAACTGGCCGACTCCCTTCGCCGGGACAACGCGGGTGTGCGCATCGAAGACGGCCCATGGGGTCGGGAGGTGGTGGGCACTCCGCCACCCGCACAGGGCGGCCAAACGCCGAATCCCGGCGGGGTGCGGTTCATCGGCGTGGACGGCTACCGCTGGATGATCCGATGCGTGGTCAACGGTCCGGCGACAACAATGCGGGCGCTCACGGCCGAGGCCAGGAACTCATTGGCCGACACCGTGGTTCGTCGTGGGGAGACCCCGCTTCCGGTGCGCACCCCGTTGCCGCTCGACCTGCCTGAGCCGATGGCCGCACAGCTGCGCGCCGCCGCCGAACAGGCTCAACAACAACAGCAGCAGCAGGCGCCGCCCGGGCCGGCGGCCCGCCGCAGTGCACAGGGCACGGCGATGCAACAACTGCGCAGCACGATAACCGGCGGCTGATCAGGAATCCTCCGATCAGGCTTCCCGCAGTGCGGCCAGGCAGGCTGCTCCCAACGCCGATGGATCGGCGCCCAGCTCGGCGAGCGTGATGGTGTGCAGCGCAGCGCGCGGCGCTGCCGACACCCACTCGATGGCGACCTCCACCGGGTGAATCGGATCGTCGATGGCGGCGGCCACACCCATCGGCGCGCTCAGGGATTCCAGTTCCGCGCAGGTCGGTGCCACGTAGCTCGCGGCCTGCTCCATCGCGCCCGGTAGCGACGGCCACTGTCCCACCCAGGAGCGGGTGAGTTCCTCGGCAAGCCAGCGTGGACTGGTCGCCCGCAGTTGCGCCACCGTGGACGCCAGCCCGTCGCGGCGCAACAGGTGGGCCGACTGCCGGGCGGCTGCGGCGGCCGGGGCGGTGTCCGGCGAACCGGTCCACGGTGGCAGCGCCGCCAGCACCGCGACCGCGCGTCCGGGATGGGCCAGCGCCCACGCGGTGGCGATAGCCGCGCCGATGGACACCCCGCCGACGAGGATCGGTTCCTGTGCAGCGTTGTCGAGTGCCTCGATGAAGCCCGTGATGAGCCGGTCCGGCTGCGGCGCGGGAGTCGTCACCGTCATGCCCGCGTCGTGCAGGGCTCCGGCGAAGACCCGATAGACGTAGTCTTCGTCGGATCCGGTGCCGGGCAGCAGAACTGCCGTGACGTTGTGCAGATTGACAGCCACCCCTTGATGGTCCCTGCCGCGTCAAGGGGCTCTCAGAACGGTAACTATGGCGCGCTCGCATGGCATTCGCCAGCTAACAGGTCTACCGTGGCGATTGATTAGCTGATGATCGGCTGATGATTGGTTAATGATTGGCTGATGATCCGCTAGGGTTCACCGTCGAGGTTCGCCGTCGATTCGTGGAGGTCAGGAGACAGGCATGGGTACGGCCGAAGGGTATCTGCGCCGACTCACACGGCGCCTGACCGAGGACCCCGAACAACGCGACGTCGAGGAGCTCAC
The DNA here is from genome assembly GCA_964513475.1 of uncultured Mycobacterium sp. Taxonomy (GTDB): domain Bacteria; phylum Actinomycetota; class Actinomycetes; order Mycobacteriales; family Mycobacteriaceae; genus Mycobacterium. Next base: position 12,786 of record CAZEMS010000054.1, on the reverse strand, counting down.
CGGCGAAGCTGCCGCTACCGGTGCGCAGAAGGCCATCGACTGCCGGCGTGGCCAGGAAGTGACGATGGTGGGCACGCTGCGCAGTGTGGAGGCGAACTCCAAAGGCTGTGCGTGCGGTCTTCGCGCCGAACTGTTCGACGGAACCGATTCGGTGACGCTGGTCTGGCTGGGCCAGCGTCGCATCCCGGGCATCGAGTCCGGTCGGACCCTGCGCGTGCACGGCCGCGTCGGCAAGCTCGAAAGCGGCGCCAAAGCGATGTACAACCCGCACTACGAGATCCAGAAGTGAGCGAGGAGATCCAGACGTGAGCGAGCCCGGTGCCGAACCGGGCAAGCACGCCGGGGCTCACACCCTCCTGCATCAGATGGGCGGCGTCAGCGGCCTGATCTACAGTTCCCTCCCGGTCCTGGTCTTCGTGCCGGTATCGAGCCTGTTAGGGCTCAAGCCCGCCATCGGGGCAGCTCTTGGGGTTGCCGCGGCTGTCCTGATCTGGCGGCTGGCGCGCCGCGAAACCGCGCAGCCGGCCATCTCCGGGTTCATCGGCGTGGGCATCTGCGTGCTGATCGCCTACCTGATGGGGGAGTCGAAAGGCTATTTCCTGCTGGGTATCTGGTCCTCGCTGCTGTGGGCCTCGGTGTTCGGGTTGTCGGTCCTGATCCGGCGTCCGGTCGTCGGGTATGCATGGGGTTGGTTCAACCGCGACGGCCGCGACTGGCGCGGGGTACGCAAGGCGGTCCTCGCGTTCGACCTTGCCACCATCACCTGGGTGCTGGTCTTCGGGTCACGCTTCGTCGTCCAACACCACCTCTACGACGCCGATCAGACCGGATGGCTGGGCGTCGCCCGCATCGCGATGGGATGGCCGCTGACCGCGCTCGCCGCGCTGGTCACCTATCTGGCCATCCGCCGCGCACAGCGTGCAGTCGATGCCCACTACGCGGCAGGAGCGGCGGCCGCGGGGACGGCGGCCGACGCGATAGCCGACTGACCGGAGGCAAGGGTCAGCCGGTGTTCTGCGGCCGGTTGAGCAGAAGTTCGCGCAGTTCGTCCTCGGCCTCGATGCCGGCGACGAGGAGCAACTCGTCACCGCCTTCGAGTGGCTCGTCCGCCTCGGGCACGATCACCCTGGCTCCACGCAGGATTGTCACCAACGCCGTGTCGCGGGGCAGTGCGAGGCGTTTGACGGGCTTGCCGCCCCACGGCGTGTCCTCCGGCAGGGTGATCTCCACCAGGTTGGCCTGACCCTTGCGGAACTCCATCAATCGGACCAGATCGCCGACCGCCACCGCCTCCTCGACCAGCGAAGCCAGCATCCGCGGGGTGGACACCGCGACGTCGACACCCCAGTTCTCGTCGAACAGCCACTCATTGCGGGGGTCGTTGACCCGCGCCACTACGCGCGGCACCGCGAACTCGGTCTTGGACAGCAGGCTGACAACCACATTGACCTTGTCGTCACCGGTGGCCGCGATGACCACGTCGAACTCCTCGAGCTGCACGGATTCGAGCACCGAGAGTTCACAGGCGTCGCCGAGCCGCCAGCGCGCTGCCGGGATGGCATCGACGTCGACGTGGTCGGGATTGCGCTCGAGCAGCGTCACCTCGTGCTTGTTCTCGAGCAGTTCACGGGCGATGGAGCGACCGACGGCCCCGGCCCCGGCGATGGCTACCTTCATCGGTCAGTCATCGGGTAGTCGTTGGGTAGTCATCGGGTAGTGATCGCCTCTTCATCGGTTCTCGTCCTCTTCACCCGGCGGCAGCGCGCCGATCGCCGTCGCCTCCGCGAGGTGACCTGCCAGCGCGGCGATGTAGACCTGGTCACCGGCCTGCAACACGGTCTTGGCGTCGGGCAGCAGGCCATTGCCGAAGCGGATCACGAATGCCACCCGGCCGCCGGTGGACTCTTCGAGTTGGGTGACCGGGTGTCCCACCCACCCCTCGTGCAGGGGCACCTCGGCGACTCCGACGTTGCCGGTGGGATCTCGCCAGTTGGTGGTCTCGGTCTCGTGCATCAGCACGTTGAGGAGCCGGTCGGTGGTCCAGAGCACCGTCGCCACGGTGGGGATGCCGAGGCGTTCGTAGACGGCGGCGCGCTTGGTGTCGTAGATGCGGGCGACCACCCGCTCGACTCCGAAGGTCTCGCGGGCGACCCGGGCGGAGATGATGTTGGAGTTATCACCGGAGGACACCGCCGCGAAGGCCCCCGCCTCCTCGATTCCGGCCCGCAGCAGCACGTCGCGGTCGAAGCCCATGCCGAGCACCCGCTCACCGGTGAAATCGGGGCTGAGTCGGTGAAACGAGGTGGCGTCGCGGTCGATGACGGCGACCTCGTGCCCGATCCGCGACAGGCCATCGGACAGTGATGCGCCGACCCGGCCACATCCCATCACTACTACCCGCACCCGTTGTCCCTTCCGGCGGCGGCCACGAAAGGCCGTTTCCAACCTGCGCACACGGAACGCTACCGGCTGTGGCGTCTGGGCTTACTCTTGGCACTCGTGTCCAAGCTTTCGACCGCGACCCGGCGCCTGCTACTCGGTCGGCCGTTCCGCAGCGACCGGCTGTCTCACCAGCTGCTACCCAAGCGGATCGCGTTGCCGGTCTTCGCATCGGATGCGCTCTCGTCGGTGGCCTACGCACCGGAGGAGATCTTCCTGGTGCTCTCGGTGGCCGGCCTGGCGGCCTATTCGATGGCGCCCTGGATCGGCCTCACCGTCGCGGCGGTGATGTTGATCGTGATTGCCAGCTACCGGCAGAACGTTCACGCCTATCCGTCGGGCGGTGGCGACTACGAAGTGGCCACGGTGAACCTGGGCGGGACCGCCGGATTGACCGTGGCCAGCGCCCTGCTGGTGGACTATGTGCTCACGGTCGCGGTCTCGATGTCCTCGGCGATGTCGAACATCGGATCGGCGATCCCGTTCGTCAGCGAGCACAAGGTGCTCTTCGCCGTGACGGCCATCTTGGTGCTGGCATCGTTGAACCTGCGCGGCATCAGGGAGTCGGGTATCGCCTTCGCGATTCCGACCTATGCGTTCATGGCCGGCATGTTCATCATGTTGGCCTGGGGTCTGTTCCAGGTCTTCTTCCTGAACACGCCATTGAAGGCCGAATCGGCTGACTTCGAACTGCAGGCCGAGCAAGAGAACATTCTGAGCATCGCGTTGGTGTTCCTGGTGGCGAAGGCGTTCTCGTCGGGTTCAGCTGCGCTGACCGGCGTCGAGGCGATCAGCAACGGGGTGCCTGCATTCCGGAAACCCAAGTCGCGCAACGCGGCAACCACGCTGCTGATGTTGGGTGCGATCGCCGTCTCGTTGTTCATGGGGATCATCATGCTGGCCAGGGAGACCGGCGTGCAGATCGCCGAACGTCCGGACGAGCAGCTCATCGGGGCACCGGCAGACTACGACCAGAAGACACTGATAGCGCAGCTGGCGGACGCGGTCTTCCACAACTTCCCGATCGGTCTGTTCCTCATCGCTCTGGTCACCGCGTTGATCCTGGTGCTGGCTGCCAACACGGCGTTCAATGGGTTCCCGGTACTCGGATCGATCCTGGCGCAAGACCGTTTTCTGCCGCGCCAGCTGCACACCCGGGGCGACCGGCTGGCGTTCTCCAACGGCATCCTTTTTCTGGCCTTCGCCGCGATCGCCTTCGTGGTCGCGTTCCAGGCCCAGGTGACCGCGCTGATCCAGCTCTACATCGTCGGGGTGTTCGTGTCCTTCACCCTGAGCCAGCTGGGCATGGTCCGGCACTGGAACCGGCTGCTGCGCACCGAAACCGATCAAGCCGCGCGCCAGCGGATGTTCAGGTCGCGGCTGATCAACGGTGTCGGCTGTGTGGTGACCGGAACGGTGCTGATAGTAGTTGTCGTGACCAAGTTCGTATCCGGGGCCTGGATCGCGATCCTGGCGATGGTGTGCCTGTTCGTGATGATGAAGATGATTCACAATCACTACGCCACCGTCGCCCGCGAGCTCGAGCAGCAGGCCGAGGAAGAGGGCGACGTCGTGTTGCCGAGCCGCAACCATGCCGTGGTACTGGTTTCCAAGCTGCACCTGCCGACGCTGCGGGCGTTGGCCTACGCCCGGGCGACCCGGCCCGACCTGCTGGAAGCCATCACCGTCAGCGTCGACGACGCCGAGACGCGAGAACTGGTGCACAAGTGGGAGAACAGCGACGTCACTGTGCCGCTGAAGGTCATCGCCTCCCCATACCGGGAGATCACCCGTCCGGTGCTGGATTACGTCAAACGGCTCAGCAAGGAGTCACCGCGCACCGTGGTCACGGTATTCATTCCCGAGTACGTGGTCGGACACTGGTGGGAGCAGGTGCTGCACAACCAGAGTGCGCTGCGGCTCAAGGGCAGACTGCTGTTCATGCCGAACGTGATGGTGACTTCGGTTCCGTGGCAACTGAGTTCGTCGGAACGGCTGAAGAACCTTCAGCCGCAGTCGGCGCCCGGCGACGTGCGACGGGGCTTTTTGGAGTGAACGAACTCGTCCTCACCACCGGGGCGCCGGCCAACGGCGGCAGCTGTGTTTCCCGCTACGACGGCCGGGTGGTGTTTGTGCGCTACTCGCTACCGGGGGAGACCGTGCGGGTGCGAGTAGTCGGAGAACACGGATCCTATTGGCACGCCGATGTTGTCGAGGTGATCGAGCCTTGCCCGGATCGGGTCGAACCGAAGTGTGCGATCGCCGGTGTGGACGGTTCCGGTTGCTGTGACCTGGATTTCGCTACTCCGGAGGCGGCGCGGCACGTCAAAGGGGCGGTGGTCGCCAATCAGCTCGAACGCCTGGGCGGGTACCGCTGGTGTGACCAGCAGGTGGCGACGGCCGAACCGGTCGGATCGGGCGCGGTGACCGGGTGGCGCACCCGCGTACGACTGGACACCACCGATGACGGCCGCCCGGGGTTTCACCGCTACCACAGTTCTGAGTTGGTTACCGATCTGCGGTGTGCACAGCTTCCGGTGGGCATGCTCGATGGACTCGATCAGAGAAAGTGGATGCCCGGAGCGCGCATTCACGCGGTTCTCGATGACGACGAGCAGCGCCACCTCATCCAGTCGGGCCCGCGCAACGGCCGCAGGAAGCCGACCCAGGTGATCGAGGGGCGATACGAAGCCACCCAGTCCGTGCGGGGACGCAGCTGGCAGGTCCCGGTGACCGCGTTCTGGCAGGCGCATCGTGATGCGGCCCGCTGCTACAGCGATCTCGTCGCCGATTGGGCGCAACTTGACACCGGGATGACGGCGTGGGATTTGTATGGCGGCGCAGGAGTTTTCGCGGCGGTGCTGGCCGAAGGTGTCGGCGATCGTGGGCGGGTGCTGACCGTCGACAGTTCTCGCGGCGCCTCCCGTTCGGCGCGCGCGGCGTTGGCTGATCTGACTTGTGTCTCGGTGGTCACCGACTCGGTGCGCCGGGCGCTGACCGCGGAGACCGCGGGAGCCGACGTCGCGGTTCTCGACCCGCCGCGCACCGGGGCCGGTCGCGAGGTGATAGAACTGCTGGCCGCCGCGCAAGTTTCGCGCATCGTGCATATCGGTTGTGAGGCCGCATCATTCGCGCGTGACATCGGGCTGTACCGGCATCACGGGTACACGGTGGCGCAGCTCAGGGTCTTCGACTCGTTCCCGTTGACCCACCACGTGGAGTGCGTAGCGGTCCTCAACCGTTGAATGGCTATCGGTCGGTCTGCTGGTGCCAGCGGTCCAGCAGTGCTGGTATCTCGTCCAGCAGAAAGCTGTAGAAGTCACGCATCTCGGTGAGACGGTCGTGGGCCGGGCTACCCGGCTTGGCTGCGGCGATTCCGGTGTCGGCGGCCCGCCGAATGGCCGCCAAGGTCTGGTTCTGCGTCGTGTACAGCACCGCCCACGCGTCATCGCGTAGCCGGTAGTGGTCGCGACGGCTGCCGGGGGCGGGAACCCGCTCGACCAGGCCCACCCGGGTGAGCATCTTCATCGCCCCCGAGATGGCGCCGGCGCTGGCCTGCAGGCGTTGCGCGAGGTCGCCGGCGGTCATCGTGGGCTGCTCGGTGAACAACAGAGCAGCCAGTGCGCGAGACGTCATGCGCTGCAGTCCATGACTGCTCAGAACCAGCGCGAGCGCCTCGGCCGGGTCCGACGACTCGGGTGGCTCTGCCACATGATCTCCGTTCTTGATATTCTATATATTCATTAAGTTCTGAACTATCAGTATAGTAGCTGCCGATGAGCAACTTCGATACCGGTGCCGATTCCACCGTCATTCGGGTGCGCGGGTTGACCTTCACATATCCGAAGGCGCCGGACCCGGCAGTGCGGGGGATGGATTTCGCCGTGGGCCGTGGCGAGGTCTTCGGATTCCTCGGTCCCAGCGGCGCGGGCAAGTCGACGACTCAGAAGCTACTGACCGGACTGCTGCGGGATCACGGCGGCGACATCACGGTGTGGGACCGTGAACCGGTTGCCTGGGGGCCCGACTACTACCAGCGCGTCGGTGTGTCGTTCGAATTGCCTAATCACTATCAGAAACTCACCGGTTTGGAGAATCTGCGCTTCTTCGCCTCCCTCTACGACGGGCCGACCCGCGATCCGATGGAACTGCTCGACATGGTGGGTTTGGCCGATGATGCCGGCACCCGGGCCGGCAAGTACTCCAAGGGAATGCAGATGCGCTTGACCTTCGCACGGGCGCTGCTCAACGATCCCGAACTGCTGTTCCTCGACGAACCCACCTCAGGGATGGACCCGGTCAACGCGCGCAAGGTCAAGGACGCGGTAGCCGATCTCCGATCGCGCGGCAGAACCGTCTTCCTCACCACCCACGACATGGCGACCGCGAACGAGCTGTGCGACCGGGTGGCCTTCGTCGTCGACGGGCGCATCGTCGCGCTCGACTCACCCGCGGAGTTGAGGATCGCACGCGGCCGACGGCTGGTCCGCGTGGAGTACCGGACGCCCGAAGGCTCGTTGGGGTCAACGGAATTCCGGATGGACGGCTTGGCCGACGACACCGGCTTTCACGAAGTCCTGCGCAAGTATCACGTCGAGACCCTGCACAGCCTGGAAGCAAGCCTCGACGACGTCTTCGTCGAGGTCACCGGTCGGCGATTGGCATGACCCGACTGGCCAACGCGCTGCGGCTGGAGTCGACGATTCTGGTGCGGCAACGTTTTCTGCACGCGGCGGTGTTCTCGGGACTGCTCTGGTTGGCGGTGTTGCTGCCGATGCCGCACCGGCTGCGGCCGGCGGCCGAGCCCTACATCCTGCTGGGCGACATCGTCGTCATCGGTTTCCTCTTCATCGGAGGTTCGGTGTTCTTCGAGAAACAGGAGCGCACGCTGGGCGCGGTGATCACCACGCCATTGCGGTTCTGGGAGTACCTATCCGCCAAAATAATTGTTCTGACATCGGTTTCGATGTTCGTCGCAGTCATGGTGGTCGGCGTCGCCCACGGATTCGACTATCTTCCGGCGCCGATGCTGGCGGGTGTCGTGCTCGGCACGGTAGTGATGCTGCTGGTCGGGTTCATCACGTCGCTGCCGTTCGCATCGGTCGGTGACTGGTTCCTGGCGGCCTCGATCCCGTTGGCGGTGAGTAGCCTACCGGTGCTGTATCTGTCGGGTGTGTGGCCGAACCCGGTGCTCTACCTGCTGCCCACCCAGGGGCCGCTGCTGCTGTTCGGTGCAGCGTTCGGCCAGATCGGTCTGGCGTCATGGCAGGTGGTGTATGCGTTGGTCTACCCACTGGTCTGGGTGGCCGCGTTGGGCCGGCTTGCCCGGGAAGCGTTCGTACGCTACGTCATCGAGCGATCCGGGGCGATGTGATGACATCGCTCCGCAGAGCGGTAAGCGCATTCGGGCGCAACGACATTCGTGGCACCTACCGCGACCCGCTGCTGGTGATGGTTGTGTTGGCGCCGGTCATCTACACGGTGGCCGTCGCTGTTATCACACCTCGGGTCACCGCCATGCTTGAGCGGCGCTACGGCTTCGATCTGGTGCCTTACTACCCACTGGTGCTCACCGGATTTCTTCTGTTGACCAGCATCGTCATCGTCGGGGCGCTGGCGGCGCTACTGGTGCTCGACGAACTCGACGCCGGGACATTGACCGCGCTGCGGGTGACCCCGGTCCCGCTGTCGAGGTACTTCGGGTACCGATCCGGCACGGTGGTCCTGGTCACCGCGGTATACGTGGTGACCACCATGGCGCTCAGTGGGCTGCTGGCTCCGGGTCTGGTGCCGGTGCTCGTGCCGATCGGTCTGCTCGCCGGGCTGTCGGCGGTAGTGACGCTGTTGCTTGTCGTGGCCATGGCGAACAACAAGATCCAGGGCCTTGCCGCGGTGCGGGCGCTGGGACTGTTGCTGGCCGGTCTGCCTTGTCTGGCCTGGTTCGTCCAGTCCGGCTGGAATCTGGCTTTCGGATTGCTGCCGCCGTACTGGGCGGCCAAGGCGTTCTGGGTGGCCAACGACCACGGCACCTGGTGGCCCTACCTGGTGGTGGGTGCGTTCTACAACATCGCGGTGGCGTGGCCGCTGTTCCGGCGTTTCCTCGCCAGGAACGGGTGACGCGCAACGCGGTCAGGAGGCCAGGTCCCGGCGGCGGAATCCGGCGATGCCGGCGGCAGTCAGAACCGCTCCGAGCAGCAGGAACACTGCGATCGCAGGCCAGTTCGGCAGTTCGGTGGGCACCGACGAGATGTGCGAGAACGGAGAGAGCCATGCCAGCGCACGCGGCGCATGCATGCTTTCGGCGAGCACATTGAGCAGGAATCCGCCCACCACCGGCAGCGCCCCGATCGCCGCGACTGCAGACGGTAGCCATCCGGCTGCCAGCGCGGCCGCGCCCAACGCCAGCCACGCGACCGGCGCGGGGTTCAGCGCGCCGGCGAGTGCCGACCCGGCCCGAAACGTCCCTCCCGTCATCGCGCTACCGGCCCACATCGACCCTGCGGCCAGCACGTGCAGCGCAAGTACGCCCGCTGTCGTCACCGCGATTTCGCTTCCGGCGACTCGGCTGCGTGGCACCGGCGCGGCCAGCACCAGCGTCTAGTACCGGGACTTCTCGCCAGCTGTCGACGCCGCCAACCGGGACGCTGCGTACCGGCCGGTGGGGATGGCGAGCAGGCTGAACAGCGCGGCGGCGAACCCGTCGGCAGAACTCAACCCGGCGAACCCGGCGGCCTCGGCGAGCGCTGCGAATCGCGGGTTTTGCCTGAGGAATTCGAGGACGGAGGTCATCATCGCACCTATCAACAGGAAGTAGGCGCCCATCCCGATCGCCCAGCCCGTGGTTGGCCGTAGCGCACGGCGCAGCGCGAAGCCGCCGACCGAACCGAGTAGCGCGGTTCGTGGCGCTCGGCGCGTCGAGGCGGTCACCCAGCCGCTGCCCAGGTCGCGGTGGTGCGCCGCGGCGAGCGCGCTGAACCCGAGCAGCGCTGGGGCCGCAGCCAGCACGACCAGCGGTACCACCCGGTTCTCGGCGTACGGTGCGACGCGGCCCAGGAGTCCGAACGGGGTGAGCCAGGCCGCCCACGCCAGGGCCGTAACACCGTCGGAGACCATGCGGGCCAGCAGGGCCGCGCCCATGGCAGCCACGCAGACGCCGACCGCTGCCGGCCGGCTCAACATGACCTGGGCGGCCAGCGCCGCGGTGGCCGCGAACGACAACGTGGCGCCCAGCACGGACGCGCCGTAGAAGACCGCGCCACGAGTGCCGGTACCGCTCGCGACCAGGCTCGCGCCGACGGCGACACCGATCAGGGCAGCGGCTCCGCTCACGACCAGCAGGCAGCGGGCGACGGCGTCCACGGTGCGCACCGGTCCGGTCAGCAGCAGCTCGAAGCGTCCGGTGTCCTCCTCGCCACGGGTGATGCGGACGGTCGTCAGCATGATCCACACCGCCGCGAGCACCAGTACGGGTGTGCCCGTTCGCCATACCGTGAAACCGCCTGGGTCGTCGAGCGCTACCGCGGGCCCGAACAGCACCCCGGACCGCCGGGTTGGCGGCCAATGCGCGCAGGGCGTCCTCGTTCAGCGCGCCGGAGAAGGTGCTCTGGTATTGGGAGGTCACCAGGGCCGACATCCCGGCGGCGATCGCCGTGACAATCAGGGCGCCGCGGTGCACCTGGCGCACCGCCAGCCACGACACCGCCTCGGCGGCGGTGCTCACGGCTGGTTTCCCTGGTTGCCGCCGAGGTTGCCGCCGAGGTTGCCGCCGAGGTTGCCGCCGTAGTTTTAACCGTAGTAGTCGAGGAAGATCTCCTCGAGTGTGGGTTCGCGCATGAGTGCCGCGGCGACGCGCGCGGCGGCCAGCGCACTCAGTGCGGGAGCGGGAGGACCCGAAAGCGTGAAGCGCAACCGCGCGTCGTCAAGCCGTTCGACGTCGGTGACCACGGGCACTTCGGCCAGTTGCGGTCCGGCGTCACCGACGGTGACCTCAACGGTGGTGCGGCGCAGCCGGCGCAGATCATCGATGCTTTCGATCTAGACCAATCGGCCGGCCCGGGGGATGGCTACCCGGTCGCAGACGGCGTCGACCTCGGCGAGCTGGTGTGAACTGAGGAACATCGTCTGTCCGCGGCCACGCGCCCCGCCGATGCAGCGGCGAAACTCGCGCTCCATCAGGGAGTCCAGTCCGCTGGTCGGTTCGTCGAGGATCAGCAGCGCAGCCCTGGTGGCAAAAGCCGCCACTAGAGCGACCTTCTGGCGGTTGCCGGTGGAGTACGCCTTGGCTGGCCGGTCCACATCGAGGGCGAACCGGTCGACGAGTTCGGTTCGGTAGTCGGTGTCCACGTTCGGGCTGAGATTGGCGAGCAGGGTGATGATTTCCGCGCCGGTCAGTGTGGGCCGCAACGCGACATCGGCAGGCACAATGGCCAGCTGGCTATGGGTGCGACGCACGTCGGCGGCATCGACGCCGAAGATGCTCGCGGAGCCCGCGGTCGGTCGCAGGAAGCCCAGCAGCAGTCGCAAAGTGGTGGACTTCCCGGCACCGTTCGGGCCGAGGAAACCGAACACCTCACCTGCTGCCACGCTCAAGCTCAGATCGTCTACGGCAACGACCGGGCCAAAGCGTTTGGTCAATCCGGTGGTGCTGACGGCGAACTCGGAGTCGCGCTTGGGCGTGGACCACATCGCATGCACCAGAAAGCCTTTCACTGGGCGGATCGAAGCATGCCCGAGCGGCCTGGCCGAATACCGACTAGCGCGGACCCTAGGGTGTACGGATGGCTCAGGGGGGGTCGCCCGGGCCGCCGGCGCCGCCCAGACCGCCGGTTCCGCCGGATGTGCCCACGTTGCCGGTTCCCGCCGCACCGGGATCACCCGCCGCTCCGCCGCCGCCGTCACCGCCGTCACCGCCATTGCCGCCGTCGCCGCCGAATGCAGGCTCAAAGATCGAGGTATCCCCGTCGCCGCCGTCGCCGCCGTTACCGCCCTCGCCACCAGGCGCCCCCACGACGGTGCCGTCGCCGCCGCTACCACCGTCTCCGCCGTTTCCACCCTCACTCGACAAGACGGCGCTACCGGCGTCGCCTCCGGCACCTCCTGCACCTCCGGCACCCCCAGCCGTGCCGCCGTTGCCGCCTACCGCGCCGTCACCGCCGTCACCGCCCCAACTCTCGGCGTTGGAGTCGCTAGCGGTACCGCCACTGCCGCCATCGCCGCCGTCGCCGCCGGCCCCGTTGGTGCTGGTACCGCCAGCACCGCCGTAACCGCCGTCACCGCCCCTACTGCCGGCGGCGCCGATCGCGGTGAAGCCGCCATTGCCGCCGTCGCCGCCGTCGCCGCCGTCGCCGCCAGCCCCGTTGGTGCTGGCACCGCCGTCGCCGCCGTTGCCGCCGTCACCGGCTCGACTTGAGTTGGCGTCGTCGTCGCCTTCGCCACCGCTCCCGCCAACCCCGCCGTCACCGCCAGCCCCGCTGGTGGCGGCGCCCCCGTTGCCGCCGTTGCCGCCGGCGCCGCCGGCGCTAATGGTGGCATTGTCGGCCGTGCCGGAGGTCCCGCCGTTGCCGCCGGCGCCGCCATTACCACCGCCGGTGTAGCCGGTGCCGCCATCGCCCCCGGCGCCTCCGGCCCCCCCGGCGCTGCCTGTGGTGGCGTCCAAACCTCCGTTACCCCCAGCCCCGCCGCCCCCGCCGGTACCGCCGGTCCCGGTGACGCTGTCGCCGCCACTGCCGCCGAAACCACCATTGCCGCCGTAGCTGTTGGCGCCGGCGTCGTCGCCGCCGTTCCCGCCGGCCCCGCCGGCCCCGCCGTTTCCGCCGTTTCCGCCCGCCCCGCCGGCCCCGCCGTCCCCGCCGTTCCCGCCGGCACTGTCAGCAAGTGCTAAGCCGCCGCCGTTTCCGCCGGCCCCGCCGTTGCCGCCGTTACCACCGGGTCCGTTCGAACCAGGGGCCCCCACGCCGCCACCTGCGGCCCCGCCTGTACCGGCACTGCCGCCGTCACCGCCATCACCGCCGATGGGGGAGACGCCGTTACCGTCGGTGCCGTCCCCGCCCGCTCCGCCGTTACCTCCGCTGCCGCCGTCGCCGTTGACCGCAGTCGCCCCGGCGGCGCCGCCGTTCCCGCCGGCGCCGCCTGCGCCGCCGGCATATCCGAAGTCGCCCGGTAGCACTCCACCGTCGCTGCCGGCGCCGCCGTCGCCGCCGTTGCCGCCAACGCCGCCGTAACCGTCGAGGCCGGTGGCACCGAAGCCGGCGGCGCCGGCGCCGGCGGGGCCACCGGGTGCACCGGGGGCGCCGGGTGCCCCGGTGGCGCCCGGCGGGCCCGCGCGGGAGGTTGCGGCCATTCCGGCGG
>CAZEMS010000053.1:0-27108 GCA_964513475.1 uncultured Mycobacterium sp. | reverse complement strand
GAGACCTGTTGCCAGTACTCGGGGTCATCGCCGAATGCCAGGCGGAACACTGCGGTTGGGCTGTCCTGCATCCTCGCAACGAGGTCCAGTGCGCCGACGTCCAGCACCACCGTGCCCTGCCAGGGCCGAAGATGCGGGTAGGCGTCACGCCGGGCGGAAACCAGTGCCACCAGATGCGCCCCCGCCGAGTGGCCCATCACCACCAGGTTGTTCGGGTCACCACCCCAGTCAGCCGCATGCGCCTGAACATAGGAGATCGCCTCGGCGACCGCGTCTGCCTGCGCGTCGGGCTTGTGCGTCGGCAACATCGGATAGTTGATCGAGACGAAGATCTTGCCGTTTGACACGAAGTGGTCGACTTTGTTGTTCACCAGGCCGGGATTCGCTTTGTCGCCGATGACCCAGCCGCCGCCGTGAACCATCAGCACCACCGGCGCGTTCGACGACTGGCGGGGAGCGTAGACGTCGAGTTTCTCTGCGGGCAGCGGGCCGTAGACGACGTCGAGGTGCGTCGTGACGCCGCCGGGGAACCCTGCCCCGTCGTCGCCGTCCTGCCCGCTGTTTCCGAACAATCCCCCCCTGCCGCCGCTGCCTCCTTTGCCCGCTATCCCGCCGGCGGTCAGGGCAGGCCCACCGTCGCCACCGTTGCCACCACTGCCGAAGAAGGTTCCGCCGGCACCGCCGTTGCCGCCGTCACCACCGGGGACACCGTCCCCGCCGTTACCGCCGCGACCGAATAAACCTGCGGATCCACCGTTGCCGCCGTTGTAGCCGTTGCCCCCGTCGCCGCCGAACAACCCGGCATCACCGCCATCGCAGGCCGTGGTACCGGTGCAGGTGGTGGCATCCCAACTGAACCCATTGCCGAATAACAGCCCCGCGTTGGGGTTCTCGGCGGTGCCGTTACCGAACAGCCGGAACGCAGTGGCCTCACTGGCAGCCGTGGGAAGGCCGGCTCCCACTTCACGGCGGGCCACAGCTGCCGCCCCCCACATCACCGGCGCGAACGCCGGGGCACCGGGAGCGTTCTCAGATGCTGTGCGATTCAGGCCCAGCCAGGACGACAGCGACGACGACAACCGGCTCAACGGTTTTCTTGGTGCGGAGGATTCGGACACCGACGGTTCCGGCTCCATCGCCCGGACGTGTGCTCTGGTAGCCGGCTCGGTCGGCAGCACCACTAGCGAGGCATCGATTGAGAGCGAACCCAGCTCTGCCGCAACCAGAGCCACCGAATCCTGTTCGGCGGGCGGCTCTACTGCCGGCGCAGATTCGTCCTCGTCTACCGACCTCGACCGCGAAGAGTCGGTCCTATCGGAAGAAGCAGCCGAGCCATCAACAGCCTCCTCATCCGAACCCGATGCTGGACCGTCCAGGGCTTCCGCGCCTGCATCAGCGTCACCGCCGACTGCGCCACCAGAATTGAACGTTCCCGCCTCAGCATCAGCGATCTCGTCGGCGGCCTGTTCCTCATCAGCGCCGACGACTTCCAGGTCATCGTCGACAACGTCACCAGAAACATCGTCGGCATTGTCACGTTCAGCATCTGGGGCTGCGGTGGTGCCTTCATCATCTGCTGGTGCGGCGTTTTCAGACTCCAGCGCCGAACCAGCGGCCGTCGAAGTTGGTGACGAAGAGTCCGACTCGGCACTGGCTGAAGGGCCGCTCGAACCGGTGGTATCGGCAAGAGCAGCAACGGGCACCAAAGCCATCGCGGCGCCAATACCCACAGCAATGCCTGCAGCAACGGCTAACGCGCCAACCCGGCTCACGTCAGCGGCAAGACAACTCGAACCCGAAAGCCGCCGATTCCCGCGCCAACCTGCCGAAGCTTGTGTCGAATCCATGTCCCGGCCGTCTCTTGTCTCGCGATTCCGCTAGCAACATCTGGAACCATCATGAATGTGTGACGAGCATCACTTCAAGGCGAAGGTAGTCGAGTCTCATTGGGCACTGCAAATAATCAGCTCGGTCACCGGATAGAGGCGGCCGTGACCGAGTTGACATTGCCGCCTGCTGCAGGCTGTGAGGAGTTCGAAATAGCGCGTTCGCTACGGCTTCCGGACGATGGGTGCTGTACCCCGTGTGCGACATGGCGGCTCAGGGAGAACGGTATGTCGTGGGTAGCGCTGATCCTCTCGGGCGTCCTGGATGCGGAGTGGGCAACTTCCCTCGGCGGGTCCGACGGGTTCACCAAGCTCTCGCCGAACGAGGTGTTTCCGGTGCCGCTCATCGCCGGCATGACCGGGTTGGCCTACGCCATGCGGGACCTGCCAGTCGGCCCCATGCGCGGTTTGAGTGGGACCCGGGGCACGCCAAAGTCCCCGGACATGCCGGGGCGGTTCACCGTCGACCAATTTGGCAAACTCACCCTGCGCCACGGCAGCCGCCTACACCACCTCGGCATCGGCCGAGCCCACGCCGGCACCGCAGTACTCATCCTGGTCACCAACCAAACAGTCACCGTCATCAGCAAAACCAGCCACCAACTCGTGGCCACCCACCACATCGACCCCACCAAAAACTACTGGCGCAACCAACAGAAAAACCCCGGCCGATGGCCGGGGCGATCTGTAACCGATGACGCGACTCACGTGTAACCCATGACCCGACTCATCACAGAAGTGGAGCTAAGGGGACTCGAACCCCTGACCCCCACACTGCCAGTGTGGTGCGCTACCAGCTGCGCCATAGCCCCGCGATAGTTGTGCTGATCGAAGCTACACCACCAGCGGATGACGTTTCAAAATCACTGGTCACGGCAGTTCCCCACCAGCCTCCGGACCCAACGCCCGAGCCGGGGTGGGCTGCGCCGATGGCCGGCCCCGAGTTTCGGGAGCAAGAACCCAGCCCAGCCCGCCGAGCACCAGAATCATCCCGCTGACCACGAACGCCCACGCGAAGGACAGATGCTGGGCTATCAGACCGACGAGCAGGGAACCCACGATGGAGCCAAGGTCGGCCATCATCTGAAACGTCGCCACCGCGGTACCGCCACGGACCTTGTTACCGATGATGTCCGCCACGGCCGCCTGCTGCGGCGAGGTGAAGATTCCGGTGGCGAAACCGGCGACGAAGGCGCTCACCAGGAACAACGTCAGATCGTCGGTGAAACCGACGACCATCGTCGCCACACCCGCCGCCACCAGGCCGACGATCAGTAGCATCCGCCGGCCCACCCGGTCCGAAAGCCGGCCACTGGGAATGACCGCTGCGACGTTGCCGATCGCGAACGTCGCCAGGGCCAGGCCGGCGAATCCGGGACCCCGGCCCAAGACCTCGGCCACGAAGAGCGGGACCAGCGCGATGCGCAGCCCGAACGTCGCCCAGCCGGTTCCGAAGTTCGACAGCAGCGCGGCACGGTAGGCGCGGTTGCGCAGCGCCGTCCGCACGGTCACCTTCGGCCCGTTCTCCGGCTCGGGGGAAGCCAGCGACGAGTGCCTAAGACTGAGGAACACCACGGCGGCGGCGATCAACAGTGTGACGCCGTAGATGAGGAAGGGCGCCCTCAGCCCCAAACCGGCTGTGAGACTGCCCAATACCGGACCTCCCACCGAGCCGACCAGGAAGGCCGATGAGAACATGCCGGCCACCCGCCCGCGGGCGTCCTCCGGGCTGATACGAATCATCAAGCCGAGCGCAGAGACGAAGAACATCGTCGACCCGATGCCGCCGAGGGACCGGTAGACCAACAACTGCCAGTAGTTCTGCGCGAATGCGGAAGCGACCGTGGACAGCGCAACCACAAGCAGGCCACTGACGTAGATGCGCCGCTCCCCCAGCCGCTGAATCATCAGCCCGCTCACCGGCGCGAAACAGAGCCGCATCAGCGCGAATGCGGTGATGACGAACGTCGCGGCGCTGATACTCACCCCGAAGTCCCGGGCGTACTGCGGTAGCACCGGGGCCACCACGCCGTAGCCGAGTGCGATCACCGCATTGGCCACGATCAGCACCCAAACTTCGCCCGGCAGCGCATGTCCGCTCGGCGCTCCCGATGCCCGCGCACCCGAAGAGTCGCCCCCGCGGGGCGAGCTCACGCGATGACCTTGTTCACCACTTCACGGGCCGCTTCCTGAACCTCGGCGAGATGTTCCGGGCCGCGGAAGGACTCGGCGTAGATCTTGTAAACATCCTCGGTGCCGGACGGGCGTGCGGCGAACCAGGCGTTCTCGGTGGTCACCTTCAGTCCGCCCAGCGGTGCGCCGTTGCCCGGCGCGGCGGTCAGCTTGGCGGTGATCTTCTCACCCGCCAGTTCACGCGCCTCGACCTGCTCGGGAGCCAGCCCGGCCAGCCGCGCCTTCTGTTCGCGATCCGCCGGCGCGTCGATGCGCGCGTAGATCGGTGACCCGTACTTGTCGGCGAGATCCCGGTACCGCTGGGACGGCGTCTGGCCGGTCACCGCAAGAATCTCCGAAGCCAGCAGCGCCAGGATGATGCCGTCCTTGTCGGTCGTCCAGATCGTGCCGTCGTTGCGCAGGAACGACGCGCCGGCGCTCTCCTCGCCACCGAAACCGATGGTGCCGCTGAGTAGTCCGTCCACGAACCACTTGAAGCCGACCGGCACCTCGATCAGCCGGCGGCCAAGTCCGGCCACCACCCGGTCGATGATCGAGGAGCTGACGACGGTCTTGCCGACGGCGGTGGAACCGGGCCACTGCGGCCGGTGGGTGTAGAGGTAGTCGATCGCCACCGCGAGGTAGTGGTTGGGGTTGAGCAGTCCCCCGTCGGGGGTCACGATGCCGTGGCGGTCGGCGTCGGCATCGTTGCCGGTGGCGATCTGATATTCGTCGCGGTTGGCGATCAGCGAGGCCATGGCGTTGGGCGAACTGCAATCCATCCGGATCTTGCCGTCGGTGTCGAGCGTCATGAACCGCCAGGTGGCGTCGACCAGCGGATTGACCACCGTCAACTTCAGGTTATGACGCTCGGCGATCGCACCCCAGTAGTCGACGCTCGCCCCACCCAGCGGGTCGGCCCCGATGCGGATCCCCTCGGCGCGTATGGCATGGATACCGACGACGTTGGGCAGGTCATCAACGTAGGCGCTCAGATAGTCATGACGCTGCACGCTCTGCAACGCTCGGGCCAGCGGAACCCGCTTCACCGGTCGCAGCCGATCACGCAGGATCGCGTTGGCGCGTTCGGCGATGCTGCCGGTGGCATCGGTGTCGGCGGGTCCGCCGTTGGGCGGGTTGTACTTGAAGCCGCCGTCGCGGGGCGGGTTGTGGGACGGGGTGACGACGATCCCGTCGGCCAGTCCCCCGTCGCGGCCCCGGTTGAACGTCAGGATGGCGTGGCTGACCGCCGGGGTCGGCGTGTAGCGGTCGGCCGCGTCGATCATCGCGACGACGTCGTTCCCGGCCAGGACCTCCAGCGCCGAAACCCAGGCCGGCTCAGACAGCGCGTGGGTATCGCGGCCGATGAACAGCGGCCCGCTAATGCCCTGCTGCGCGCGGTATTCCACGATGGCCTGGGTCGTCGCCAGGATGTGGGCCTCGTTGAAGGACGCGTCCAGACTGGAGCCGCGGTGCCCGGAGGTGCCGAACGCCACCTGCTGCGCGACATCGTCGGGATCCGGTTCCATGCTGTAGTAGGCGGTCACGACCGCAGCGATATCGACGAGGTCCTCGGGCTGAGCCGGCTGACCGGCACGTGGGTTGGCCGCCATGGTCACCAATTCTGCTCCCCGTCCGCGTGGCAATTTCCAGCGGTCGGCGCGATCGGCCGCAATACTCGTCCTCATGTTCGGCCACGACAACCGCGAACTGGCCGCGGTGTTCGCCGGCGGCGCGCTGGGGACGCTGTCCCGGGTAGGACTGGAAAGTCTCGCCGTACCCGATCCGGGCCGCTGGCCGTGGCCCACCTTCATCGCCAACATCGCCGGCGCGATTCTGCTCGGATATTTCACCACCCGCCTGCTGGAGCGCCTGCCGGTGTCGAGCTACCGGCGCCCGCTGCTGGGCACCGGACTGTGCGGCGGGTTGACCACGTTCTCGACGATGCAGGTAGAGCTGGTCACGATGATCGAGCACGGCCATCTCGGATTGGCCGCCGGCTACGCCGCAGCCAGCATCGTCCTCGGCCTGGTCGCTGTCTACCTGGCCTCGGCGTTTGTGCGAAGGGCGCGTATCAGGTGAGCACCGTCGTGACAACCGTGGCGTTGTGGGCCGGGGTGGTGCTGATGGGCGGTGTCGGCGCGACGCTGCGCTTCATCGTCGACCGCGCGGTCTCACGCCGCGCGGCGTCCTCGTTTCCCTATGGCACGCTGGCCGTCAACCTCAGCGGGGCGCTGCTGCTCGGCTTCCTCGGCGGCCTGACGCTGCCGCCACACATCGCGATGCTGGCCGGCACCTCCTTCGTCGGCTCCTACACCACGTTCTCCACCTGGATGCTGGAGACTCAGCGCCTCACCGACGAGCGGCAGGTATGGCCGGCGGTGGCCAACATCGGGGTCAGCCTGATACTCGGCCTGGGGGCGGCCGCCGCGGGACTGTGGATCGGAGCGCAGCTGTGAGCAGTGACACGAACCCGGAATACCTGAAACTGACCAGCTACTTCGGCGAACGTCTCAGCACCGGCGACAGGTTCGTCGCCGACGCGCTGCTGGACCTGTGCGGCCGCAGCGAACTGGCGATCAGTGTGATGCTGCGCGGCATCGCCAGCTTCGGCCCGTCGCATCAACTTCGCAGCGACCGATTGCTGAGCATGTCGGAGGATCCGCCGGTGGTGGTCGCGGCCATCGACACCGCGGACAAGATCGCGGCACTGGCCAACCGGGCCGTCTCGATGACGACGTCGGGCGTGGTGACCCTCGAGCGCGCCCGACTGGTCGGACGGTCCGCCGCTCCGCCGGCCAACGACGAGCACGCCAAACTGACCATCTATGTGGGCCGCCGGCACCGGATGGCCGGGCGGCCGGCCTACGTCGCGGTCTGCGAGGCGCTGTACCGGCGCGGCTTCGCCGGTGCCACGGTGTTTCTCGGCGTGGACGGTACCGTCGACGGCCAGCGGCGCCGGGCCAGGTTCTTCAGCGGCAACGGCGATGTCCCGCTCATGATTATCGCCGTCGGCACCCGCGATCAGGTCGAAGAGGCTATTCCGGAACTGGAGACCTCCCTGCCCCGGCCGATGTTCACGGTGGAACGGATTCAGGTCTGCAAACGTGGCGGGCAGTCGCTGACTCGGCCTGCCACCCTGCCGGCCGTCGACGACGACGGGCGACCGTTGCAGCAGAAGCTGATGATCTACACCTCCGAGGACAACCTGCACGACGGCGACCCGATTCACCGCAGCATCGTGCGCCGGCTGCTGGAGACGAATTCGGCGAAAGGCGCCACCGTGCTGCGCGGGGTGTGGGGGTTCCACGGGGAGGATAAACCACACGGGGACAAGCTGTTTCAGCTAGGACGACGGGTGCCGTTGTCGACGATCGTGATCGACACCCCCGAGCGGATCGCTGCCAGCTTCGACATCGTCGACGAGCTGACCGCCACCCACGGCGTGGTGACCAGTGAACTCGTGCCCGCCGCGGTGACGATCGCGAACGGCGAGCAACGCGGCGACATCAGGCTCGCGCATTTCAGCTACTGAGCCGCGGTATGCACAGGTAGGCCAGCAAGCAGAGTCTAGCCTGGCTTAGCGTGCCGGTGTAGCGTTCACGGCCATGGAGCCGACTACCCCCGAAGCAGTCAGCAAAGCGCTCGCAGGGATTCTCCGTGACGATATGAGCATTGACATCAGCCGGATCACCCCCGAATCCCGGCTGGTGGCCGACGTGGGCTTGGATTCGGTGGCCTTCGCTGTCGGAAAGGTGGCTATCCAGGACAAGCTCGGGGTGGTGCTCGAGGAGAGGGAATTGTTGGGCTGCAACACGGTTGGTGACCTCGAGGCCGTCATCATGGCGAAGCTCGCGGCGCCGCCGACCCGGCCGTGACGTCGCTGCAATCCGCCCTCTCGGCGGGGATGGCGGAATCCGCACGCGATCTGCTCCTTTTCGATCAGGAGAGCCACCAGTGGCACCGGCATCCGTGGCCGGAGATCCACGCCCGAGCCGAGAACGTCGCCGACCGTGTACGCGCCGATCAAGCAACCAAGGTCGGGCTGGTCGGCGACCCCACGGTGGAGCTGGTCGCGGCGATCATCGGCACACTTCTGGCCGGGGCGGCGGTCTCGGTGCTACCCGGACCCATACACGGAGCCGACGCGCAGCAGTGGGCCCGGTCGACGGTCAACCGTTGGCGCGGAATCGGGGTCAGCACCGTATTCAGCTTTGGAACCGCGCTCGAAGGCCTTCGCGCAGCCGGCGACTCGGTCACGGTGCACGATGTCTGCGAGGTGGCCCACGATCGTCGCTCGACGACTCTGGCTCCCGCCGAGCGAGGCGATATCGCCGTCCTGCAGGGCACCGCCGGCTCGACAGGCAAGCCCCGAACCGCTGCGTTGTCACCGGACGCGGTGCTGGCGAATCTGCGCGGCCTCATCGACCGCGCGGCCATATCCACAGACGACGTCGGCTGCTCCTGGCTGCCGCTCTACCACGACATGGGTTTGAGCATCGTGCTGACCGGCGCACTCGTCGGCGGAGAATTGTGGCTGGCTCCCACGATGGCGTTCGCCGGGTCCCCGTTCAGTTGGCTGGACTGGCTCACCACCAGCCGCGCGACCATGACCGCCGCCCCCAACATGGCGTTCAGCCTCATCGGCAAGTACTCGAGCCGTGTCAGCGACGTCGACTTGAGCAGCGTTCGGTTCGCTTTGAACGGCGGCGAGCCCGTTGACTGCGCAGGAACCCAGCGGTTCGCAACCGAGATGGCGCGGTTCGGTTTCCAGGGCGGCGCCCTGGCGCCGTCCTACGGGCTGGCCGAGTCCACCTGCGCCGTCACCATCCCGAAGCCCGGGTCGGGACTGCGAGTCGACACCGTCGCCTTGAGCACCGAAGCCGGCGAGAAGCGGCAGACCCATGCGATCCTCGGCGGGGCGATCCAGGGCATGCAGGTACGAGTCACGCCCAGCGACCAGCAGACCGAAGGCATCATCGATCGCGAGGTGGGCGAGATCGAGATCCGTGGATCGTCGATGATGTCGGGCTACCTGGGCGAGCAACCCATCGCTTCGGATACCTGGTTTCCCACAGGCGATCTCGGTTACTTCGTCGACGACGGCCTGGTTGTGTGCGGACGGGCCAAGGAGATCATCACGTTGGCCGGCCGCAACGTGTTCCCCACCGAGGTCGAACAGGTAGCCGCCCAGGTTCCCGGGGTCCGCGCGGGCGCGGTCGTAGCCGTCGGCACCAACGTCAACGCTGTGCGGAGTCAACTGGTGATCGTCGCTGAGTTCCGCGGGCACGATGAAGCAGAGGCACGCGGCTTGGTCGTCCAACAGGTGGCCTCGGAGTGCGGTGTGGTCCCCTCGGACGTGGTGTTCGTCTCGCCAGGTTCGCTACCGCGCACGTCCTCGGGAAAGCTCCGACGACTCGAAGTCAGACGCAGCCTGCAGAACGGAACGGTGCACGTCGTCTGAACCGGGTTCGGAGCCCGAAACAGGTTCTGGCCGCACTCAGGTTGCTACCGTGCACCAGTACGCGGACCTGGTCAATCACGTGGAAGCGAGGAGAACATGCGACGTCCTACCAATGCCTTGGTGACCGCAGCGGCGGTGGTCGGTGTCGTTGCCGCCGGCTGCGGCAGCTCCGATGACTCGCCTACCGCAACCGAGACCGAGACAGTCACCGTTTCCTCGCCGGCGACCACGGGCGCAAGCAGCAGCGGCGATCTTCAGTCGCTGATACCGACGCCTCCGAACACTCAACGCACCGATGGGCCTGATCGGGTTCAGGAGAACGGCATCCACATGCACTTCCAGGTCAACGGGTCGCCCGGCACGACGATGGACTCCTACAAGAGCGACCTCGAGAGCAAGGGTTGGTCAGTGACCGTGCGGAATGCCGGCGGCGGCCATGGAGGCGGCGGCGCCACCTACACCGGGACCAACAGCGACGCGTACGGCGTGTTCACCGGTGGTGGTTACGGCAGCACCACCGACATCAACGCGTGCGTATGGCCGAC
The DNA here is from genome assembly GCA_964513475.1 of uncultured Mycobacterium sp. Classification (GTDB taxonomy): domain Bacteria; phylum Actinomycetota; class Actinomycetes; order Mycobacteriales; family Mycobacteriaceae; genus Mycobacterium. Next base: position 17,041 of record CAZEMS010000053.1, on the reverse strand, counting down.
GAAGCCGGCCAGCACCAACTGCGGGGACCACAACAACGACGGGGACTGACCCGGACTGACGTTGCGTTCCACCGGGGCAGGTGGACGGGGCAGGTGGACTCAGCGACGGGAGCCGGAACGACCACGATCGGCGCGTAGAATGTCGATGCCGTCAGCGGGCGACCCAGGTGACGGCAGGAGTGTGTAGGAAGGACTCCGCGCATGGCGACGACGCCCAACACCGAATCAGAGCAGCTGCCTTCCGGCGATGGCAGCGGGCGGTTCGTCGGCAGGATCGGCGCGTTGGCGGTGGTTCTCGGGGTCGGGGCCGCACTGGGAGCCGCGGTGGCCAGCGGCCCGGGCGTCGCTGCCGCCGACACCGGAAAGCCGGCGGCCACGGAATCCGCGGACACCGGAACGGCGACCTCAACACCGTCCACGGCGGGGTTGTCCAGCGGTTCGACCGATCAGCCAAACGGTCCGGCGTCGGAGCCGACCCTCGATGAGGTGTCAGCATCCGAGAGCGACATCGACCCGCCCGACGAGCCGTCGTCGACCAAGGGGTCATCGCAGCGCCGGTCGGGCGCGTCGCAGTCGCAGACCGAACCCGAACCTTCTGCGTCGCAGCTCGACGAGGCTCTCGACGAGGCTTCCGCCGACGAAACGCAGGTCGACATCGAGGAGACATTCGAAGCCGAGACGGTCCGGCGGACAACCGGGGCCGTGACGACACCGGCAGCGATCCCGTCACCGGAGGTGATCGCCAGCGCAGCGCGTACATCGGAGACCGTCGAGATTGCGGAGACGGAATCCGGTCCCGGTGACACTTCGCGGGCTGTCGACGACCCGGTCGCGCCCGCGGCGAATCCAGCCCCGCTGGCGCTGCTGGGGTGGACCCGTCGCGAGCTCGGGCACAGCGCCGCCCCGGCCACGGTGACCGCTGACGCCGCGGCACAGACACAGGCCGCACAAGCCGTCGCGGTCAGCCCACTAGCCACCCCCGAGCAGCTCAAGGCCGAGAAGCTGGCGACCCGAACCGTCAAGACCCTGCCGGTGAAGCTGATGAAACTGATTCTGCGGCTTGGCTTTCTGTCTGCCGCGGAAAAGCAGTTCGCGCTAGTCGGCGGACCCGATGAGGCGAATCTGGCTGCCCTGGACAACGCCGTCGACGAGTACGCGATGGCCGCGGCGTTCCAGCAGCAACTACTCAACCCGATGGATCCGAAGGTTGTCATGCAGGTCGCCCCGCCGCACGACTGGTTCGGCATGGACGTCGGCGGCTCTCGCATCCTCTACGACAACCCCGACACCATCTACCGCTTCATGGCGGTCAACGCGACGTCGGACTACGTGATCCGGGGCCGCTTCCTCGACCTCACCGAAGGCGGGATGCCGACCGACACCAGCTTCAGCGTGCTGGAAGGCCTGGCCGGGACGACATCGTCGATCCTGACCGGCGACGACCTCGACGTCGACGAGAACGGTTACTTCGAGATCACCGTCAGCCGTGAGGCCGCCGCACCCGGGCAGAAGAACCACCTCCAGCTCACCTCCGGATCCACCATCATCGCGGCGCGAAACACATTGGGCGACTGGAACACCGAAGAGCCGTCGACCTTGTCGATCGAGCGCACCTCGGGCCCGTGCAACAGCCTGTTCGCCCAGTTGGGCGGCTTCGTGCTGCTCGGATCACTGGTCAACGACAGCCCGCTGCTGACCACACTGGTGTCGTTGGTGCCGCCGCTGCCGTGGGTGCCGCCTGTGGTGCGGGGTACATTCACCGCGCTGATCCTGGCTGTACGGGGCGTATCCGAACAGGCCAAGTACATGGAGTTGGCCACCACCGATCCCGATACCGGCGAGCTCAGGCCGCCCAACCAGATGAGCCAGCCGGCCAGCAGCGCGGAGTTCCTGGCAAACCAGCTGCAAAGCGGAGGCTACTTCCAGCTCACCGACGAACAGGCACTGGTGCTCACCATCGAACCGGGCAACGCCGGCTACTTCGTCGTTCCGATCTACAACGACTGGACGATCACCGGCGACTACTGGAACGAGCAGACCAGCCTGAACAACGAGCAGGCGGTCGCCAACCCGGACGGGAGCTACACCCTGGTGATCTCGACGGCCGATCCAGGCGTCGCCAACTGGGTATCAACGGGTGGATTGAACCAGGGCACGATCTCGATTCGTTTCCAAAACGTCGACACCGCTTCACCGGATTTACCCACCGTCGCTTCGCATTTGGTGTCGCTCGATCAGCTCCCCTTCGAGCTGCCTCCGACCACCGAGTACGTCACCCCCGAGCAGCGTCAGGAACAGCTCGATGCCCGGCTGGCGGGCTTCAACAGACGGTTCGCGCCCTATCCCCAGCAATGAACCCTCCCCGGATGCGGCACCGGCGGTAGTCCCGGCCCGTGAGTTTGCGCTGGACGTCTACCGGGTGACCGCGATCGTCCTCGTCGTGTTCGGGCATTGGCTCGCTGCGGTGTTGACCTATCGCAACGGGCAGTTCGGCAGGCAGAACGCTCTGGTCGAGTTGCCGTGGACGCAATGGCTGACCTGGGCGTTCCAGGTCGTCCCGGTGTTCTTCGTCGTCGCGGGATACGCCAGCGCGCTGTCGTGGCGGCGATGGCAGCAGTCTGCACGCGGGCCGCGGCAACGCTGGCTCCGCCAGCGACTGGCCCGCGTCGCCGGACCAACGTCTGCCTATGTGGCCGTGGTTGTCTCGGTGGTCGCCATCCTCAGCATCGTCGGGGTAGACGCTTCGGCGCTGGCGTTCGGCGGCTGGGCGGTGGGCATGCACCTGTGGTTCCTGGCCGTCTATCTGGGTGTGGTCGCGCTGACACCGGCGCTGGTAGCCGCGGACCGGCGATGGGGCCTCGCGGTGCCAGTTGCACTCGCGATTGCCGCCGCGACGGTCGACGCGCTCAGCATCGGCGGTGAGATCCCCTACGTCGAATGGTTGAACTACCTGTTCTGTTGGGTGGCCATCTATCAGCTCGGAATCGCCTGGCACACCGGAAGACTTCGCGGAATCCGGCCGGTGCTGTTGGCCGTGGCCGCCGCGATCGCACTAGCGGCACTGGTCAGCTGGGGTCCGTATCCGATCAGCATGATCGATGTCCCGGGTGCGGCCGTACACAACGTAGAACCGCCGTCACTGGCGCTGCTGGCGTTCGGCGCCGCACAAGCCGGTGTGGTTCTGCTGGCCGCACCGCTGGTGAATCGTGTGCTCGGCTCACCGCGCTGGCGGCGTCCGCTGGCCGTGGCGAACCAGAACGTCATGATGCTCTACCTGTGGCACATGGTGCCGGTGATCATCGTGGCGCTGGTCGGCTACCCCGGTGGACTGCTGCCGCAGCCGCCGATCGGTTCGGGCGCATGGTGGCTGGCGCGCCTGCAGTGGCTGGCCATCCTGTCACTCCTGACCGCCGTCGAACTGGCCCTGCTGTGGTGGCAGCGGGCCCGCTTTGCCGCCCCGCTGCCGATCGTCGGGACGCCCCTGCGGCCGAGCTGGACCGAACCGCTGCTCCTCATCGGGGCCACAGCGGTCGCAGTCGCGCTGGCCGGCTTCGCCGCGCGCGGGTTCGCGCCCGGTGGCAGTCTGCCTGCGATCGCGCTCCTGCTTTTCGCCGCCGGCGCGGTCCTGACGGCGATTGGGCCGCGGGAAGCAGCTATCCGGTGATGCCAGAGTCAATCTGCCCCACAGAGCACTACCGCTGCCGCTCGCCGCGGTGTACCGTCAATTAGGTAACAACTCGGTAACGGTCTTCGGCTACACCTGGCGGCAGCCTTCAGCGACAAGTGGGCACGCAATGGTGCACGACCGATTCATGGAGCACGGCCGCATCGACTAGGTAGAGACCTATTTCGTTTGACCTAGGCCGGTACGGGATACGCCTCACCTAGCGGTCGCCCGGCGAAGTGACTGGCGACCGCGTTTGGCGGGGCCATTTCTTGGCCGACGAAACATATTGGGAAAAACAGCATTCGACGGAACTGGGTACCAATGATCGACCTTCCCGACCCGAACGAACTATCGGCAATGCGTGAGTCTCATCCGTTGTCGAGGCCCGCGACTACCGCCAAAGACCGCATGGCCAGCGATCTCATCACCATGGCCACGCAAGCAGCTGGGGCAGCGCTGGCGCTGGGTGACGCAGCAGCCTCGGCTGAGTGCAGATCGGCAGCGCAGAAGTTGGCAGCGTTGTCACGGTGGAGCCATGAGTTGCTGAAATGCGTCGTTGCCACCGACCGTCCGGATGACGTGGAAGACTACCGGCCCAAGCATCGGTTCCTGCGGATGCAGTACGAGCAAGTCCTCGAAATACCCGAGGTGCGGTGGCTCTCTGAATCCGTCCGGTCGGCAACAGGATTGCCCCATCGCTGGTCATCCCGTGTCGCGGCACCGAAGTGACCGCCGGGCGCGGGAGACAAAAACCATCGGAAAGGCCAGATACCTTGGAAAGGCTCAGCGGACTCGACGCTAGTTTCTTGTACTTCGAAACTCCCACACAGCCACTGCATGTGTGCTCGGTGCTCGAGTTGGACTCCTCGACGATGCCGGGTGGCTACACATACGACCGGTTACGCGACGAGCTGTCCCAGCGGACCAAAGCGGCAACGCAGTTCCGGGAGAGGATCGCCGATAGCTGGCTCAACCTGGATCACCCAACATGGGTGGAGGACCCGAAGTTCGACGTGGATCACCATCTGAACCGTGTCGAGCTACCGCCACCGGGCGGGCGCCAAGATCTGGCGCACGTCTGCGGCGAGGTCGCCTCTCAGCGGCTGGATCGCAGCCGGCCGCCGTGGGAGATGTGGGTGATCGAGGGCGTCGCCGACCCGGATTCGCACCAGCGTCACCCCCTGGCAGTTATCACGAAGGCCCATCACGCCGCGGTCGACGGCGTTGCGGGCGCCGACCTGCTCGCGCAGCTGTGCAGCAATGAGCCCGACGCCATGCCACCAGATCCCGTCGACGGCCCGGGCGACGCGACGCCGATCCAGATCGCGGCAAAAGGCCTGATGAACGTCGCCACCCGCCCCCTGCGCTTGGCGGGCGTGCTACCCCGGACCTTTTCGGCGGTACTGGAAACGCTGCGCCGCATCCCGAGCGGCCAAACAATGGCCGCTCCGTTCGCTGCCCCGGCGACAGCGTTCAACGCCGCCGTGAGCGGCCGGCGCAACACCGCATTCGCCGCGCTGGACCTGGACGACATCAAGACCGTCAAGCGCCGATTCGGCGTCAAAGTCAACGACGTGGTCATGTCGGTCTGCGCCGGCGCGTTGCGCCGTTTTCTTCTCGACCACGACGAACTGCCGGACCGGCCGCTGATCAGCATGGTGCCGGTGTCGGTACGCGGAAGGTCCGATCGTTCCGGTCGCAACCAGATCACTGGCATGTTCTCTCGCCTCGAAACGCACATCGAAGATCCGGCCGAGCGCCTACAAGCGATTCACCGCGCGAATCATATTGCTAAACAACACCAATCGGTCATCGGCCCGACGATGCTCCAGGATTGGGCACAGTTCGCCGCCCGGTCGCTCGGCAGGGCTGCGATGAAGCTCTACGCCAACAGCCCGCTCACACGGCACCCGATCCACAACCTGATCGTCTCGAACGTCGCCGGCCCACAGACGCAGCTGTACTTTCTTGGCTCGAAGATCAAGGCGATGTACCCGCTCGGACCGGTACACCACGGCTCCGGATTGAACATCACCATGATGTCGTTCAACGGTCAACTCGATGTTGGTATCACCTCCTGCCCAGAGCTGATACCTGACCTTTGGGAGGTGGCCGATCGCTTCCCCGATGCGCTGAATCAGTTAATCGAGACGCCGTGCCGAACCGACGCCTGAGTGCGGGCTATATCGGCATCCGGTATCCGAAGTACTCCTGGTCTTCGTTGTAACCGCCCTGCCCCTTCCCGAGATGGTCGAAGCTGTCGACGAACTCGATGGACTCGATCCATTTGACTTGTTTGAAACCCAACTCCACTTCGTTGCGCAACCTCAGCGGTGCGCCATGGATTTCAGTGAGGGGCTCACCGTTCATCTCGTAGGCCAGCAGCGCCATCGGGTGGCGCATGTGTTCGATCCGGTGGCAATCGTAGTAGCGGCCCGCCCCGGGTTCGGAGCCGTCGGCGAAGGAATAGAACACAACCCAGCGCGCCGACGGTGCAGGGCCGACGATGCGCAATACCTCTGACATCGGGACACCGCCCCATTTCGCGATTCCCGACCACCCCTGAATGCAGTAATGCTGCGTGACCTGTTCATGTTTGTCCATGGCCAGCAGTTGGGCGTAGGTGAAATCCCTTGGATTCTCTACCAGCCCGGCCACACGCAGCCGGTATCCCGCCCAGTTGTCGGCCAGTAGACGGCGGTAGGTATCGGACGCCGGAAGAGTGCCGTTGGCCCAGAAGTACGGGGAGATGTCCTTGTCCGAGTATTCCGCGCGGGGGTGCGCCCACTCCATGAGCCCCTTGACCCAGCCGACCGCCGCCCGACCGACCCTCTGCACCACTCGCGGGTGACGCAGGGTGAATGGCGAGGCCATCGACCACAGAACGACGATCGCTGCCATCACCATCAGGTAGATCGCCAGCGCCCAGTACGAATCGGTGTCGGTGCCGAACACGATGTGATTCAGGTTCCCCACAAGACCTGTAATGAACACCATGACCGTGTGAACGACGATGAAGAAGACCATCCACACCAAGATCAGGAAATGCGCCGAGCGTGCGACTTGTCGATTGAACGGTCCCGCGCCGAATCCGAACCGGGCTGCGATCGCGGGCGCCTGCAGGAGTCCGGTGATAAACGCCAGCGGGGCGAAGACGAACACCGTCAAGAAGTAGGCGATCATCTGCAGCCCGTTGTAGCTGACGAATCCGTCATTGACGGGCAAGTCCAACGACGCGTACTGAATCAGCGTGGACAAGGCGTTGGGCAGGACGTCCCACGATTGGGGAACGATGCGGCGCCACTGACCCGTGGTGAACAGCAGCACGTAGAAAACCAGGCCATTGAGGAGCCACAGACCGTCGAAGGTGAAGTGCCACCAGCGCGCCAAGCCGATAGTGTGCCGAACGCCGGGAATCCCAAGCCATTTGGGCAACGACACCGAGTCGTCCTTGGCCGTCCACTGCCGGGCCGGATCCGCCGGCTCCACTCGATCCGCGGGAATCGGTCCACGCAGCCTGAGCCAAGCGGTTCCCGGCGTGCTGCCGGGATTCAGGTACAAGCGTGGATGATCGGCCAGGATTTGCAGGCCAGCCCGAATGATGAACATCATGAAGAGCAGGTTGAACAGATGCTGCCACCGCAACCACGCCGGCAGGCCCGGCTCTGCGCCGGCACGCGCCGCTGCGGTTCCCGGATAGCGCAGAATGAAATCCTGCATCCATTCGTACTGGCGCAGCTGTTGGGCAATGGCAACACTCACGATCAGGCCAGCGATCGCCAGCGGGACGAGCCACATTGAACTGATCCACCGACGGCCAACCCGAATCGACGGGATACTGGCAGGCTCGTCGGCGATCCCGCCCGCCCACTCACCGGCCCGGATGCACTCGGCGTGCCCGTCGGATATGGGTTCCTGTGGCGCAACCCGACCGTCGGTCTCCACGGTCAACACCGTACGACGAAATTCGCCGTCGACTGGCCGCCTTTCGCGCCGAACACGACGCAATGGCGCGCTCTACTCGCTCTTCCGCGCCCAAACGTTGGTTTGGGCGCAGTTTGGAATTCGGACTTCGGGGTACTCGCCCACAGTCAGGACTGTGACGGGGGACACCGATGGCTCGAGCAACCGCGAATCAGCGCCAATTCAACGCGAGACGAACAGCCGCAGGACTGGCCTCGGCGACTGCCTTGTTGACCATCGTCGCCCTGCCCGCCGCCGAGGCGAGAACGGTCTTGGCGGTCGGTCCTCTCGTGGGGACTATCGAAGACGACCTTCAAGGCGCGGTCTGCCAAGTCTCCGCCGGCTGTGTGATCGTTCCCAGCCGGTCCGACACCGAGGAAGCGGTGGCTGAGATCGATACCGCCATCCGATCCACGTTCGAGGATCACGGGTCCGGGGCCGACCCCGGCGGCGGCGACGATGGTGTGCTCGTGTTCGGCTACAGCCACGGAGCCAGCATGACCGCGCGTTGGCTTGCCGAGCACGCCGGCAAGCCCGACGCTCCTTCGCCGGACGAGCTGTCGCTGCTGCTCATTGGCAATCCCACCCGGAAGTACGGCGGTTCAGAAGCCAACGGCGCCCGGCCGTTCGTCATGCCGGAAACCGACTACCCAGTAATCGATCTGGTCCGCCAGTACGACATGGCCGCGGATTATCCGGACCGACCGAACCTGCTGGCAATCCTGAACGTGATCTCGGCGTTCTTCAGCGTTCATATGAACTATGAGGCGGCCGACCTGGACAACCCGGCCAACATCGTGTGGACGGAGGGCAACACCACCTACGTCTTCGTGCCCACTCCGAAACTCCCGCTGCTCGACGGGTTGCGGAATTTCGGCCTGAGTGGGTTGGCCGATGTGCTCAACGAACCACTGAAAAGGATCGTTGAACGGGCCTACGACCGTAGCTACCTACCCACGGCGCTGCCGGAACAACCCGGCAGCGCAGCCGCGCGGTCCTCGATTTCGGCGGCCGCTGATCAACCGGAAGAGATGCCGGAGGGCCTCGCCGACGCAGCGGCGCCAGACCCCGAGCCCGTCGCAATCGAACCGCCGGAAACCGAAGTCAAGTCGACAGCCCAGTCAGCTGAGGCGGAGACCGCAGACACCGCCGAGTTGCTCGGGGACGAGAGGCTTCCGGACGCACCCGAAGACACCGATGCCGACCAGCTCGCCGTGGCAGAACTGGCGAATCCCGCCACCGCCGACCTCGGCCTGCAAGCGCTCGAGGAGGCGCTTGAGGATGAGATCGAAGGCGCGACCGACGACGAGGCAGCTGCCGATGAACCAGCCTCGCGCAAAGCCGATACGACTCCGGGCAAGGCGGTTCCCACCGAGGCGACCATCGGTGAGACGGACTCCGCGAAGTCGAGCACAGCCACTGACGTCTCGCCGAGTATCGCCGACGACACCGATGACGACGGCGCCAATGGCGTGGGCGATGGCGATGCGGCGGAGCCGCGGGACCAGGCGGAAAGAGACTAGGCGAAGAGACTAGGCCAGAAGAACTGGCCAGAGCCTCCTATAGGCTCCGGCCAGTGTCTTCAGTCGTGGAGCTGCCGGGAATCGAACCCGACAGAATGGCGCTGAATCAGCGTCTTGAACTGCGGTTATAGGCAAGCGCTACATGTCGAAATGAACCGGCGCGAACCGGAAAACATCGGCACGCATTGACAGTGTCGATGGATACCCCTGCGGCGCGGCCCTCGAGCTGACTACCCTCCCCCGCATGGAGCCCGACTCTGGCGCCCCCTCATGAGCCGACGAGCTCGCTGGCATCGCCGAGTCGGATACCGAGGCAGCGTGCGGGTGGGCGCTCGACGACGACCAGCCCGTCGAAGCGCAGCGGCGGTTCACACCGCGCCGAATCACTGACGCAGCGGTCATTGCGAGCCTGGCAGTCGTGGCGGTTGCCACCGGTATCGCGCTACACCCACCTACGAAACGACGACCCGCCGGCTCCGGTGGCAGCAGAACCACCGCCACCCGGTTGGGGCACCCCACAGCAAGCATTCGTCAAGCCCCTACCCGAGCAGATGCCGAAAGGCACCTACCGGGTCGAGTATGGCTGGCCCAACGCCACGTGGCACGTAAGTCCTCGATCCGTTAAACCGGAAACGAACACGGTTGAGTCGGAGTGGTGGAAATTCTCCGCGACATGTACCGACAACGGGTGCCCTCCGGGGAGGCGCTCAACAGTCCTGTGCCCGTGCAGGAGAAGCTGCGCTGGGTTGTTGGGGGCATCTGGCAGAACGCGGAACCGTTCCGCGTGCAGACTCAGTGCAGCTACGTCGGGCCGGACGGCCAGCCCCATTCCGGAACGAATTGGAATACTCAGCCATGCACTAAGGAGCCGATGCCTGACGGAGTGTTCCAGGGGAACCTGGTGTAGCGGTTGTCTCGAAGTTGCGGACGTGACCGACGACAACCCACCACGGAGATGGGACGAAGAGAACCTGGCGGCTACCCTTGTCTTACGTGATGGACGATCAGGGTCGGGCCGCTTGGCGAAACTAGACCCGAACCAGCTGCTCTACGGCCTGTTCGCGATGAATGCTGTCTTCGCCTCGCTCGCGTGGTGTTTGTCGCGGCCGAGTTGGCTGTCGATGCTTTCCCTAGCCGCGTTCGGTGCGCTATGGCCGTTCGCCAACGGGCCGTTGGAAGGCCACACTCTCGTTTCCCTGGGCAAGGGCCATGGAATCACCGCATCTGACTTGCTGTCTGTGCTCGCTGCCATCGTCTTGATTGTTCAAGCGGGCAGATTGGCCGCTAGGGCGAGAAAACATTCGCGGAGTGAGGGTTGATCAAACCGCGGCGCCCCTGACGCAACGTCCCGCCCGCGTTCTTCATGTTCGACTCGGGTCAGCCAGAAGGGGGTCCGCCACATGGAGGATGGTGGCGGCGCTGACAAGGAGGTTCAATCAGTGGCCGAGGCGGTCGGGTCTACCCCACTCGCGGCCCGACCGTCTCTCGGCCCCACAACAGACTGGCGTCTGCCAAACGGCACAGCTTCCACGGCCGGTTCACGGGTCGTTCTCAGCGCGAACTTATCCGCAGGGTGCAGGATGAAACTCACCTTGAGGGTCGCAATGGCGTGTGATCATCGGCCGATTCCCACCCCGCCCCTCCTGCGCGCCGGTGCGTACCGTTTCGGTCCGCGACCAGCTCAGCGTTCCTGTTCAGGGGGCACTAGAGAAGAACGAACTTCTCGCAGGCCTAGGCGCGGACCATCGCCCGACCACAGCCCGCAATGCCGCGGCCAACCCCCCCAATGCGTCGGGGGTATCCCACGCCTCAGAAACTCCCTCCCCCCAGAGGGAGATAAGGCCCCGGCCGCCGCCTCCTAACCCGACCAGGCGGCCGGGGCCGCCTTCACCGGCATCGACGGAGCAGACTGGAGCTTGCAGCATGAAGCCCAAACGCCCAGGCGGCACTTCCTATCGAGACCAGACGATCCGCCTCACCGATCTCGCAGAGTCATCGAACGACATCCGCAATGTCACCTTCGAGAACTGTGTTATCAGCGGCCCTGCCGTCTTAGCACTTCAGGATTGCTCACTCACCAATTGCGTCTTCCAGGGCAACGACGAGGCGCTGTTCTGGGACGTCGGCGACCGCCGGTCAGTATTAGGGGCCATCGCGCTGGTCGAGTGCACCATCATCGACTGCCAGTTCAGCCGAATCGGCCTACTCGGCACACCGGCATGTATCGAGCGAATGCGGACCCAGATCGGTTTCCGCTGAGCGCGATTCGCCGTTGCGATGGTTCTCTGCTCAGCACTTGGGGATACCGCTCTGATGCGTTTGGGCGAAGCGCGAAGAGTTCAACCTTCGAGGCTAGAACGCCGCTTCGGGCAAGTTCATCACGTCCTCATCGATGGTTTCGATGATTTGTTGGGTGACGGTGAGGTACGGCAATACGTGCCTGGCGAAAAACCTCGCGGTTGCTAACTTGCCCTGGTAGAAGGCTTCATCGTCAGCGTTCGGATCACCTGCCAACGCGGTGTGCGCCACCTGCGCCTGCGCCAGCAACCGCCACCCGATGACGAGATCACCAACCGCCAACAGGAACGGCACAGATGCCAAGCCGATCCGATGAATCCTTTGCGGGTGTTCCGCTGCCGACATAAGGTATCCAGTCATTGCTTCGGCCATCGCTTGAACGTCGTCGAGTGCGTTCTGCAGGCGCGTTGATAGCTCGCTCAGTTCTGGCGTGCAGTCGGCGATCGTCTTGGCGATCTCTCCGGCAAGATGCGTCAACGCGGCGCCCTTGTCACGGAAGATCTTCCGGAAGATCAGATCCAGTGCCTGGATCGCGGTGGTGCCCTCGTAGAGGGAGTCGATCTTGGCGTCGCGGATGTACTGCTCGATGGGATAGTCCTGCAGGAATCCCGAACCTCCAAAGGTTTGCAACGATTCTGTGAGGATCTGGTAGGCACGCTCGGAGCCGACGCCTTTGACTACGGGCAGCAAGAGGTCGGCGACCCTTTGAGCCAAGTCAGCATCGATACCCAAAATTTCCCGCGCGACATCGCTATTCTGATAAGTCGCGGCGTACATGTAGAGCGCCCGCAGCCCCTCGGCGTAGGCCTTCTGGGTCATCAGGCTCCGGCGGATATCCGGATGGTTCACGATCGCCACACGCGGCGCGGTCTTATCGGCGATCTGGGTGAGATCGGCTCCTTGGATGCGCTCTTTGGCGTATGCCAAGGCATTCAGATAACCCGTCGACAACGTGCCCGCGGCCTTGACTCCGATAGTCATTCGCGCGTGTTCGATGACGGTGAACATCTGCGCGATCCCGTTGTGCACCCCCCCTACTAGGTATCCGACGGCAGGGGTTCCGTGGACACCGAAACTCACCTCACAGGTCGGTGAGGCTTTCAAGCCCATCTTGTGTTCGAGATTTGTGACGAAAGCCCCGTTGCGGGAACGCAATTCGAGCGTGTCGTGGTCGAACAGATACTTAGGCACGTAGAACAGGCTGAGCCCCTTGGTGCCAGGTCCGGCGCCTTCGGGCCGAGCCAACACCAGGTGGAAGATGTTCTCGGCGGTGTCGCCGACATCACCGCCTGAGATGAACCGCTTCACGCCTTCGATATGCCATGTGCCATCGGGCTGAGCGACTGCCTTGGTGCGGCCCGCGCCGACGTCGGACCCGGCATCGGCCTCGGTCAGGACCATCGTCGCCGCCCAGCCCCGCTCGAGCCCCTTCGCCGCCCACCGGCGCTGCTGCTCGTCTCCCTCGACATAGAGCGCGTTGGCCATCGCCGGCCCGAGACTGTAGAAGAACGCCGCCGACGGATTGGCGCACCACACAATCTCGTTGACGCCCCACACCAACGGTGCGGGGGCGGCAACCCCACCGATCTCGGGTGCTAATCCCATCCGCCAATACTCAGCTTCTTTGACCGCCTGCACAGACTTGGCGATGCTCGCTGGCACACTAACGCTGTGGGTGTCGGGCTCGAACCCCGGCGGATCGCGATCAGCATCAGCGAACGAATCAGCAACCGGCCCCTCGGCTAGACGGGCGACCTCGTCAAGCATGGCGCGTACCGTCTCGGCATCAAGTTCGCTGTAGCGCCCCTGCCCCAATACCGTGTCGATTCCGAGCACCTCGAAAAGATTGAACTCGACATCGCGAACGTTTGACTTGTAGTGGCCCACGCCTGAATTCCCTTTCGCCGCATGTCACTCAAACCGAAGTCTGCGAAACCGCGATGAACATACGCAACCGTAGGCAAGTCGAACCTACGGTGACGAAACCGTAGGGACTGAGGTCGTCCCCATTTGTGATGTCCGCCACAGCAGATACGCGCACCGACCCGCCGCTCTGATCGGCCGAAACGGACGGGCGGTGTTCGCACAACATGTTTGGACATGCGAACCCCTGGGGACTCCGCGCGAGAGGCGAAGATGTCCGCTTATCCCCCGGTTGTGACGAGTTCGATAGGCTCGCCGGGCCTTATGGCGATACGTCGTATCTCGCTTTATCTATAACTGCATCCTCGATTTCTCGAAGAGTGCTGTTCAGAACGTCGGGTACATCGGGTACATGTGTATGGCAATTCGGGTCGGGCGCTACAGGTCGGTTACACGTGTAGAACGCCAAGTGATCGATCCTCATTCAGCGATGATGTCCTCCAGAACCAGGCCCGTGCTGCGCGGGCCGAGCAGGGCCACATCCAGACATAACAGCACGATCAGCGCCGCCGAGGTGGCGAACACCGCGAGCGGACCGAACGTTGCCAGGGCAGGCACGGCCGCGAAGGGCAGCACCGCCGATGTCGCTCGGGAAAGCGAATAGGCTGCACCACTGGCCGTGCTGCGGATCGCGGTGGGGAAAATCTCCACCTGATAGATGTGGAATGCGTTTGAGAACACATTGGACACGGCGGTCAGCAGGAAGCCGGAGACGACTATCACCGCCACGCTCTCCGCAGCCGCGAAAACGATGCCGCACAGGGCTATTCCCAATGCCGAACTGATGATTACGAACTTTCGCTCGAAACGCTCCACCAGTGGGATCGAGACCAGCGAACCCAGCGGGTACCCGGCGAAGCTGAGCGCGGCATACCCCAGCGACTCGGTGACATCGAAACCCTTGGCTACTAGTACCAGCGGTGCCAACGCGGCAAAGCTGTAGTAGGCGACCGTCTGCAAGATCTGGAAGATCACCAACATCACACTGCGGCTGCGGTAGCCGCGGAATGCGGTCCGCAGGACATCCACGAACCGGGCTGCCTCATCGGCCGGCGCCGTGCCGGATTCCGGCTGCCCTGCGGGGCTCACCGGCATCGTCGTACCGGGTGCGACGCTGGCCACCACCGATGCGACGATTTCCTGGGCTTCAGAGTGGCGGCCTCGGCTTTCCAGCCACCGCGCCGACTCCGGCAGCGTCCTGCGCAGCACCACCACGAGAACGGCACCCAGCGCGCCGAATACCAGCAACCACCGCCACCCCGCGATGCCCAGAACTTCCTGGTGAGCGACCAGTCTGCCCCCGAGTAGCGCGGCTACCGGCACCCCGAGGAAGCCGATCGTGTAAGCCGAGGCGGTCATCCGCCCCCGAACCCGCGCTGGGACGAACTCCGCGAGGTACGTGTCGACGACTATCAGCTCTGCACCCAACCCGATCCCGGCCAGGAAGCGCAGTACGAGGAAGACCTCGAGGTTCGGGGAGAACGCGGCAGCCAGCGAGAAAGCGGAATACAAGAGAAGATTCAACAGGAACAATCGGCGACGCCCGAGGCGGTCGGCAGCCACAGAGAGGACGTTGGCGCCGACGAACATGCCCGCGAATCCAGACGCGATCACGAGCGCCTTGCCCGTGGCGCCCAGTCCGAACTCGGCGGCCAGCACCGGGGCGAGCACGGCGCCCAAGAACACGTCGTACAGGTCGAAGAACGTACCGAGCCCGACGAGCACTGTGAGCCGCCAATGCCATCGTGCCACCGGGAGTCGCTCGATGACAGACGCCGTCGGTACCGATCCCGTAGTCACCGCAAACTTCTCGCTTTTCTAGCCGACACTCTGCCCCTCGCTCTGCGACGGCAGGCCTCAAGGAGGTCTCCGAAGTTCGCTTCCTACATGCTGACACCAGGCAGCCAACCACGGTGACACCCGGTACAGATAACACAGTCACCCAACGTAGAAAACTGGGCCAGCGGAGTCGTCGGTAACTGTCTTACGCACACCAAATCCGGTTACAAATAAACACGGGCAGGCCGTATCCCATTGGACAACGCTCGGTGTCCGACGCGTGGTTGACCCGACAGGCTTCGACGCCCTTAACGACGTATTCACGGCCATCTATTTCGACGCGCTGGCCTACTAGGTCCTCGCCGTCGCTGGGGCCATCAGGTAGCTGTTCTGATTTGATGGCAACGCATCGACCGCGATCCGTGACGGTGTATCAATCCTCGGCGCGTAGAACCAGCAATGGGTTCAGTGTTTCACAAGTTGGGGCAGAAGGCGCAGCTGCCGGAAACGACGAAAGCCCCGCCCCGCCGAGCGTGTGGCTCAAGGCGGGACGGGGGTGGCCTGCGGTACTACTTTTCGGGAAGGACAACGCGTACACCGTCCGGTCTGACCAGGTATTAGGGGACGCGGCATTCGACGACGAAATCCTTCAACCGGTACCGGTTGAACTGCAGCGGCTGCTCATGCATGCCCCAATCGGCCTGACTCCGGTGCGCTACTACCAACGCCTCAATCAGCTCGCCGACACCGAGGCCGCACTCGCCCACAACCCGGTGCTGGTCAACCGGCTGTGCAGGGTACGGACGAACCGGTCACGGTCCCAGCCCTGACGAAATACGCTCTCCTCATGCTCATGCGTGTCCGGTGGATGGCGTGCATCGTGGCGGTGCTGACGCATGCCGGATGCGGCTAGGCCGTCACCGGCTCCCCTGTCGCGGTTCCGTCCGGGACGATCTCCAAGACCGAGATGGCGGCTGGGGCCGTGAAGGACTTGATGCAGCGCAAGCTCGACACTGACCCGGACTTGTCGGAATACGATCTCGAAGTCATCGACGTGTCGTTGGTGAACAAGGCGGGCAACGAGCACAAGGGCATCGCCACCGTTCGGATGTCGGATGGCGTCGATCACGACGTCCCGGTGGAGGTCACCGCGAGCCAGCGGGAGATGTCCTCACGTGACAGTTTCTGCAGTGCGATGGCGCCGAGCGCGGGTGTGATGTCGTTCGCGTAGCACCCCTGGTATTCGTGGCGGTGTGTTTCCCGACCCCGGAGAGGTGCTCGATGTGGTGGGCGATCCAGGTGGCGACGGTCGGGCCGTGGCTGGCCCGCCGCGGGGCCGGCGCGATGCCGTGCATCCCCAGGGCCCGGGCGGCGCCGTGGGCTTCGACGGCGGCCTTGAACGCGTCGGCGGCCTTCGGGTTGTCGAACGGCAGCGACGACTGGCGGCCGTCGAGGGTGTAGAGCACGGCGTAGCAGACGGTGCCGTCCTTGCGTGGACGTTCCCGGATCGACGCCATGCGGCGACCATCTCATTGACACGGCCATTGACACGGCCCAAGTGGCGCTAAACGTTCAGGCCAAAAGTGGAGCTGCCGGGAATCGAACCCGGGTCCTACGACATTCCCTCAAGGCTTCTCCGTGCGCAGTTCGCTATGCCTCTACTCGGATCTCCCGGTCACGCGAACAAGCCGAGATGACGATCCCAGTCGCTGTTGGTGTCCCGATGAGTCCCGCGACCGAACTCATCGGTGAATCCCTCTAGCTGATGCCAGGGTCCGGGCCGAGGGCGCTCCCGGTCTGACAGACCAGCCGTCGCTTAGGCAGCGAGGGCGTAGTCGCGCTGATTGGAATCGGCGCTTAATTGGTTGCAACGACGCTTACGGTGGTC
>CAZEMS010000052.1:0-29279 GCA_964513475.1 uncultured Mycobacterium sp. | reverse complement strand
GGCTTCGGACACCGCGGTCAAGGACATGACTTCATCATCGCAGCCACCTATGACATGTGGCCTTCGCCTGAACGCGGGTGGGCCGAACGCCGGACCCAGAAACAGAAAAACCCCGGCCGATGGCCGGGGCGATCTGTAACCGATGACGCGACTCATGTGTAACCCATGACCCGACTCATCACAATTGTGGGCGAAGGGGGACTTGAACCCCCACGTCCCGAAGGACACTGGCACCTGAAGCCAGCGCGTCTGCCATTCCGCCACTCGCCCCGACAACCGGGGCAGCCTACCACTGCCGCGCATCGCGCCCCAAGTCGTGGCGCTGACCGCACCGCGGCCCGGGCGCCGCCCGCAAAAGCTCTTTATCGACTGGCTGACCTGCGGTGATGTGATTCTCAGAGTTCTGGTGGTCACACAGGGCGCCGCTGTGCCGATACCATTCATCGGTGACGCGACGCCAGGCGACACGCGGCGCTGCAAGCATCTGACCAATGAAGCTGGGGCCTCCGACGACAAGGGGTGCTTCCGGTGATCAACACGAGGCGGTGATATGGGTCTGGTTGACCGCATCGAGCGCAGGCTCGAAACGAGCGTCGGCGACGCTTTCGCCCGCGTATTCGGCGGGTCCATCGTGCCCCAGGAGGTCGAGGCGCTGCTGCGCCGCGAAGCGGAGGCCGGGGCACGCAGCCTCGGCGGCGGCCGGGTGCTGGCGCCCAACGACTACGTCATTACCCTCAGTGAGCTCGACTTTGAGAAGGTGAACGCCGATCCCGACATCACCTCGGCTACCTTTGCCAAGCATCTGGGGGGATACATCCATGATCAGGGGTGGCAAACGTATGGTGATGTAGTCGTCAGATTCGAGCAGGCCCCGACTCTGCACACCGGACAGTTCCGCGTACACGGCGGGGTCAACCCGGACTCGACCACCGGCGAACCCGCCGCCCCAGCAGCACCAGACAGCACGGATATCGCAGAACCAGGAGTACCACCAATGACCGACAATCCGACTTACCGCGGAGACCAGGGACAGGGGCGGCCCTCCGACGATTACTACGACGAACGCTACAACCGTCCGCCGGAGGATCCACGCGGCCAATACCCGCCGCCGGCACCTGAGCAGCAGGGCGGCTACCCACCCCGCGGTGGCTACCCGGACCAGGGCGGCTACCCCGAGCGCGGCTACCCGCCGCCTCCGTACGAGCAACGCCCCCCTGCCGGCTACGGCCCGCCCCCCGGCGGTTATCCAGACCAGGCCTACCGCCAGGCTCCCGGTGGATACCCCCCGCCCGGCGGCCCGCATCCCGGCCAGCGCGACTACGACTACGGCCGCCCGCCCGGACCCGGGCGCCGGGAGGAGTACGGACGTCCCGAGCCGCGGCCGGGATACCCCGAGCAGGGCGGCTACCCGGATCCGCGCAGCTACGGCGGTCCGCCCTATCGGCAGGACTACGGCCAGCCCGACTATGGCCCCTACGGCGAGCCCAGCCGCGGTGACTATGACTACGGCCCGGACTACGGCCCCGACTACGGACCTCCCTCGGGCGCTCCCGCCGGCCCGCAGGCCGGTCCGCCGCCGGGATACGGCTACGACCAGGGCGACTATCCGCCGGCCGCCGGCGGAACGGTCACCCTGCAGCTCGACGACGGCAGTGGCCGCACCTACCAACTGCGCGAGGGTGCAAACGTGATCGGCCGGGGCCAGGACGCCCAGTTCCGGCTGCCGGACACCGGCGTGTCCCGTCGACACCTGGAGATCCGATGGGACGGTCAGGTCGCGATGCTGTCCGACCTGAACTCCACCAACGGCACCACGGTGAACAACGCGCCTGTTCAGGACTGGCAGCTGGCCGACGGGGATGTGATCCGACTCGGACACTCGGAGATCGTGGTCCACGTTCACTGAGTGACCGCGGCCGGCCCGGATGCGGCCGGCGACGGGGGAGGAGCTGGGTGCTTCACCCGCGCGTTGATCGCTGTCCAAGTATCGTGACGTTGCCGAAAGTCGCTTTGAGCCGATGACACCGGTGACGCCGGGTGCGGGACGGGTGCGGAGAGGACGTCAGATGCAGGGGTTGGTACTGCAACTGACCCGCGTCGGATTCCTGCTGCTGCTGTGGCTGTTCATCTGGTCTGTGCTGCGGGTCCTGCGCACCGACATCTACGCGCCCACCGGCGCGGTGATGGTCCGGCGGGGCCTACCGCTGCGCCGCAGCCTGCTGCCCAGTCGCAAGCGACGGCACATCGCCCGGCAGTTGATCGTCACCGAAGGCGCGCTGGCGGGCACCCGCATCACTTTGGGTAGCCAGCCTGTGCTGATCGGCCGAGCCGACGACTCCACGCTGGTTCTCACCGACGACTACGCATCCACCCGGCACGCCAGGCTCTCGCCGCGCGGCTCGGAGTGGTACGTCGAAGACCTGGGATCGACCAACGGCACCTACCTCGACCGGGAAAAGGTGACCACAGCGGTGCGGGTTCCGATGGGGGCGCCGGTGCGGATCGGCAAGACGGTGATCGAGCTGCGCCCGTGACCCTGGTTCTCCGCTACGCAGCCCGCAGCGACCGGGGTCTGGTCCGCGCAAACAACGAGGACTCGGTCTACGCCGGCCCACGCCTACTCGCCCTCGCCGACGGGATGGGCGGTCACGCGGCCGGTGAGATCGCCAGCCAGCTGGTGATCGCCGCGCTGGCCCATCTCGACGACGACGAACCCAGCGGCGACCTGCTGGGGAAGCTCGATGCCGCTGTGCGAGAAGGAAACTCGGCGATCGCGTCGCACGTCGACGACGACCCCGAGCTGGACGGCATGGGCACCACGCTGACCGGAATACTGTTCGCCGGCAACCGACTGGGCCTGGTGCACATCGGCGACTCCCGTGCGTACCTGTTGCGCGATGACGAACTCACCCAGATCACCAAGGACGACACCTTCGTGCAGACCCTGGTCGACGAGGGCAGGATCACCGCCGAAGAGGCCCACAGCCATCCGCAACGTTCGCTGATCATGCGCGCTCTGACCGGCCAGGAGGTGGAACCGACGCTGATCATGCGTGAGGCACGGGCCGGTGACCGCTACCTGCTGTGCTCGGACGGGCTCACCGATCCGGTCAGCCAGGACACCCTCTTCGAGGCGCTGCAGATCTCCGATGTCACCGAATGCGCCGACCGACTCATCGAATTGGCCCTGCGCGGCGGTGGACCGGACAACGTCACCGTGGTCGTGGCCGACGTGGTCGACAACGAATACGGCCAGACCAAGCCGATCCTGGGTGGTGCGGTCTCCGGCATCGACGACCAGGTCGCCCCGCCCAACACCGCAGCCGGTCGCGCTTCGGCGTTCAACCCGCGCCGCAACGAGGCCAAGCGCACCCCACCCAAGCCGGAGGAGCCACCAGCGCCGCCGCCGCGGTCCAAGCGGCGCATCCTGATCGCCGCCGCACTGGTGGTCCTTGTCGTGTTGGCCGGCCTGGCCGTCGGCCGTCAGATCGTCCGCGGCAACTACTACGTGGGAACCTACGACGGCACCGTGTCCATCATGCGCGGGGTCGAGGGTTCCTTTCTGGGCGTGGCGCTGCAAGAGCCTTATCTGTTGGGCTGTCTGAACAGCCGAAACGAGTTGTCGCTCATCAGTTACGGACAGCCGCTGGACAATCTGGGCTGCCAGCTGCTCGGCGTCGACGACATGCGTCCCCCGGAACGCGCACAGGTGCTGGCGGGCCTGCCGTCGGGCACACTCGACGATGCGATCAACCAGATCGACGAACTGGCGAGCTCCTCGGTGCTGCCGATCTGCCCGAAACCCGAACCGAGCGCGCCCCCGACACCCAGCCCGCACCTGCCGTCTCAGTCCCTGCCGCCGACCCGGCAGGCGACGACTCCGAACACCGGGACACCGAACACCGGGACACCGAACACGGGCACCAACAGCCCCGCACCGGAAACCCCGAGGACGGTGACTTCACCGACACCGACACCGACACCGGCGCCCGGGTCGACCCCGACGTCACCACCGTCCACCGTCACCGAGCTTCCACCGCCACCACCGGTGCCGGGCATCGACTGCCGGGAGGCTGCGTGACGACGCAGCCTCAGTCCCCGGTCACCGTCGTGCCGCCGCCGTTGCCCAACCGACGCAACGCCGAACTGTTGCTGCTCGGTTTCGCCGCGGTCGTCACCACCGTCGCACTGATGATCGTCCAGGCCAACCAGGAACAGGGTGTGGGCTGGGACCTGGCCTGGTACATGGCCGCCTTCCTCGCGTTGTTCGCCGGAGCCCACCTGGCCGTTCGGCGCTTCGCCCCCTACGCCGACCCGCTGCTGCTGCCGGTCGTCGCGTTGCTCAACGGCCTGGGCCTGGTGATGATTCATCGGCTGGATCTGGCCCAGGGGGACCTGATCGGGGATGCGGCGCGCGCCCCCAGCGCCAACCAGCAAATGCTGTGGACGCTGGTGGGCGTCATCGCGTTCGCCGTCGTCGTGATCCTGCTGCGCGACCACCGCACGCTGGCCCGCTATGGCTATCTGTGCGGTCTGGTCGGGCTGATCTTGCTGGCCATCCCGGCAGTGCTGCCCAGCTCGTTGTCCGAGCAGAACGGGGCGAAGATCTGGATCCTGTTGCCCGGCTTCTCCATTCAGCCTGCGGAGTTCTCCAAGATTCTGCTGCTCATCTTCTTCTCGGCGGTTCTGGTCGACAAACGCAGCCTGTTCACCAGCGCCGGCAAACACTTCCTGGGCATGAACCTGCCCCGTCCCCGAGACCTGGCACCGTTGCTGGCGGCGTGGATCATCTCGGTCGGGGTGATGATCTTCGAAAAAGACCTCGGCACTTCGCTCCTGCTGTACGCGTCGTTCCTGGTGATGGTCTACGTCGCCACCGAGCGGGTCAGTTGGGTGGTCATCGGGCTGGCCTTGTTCGTCGCGGGAAGCGTTGTGGCGTACTACATCTTCGACCACGTACGGGTTCGGGTGCAGACCTGGCTCGACCCGTTCGCCGATCCCGACGGTGCCGGCTACCAGATCGTGCAGTCCCTGTTCGGCTTCGCGACCGGCGGGATCTTCGGCACCGGCCTGGGCAACGGACAGCCCGGCGCGGTGCCCGCCGCGTCGACCGACTTCATCATCGCCGCAGTCGGTGAGGAGCTCGGCCTGGTCGGGGTGGCCGGGATCCTCATGCTCTACACCATCGTGATCATCCGCGGCCTGCGCACCGCGATCGCGGTACGAGACAGCTTCGGCAAGCTACTGGCGGCCGGGCTGGCCTCAACTCTGGCACTGCAACTGTTCATCGTGGTGGGTGGGGTGACCAAGCTGATCCCACTGACCGGGCTCACCACGCCGTGGATGTCCTACGGCGGCTCGTCGCTGCTGGCCAACTATGTACTGCTGGCGATCCTGGTCCGCATCTCCGACGCAGCCCGCCGGCCCAGTGACACCCGGCCATCCGGCGGAGCGCCCATCGCTGCGGCCAAGACAGAGGTGATCGAGAAGGTATGAACACCTCGCTGCGCCGCATCAGCGTCACGATCATGGCGCTGATCGTGATCCTGCTGGCCAACGCAACGTTGACGCAGGTGTTCACCGCCGACGGCCTGCGCTCAGATCCACGCAACCAGCGGGTGCTGCTCGACGAGTACTCGCGCCAGCGCGGCCAGATCTCCGCCGGCAGCCAACTTCTCGCGTACTCGGTGTCGACCAGCGGCAGGTTCCGGTTTCTGCGCGTCTACCCCGAACCCGAGATCTATGCACCCGTGACCGGTTTCTACTCGCTGCGGTATTCGAGCAGCGGTCTGGAGCGCGCCGAGGACGCCATCCTCAACGGGTCCGACGAGCGGCTGTTCGCCCGACGCCTGGCCGACTTCTTCACCGGCCGAGATCCCCGCGGCGGCAACGTCACCACCACGATCAACCCGCTGGTGCAGCAGGCCGCCTTCGAGGCGCTGGGGGACGGCTGCGGCGGCCCGTGCAAGGGCTCGGTGGTGGCGCTGGAACCCTCCACCGGCAAGATCCTGGCGATGGTCTCGGCCCCGTCCTACGACCCGAACCGGCTGGCGACCCACAACGAGAACGCGGCCGCCGCGGCGTGGCAGCAGTTGCGTGACGACCCCGAGCAGCCGATGCTCAACCGGGCCATCTCGGCAACCTACCCGCCCGGCTCGACGTTCAAGGTCATCACCACCGCCGCCGCGCTGGAGACCGGAGCGACCGAGGACACCCAGCTCACGTCGGCGGCGCGAGTTCCACTGCCCAACAGCACCGCGACGTTGTCCAACTACGGCGGCGAGGCCTGCGGCGACGGTCCCACGGTGTCGCTCCAGGAAGCCTTCGCGAAGTCGTGCAACACCGCATTCGTTCAGCTCGGCATCCAGACCGGGGTCGATGCGCTCAAGAACACCGCGCGAGCCTTCGGCCTGGACCACCCGCCTGAACCG
This sequence comes from uncultured Mycobacterium sp., assembly GCA_964513475.1. Lineage (GTDB taxonomy): Bacteria > Actinomycetota > Actinomycetes > Mycobacteriales > Mycobacteriaceae > Mycobacterium. Next base: position 22,848 of record CAZEMS010000052.1, on the reverse strand, counting down.
ATCCCTCTTCAAGTGGCCGAGTCCACGGTCGGCCCCATCGGGGACGCCGCCGCACTGGGCATGTCCAGCATCGGGCAGCGTGACGTCGCGCTGACACCCCTGCAGAACGCCATGGTCGCTGCGACCGTGGCCAACGGCGGTGTGACGATGCGCCCCTATCTGGTCGACAATTTGCGCGGTCCCGACCTGTCCACGATCAGCACGACCAAGCCCAGCGAGGAACGCCGGGCGGTGTCGTCGCAGGTCGCGGCCACACTGACCGATCTGATGGTCGGGGCCGAGCAGGCGACGCAGCAGAGGGGCGCCATCGCCGGCGTGCAGATCGCCTCGAAGACCGGCACGGCCGAGCACGGTTCGGATCCGCAGAACACTCCACCGCATGCGTGGTACATCGCCTTCGCCCCGGTACAGGCGCCCAAGGTCGCGGTGGCGGTGCTGGTGGAGAACGGCGGCGACCGGCTCTCGGCGACCGGGGGAGCGCTGGCCGCGCCGATCGGGCGCGAAACCATCGCCGCGGCGCTGCGGGAGGCCTCATGACCGCGCGGGTGGGTGTCACGCTGAGCGGCCGGTACCGGCTGCAGCGGCTCATCGCCACCGGCGGCATGGGTCAGGTCTGGGAGGGAGTGGACAGCCGGCTCGGACGCCGGGTCGCGATCAAAGTGCTCAAGGCCGAGTTCTCCACCGATTCCGAGTTCGTGGAGCGGTTCCGGGCCGAGGCTCGTACCGTCGCCATGCTCAATCATCCCGGTATCGCCGGCGTGTACGACTACGGCGAGACCGAGCTCGACGGCACCGGCCGCACCGCCTACCTGGTGATGGAGCTGGTCAACGGCGAACCACTGAACTCGGTGATCAAGCGCACCGGACGGTTGTCGTTGCGGCACGCGCTGGACATGCTCGAGCAGACCGGCCGCGCCCTGCAGGTAGCCCACACCGCGGGTCTGGTGCACCGTGACGTCAAGCCCGGCAACATCCTGATCACCCCGACCGGGCAGGTCAAGCTCACCGATTTCGGTATCGCCAAGGCCGTCGACGCCGCCCCCGTCACCCAGACCGGGATGGTGATGGGAACCGCCCAGTACATCGCGCCCGAGCAGGCGACCGGCCACGACGCCACCGCGGCCAGTGACGTCTACTCACTGGGAGTCGTTGGCTACGAAGCACTCTCGGGCAAGCGCCCGTTCACCGGAGAAGGCGCGCTGACGGTGGCGATGAAGCACATCAAGGAATCACCTCCGCCGTTGCCCGGCGACTTGCCACCCAACGTCCGCGAACTGATCGAGATCACGCTGGTGAAGAACCCCGGCATGCGCTACCGCTCCGGGGGCCAGTTCGCCGACGCGGTGGCCACGGTGCGGGCCGGGCGCCGCCCGCCGCGACCCAGCCACACGCCGTCCATCGGTCGGGCCAGTCCATCAGCCATCCTGTCCAGTGCCCAGGCCCGCGCGGCCACTCGCCCCCCGGTGCCCGCGGCCCGCCCCCGCGCCGGCGCCGGTAGCCACCGACCCCAGCCGGCCCGGGCAAGCTTCTCGTCCGGGCAACGTGCGCTGCTGTGGGCGGCGGGGGTGCTCGGGGCGCTGGCGATCATCATCGCCATCTTGATCGTCCTCAACGCTCAGGAGAATCGTTCCCGGGTACCGACCCCACCACCGACGATCACCAACACCATCACCGCGTCGCCGACGGAACCGGCGGGCCCACCACCCCCAGCCCCAGAACAGACACCGCCATGACAACTCCTCAACATCTGTCCGACCGGTACGAACTCGGCGAGATCCTCGGCTTCGGTGGCATGTCCGAAGTCCACCTGGCTCGTGATCTGCGCCTGCATCGCGACGTCGCGGTCAAGGTGCTGCGAGCCGACTTGGCCCGCGATCCGAGCTTCTATCTGCGGTTCCGCCGTGAGGCCCAGAACGCCGCCGCCCTCAACCATCCGGCCATCGTCGCGGTCTACGACACCGGTGAGGCCGAAACCCCGAACGGCCCGTTGCCCTACATCGTGATGGAGTACGTCGAGGGTGTGACACTGCGCGACATCGTGCATTCCGAGGGACCGATGCCGGCCCGACGCGCGATCGAAGTCATCGCCGATGCCTGCCAGGCGCTCAACTTCAGCCACCAGAACGGAATCATCCACCGAGACGTCAAGCCGGCCAACATCATGATCAGCAAGACCGGTGCGGTGAAGGTGATGGACTTCGGCATCGCCCGGGCGCTGGCCGACAGCGGCAACAGTGTCACGCAGACCGCCGCGGTGATCGGAACTGCCCAGTATCTATCGCCGGAGCAGGCCAGCGGGGCGCAGGTGGACGCGCGCTCCGACGTGTACTCGTTGGGGTGCGTGCTCTACGAAATCCTCACCGGCGAACCGCCGTTCGTCGGTGACAGCCCGGTCGCAGTCGCCTACCAGCACGTCCGCCAGGACCCGGTCCCACCCTCGCAGCGCCACGCGGAGATCACCCCCGATCTGGACGCGGTGGTGCTCAAGGCCCTGGCGAAGAACCCCGACAACCGCTATCAATCAGCTGCGGAGATGCGGGCCGACCTGGTCCGGGTGCACAGCGGCGAGCCGCCGGAGGCGCCGAAGGTGCTCACCGACGCCGAGCGCACCTCGTGGATCGCTGCGACCCGGTCGCCGGATGAGACGCCGACCGAGCACATCGTCGACGCACCGGCGCGGTACTCCGGACAGGAGCGTGGCGGATCCGTCGGGCGGTGGCTGATCGCGGTCGCGGTGCTGGCGGTGCTCACCGTCGTCGCGACCATCGCGATCAACATGGTTGGCGGTGACCCGCGCGACGTGCAGGTGCCCGACGTGCAGGGGCAACTGTCCGCCGATGCGATCGCGGCGCTGCAGAACCGCGGGTTCGCCACCCGGACCCAGCAGCAGCCGGACTCCTCGGTGCCGCCGGACCACGTCATCGACACCGACCCCGCCGCCAACACCGCCATCAGCCCGGGGGACGAGATCACCGTCAACGTCTCCACCGGACCCGAACAACGTGCGATTCCCGATGTGTCGTCGCTGAGTTACGCCGACGCGGTGCGGCGACTCACCGAAGCCGGCTTCGGGAAGTTCAAGCAGTCGACGTCGCCCTCCACCCCGGAGCTCAAGGACCGGGTGGTGGCCACCAATCCACCCGCCAACCAGACATCGGCCATCACCAACGAGATCACCATCGTGGTCGGCTCGGGTCCGGAAACCCGCGAGTTGCCCGACGCCACCGGTCAGACAGTCCAGACCGCACAACAGGTCCTCGACGCGTCCGGCTTCAAGACCTCTGTTCCGGTCCAGGTCGACAGCACCCAGCCGGCCGGCCAAGTCGTCGGGATGAATCCGGCGGCTGGGCAGACCGTCCCGCTGGACACCGTGATCCAACTTCAGGTGTCCCGCGGAAACCAGTTCGTCATGCCCGACCTGCGCGGCATGTTCTGGACGCAGGCCGAACCGCGGCTGCGGGCACTGGGCTGGACCGGCGTACTGGACAAGGGCGCCGACATCCGGGACAGCGGTCAGAGCACCAACGCGGTGGTCGTCCAGAATCCGGCACCGGGCACTGCGGTGACCTTCGGAAGCCGGATCACACTGAGCTTCGCGGCCTAACCGGTCCCGCTCTCACGACTCGGCGAGGGCGGCCCGGACGTCGACCTGCAGGCCGGTCTCGCGTTCGGCGACCTGCCACAGGGTCCTGATCGCGGCGTCGCTGCCGGGCCGGAGCAACGGCTTGCGGACCGGCGGACCATTGGTCACGAACAGCGGTCCGTAGAAACCGCCGCCGGGCGCCGCCGGATCGACAGCCGCCCGCAACTGGCTGAGCGCACCACGGTCGGTCGACATGCCCATGAACTTGACCTGCCTCTCGAAGAACGTGCCGAGGAAGCCGGCACCGCCCTGGGCCCGCGTCGTGGTCTGCAGATCGGAGTTGGTCAATCCCGGCTGGGCGGAGAGCGCCTTGGCGGCGATACCGGCTTGGTCGAACTGCGCTTGCAGGCCGACGGCCAGGTGGCGCATGGCCAGCTTGGTCTGTCCGTACATGCGCCACTCGTCGAACTCCTCGCGCATGTGCGGGTCTGCCGGGTCGATGGCACGACCAACGTGTTGCGCGGTGCTCGACAGAGTCACCACCCGCGCACCGGGCGTCCGCACCAGGATGGGCAACAAGCGGGCGAGCAGGGCCCAATGGCCGAGCACGTTGGTTCCCATCTGGGTGTCGAAGCCGTCCTCCGTCGTGCCCTGCGGCATTGCCATCACCCCGGCGTTGCACATCAGGATGTCGATGCGGTCGTGCTTGGCGGCAATCGCGTTGGCCGCGGTCTCGACCGAGGCGAGCGAGCCGAGATCGAGTTCCACGATCTCCACCGATGCATCCGGGTGAGCGGCGAGGATCTCACCGCGCGCATCGGCGGCCTTGGCCTGGTTCCGGGCCGCCATCACGACATGGGCACCGTGGCCGGCGAGCACCTTGGCAGAGGCCAGCCCGAGCCCGCCGTTCGCCCCGGTGACCACAGCGACCTTGCCGTGCAGATCGGGGACGTTCTTCGTTGACCAACTCATGGTGTTCCTCGGTGTAGTGGGGCTGCTCAGATGGCGGCCCGTACCGTCTCGCTGACCTCATCCTCAAGCCGTCGAACCAACGCTTCGTCGGGGGCCCGGCCGCAGTAGCCCAGCCAGTTGGCCAGCATCCGGTGGCCGCCCTCGGTAAGGATCGACTCCGGGTGGAACTGAACGCCGTGAATCGGGGCATCCAGGTGACGCACACCCATGATCACCCCGGCCGCGGTGCGCGCGGTGACCTCGAGTTCGTCGGGCAGGGTCTCCGGCAGGATGGTCAGTGAGTGGTAACGCGTCGCGGTGAACGGGTCTGGAAGCCCTTGTAGCACACCGCCATCGGTGTGGTAGACGATGCTCGTCTTGCCGTGCAGCAACTCGGGCGCGCGGTCTACGGTGCCACCGAACGCCACCCCTATCGCCTGGTGGCCCAGGCAGACGCCGAGCAGTGGCGTCGTCGCTGCGGCGCAGGCGCGCACCAGCGGGATGGATGCACCGGCGCGTTCCGGCGTGCCGGGTCCGGGGCTGAGCAGTACACCGTCGAAGGCGTCGGCCGCTTCGGCGATACCGGCCTCGGCAGAAAGGCGCGCGTCATCGTTCCGCCACACCTGCGCGTCCACCCCGAGCTGACCGAGGTACTGGACCAGGTTGAACACGAAACTGTCGTAGTTGTCGACGACGAGAACCCGCATCGACCCAGGCTACGGGGTCAGTAGCTGAGCGGCCCGACCGGCGTCGCATACCGCATCCGCACCGGTTCGGTGTGCCCGACGAGTTCCACCTCACCGCGTGGTTCCTCTAGGTAGCCGAGACCGAACCGCACCACGTACTGCTTGTAGAGGATCACCTGCGGAGCGGCCGCCAACGCCGCCTGCATGGCGTCCGCGTTACCGAGTGCGGTGATGACGTAGGGCGGGCTGTAGGTGCGCCCGTTGAGCAGCAGGGTGTTGCCGACGCACTGGGGAGCCGAAGTCGCGATGAGGCGCTGGTCCTGCATCTGGATACCCTCGGCCCCCGCACTCCACAACGCGTTGAGCACAGCTTCGATGTCGTCCTGGTGCACGACCAGGTCGTCGGGGGAGGCGTCGCGCGGAAACCTGCCTTCGGCGTCGCGCTGGGCGTCGCTGAGGGTCACCACCAGTCCGGGGCCACGCACCGGGTCCAGTCCGGCTTCCGTCGCCAGACGCTCGGAACGGCCGGTGATGGCGGCCAGGGCCGCCGCCGCGGCCGGCGATCCGCCGTGGCTGCTGTCCAGTTCGGCGGCCAGACCGTCACGACGGGCCGTGAGCCGGTCCACCGACTGCTGAGCTTCGCGAACCATGTTGACCAGGCGGGGGGCGTCGCTGCGGCGAATCTCGTCGCCACCGGAGACCCCGTGCGTCGCCGCCAGCAGCAGGCCGGCCAACAGACACACGACGGGCACGCCGAGCCGCCACGCGGAGCGTTCGCGACCTTCGCGCCAGTCCATCGATTTTCCTCCCACAAGGACGCCTGCGTTAGGCTCGAAGTCACAATCGTCCAGCTTCAATCGTCCAGCTTCAATCGTCGCACCCGGTGCGGCGCCTGTCCGCGAAGGTACCCATGCCCAAGTCGAAGGTTCGCAAGAAGAACGACTTCACCATCAGCGCGGTGAGCCGCACGCCGGTGAAGGTGAAGGCCGGACCGTCGAGCGTCTGGTTCGTCGCCCTGTTCGTCGGCCTGATGCTGTTCGGGCTGCTGTGGCTGCTGGTGTTCCAGTTGGCGGCCACCGGACTCGACACCCCGGAGATGTTGATGTGGATGGCAGACCTGGGGCCGTGGAACTACGCGATCGCGTTCGCCTTCATGATCGGCGGCCTGTTGCTCACGATGCGCTGGCGGTGAGACGTTCGGATACGAACGCGTTACAAGCATGTTATTCATCCCCATTGGGGATAGCGCCTGTGGATAACCCAATACCGACGGTAACGGGCAGTTAGAACCTCATGCAGCAAACTGAGTGGAGTCCGCCGACGGCGGGAATTGCAGCCAGCGGCGTTTTCGGGATCTTCCTGGCTATCGTTTCTGTGACAGCGGTTCCCGACCCGCCGGGCAAGCTGCTGGCCTCCGTTGCCGGGTTGGGCCTACTGGCGTTCGCAATCCTGTCGTGGCGTGCGCGGCCGAAACTGGCGATCACGGGGGAGGGGCTGCAGATCCGAGGCTTCTTTCGGACGCAGCTGTTACGCCGCGGCGATATCAAGCTGATCAGGATCACCGAGTTCCGTCGGATCGCCCGCCGGGTCCGCCTCCTCGAGATCGACACCACCGATGACCGGCTGCTGGTGTTCACCCGGTGGGATCTCGGCACCGACCCGCTGAACGTGCTCGACGCGCTCACCGCAGCCGGCTACGGCCCCTAGCGCACGGGCGCCCCACCCATGGGGCGCCCAAACCAACAAACGGGCGGGAAAGTGCGAGCAGATCGCGCCATTTCGTCGATCTCGGGCGGAGCCCCGGGGCGAGCGGGTGGGTCAGGAAATAGTGATCGACTCGATCACGACAGGCTCGCTCGGCCGGTCCTGCCGGTCGGTCGCGGTGGTGGCGATGGCGTCCACGACTTTCTGTGAATCCGGGTCGACCACTTCACCGAATATGGTGTGCTTGCGATTCAAATGCGGCGTCAGGCCCACCGTGATGAAGAACTGCGATCCGTTGGTTCCCGGCCCGGCATTGGCCATGGCCAGCAGGTACGGCTTGTTGAACAGCAACTCCGGGTGGAACTCGTCGGCGAACTTGTATCCCGGCCCACCGCGGCCAGTACCGGTCGGATCGCCGCCCTGGATCATGAATCCGTCGATGACACGGTGAAAGACCGCCCCGTCGTAGAAGGGTCCATCGGTACCGCCCGACGCGTTCTCGGTGCTGTAGTCCTTGGTGCCCTGCGCCAGGCCGACGAAGTTGGAGACCGTCTTGGGCGCGTGGTTTCCGAACAATGCGATCTTGATGTCGCCGCGGTTCGTGTGCATGGTCGCGGTCGCTGTCTGAATGGGGCTCGTCACGGGGAGCCAGTCTGCCATTCGGGGTCAGAGACCGAACGAGCCACCCATCCGGTCCGGACAACCGGCGTCGAGCGATGGCCACTGTGGCAGGCTGGTGTGCGTCCCCATCCTGTGCAGAAAGGCGTGGCCCATGAGCTCGAACACCGACGTCCGGCTTACCCCAGGGGAGCGGCTGACCCGGGGGCTGAAGTACACGGCGCTGGGTCCGGTCGACCTCACGGTGGGCGCACTAGGGGTGTGTGGGCAATCGGCCCGGTCCACGGCCGCCTGGGCGAGCGAACGCTACCGCGCCAGCAAACTGTCCGAACAGCTGAGCAAGGAATTGGCGGCCGCCCAAGAGGTGGTGTCGAATCTGCCCCAGGCGATCCAGCCGCAACGTGGGCCTCGGTTTCAGCGCCGGACGGTGGTGCTCGCCGCGGTCGGGGTGGCCGTGCTGGCCGGGGGAGCGGTCGCTTTCAGCATCGTCCGGCGTTCGACGCGACCAGAGCCGTCGCCGCTGCCGCCGACCGTAGAGGTTGAACCCAAGCCCTGAGCTGGGGTTTCAGGTTGTGGAGCCTAGGGGAATCGAACCCCTGACTTCTGCCTTGCAAAGGCAGCGCTCTACCAACTGAGCTAAGGCCCCTCGCGGGATCAGACCGGTTGATCGGCCGCCACGTGCCACACCTCGGCGCGGTGACGCGACCGCCACACGGTCACCGCGACCACCGCAGCCGCCAGCAGAAACGCGATCTTCAACGGTGCCGCCTTTCCCGTGGGCCCCGGCCTGGGTGGGCCTAGGAGGACTCGAACCTCCGACCTCTTCGTTATCAGCGAAGCGCTCTAACCGCCTGAGCTATAGGCCCGTGTTGCACACGGCCGAGCGACGAGACTACCGCAACCCGCGCCGACCGCTCAAACTAGTCGCGGTCTGCCAGGGTGACCTCGACACCGCCCACCAGATCGGTGGTCAGGTTGTAGATGAATACACCAACGGTGGCCATCGCCGACATCAACACGATGTTCACCAGGCCGATGAGCGTCGCCCCACCGAAGATGGTGCCACTGGATACCAGTTCGCCGCCGGTGCTGCCGCTTGCACTGGTCAACAGGTCGCCGACGTTGCTGTTCAGTTTGCTCCACACGCCCATGCCGCCAAGGACCAGATACAGGAACGCGACCGCGATCATCCAGACGAAGAACAGCGCCACCGACAGCACCAGGGACACCTTCAACGCGCTCCACGGGTCGATGCGCCGAATCTGCATGCTGGCCCGTACCGGACCCTGGTTGCGGGTGCCCACCTGGATGCGGCCACCACCCGGGGGCGCCGCCCCGGGGCGATCCGTCGTTGGGCGCTCGATCGTCGCCGTGGATGCCGACGCCGACGGCGAGGCGGCGCCGGGGGCAGGCGTCGGGGCCGGGGTCGGGGTCTGGGTTTGGGTCGGAGCACTGCGCTGCGGCGGCCGGGGCACCGGTCCGGATAGGTCTGGCAGTTCGCTGGCGTAGGCCTCCGGCTTACCGGTGTCGAGCACCGGCGGGCCGCTTCGCTGACCATCGGAGCGGGTGCCGGCCGGTGCAGGCGGTGGCGGACGGTGCGGGGGCGGGTTGCTGCCGCGCGCGGGCCCCCGCTGCCACGGCGGAACGTCACCCGGGTCGGCGATGCGACCGCTGTCGGACTCCTTGGGGTTTGCCGGTTGTGCCGCACCCGTCGGGGTTCCGCTGTCCTCACCGCGAGCCGACGAACCGTCGGCCGCCTCACCGCCACTGTCCGGGCGATCGCCCGTGCGCGGGTATCCCGGCTCCTTCGGTGAACTCACCTACGGCTCCTCACTAGTCCGTCACACCGCATCAGGGTCGGTTTCGACCTCGTCGGTACCGTCTCCGGCCTCCGCGTTGCGTGCGATGGCAATAAGTGTGTCTCCCTCACCCAGGTTCATCAAGCGAACGCCCTTGGTCTGGCGTCCGGCCTTGCGGACCTGGCGCGCGGCGGTCCGGATGACCCCGCCGCCGGAGGTGATGGCATACAACTCAGTGTCGTCATCGACAATCAACGCCCCCACCAGATTGCCACGCCTGCGGTCGTACTGAATCGTCAGGATGCCCTTTCCGCCGCGGCCTTGAGCCGTGTACTCATCGATGGCGGTTCGTTTGCCGTACCCGCCCGAGGTCGCGACCAGCAGATAGGTGTCCGGCCGAACGACGTTGAGGGACAGCAGCCGGTCATCGGTGTTGAACCGCATACCCTGCACACCGGAGGTGGCCCGGCCCATCGGGCGCAGCGCCTCGTCGGTCGCCGAGAACCGGATGGACTGCCCCTTGGCCGAAACCAGCAGCAAGTCGTCATCGGCCGAGCACAGCACGGCTCCGACGAGTTCGTCACCGTCGCGCAGATTCACCGCGACGATGCCGCCGGACCGGTTGGAGTCGAAGTCGGTCAGTCGCGACTTCTTCACCAACCCGTTTCGCGTCGCGAGCACCAGGTACGGCGCATCCTCGTAGCTCTTGATCTGGATGACCTGAGCGATACGTTCTTCAGGCTGGAACGCCAGCAGATTCGCCACATGCTGACCGCGTGCTATCCGCGACGCCTCGGGCAGCTCGTACGCCTTGGCCCGATAGACCCGGCCCTGACTGGTGAAGAACAGGATCCAATCATGCGTCGAGCAGACGAAGAAGTGGTTGACGATGTCGTCCTGCTTGAGCCCGGCTCCCTGCACGCCCTTCCCGCCGCGTTTCTGGCTGCGGTAGAGGTCGGTCTTGGTGCGCTTGGCGTAGCCCGTCTCGGTGATGGTGACGACGACGTCTTCACGCGCGATCAGATCCTCGTCGGAGACCTCACCGTCGGCGGGGATGATCCGGGTCCGCCGGTCGTCGCCGTGCTTGTCCACGATCTCGGCCAGTTCGTCCCGGACGATGCTGCGCTGACGTTCCGGCTTGGCCAGGATGTCTTCCAGGTCGGCGATCTCCGCCTCGATCTTGGCCAGGTCGTCGACGATTCGCTGGCGTTCCAGGGCTGCCAACCGGCGCAGCTGCATGTCCAGGATGGCCTGGGCCTGGATATCGTCGATGTCGAGCAGTTCGATCAGACCGGCGCGGGCGACGTCGACGGTCTCCGACGCACGGATCAACGCGATCACTTCGTCGAGTGCGTCCAGCGCTTTGACCAGACCGCGCAAGATGTGGGCCCGCTCGTTGGCCTTTCGCAGCCGGTAGGTGGTGCGCCGGACGATGACGTCGAGCTGGTGGTTCACGTAGAGCCGGATCAGCTGGTCCAACCGCAGCGTGCGAGGCACACCGTCGACGATGGACAACATGTTGGCGCCGAAGCTGGTCTGCAGCTGCGTGTGTTTGTAGAGGTTGTTGAGCACCACCTTGGCCACCGCGTCACGCTTGAGTTCGATGACGATGCGCAGCCCCACCCGATCGCTGCTCTGGTCCTCGATGTTGGCGATGCCGTTGAGCTTTCCGTCACGGACCTGCTCGGCGATCGAAGTGATGAAGTTGTCGTGGTTGACCTGGTAGGGCAGCTCGGTGATGACGATCGACGTGCGGCCTCGGGAGTCTTCCTCGATCTCGACCACGCCGCGCATCTTGATCGAACCGCGACCGGCGGTGTAGGTGTCCGTAATACCTTGGGAGCCAACGATCAAACCGCTGGTCGGAAAGTCCGGTCCCTTGACCCGTTCGATCATCGCGGCGAGGGTGGCCTCTTCGTCGGCGTCGTGATTCGCCAGGCACCAGTACACGGCCTCGGCCAGCTCGCGCAGGTTGTGCGGCGGGATGTTGGTGGCCATCCCCACCGCGATACCGCCGGACCCGTTGGCCAACAGGTTGGGGAACCGGCTCGGCAGAACGGTGGGCTCCTGCACCCGGCCGTCGTAGTTGGGGATGAAATCGACTGTCTCTTCATCGATTTCGCGCAGCATCTCCATCGCGAGTGGAGTCAGTCGGGCCTCGGTGTTGTGACTGACGAACCCATTGGCGACGAACGCGTGATCCGACGTATCGACTCGCAGGCTGTAGACCGGTTGCACACCCGCGTCTTCCACCGATGTGACGCGCGCATAGTAGAACCTGCCGTCGGTGAGTTCTGCTGCAATTGCCCGTACATCGGGGTCGGCGATGCGACTGAGGATCTCTTCGCCCTCACGGTGCCACCGTTCGATCCGGTCTACCGAGTGCCCTCGCAGCCAGTCACGGTCGGCTGCGTTGCTACCGCTGTACGCGCGGATGAACGTAGCCAGTCCAGGTACATGGTCACCGTCGCGACCACCGGGGCGCTTCGGGAGGGCCGCCAGAAGAGCCTCGAGTTTGGTCTGTTTCGCCCCACCGAAACCGATTTGGCCTGCAAAGATTTCGGCTTCGCGCCGACTTGTGAGGACGACCTTGTACTCCCCGGTTGCGTGCCGATACCGGCGCGAGATCACACCGAAGTCCAGCAGCATCTGCTGCACATCTCGGGCCAGACGTTCGCTTCTGGTCGAATACGACACCTGAATCGTATTGCGTGGCAGACTCGAACAGGACCCGTCGCCCTCGAAGAGCGCCTGCAGAAAGATGCGCTTGACTGTCGCCGTGGATCGCCACAGCCACTCCGGCACCGCTTTGTCCGCGCTGCGCTGGCCCATCAGGTCTCCGAGCCGCGAGTTCTTGATGGCGGTTACATTGTGGATATCCAGCTCGTGCAGCAGGGAACCCGACGCGATAGTCCTGGAACGGAGATACCGTGTTCCACCGACCACAGCGTCGTACGCGGCGACAACCATGTCGAAGAAGTCCCGGTCCAGGTTGTTGAAGCCTGCGCGCGTTGATGAAACGAATCCTTCGCTGATGAAGGCGCCCAACAACAATGCTTCCAGACCCTCGTGAATCTGCGGCGGGCCGAACTCCATCGGAGCGCTGCGCTGCAGGACCACGTGGTCACCCGGATGAATCTCTTCGATCAGTTTCCACAACAGCGTCGGTACGCCACCCACGCTGACGAGGCAGAGCAGTGGGTGGTTGGCGGTGCCCGACAGGGCGTACCCTTCGGCCGTCGCCACGGTGTAAGTCTGATGGTCGCCCGAATGGAACAACCGATCAGCCAATACCGGGTCGCCATGCCGATCCAGAACCTTCAGCTCGATGCCGTTGTCGGAGTTCGGTCTTGCCCCAGGTGAAACATCGGCGATGCGCACCGCCTGACCCAACGGTAACCGCACCAGTGCGTCACCGGTGACGCAGTACCGCATGGCCGCCGGCGGGTCGTTGCCGGGCGAACCGAAGTTGCCCTGACCGTCGACCAGCGGGTAGCGCAGCGACCAGGGCTGGGCCATCCGCACCAAAGTGTCGTAGATCGACGCATCACCGTGCGGGTGGTAGTTGCCCATCGTTTCGGCAACCGAGCGAGCCGATTTCGCGTGGCTACGGTCCGGTCGGAAGCCCGAGTCGTACATCGCGTAGAGCACACGGCGGTGTACCGGTTTGAGTCCGTCGCGAACCTCCGGCAATGCGCGGCCGACGATCACGCTCATCGCGTAGTCGATGTAGCTGCGCTGCATCTCCTGCTGAATGTCGACGGGTTCGACCCGGTCGGCGGAGCCCTCGCCCGGTGGCAAAGTGGTGTCAGTCATGTGGATTCAGTCCTACCGTCGAACGGCGATTACACATCGAGGAATCGAACGTCTTTCGCATTTCGTGTGATGAAGCTGCGTCGGGCCTCGACGTCCTCGCCCATCAGGATGGAGAACAGCTCGTCGGCCGCGGCGGCATCGTCGAGAGTGATCTGCCGCAACACCCGCACTGCCGGGTCCATCGTGGTCTCCCACAACTCCTTTGCATCCATTTCGCCCAGACCCTTGTAGCGCTGGATGCCGTCATCCTTGTTGATCTTCTTGCCGGCCTTCAATCCCGCTTCAAGCAGCCCGTCGCGCTCACGGTCGGAGTAAGCGAACTCAGCGTCTGCGCGCTGCCACTTCAGCTTGTACAGCGGTGGTTGCGCCAGGAATACGTGGCCGTTCTCGATCAGTGGCTTCATGAACCGGAACAGCAGCGTCAGCAGCAGCGTCGAGATGTGCTGGCCGTCCACATCGGCGTCGGCCATCAGCACGATTTTGTAGTAGCGCAGCTTGGCGAGGTCGAACTCGTCGTGGATGCCGGTGCCCAGCGCGGTGATGATCGCCTGCACCTCGGTGTTCTTCAGCACACGGTCGATGCGGGCCTTCTCGACATTGATGATCTTTCCGCGCAGCGGCAGGATCGCCTGGAACATCGAATCGCGACCGCTCTTGGCCGAACCGCCAGCTGAATCACCCTCTACCACATAGAGTTCCGATTTGCGCGGATCGGTTGAGCGGCAGTCGGCGAGCTTTCCGGGTAGACCGCCGATGTCGGTGGCGCTCTTACGCCGGACCAGTTCGCGGGCCTTCCGCGCGGCGATCCGGGCCTGCGCCGATGAGACTGCCTTGTTCACAACGGTTTTAGCCTCGGCCGGATTGGCTTCGAACCAGTGCGTGAGCTGCTCGTTGCAGATCTTCTGCACGAACGACTTCACTTCCGTGTTGCCGAGCTTCGTCTTGGTCTGTCCCTCGAACTGCGGATCTCCGACCTTCACCGAGATCACCGCGGCCAGGCCTTCCCGGATGTCGTCTCCGGTGAGGTTGGGATCCTTGTCCTTGAGGAGTTTCTTGTCCTTGGCGTACTTGTTCACCACACTGGTCAGGGCGCTTCGGAAGCCCTCCTCGTGGGTGCCGCCCTCGTGCGTGTTGATGGTGTTGGCGAAGGTGTGCACGGATTCGGAATAGCCTGCGTTCCACTGCATTGCGATCTCGACCTCATGGCCGGTGCCCTTACCCGAGAAGTCGACGACGCTCTGGTGAATAGCGGTCTTGGTCCTGTTGATGTGTTTGACGAAATCGACCAGGCCGCCTGGGTAGTGGAAAGTGCGCTGCTTCACCTTGTGCGGTGCCGCCGCCTCGGCGGCTTTGGTTTCCGCCGACTTCGGTGCGTCGGCCATATCGCTGACGACCTCTTCGGTGACGTCTTCGGCCTTCACCCGTTCATCGGTGAGTTCGATGGTGAGGCCCTTGTTCAGGAAAGCCATCTCCTGAAGGCGGCGTGCCACTGTCTCGAAGTCGTAGTTCGTCGTCTCGAAGATCTCGGGATCCGCCCAGAACCGTACCGTCGTCCCCGTCTTCTTCGTCGTGGCGCCCTGCTTGAGGTTGCCGGGTTCTGCATGGTCGTAGAACTGCGACCACTCGTGGCCGTCGCGGCAGATGTCGACCTCCATCCGGGTCGACAGGGCGTTCACCACCGAGACACCGACGCCATGCAGACCACCGCTGACGTTGTACCCGCTGTTCTCGCCGCCGAACTTGCCGCCGGCGTGCAACTGGGTCATGACCACGTCGACGGTCGGTATGCCGGAGGCGTGGGTCGCGACCGGAATCCCGCGACCGTCGTCGCTGACTTCCACGCCACCGTCTTCGAGAAGAAGCACTTCCACCCGGGTGGCGTAACCCGCCATCGCTTCGTCAACCGCGTTGTCCACGACTTCCCAGATGAGGTGGTGCAAGCCACGCTCACCGGTGGAGCCGATGTACATCCCCGGTCGCTTGCGGACGGCCTCCAGTCCTTCGAGAATGGTGATGGACTGGGCGCCGTACTCGTCTTGTGCTTTCTTCTTCTGAGCAGCCACGAGCGGAAGTTTCTCTTCTCTGTTACAGGTGAGCGCCGGCGGACGTTGTCGCCGCCGGCAGGTCTTCGGACAGTCTACCGTCAGAGACCGACAGGACCGATTCTGCAACAGCGTTTCCGCCTATCTATCTGCGTCGTGCGCGGAATTTCACGCTCCTCGGAGCGTCAGGACGCTACGGAGTGGGCCCGTCGACGCTGTGGCGCCAATCAGGTGACGTGTTCGGGACCTATCCGTACGTGTCGCGGGGCCCACGCCCGGCGATGTGATTGGGACCCTTGCGCCACGACGGCGCGGTCGGCCCGACGATCTTCAGGGACGTCACCACTCGATCACCGACCGCGGCGGCGATCTTGGCCAGGACCTGCCGTTGCATCATCCTCAGTTGCGTCGCCCAGGCCGTAGTCTCCGCCGACACGGTCAGCACACCGTCACGCAGAGCGGTCGGGGAGGCGTGCTCGGCGATCTGCTCGCCGACCACTCCCGCCCACAATCCGAACACCGTGCCTTCTGCCACTCGACTCGACCAGCCCCGACTACGGGCCAGATCCCGGGCGGCAGTGCTGAGTAGTTGCGGATCGCGACCGTCCGGGCCCGGGCCCGACCAACTGCGTCGACGGCCCGATCCGGCAACCCGGCGAGCCGGCGACTGACGACCCCGGCCGATGTCTTTTCCCTGCCTGCGCGCCGAACCGCGAGCCTCTTCCAAAGTGCGTCGGACCAGATCCATGCCGGCCAGGTTCCTATCGGCTGGCGGCATGTCCGGCGGCGTATCGGCCGGCGGCATGTCCGGGCTCATTCGGTCAGGGTCGACACGCGACCCACATCGTCGTCGCGCATGCCGATCTCGATGCGTATGGCGTCCCAGCCTGCGGGGACATCCTCCGGCACCGCCGCTGTCACCAGCACCTGTTCTGCCGAGGCGGCCACATTCGCCAGGGCGCTTCGCCGGGAGGTGTCCAGTTCGGCGAACACGTCGTCGAGTAACAACACCGGATCTCCGTGATCGGCGCGCAACAGTTCATAGGAGGCCAGCCGCAACGCCAGTGCTACAGACCAGGTTTCACCGTGGCTGGCGAATCCCTTTGCCGTCTGATCGCCCAATCTAAGTTCGAGATCGTCCCGGTGCGGCCCCACCAGACACACCCCGCGCTCGATCTCCCGAACCCGGTGGCGGGCCAACTCGTCCAGGAGAGCCGATTCGAACACTTCTGTACTGCCGGTTCCGGTCTCGAGGATTGCCGCAACGTCGTCTGCACCGCTGCGGTAGCGGATCGACACCGGGCGAGAAGCCGGTGCGAGCAGTTGATAGGCCTTCTCCACCTCCGGTGCCAGCTGATCGACCAGATCGACGCGCGCCTTGATCAGCTGTGCGCCGTGCGCGGCCAGGTTCGCATCCCACACGTCAAGTGTGTCCAGCGCGCCGCGATCGCCCCGGAACCGGGCGGCTGCCGCGGACTTCAGCAGCGCAGTGCGCTGCCGCAGCACCCTGTCGTAATCTGCCCGCACCGCCGCCAGAGCCGGGCGCCGGATACTCACCAAATCGTCCAGATAGCGCCGCCTTTCGCCCGGCTCCCCTCGAACCAGGGCGAGGTCCTCCGGCGCGAACAGCACTGCTCTGAGAACCCCGAGGATTTCGCGTGCGCTGCGCACTGGCGACCTGTTCAGCCTGGCTTTGTTGGCGCGCCCCGAGGCGATCTCGAGATCGATCGCGAGTTCTCGCCCCTCGTTCACGACGATCGTCGAGACCACGGCCCGTTGGGTTCCCGCCCGGACCAGCGGCGCGTCCGTAGCAACCCGATGCGAACCAAGCACCGACGAATACCACAGCGCTTCAACGAGATTGGTCTTTCCGTAGCCGTTCGGCCCGATGAACACGGTCCGACCGGCGGACAGTTCCAAATCCACCCGCTGCCAAGACCGGAAATCCTGCAACGTCAGATGCCGGACATACACTTCAAGTCCCCGGCATCTTTGGCTACGGTCCGCTGAATCATCCCGATTTGCTGACTCGCTTCACCGCGTGCCCACCGAACTGGTTTCGCAATGCGGAGACCGCTTTCATCGTCGGTGAGTCGTCCTGGCGGGACGCAAACCTCGCGAACAGTGACGCGGCGATGACCGGCATCGGGACCCGATGTCGGATCGCCTCCTCGACGGTCCATCGTCCTTCACCGGAATCTTCTGTATAGCCACTGATCTCAGCGAAATCGGGATCCTCTTTGAGTGCTTTGGCGAGCAACTGTTGCAACCAGGATCGCACCACCGTGCCGTTGGTCCATGCTTGAATCACGGCCTGGACGTTCTCGACCAGCGGTTCAGCAGCCAACAACTCATAGCCTTCGGCATACGCGGTCATCAGCCCGTACTCGATACCGTTGTGCACCATCTTCGCGTAATGGCCCGCACCAATGGGCCCGGCGTGGACGAACCCGTCAGCGCGATCGCCGGGCGGTCGCAAGGTGTCGAAGATGGGCAGCGCCCGCTGGACATCTTCGTCACTGCCACCGACCATCAGGCCGTAGCCTTCCTTCAAGCCCCAGATGCCACCCGAAACACCCGCGTCAATGAACCCGATTCCTTTGTCCGCGAGCAGTTTCGCGTGAATCCCGTCCTCGGTGTAGCGGGAGTTTCCACCGTCGATGACCAGATCTCCCGGACTCAGCACATCAGCCAGGGATGAAATGGTCTCATGGGTGACCGGTCCGGATGGCACCATCACCCACACCACTCGAGGCGCGGATAAGGCGTCCCCGAGCGCGGCCAGGGTTGGAACGTCGGTGACTTCGGGACGGGGGTCGTAACCGACCACCTCGTGTCCGCCCTCGCGCAATCGCTCGCGCATGTTGAAGCCCATTTTTCCCAGACCCACCAACCCCAGTTGCATATAAGCCTCTCTCGTGATGATCGGACCGGTCAGCCCGGAAGCCGCACCGGCATCAATAAATAGACGTAGTCGCTTTGTGCCGCGGGGAAGGGACCCGCCGTACCGATATTCCCGTCATCCTCACCGGCCGGGCGCAGCACAGCCGGCTTGCTGGGCACGGTGAAACCGAACGTCACCCGCTCGGAGTGCAACGAACCCAGCCCGTCAGTCAGATACGTCGGGTTGAAGGCGATGGTCAACGGCTCGCCTGCAAAGGACACCGGCAGGTCCTCTTCGGCGCGGCCGAGATTGTCAGCACCTGCCGAGAGCCGCAGCATGTCCTCCGAGAACTCCATCCGGATCTGCGCGCCCCGATCGGCGACCAGCGCCACTCGCCGAATCGCTTCGGTCAGCTCCGCGACAGCCATGGTGGCAACGGCGGTGTGCTCGGTCGGCAACAGCGGCCGATACTTGGGGAACTCCACATCCAACAACCGCGTCGTGCTGCGCTTCCCCTCGCTACGGATGCCCAGCAGGCTCTCGCGTCCGACATTGGAACCGACACCCAGTGACAGATGAACCTCGGTGCCGTCTGAACCGGTTTTGGCGGCTTCGGCCAATGTCTTGGCCGGCACCAGCACCGCACCCGCGATGTCCGGCGAACTCGCTGTCCAGGTGAGTTCCCGCACCGCCAGACGGAACCGATCGGTAGCGGCTAGAACCACCGAACTACCGGAAATCTCGACTCGAATCCCGGTGAGCATCGGCAGGGTGTCGTCGCGGCCGGCGGCAACCGCCACTTGACCGATCGCCTCAGCGAACAAATCGGTGGATATCACACCGGTCTCTTCGGGCAAGGACGGCAAAGTCGGGTAGTCCTCCACCGCCATGGTCGGTAGCGAGAACCTGGCATTTCCGCAGGTGATGGAGACCCTAGTACCCTCGACGCCGACGTCGACCGGTTTGTTCGGCAACGCCCTGGTGATGTCGGACAACAGTCGGCCGGAAACGAGAATGCTTCCCGGCGAGGCGATTTCAGCGGCCACCCGAACCTCGGAGGATACTTCGTAGTCGAAGCCGGAGATGGTCAGACCGTCATCGGAGCCGGTCAGCAGCACCCCGGCCAGCACCGGGATGGTCGGTCGATTGGGCAGCGTGCGGGCGACCCAGGCCACCGCGTCGGCGAAGTCGTCCCGAACCAGGCGAAACTTCAGATCGGTAAGACCAACCGTTGTTGTCGCCACGTTCACAGCGTCCCTTCGAATCAAACATTTTCCCGGTATCCCACCGCGGCTCGTCCGGCATTGTGCTGCCGGCGGCGACGGCCGTCGCAGAACAACCGTAGAGCTTTCGAGCCCGGCATGAAGGCTAATCGGTCGGGGTGACATGGCCGACGACGGCCGGGAGATCGACCTATCGACGAGTCCCGAACAGGCCCTGTCCCCAGAGCCGTCTTACTGAGAAGAAACCAAGAAGATAAATGAGTAACAACAGTAGGGACTGTGCGAATTGTGAGTTGACGGGTGTCTGCGCAGTTCGTCGGGCGTGTCCGATTGTGCATGGATTGTGTATGCAGTTGTGGTACCTGAGGCGAAGCTGTGAGTAGCGACCGGGTTGTGTATCCATGGAGGGTGGATTCGTCGGTGGGCCACAGGTTGTCCACATCCCGATGCACAGCCATGCACTGTGACGAATGATGCTTACCGGTGCAGAAGTTTTTTGGAAATTTTTTGTCGGATCGGGTTGTATCAGCGCTTCGCGCGCTGGCGGATCCGGGTGGTGAGTTCTTTGACGTGATCGAAAACCTCGTGGCGTTCGGCCATTTCGGCCCGGATCTTCTTCTCTGCGTACATGACCGTGGTGTGATCCCGGCCGAACGCCTGTCCGATCTTGGGTAGAGAGAGGTCTGTCAGTTCACGGCAGAGATACATTGCGATCTGCCGGGACTGAGCGAGAGCGCGCGTTTTACCCGGCCCCCGAAGTTCGTCGACGCTGGTTTCGAAGTATTCGGCAGTGGTGGCCATGATGGTGGCGGTGCTGATCTGCATGGTGCTGGCGTCGGAGATCAGGTCTCGCAGCACGATCTCGGCCAGCGACCTGTCGATGGGCGCCTTGTTCAGCGACGCGAACGCGGTGACGCGGATGAGTGCGCCCTCGAGCTCTCGGATGTTGCGCTCGATACAGCTGGCGATCAACTCGAGCACGTCGCCGGGCACGTCGAGCCGATCCATCTGCGCCTTCTTGCGAAGAATCGCTATTCGGGTCTCCAGCTCAGGTGGCTGCACGTCGGTGATCAGACCCCATTCGAACCTGGTGCGGAGCCGGTCTTCAAGGGTGGCCAACTGCTTGGGCGGCCGGTCAGAGGAGATGACAATCTGTTTATTGGTGTTGTGCAGGGTGTTGAAGGTGTGGAAGAACTCCTCCTGAATGCCTTCCTTGCCTTCGATGAACTGGATGTCGTCGACCAGCAGCACATCGATGTCGCGGTAGCTGCGTTTGAACGAGGCCCGGCGGTCGTCACGCAGGGAATTGATGAAGTCGTTGGTGAACTCTTCGGTGGACACGTACTTGACGCGCATGCCGGGGAAGAGTCGCTGGGCGTAGTTGCCTGCCGCGTGGAGTAGATGGGTTTTGCCCAATCCTGATTCGCCCCAGATGAACAACGGGTTGTAGGCGCGGGCCGGGGCTTCGGCGATGGCCAGTGTCGCGGCGTGCGCGAACCGATTGGACGCACCGATCACAAAAGTGTCGAAGGTATAGCGACGGTTGAGGCTGACTGCTTCCGGGTCCGAGTTGGCGTCGTTGCCGGTACGACCGCGGAAGTGGCTGGGCCAGTTCTCTTCGGCACTCGCGCGTGCCCGATCGTCTTCGTCTTCGGGGTCGTCCTCGTCGTGTTCGTCTGCGTCGAGGTCGTGGGTGACTGCCGGCTGTTCCGGTGCTGTGGCGCCGTGGTCGTTGGGGCCACCGTGGTCGTCATGGGCGGGGTCGGCAATACGCACACCCAGTTCCACCCGTTGACCCAGCAGCCGGCTGAGAGAGTTGACGATCGGATCACGTAGGTGACGTTCGATCTCGTTTTGTACGAATGGGGTGGGCACCGAGAGAAGCGCGAAGCCCTCGGTGATGACCAGCGGCTTGACCAGTTTGAGCCAGGCCCGCTGTTGGGGGGTAAGAGTCGGAGCCGGCGATTGACCGGTGGGGTAGCCAGAGATCGAGGCATCCCCGTTGAGTTCGGCGACCACGGTGTTCCAAATCGAAACGAAGGGGGGATCGGGGTCGACGGTCAAAAGCAGGCACCCCCTCAACGGTCGCGCAACGACGACTCGATACGCGCCGACGAACTGTCCACAAAGTTGTCCACAACCTGTGGACAACTAGAACGGTCGCCGCATCGCGATTTGCCGGCGGGGACTGCGCCAGATCGGGGCCATCACGGTCGTGCTCAGCTTCGTAGGCCCGCGCCCGGGTATCCCTGCTTGGTTGTCTGCGCCGCTCGACTCTGAAACGGCCTTGGAGGAAGGTAACAGTTTTCTGTCCGGCTGCAAACCGTTCTGCAACATTAGATCTGACTTGGTTGACAACGCGGTTGGCAGCACCCACAACCGGATTCGGTTCTGACGGGTGTCAAGGCTTTTCGAGCCTGCAGAACCGGCGGCAGAGCAGGGTTTGACCCAGGCAAATCTCGTCAGTACCCTCGAACAGTCGCCCGCACGCGGCGATACGGCTGTGCCCTGAACCCTTCCAGGCGTCCCGCAACGGGAACCAGGGACGTTCCGGAGAACCGCGCCGGCTAGGTGATCTAAACGGACGGCAACCGACTCCCACCGGCGTGCGCTCGGTGTGGGGCTTGAGTGCCACACGAACGAGGAGACGGTGCCGTGGCCAAGGGCAAGCGGACTTTTCAACCGAACAACCGGCGACGGGCCCGGGTGCACGGGTTCCGGCTGCGGATGCGGACGCGGGCCGGTCGCGCGATTGTCTCGAACCGACGGGCCAAGGGCCGCCGTTCGCTGACCGCGTGATCCGAGTCGGAGTCGCGCACGGTGCTTCCGGCCCGGTACCGGATGACACGGTCAACAGAGTTCGGAGCCACCGTCAAACGTGGGATGCGAGTCGGGCAACCCGATCTGGTGGTGCATGTGCTTCGGATGAATGATTCCTCCGGCGATGGCCCGAGGATCGGCTTGGTGGTGGCGAAATCTGTCGGAAACGCGGTGCAACGGCATCGGGTGTCGCGTCGATTGCGACACGTGGCAGGACGCACGATAGGTGAGTTGTACGCGACTGATCGGATTGTCATCAGGGCTCTTCCCGGCAGTTCCAGATCCAGCTCGGCGCGGCTGGAGAAACAGCTGAGGACCGCACTGCACCGAATTCCAGCGCAGTCGGCGGCCGCCGAGTGACGACCGTGCCGCGTGGTGCCGGAACCCGCGCGAACAGCTTATTGGCCCGGGCCGCGATTTTTCTGATCGAGCTGTACCGCCACACGGTGTCACCGCTGCGGTTGCCGACGTGCCGGTTCACACCCACCTGTAGTCAGTACGCCGTGCAGGCCTTGACCGAGTACGGCCTGGTTCGGGGCGGGTGGTTCGCTACGGTCCGGCTGTTGAAATGCGGGCCGTGGCATCGAGGAGGATGGGACCCGATTCCGGAGCGCCCGCGAGAATCAGATGTCCCGGCGAAGCGAGGGGAGAGCGCGTCGCGTGTTTGATTGGTTCAGCCTCGACATCATCTACTACCCGGTGTCGGCGATCATGTGGGTCTG
>CAZEMS010000051.1:0-30566 GCA_964513475.1 uncultured Mycobacterium sp. | reverse complement strand
TCGTCGGCGAACGGGACGTCGAACTCCTCGCCGTTGTCGGTGCGGTAGCGGGCGACTCGACGGGGTGCCAAATCGTGGTTACGGTCGGTCTCGTAGCTCACGGCGCCGAGGCGACTTCCTCTCAGGACACGATCAGCCATCGTCAACACTCCTCGTAGATTTCTTTGCCCGGCGTTTCTCCAACGCGGCAACCTGACGCGCAGTTCCCGACTCGGCCCACCATGCTACCGGGACCGGCGGGGTCCGGCGGCTACAGTCGGAATTCGTGGGTCAGAACTCGCAGGTCGGAACCCCTGATGCCGTTGACCAGTAGACGCAACCGGTCTCAACCATGTCGGTGGTGTGGCCGCGAGGTGCCCGACGCCGGCCTGGGGCGGCGGCGGCGCTACTGTCGGCAGTCCTGCCGGCAGCGGGCCTACGAGCAGCGCTCGATGGTGCGGGGCACATCGCTGCCGCCGGATGCGGTGGTGCTCTCCGCTGACGAGGCCGCACAGCTCTCCGATCGGGTGTATCAGGTTCGGTGCGCCGCCGAGGACGTGGTCACGGCCGTAGACGAGGGGGCCGCGACTGCCGAACTGCGGCAATTGTGCGATGCGCTGATGGATGCCGCCAAGGCGGCAGACGGATGGCGCTGAGCGGCCGATTCCCGTTCAGCAGCTGAATTTCGCGCCGATGTCAGGTGGCGGTTCCACTTGCTGCAGGCAGCCGAACGGCACTACGCCACCGTTGCTGATCTTGACGGCCGACTGGTGGGCGTAGTTCACGCAGAACAGGCCCCGTGGGTCGGCGCGGCAACGGTAGTCGTCGAACGCCAGCGGCCGCCCGTACGGGAGTTCGGCGCCTGCCCCCCTGGCGAAGCGGCCGGGGTCGGCGTGTGCCGAGCCGATCTCCAGGGTGGGCCCGCTGAAGTCCACCCATCCGCCCTGCCACTCCCCGTAGACGTCCGCCGGGCGTGGCGGTGGGTCGATCAAATCGACCAGACAGGCCAGGGCGCCGTCGGCGCGGGCGTCGGTCATACAGTTCACGGTGCCCGCCGGCTCGGTGGTGATTGCCGTGAACGCGAAGTCCTCGCCGAGCCGCGTTGTCTCCCCGCCCCGGGTGGCGGTGTGGAAGCCCTCTGGGTCAGCTGCGGATCCATCTGCTATCCAGGCGGTGACCTCGGCCATCGACGCGCCCGGTTCGGGTGGTTCCTGCTGTGCGGATCGCTGCGCGCTCGGCACCGCCTCCGGCGCTGGAGAGGAGCGCTCGGGATGCCCGCCGACCGCCTGCGAGCACGCCGTGACCAGCGCTAACGTCGAGAGCAGCAGCACCATCCGCATGACGGCAAGGTTAGTGGGCCGACACGCGATCACCTGACAGGCATCGCCGGGCCGGCCCGGTTCGCTACCGTCGGATGATGCACGAACATCCCGTCCGCGCCACCATCAGCGCCGGGACGATCGAGGGATTCACCCGTGACGGCGTACACCGTTGGCGCGGAATCCCGTATGGACGTCCTCCGGTGGGCCGCTTGCGGTTCAGGGCGCCGCAGCCGGCCGTGCCGTGGACGGGAGTCCGGAACTGCCACCGCCACGGGTACTGCGCACCGCAGCAGCGCAAGTACACCGTCACCGGAATCGGCCGTTACCAACCGATGAGCGAGGACTGCCTGACGCTCAACGTCGTCGCGCCGGCCTCCGCCGAGCCGAACGACGACATAACTGGGCGGGACCGGCTACCGGTGATGGTCTTCATCCACGGCGGTGGCTACATGCTGGGCAGCTCGGCCACGCCGATCTACGACGGCGCCGCACTGGCGCGCCGCGGCTGCGTGTACGTCTCGGTCAACTACCGGCTCGGTGCGCTGGGCTGTATGGACTTGTCGTCGCTGTCGACCCCGGAACATCCGATCGAGGGCAACCTCGTCCTGCGCGACCTGGTGCTGGCCCTGCAATGGGTGCGCGAGAACATCGCGGTCTTCGGCGGCGATCCGGACAACGTCACCATCTTCGGCGAGAGCGCCGGCGCGCACGCGGTGGCCACGCTGCTCGCAGTGCCGCAGGCCGAAGGGTTGTTCGCGCAGGCGATCGCGGAGAGCCCCGCCACCGGGATGGTCCGATCGGCTGAGGCCGCCGAGAAGTTCGCCGGCCACTTCGCCGGGCTCCTCGGTGCGAGCGCGAAAGACGGAGCCGCCGCCCTGATGGCGGCGCGCCCGGTCGACCTGATCAACGCGATGGGAACACTGATCGCCCGCGGCATGCGGGACATGCCGGGCGCGTTCCCGGTGGGTCCGGCCTTCGGCACGGACTTCCTTCCGCGCGACCCGGTGGCCGCCATGCAGGAGGGAACTGCGCACCGGGTTCCGGTGATTGTCGGCACCAACGCGGAGGAGGGCCGCCTGTTCACCAGGTTCCTGCGGCTGCTGCCGACGACCGAGCCGATGATCGAGATCCTGTTGGGCGACGCCGATGCCGAGGTGCGTGAGCGGATCATGTCGGCCTACCCGGACTACCCGAGCCCGCGGGCCTGCGTCGAGCTGGGCGCTGACTTCACCTTCGGCGCGGCCGCCTGGCAGATCGCCGAGGCGCACAGCCGGCACGCCCCGGTCTACCGGTACCGCTATGACTACGCGCCCAAGACGCTGCATTGGTCGGGAATGGGCGCTACCCATGCCACCGAACTGCTGGCGGTGTTCGATGTGTACCGCACCCGGCTCGGTGCATTGCTCACAGTGGCGGGCGATCGACGGTCGGCCCGCCGGGTCAGCCGGGAAGTGCAGGAGCGTTGGCGCGCCTTCAGCCGCAACGGTGTGCCCGGCATCGACTGGCCGGCATATACCGAGGATGACCGCGCGGTGATGGTTTTCGACCACCATCCGCGGGTCGAGCAAGACCCGCACGGGCATCGCAGACAGGCCTGGGAAGGCTTCACGCTGACCTCCCGCTGACCAGCGCGGGTGAATCGCTGCGCGGCGGCGGCCGGTGTGGTTCTCTTATGCGCGTGAAACACCCTCTGGATCCACTCTCTAGTGATGAATTCGCCACCGTGACGGCGATTCTGGGTCGCGAACACGGCGTCGGACCGGGGTGGCGGTTCGCCGCCATCGAACTGGTCGAACCCGACAAGCAGGCGTTGCGTCAGTTCGAGGCCGGCGGAGCGGCTCCGCCACGTCGAGCGCTGGTGACCAGCCTGCAGCGGGCGGCCAATGCCACCTACAAGTCCGTGGTGTCGCTGACCGAGCACCGCGTCGAGTCCCACGAGCACATCCCCGGAGTGCAGGCCAACTTCACCGTTGACGAGTTCACCGAGTGCGACCAGCTGCTGCGGTGTCATCCCGACGTCGTGGCCGCGCTGGCGACCCGGGGCATCACCGATCTGGAGAACATCTTCGTCGATACCTGGACCTACGGCGACGCGGTCGCGCCGCCGGAGTTCCGGGACCGCCGCCTCGGATGGTCGGACATCTGGCGCAAAGAGGCTCCCGGCGCCAATCCGTACGCCCACCTGATCACCGGACTGCACTGCGTGGTCGATCTGAACACGATGGAACTGCTACGCATCGAGGACAGCGGCCCGTTCGCCGGCGGCGATTTGGAAGCGCCGCAGGTCATGGGCGAGTACGTGCCCCGCCACATTCCCGAGCGCATTCGTGCCGCCTCTCGGCGCGAACCGCTCAAGCCGTTGGAGATCATCCAGCCCGAGGGGCCCTCGTTCCAGTTGGACGGCAACCTGCTGCAATGGCAGAACTGGTCGATGCGGGTCGGGTTCAACTACCGGGAGGGCTTAACCCTTCATACTGTTCGCTACCGTGACGGGGACCGGGATCGTTCTGTAGCACACCGGCTTTCGTTTGCCGAGATGATCGTGCCCTACCGCGACCCGTCGGTGGACCACTACCGTCGTACCGCGTTCGACATCGGTGAGTGGGGCCTGGGATTCATGACCACCTCGCTGGAACTGGGGTGTGACTGCCTGGGCGAGATCCGCTACCTCGATGCGGTGCTGCACAAGAGCAACGGCCAGCCGTACACCATCACCAACGCCATCTGCATCCACGAAGAAGACAACGCGGTGTTGTGGAAGCACGTCGACTACGTCTCCGGGGCAGAGGTGCGCCGGATGCGGCGGCTGACAGTCTCGTTCCACGTCACCGTGGCCAACTACGAGTACCTCGTCTACTGGCGCTTCTACCAGGACGGCAACATCGAGTGCGAGGTGCGCGCCACCGGCATCATGGTGACGACTCCGCTGGCGCCGGGTCAACCGCACCCTAACGGCACTCTGGTCGACCAGCGCACCTACGCGCCCTACCACCAGCATTTCATCGTGGCCCGGCTGGATCTCGATGTGGACGGCGACGAGAACACGGTGTTCATGTCGGAGTCCTTTGCCGAGCCGATCGGACCTGACAATCCGCACGGACTGGCGGTGGTTCAGCGCAGTGTGCCACTGCGCACCGAAGAGGAAGGGAAGCAGGACGTCGATTTCGCGACACAGCGTGGCTGGAAGGTGGTCAACACCAACGTCGTCAACGGGCTTGGGACGAATCCCGCGTACAAGCTTGTGCCCGGCGGAGCGATCCCGGCGATGTTCGATCCGGCTTCTCCGGTCCTACAGCGCGCCAACGTGATTGGACACAACCTGTGGGTCACGCCCAACCATCCGGAGGAGCGTTGGCCGGCCGGGGAGTTCGTCAACCAGTCGGCAACTGACCAAGGTCTGGGGGAGTGGACCAAGGCCAACCGCTCCATCGAGAACACCGACGTCGTCATGTGGTACGTGTTCGGCATCCATCACATCACCCGTCCGGAAGAGTGGCCGGTGATGCCCGTCGACATGGTGTCGTTCTGGCTCAAGCCGTTCGGCTTCTTCGACCGCAATCCGTCGCTGGACGTGGTCGGCTCGGCAACCGAACACTGCCACTCGACAGCAACATCCGCACACCACTAGGGCACGACGGGAGATCGTGGTGGGCGACGCATTTCATCCCGATCTGAGCGATGCCGTGCCCCCGTCCGCCGCGCGGGTTCACCATGTGCGGGCCGGCGATCTGGACGCCGGCACCGCGCAGACCGAAGGGATGCGGCGACTCGCCGCCATCACCGGTAGCGGGGTCGGGTCGGACAAGCTGTGGATGGGCGAGACCCACGTCGAGCCAGCCACGGCATCGGCCGACCACCACCACGGCGAGTCGGAGACGGCGATCTTCGTGCGTAAGGGGCACCCCGAGTTCGTCTATCACGACGGGACGGGCGAAGTGAGGATCGCCACCGCGCCGGGCGACTACATCTTCGTGCCGCCGTATCTTCCCCACCGTGAGGAGAATCCGGATCCCCACGAACCCGCCGAGGTGGTGATCGCCCGTAGCACCCAAGAGGCGATAGTGGTCAACCTGGAGCGCCTGTACCCGCTGTAGGCGCAGCTAGTCGCGCAACCTAACCCTTGACGACCTGGGTGCCGCCGGCCAGTTCGTCGTGCTTGCCTTGCTTGGTCGGGCTGTTGCTGATGGTCACCGCGATCACGATGTACGCCGCGATCGCGAGTAGGCCCCCGATGTAGGGGATGATCGCCAGCAGGGTGAACGCGTTGCGGATCGCCGACTCCCGCGCGGTGGGCTTGGCTGCGCCGCCGGGTCCGTGCACGCTCAGCCCGAGCAGCTTCTTGCCGGGCGTCCAGCCCTGCGTCGTCTCGAAGAGCAGGAAGTACAGGAACGTGAGCAGCCCGGAGAACAAACCGGTCACCATGATGTTGGACGTCGCGTTCACCGCGAAGGCCAGCAGGCCGCTGACGATGGCGACGATGATGCCGTCGATGAACCGGGCGGCGAAACGCAAGCCCAGGCCACCCGGTTGCTGACGGCCCATCGGGGGTGGATAGCCGCCAGGCCCCCCGTACTGCCCTTCACCGGGATACTGCTCGAAGTTGCCTGCTGTCATCGTTACTCCTGACTGAGTTGCTCCTGGCTCGACTTGCGACAGACCGAGTTGGTGGGTGAACCAAAAGTACCGCAACGGCGGCTGCCACAGGCCGAGTCCCCGATGCCCCGAGAATCCTCCACAGGTCAAGGCACACGCTTCTTCGCCTGCTTCCTGGCCTTCTTGTTGGCTTTCTTCACCTTCTTGTTGGCCTCCGCTCGCGCCGTCTCGGCCAGGTCGACGGTTCGCTCGCGCGCCAAGTGCGCCAGTTCGCGTCCGCGTTCGGCCCCGGCGTGCAGCGCGTCCTCGATTCTCGCGGCGACCGCGCTGTCGGGATGCGATTCGCCGTCCGGCAGAACCGCAGTGACGGCCTCGGACACTTGGTGGGCGGCACGGCGTCCCCGCCAACCAAGCGACGGCCGGCCTGCGGTGTCGGCTGCGGCAATGAGAAGGGCACCGATCAGGCTCACATCGGTGGCGAACTCGCGCCGCTGGTCAGCTTTGCGTTGCGAATCGATCTCGGTCCAGAACGTCTGGCGGCCAAGGCTTCCCGGTAGGACAGTCAGAGCCAGCGCTGCCGATGCCGCCCGTGGCACTATCCCGCCGGCGAGTAGCAGACCGCAGCCGATCTGGACCGCTGCGTTCACTCGCGCCACCGTCTCGGTGTTCGAGGGCACGTTGCTGCCAATCGGGTCGGGCAGCCTGCTCAGCCCCTCGATCGCCGGCTGCGCCGCATCGGCTGCCGGCTCAGGATTGCGCAGCGCCTCGATACCTCGGACGATGAAGACCGCGGACAACATGGGACGTGCGATTCGACGGATCAACATGCAGCGGGTAGTTCCCCGCTGCCACGTTCGGCAAACCAGGCGAGCGCAAAGAGTCCTCAGGCGGACCGCCGCCGCAGTGGCCAGGCGAACCATAGGGCGCCGATGACCGCAAGTGTGCAGCCGCCGGCGATCCAGGCGGCGACGGCACCGAGAATGACCTCGAAGATCAGCATTGCCACGCCGGCGAGCGCGAATCCCAGCAGCGCAAGCCCGGTCAGCGCGAAGCCGTGCGACGCCTCGACCAACGTCTCGAGCTGGCGACGCCGGAACAAGACCCGATGCATGGGGACGGGCGCCACCAGAAACACGGTCGATCCGATGGAGCAGGCGACGGTCAACAGGTAGACGACGCGCATGACCGCGTCGAGTTCGATGAAGCGGTCCTGGAACGGCAGCGTCAACAGAAAACCGGTCAGCAGCGTCACGCCGGTCTGGGTCACGCGCAGCTCCTGCAGAAGACTGCCCCAGTTACGGTCCAGGCGTTGGACTTCCGTCTCGTCGCGGTCTGGGTCCCAACGCTCGCCGTCCGCCCGGTTTCGTTGGTCCACCCGTTGATTCTGTCAGCCCGGTAGCCGATACGCCCCGATACTGGTTCAGTGAACTTCGCGTGGGAGCGGTTGACCGCCCGGGTGCTGCGGTGCCGCCTGCCTTTCCTCGATGTCACCGTCGGCGTGGTGTTAGGTTCGACGGGCACGTTGCTCGTCGACAGCGGGTCCACACTGTCCGAGGCAGAGGCGATCCGCGACGACATCCGGGCACTGACACCCAGACCGGTCGGTCATGTCGTGTTGACCCACAAGCATTTCGACCACATCCTCGGCAGCTCGGTGTTCGCAGGCGCCGAGATCTACTGTGCGTTAGAGGTGGTCGAGGTGATGGCCGACGAGGCCGCATCACTGCGATCAGCGGCCGTAGGTCACGGTGCAGACCCGGCCGAGATCGACCGCGCCCTGGGCGCGCTGCGTATTCCCCGGCATCCGGTACCGGAGGCGGTGATCGATCTGGGAGAGGTGAGCGCAACCGTGAGCCACCCGGGTGGCGGACACACGGGCCACGACCTGATCGTGGCGGCATCCGGTGCCCACGATGCCGTGCCGACGGTGGTGTTCTGCGGCGACCTGGTCGAGGAGTCCGCCGACCCGGCGATCGATTCGGACTCCGACCTGGCGGCATGGCCGGCGACCCTGGACCGGGTGTTGGCGGCGGGCGGGCCCGACGGTCTGTTCGTGCCCGGGCACGGTGCCGTGGTCGACGCGGCTTTCGTTCTGGATCAGCGGGATTGGCTGCGCGCACGGTCCGCCCCCGCCGCCCCAGGGCCGGAACCAGGTGGTACGGGCATTAGGTAATGGTTACCTAATACTGCACGGTCGACGGCCATGGGGTTCCGCATGCCGATCGACCCGAGCGCCGACGCCGGAAGGCGTGCCTGGCTACGCTGCCCGGGCTGCCACCACGGCCGCGGATGCGACGTCTGCGAGGGGGCGCAACTGCGCCAGCCATCAGCAGTGTCCCGGGTGCACCCGGCTCTGGTCCGTCGACACCAGGCGCCGGGTCAGGCGTCAATTCGCTTGCGCCGATACAGGGTTCCCAGCACCAACAGCAGCAGGCTGACCACCAGGATGCCGGTCGCCAGCACGTTGATCTGCGGGGGCACCGCCGCCTTCACCGCGGCGTTGACGTAGAGCGGGTAGGTCACCGTCGACCCGCTGACGAAGTAGGTGATGATGAAGTCGTCGAGTGACAGCGCGAACGACAGCATCGCCGCCGCAACGATGCCCGGCACGATCAGCGGCAGCGTCACCTTGAAGAAGGTGCGGGTGGGGCTGGCCCCCAGGTCCATCGAGGCGTCCTCCAGTGTCCAGTCGAACCCGCGCACCCGAGCCCGCACCGTCATGGCGATGAAGCTGATCTCGAATGCTATGTGCGCCAACAGGATCGTGGTATAGCCTGCCGCCCAACCCAGGTCGAGGAAGAGCACCAGCAGCGATGCGCCCATCACCACCTCGGGTGCGGTCAGCGGCAGCACCAGAAACGTGTCCACCGCCCGCCGGCCCCGAAACCGCTGCCGCACCAGCGCCACCGCCACCAGGCTGCCCAGCACCAGCGCGACGAGCGTGGATACACCCGCGACGTTCAGGCTCATCTTCAACGCGTCCGTCAGGGCCGGGTACTTGAACGGGTCGGCCCAGTTGTCCAGCGTGAAGCCCTGCCAGGTGTAGTTGAACTTGCCGGCAGGGTCGTTGAACGAGAACAGCACGATCACGAAGATCGGCAAGAACAGATACAGCAGCACCAGGCCGGCGACGATCCGCAGCGAAAGATCGCCCCATCGCGTCGTCATACCAGGTCCTCGGTGCCAAGCGCCCAGGTGTAGAGCAGCACACCCGCCAGGATCAGTGCCATCAGCAGAAAGCTCAGCGCGGCCGCGGCCGGATAATCCTTGACGACCAGGAACTGCTTCTGGATGACGTTGCCGATCATCGTGGTCTGGGTGCTACCCAGATAGTCGGCGTTGATGAAGTCGCCCACAGACGGGATGAACACCAGCATGCTGCCGGCCAGCACTCCGGGTACCGACAGCGGCAGGATCACCTTTCTGAAGCTGCGGGAGGCCGACGAGTACAGATCCCGTGACGCCTCGATCAGACGCGGGTCGATTTTCTCCAGGCTGACGTAGAGCGGCAGGATCATGAAGATGATCCAGTTGTAGGTCAGGCCGCCGATCACTGCCCAGCTCGTCGACAGCAGCCGGCCCTCACTGGGCAGCAGACCGATCGAGCCCAGCGCTTCGACCACCCATCCTTCGTCGGCCAGGATCGTTTTCCAGGCCAGTGTGCGGATCAGAAACGTCACGAAGAACGGCAGGATCACCAGGCCCAGGAGCAGGTTCTTGTACCGGCCGGCCTTGAACGCGATCACGTAGGCCAGCGGGAAGGCCAGCACCAGGCAGAGCACGGTGGCCACCAGTGCGTAGCCGAACGATCGGATGATCTGGTCCTGATAGGTGCGGAAGGCGTCGAGGTAGTTGCCGAAATCCCACGCGAAGGTCAGCGTCGGCAGATACACCGAACCGCTGGCCGAAGACAGCGATGTGCGTGCCAGCGCGATGATCGGCACCACGAAGAACACCGCGAGGTAGGCGAGCGCCGGCAGGATCATCAGGTACGGAGCGATCTTGCTCCGCTGCCTGCCGCTGGTGGCTACGCCGGCCATCTGGCTAGCCGCCGGTGACGGCGGCGTACGCGGTGTTGAATTCCAGATTCTGCTGGTCGGTGAGCGCCGGCCAACTCTTCACCCGGTCCAGCGTCTCCTGCGGCGGATTGATCAACGGGTTGTTAGCCGCGCCCGGGTCCACCTTGTTCAGCGCTTCGGTCATATCCGAGAGCACCGGCACGAACTGGGTGTAGGCGACCAGCTTGGCGTAGTTGCTCCGGTCGTAGACGTAGTTGATCCAGACCTCGGCCCCCTTCTGGTTCCGCGTCGTGTACGGGATCACCATGGTGTCGACGAAGTCGGTGCCGCCGGCCTCCGGGACGACGAACTGAAGGTCCGGGTTGTCGGCCTGCAACTGCACCACGTCGCCGGAGTACGCCTGGGCGACGGCGATGTTGCCGGCGGCCAGGTCATCGGCGTAGTCGTTGCCGGTGAACTTCCGAATCTGACCGCGGTCCTTCTGTTCGCGAACCAGGTCGACGGCCTGCTGCACGGTGGCCATCGTGGGGTCCGCCGGTGAGTTGCCCTGCGACAGCATCACCATGCCCAGACCGTCCTGGGCATCGGAGAACAGGCTCACCCGGCCGCTGAACGCCGGATCCCACATGTCGTCGACGCTGGTGATGTCTCGGCCGGTCGCGGCGCGGTTGTAGGCGATGCCGACCAGCCCAGACATGTAGGGAGCGCTGTACTTGCGGCCGGGGTCGATGGCGGCGTTGAGCAGGTCCGGGCGCAGGTTCTTCTTGTTCGGTACGCCCGCGTCACTGATGTCGTTGAGCCAGCCCAATCGGTGCAGCCGCTCGGCCATGAAGTTCGTCGGGATGACCAGGTCGGTCCCGATGTCCTGCTTTCGCGCCAGCGCCTCCTTGACCTTGGCGAACCACTGTTCGTTGTCGTTGAAGTCCTCTTTGTAGTCCACCATGATGCCGGTGGCCTTCTGGAACTCCTCGATGAAACCATCGGCCATGTACAGCGGCCAGTTGGAGATCCGCAGCGTTCCCTCGGCGGAACCGTCGCCGGCGGTCGTGCTGTCGGAGCCGCAGGCGGCGAGGAAGGACGGGCCCAGCGTCAGCGCTGCAGCCGCGGCGGCACCACCGCCGATGAACCGCCGGCGGCTGGTCCGGTTGGTCGCCGCTCGGGAGAGCAGTGGGTGGTCTCGCTCGATGTCATTGGCCATGGCGTCTGTGCCTTTCGTGGGTGCGCGGTGCGGTCAGCAGTTTTCGAGCATCTCCTGGAGATTCTCGTTGGTCGGGAGGTCGGTGGCGGGCAGTATCAGCGAGGCGTCCGGTGACCAACAGGCCTGGACCTGATCACCAGGGCGAAGCATCGGAAGTCTCTGCTCCGGACCGACGTGAGCGACAATCGTCGAGTCGTCCGGGGCGGCCAGCAAGAGCCGGACGACGGGACCCTGGAACGTCAGGTCGGTGACGGTGGCGCGCACGGTGGCAACGTCGCCGGTCGGGACGTCCATCGAGACCCGCACCCGTTCGGGCCGGATCATCAACGTGGCGCATCCGCCCTGCTCGATCGTTGTGTCTCCGGCCCGCGACTTCAAAGTCGTTCCCAGAACGTCGATCTCGACGTAGTCGCGATTCGCCCGGCCGGTCTGCCGCCCCGCCCAGAGGTTCGCCTGCCCGATGAAACTGGCGACGAACACCGTCGCCGGCCGGTCGTAGATCTCGGTGGGAGTGCCGATCTGTTCGACGTTGCCGGCGTTCATCACCGCGATGCGGTCGCTCATCGTCAGCGCCTCCTCCTGGTCGTGCGTCACGTAGATGAACGTGATGCCGACCTCGCGCTGGATGCGCTTGAGCTCGAACTGCATGACCTGGCGCAGTTTGAGATCCAGGGCACCGAGCGGCTCGTCGAGCAGCAACGCGCTCGGATAGTTGACCAGGGCGCGGGCCAGAGCCACCCGCTGCTGCTGGCCGCCGGAGAGTTGCGCCGGTCGGCGTTCGGCGAAGTCGGTGAGCCGAACCACCCGCAGCAGCTCGTCGACCCGACGCCGTACCTCGCCCTTCCCGATTGTCTTGTCGATCTTCATGCTGCGTGGCCCGTAGGCGACGTTGTCCCACACCGACATGTGAGGGAAGAGGGCGTAGTGCTGGAACACGGTGTTGACGTTGCGCTTGTGCGGCGGCACCCGCGAGACGTCGACACCTTCGAGCCGGATCGCTCCCTCGGTAGGACTCTCGAAGCCGGCGATCATCCGCAATGTGGTCGTCTTGCCGCAACCCGATGGACCCAGCATCGAGAAGAATTCTCCGGAGGAGATGGTGAAGTCCGCGTCGGCAACCGCCACGTAATCGCCGAACCGCTTGGTGACGTGGTCGATCTCGATGACGGGCGCACCGCCGCCCGGATGCGGGCCCTGATGATCCGCGGCGTGATCGGTGGCGGTGGCGTGTGTACCGGTCAGCTTCGGGTCCTTCCTGTGGCTGGTGGCGGGACGGTTGGTCCGCAGGATCAGATTTGTGGGTAAACCATTAACGATGTTTCCTGGCTGCGCAAGCGATTCCGCAGCTATTTACATTTCCACAATGGAATCCTGGGTAGCGCTGTTTTTGGAGAAGAGAATTCCGTTGGCAGATCGCCACGAAGCTGGATTTGCAGCCGTGGACCACGGGTCAACGCATAGGACCCACGCTCAGGTCCTGCGTTCGGGTTCCGCGCTCAGGAACTAGGTGCCGCCGTGTCGGCTATCGACTCGGCTTCGGCGCGACTGGTCGAGGCGATGAAATCATCGATCAAGTCGATCACCTCGGTCGGGCACTCGACCTGTGGAAAGTGCCCAACGCCCGGTAGTACCTCGAGGCGATTGCCCTGCCGCAGGGCGTGCACCGCGTGCGCGTGGTCCACCGGGATGATGTTGTCGCGGTCTCCCCAGATGGTCATGCTGGGTAGGTCCGAGGTCACGTGCAGTTTGCTCAGGGCGCTGACGGCTTGGCCGCGGTAGTCGACGACCGAACGCAGGGTCCTCAGGAACGCCTGCCTGGTCCGGGCGTCGGAAAGCGACGAGTATGCCCGCCACATCTCGGCGCCACGCGGTGATCGAATTCCCGCGCGGTCGAACCACGAGCGAACCTTGTTGCCGGCGTCGAGCACCGGCTGCGGCGCGATGATGGGCAGGATCAGTTCGGCCCCTGGAGCCGAGAGCAGACGCAGCGTCCACCCGACGTCGGGGCCGAGCCCGCCACTACTGATCAGCACCAAGCGCTGGCAGTAGTCGGGATGCTGGTAGACGAACTGCATGGCCACCCCGCCGCCGAGTGAATGGCCCACGATCGTCGCCTGGGTGACACCCAACTCGTCGAGCAGGTCACGCAGCCAGGCCGCGAACGCGCCAAGAGAGTAGTCCCCCCGCGGTTTGTCGGACTTCCCGTGGCCGAGCAGGTCCGGTGCCACCACGCGGTACCTGCGGGACAGCTGCGGGATCACCTCGCGCCAAGCCTCTGAGCTGCCGGCCATACCGTGGATGAGGACCAGCGTTTCGGGCCCGGTACCGACGTCGCGGAAGGCGACCCGATCACCGTGCAGTTCCAGATACTTCAACTCGTTCATGCCGACCGGCTTTCCCTCGGTTCGATCCCGGGCTCTGGACCCATACTGCACCCGCCCGGGGTGTCGAGTCTTGTTTCTCGGTGTGTGACGTCCGATACTCGCACCGAGCGGTGTGACCTCGCCGAGTGTGGGGCTTCTGAATGCAAACCGCCAGTGCGTCCGATGACAACCCACACGCTCGGCGGTGAAGATCGGCTAGTCGCGGACCCACACCGACACGTAGCCGACTGGAATGCCGGTGCGCGCTGCGATGCACTCACGTGCGGCCGACTCGACGGCGCCGCGCCGGCTGGCGTGCGTCACATCATCGATCTCGGGAACCCGGATGACCCACTGACCGTCCACGTACCGGACGTCGATCTCGAAGCACTGGCCGGCGATCGGTCGCAGCACGCGGGCAGTGCGCTGCGGGCGCCGGCTGCGTTGCCGACCAGCCGACAATGTGCGAGTCCTCTGGTGGGTGTGCATTTGCTGCCTTCAGGGTCTGCTTGCATCGTCAACGGCCGCGGGAAATGTACTCCGCGGCACACGCCGTCTCAAAATCGCCGGCCAGATCGTCGTGTCGTCGTCGGGGACGTCCCTAAGCGAAATCGGTCAGGCGGGGTCGCGGCGCAGTCGTGGCCGCAGCCGGTCCGCGGCGATGCCGCTGCCGTGGGTCAGATCGGCAGCGAGGGTGCGCGCGTAGCCGATCAGGCTCTGGTCTGCCACCCCGTGGGGCGCCGGACGGGGTGCGTGTGCGAGCCGGTCAGCCGCCCGGTCGAGCAGGGCGGCCGCTCCGGTGGTATTGCCGCGCTGGACGTGGGTGATGCCGACCGCCAGCTGCGCCAACCCCCGCCACATCTCCCGCTCGTCAGCGGCAGCGTTCTTCCATGCCGCCTCGAGCACCTCGTGCGCTGAGAATGCCAAGCCCTCGTCCAGTAACTCTTGGGCATAACGGAGTGAATCCGCCGCGGACAGCTGTAGATCGTCGGGAATGCGCGGCTGTCCCGGGCTGCCATGCGGTAGGGGCCGGCCAAGCGCATCACGCGGACGGCTGCTGCGTGGCTTCCCCGATTCGTCTCGATCCCGCTCCGTCACCAATCCATCCTGGCACCCCGGCTCTGCGGGGTATGGGCGCAGACAGGGGAGGGCGCGGGAAAAAACGAAAAAGTGAAGGACTGAAAGCCGCAGCCTCTTTGGTCCCTCGCAGCAGCCGCGCAAAGGCGGGATCCGCGCCCCCTACGACGATGGTGCCGCACGGCCCCCGTCATCGCAAGGTCCGGCCAGCGCAAGGTCGGTCACCGCAGGTTCCTCAGCCGTACCAGCGACACCAATCCCATGTCGTCCCGCAGCACAGCGGGCGTCAGCTGACGGAAACCGCGCACCCCCGGCCGCCTGGTCGCGACCTGGACGATCTTTCGCGTGATCCGGAAGTCCAGGTCCTTGAGGGTTCCCCGATTCGTTGTCGTGTCAAGTAGCGCGGACAGACCCGAGACAGCGAACGGGCTGTTCACGTCGAGCATGACGTTCGTGGTCGCCACCAGGTGGCGCGCCCGCTCGGCGACCGGCAGCTCGGAGAGGACGGGCGCGGTCGCGTCGATGCGGCCGGTGATGCGTCCGACGAAGCGGCGTAGTCGATGCGGAGCGGGGGCGATCGTGCCGGAATGGCTGACGGACAGACCGAGGAAGTCGATCCTGTTGTGCCCGTGATAGTCGGGATCATCGGCGGACGGGTGGCCAATGGCGCTGAGGGCGGTACGGCGCTCCTTGGTGAGTTTGCGCTTCACACCCAGGTGGTCGAGGAGGGAATCGATGCGTCGATCCGCCTCCTGCAGTGCGCTCAGATCCGGGTGGGCCAGGATGAAGTCATCGTTGTAGCGCGCGTAGAAGATCCCGTCGACCTGCAGGATCGCCTCGTCCATCGGCAGGACCGCCAGATTCCCCAGCAGCGGAACCAGGGCGGTTCCCAGAGCGGTGCCGTAGAGGCGGGTGAACTGCGCGCCCTCCGAATCCCTCACCACGGGGCGGACAAGCGAGGTGATGAGGTCCCAGGTGTGCGGTTTGAGGCCGCCGTCGGGATTGCCCAGCGTCGCGACCTCCCGCAGGATGTGCCAGAGGGCCGCGTCGGGGCCGAGCGGGAGCTGATCTCCGTAGTGTTCGAAGTCGGATTGCAGGACATGAAGCGGTGGCCCCTTGGGCCCCGTTCGGCGGCGATGAGCGCGGACGTACCCGGCAAGCGCCCGGGCGGCTGCGACGTTGGTGGTACCAGGTAGGTAGGAATAGATCCCGGGGAGGCCGTAGCAGCGCGCGTTGTGCGAAAGAAGCTGAAAGAGCGTGGATCCCACGACGTGGTCGACGAAGGCGGGTGTGTGGGCGGCGCGACTCTTGCCCTCGCTTTCGAGTAGCCAAAGGTCGACCGGCTGCGGCCGGTATCCGCCCTTGACGACGCTGCGAGCGATCGCCCGGGACAGGCTTCGCCGTTCGGTCACCGTGCTGAAGTACGTGATCCCTTCACTGACCTCATCGAAGGCCTGGCCGCGCTGACTCTTCTTGGTGAAAATCCGCAGGATGGTGTCCTCGTAGGTCTTCGGGTCGGCCAGTCGTCGCTCGATGTCGACGGGTTCAGCCATGGTTGCCCCCGCCGCCGAGGTTCCAGGCCTTCACGGTCTGCAGCCAGGTCTTGAACGCTTCCGGCGCGGGATCGGGCGGCAGAACCAGCAGTAGGCGCAACCTTCCGCGCTGATGGATCGGTGTAACCCAGCGGTCGGACACCAGGACCACGGTGGCACCGTCTTCAAGACTTGCCATCGCCGTCGGTAGCGCTCTGGCCAGCAGACTCGGTTCGAGGTTTCGCATGTCGCGCTTTCCTTCGAGCGTTCTCACGTCGAAGGCGATGCCTGCTGCGAACAGCGCCTGGAACTCGGAGCGCAGCGAAGTCAGGCTTTCGAGCCGAATCCGTGTGTCAACCGGCTTAATCCATCCGTCGGTCATGATCTGGTCGAGCGCATCGCGGCCGTTGGTCACCGGTGCTCGCAGGGAAGTGGCGCGGTTCGCGGCTCCGCCGGTGATGGCTTGCAGCGCCACGTGAGAAGCCCGGTGAGATTCCGGGTCAGATTCCGGGGGAGATTCACGCTGAGCTCGTTCTGCGGGAACACCGACGGGGGAGCGCTCGAAGTAGACCAGGGTTGTCGATGACCGGAAAGCCAGACGGCCTTTTCCGTCGAAGGTCTGCTGCATCACCTCCAATGCGGCTGATCTCTGTTTCGGCGTGATCGATTGCGCGATCGAGACGGTGCCGACCTGCACCGGCCCTGGTTCTTTGGCAAGCGTGAGCATCCAGTCGCGCAGCGTAAGCAAGGTGGGAAGCGGGGGTGGTCGGCGGTCCTTCAGGTGCTGAAGGTTGATCAGGACGATGAGTTGCGTGATCATCGCGGCGGTGATTTCGACGAGATCGGAGGCCGGATCGGCGTCGATCCACACCAGCCACAACAAGCCGGCCAGGAAGGCCATCGTGGCCAGGTGGGTATCGAAGCGGCCCTCGGCGAACAGGCGCATCTGGTAGATCCCGATCACGCTGCGAACCGCGAACAGCGGTATGAGGGCGAACAGGAAGGTGATGGGGACGTCGTGCAGAAACAGCACGCCGAGCGCGGCGGCCAGTGCCCAGTAGAAGAGTGCGATCAGCGGGGATATCAACAAGAGTCGGTGGAAGAACAGGACCCGGAACTCGCGCAAGGCCGGCACCGAGCGCAACCGGACGAAATCGAAGTAGAAGATGCCCGCACCCTCGTATGTTCCGCGAAACAGGGGCAGCACCAGGTAGAAGAACTGGAAGGTGTCGATGTGCCGCCAGGCGGCAACGCCGGCGGTGAGGTCGAAGGCCCGGGTGGCCGTCCCGTAGATGCCGACGATTCCGAGCACGAGGACGGCGTCGAGGCGTAGACCGACTCCGGACAGCGTGGCCAGGAATCCGTCCCATAGCGGGATCTTGGGAAGCCGCCGCAGGAAGTCCCGAGCGGTCGTGCCGTAGCGCGGCCAGAGCCCCATCAATCGGTACGCACCGAGTGAATAGTGGACGGTGATCCAGATTCCGATCGCATTCGACACCGTGATCGCGATGATGATCGCGGCGGTGGGGTAGTAGTAGAAGCCCACGCCGAGCACGCCCAGCTGGACAACGATGGGCGCGAACAGTGACCAGATCGGTCGATAGACGCGGCGTGTGGCGAAGATGCCGGAGTGCAGCACCCGTACCGGGAGACTGATCGCGAGCTCGACGACGACCAGGAATGCGTACAGGTTCGCGACCGGATCGGGGCCGGACGGGCGTGTGAGCGCCACCGCCACACCGACGACGATCGTGAGGATCACGGCCGAGATCACCGCCAGGGCAAGCCAGCTGCCCATTTCGCGCTCGCCGGCTTCGCGATCTCCGGACCTCGCGAACGCTCTGAGCCGCTCGCGCATGATCTCGAGGAGTCCCCACCATCCGCCGCCGATGATCACGCTGCCGATGCGCAAGATCATGATGGTGAACGTCGCCACTCCGCCGAGGCTCGACAGCAGTAGGAAGAACTCGGCGACGTGGACGGCGAATCTCGCCGTGGCGAGCAGCAGCGGGTACCGCAGCCGATATTGGAAGTACCCGAAGATCCTGCCGGTGAGCAGACTCGAGTACAGCGAAACCGTGCGATTGCGCTTGCGTGCCGCGCGTTCGAGCCAGCGGTCGACGTCGTTCACGGCGGCAGTATCGATGACAGGTCAGGACCTACTGCGGCACCGTCGGCAGCGGAGCCTGCGTCGGCTTCAGTTTCTGGTTGGTCGAGGCTGGCTGGCCCCAGTTCGGATCCACGGCGGCGTTCCACCAGACGCCCGCATGGAACGGGATGTCGCCGTCGTAGTGCGAGTCCCAGGGGCCGCCAGTCGCCACCTGCGGCGGGTCCGCGTAGGCCGACATCAGCGCGTAGGGCAGGTCGGCCGAGTAGAACGGCCGCGTATCCGGGGTGACCTCTCCGGTGTAGTTCGAGTTGTACTGCTGGCCGAAGAACCCATCGATCAGGCCGTTGGCGTAGGCGAGTGACAGGAAGTTCCATTCGCCGTCCCAGCCCGGCGCCGGATTCGTGGTGGGCAGGTTCATGAGGCCCAGCGATGTCAGGTAGGGCGTCGTCCCGTCACCGCTGATGATGTTGCCGGAGTTATACGCCCCCATGGTGTCACTGCCCAGGGTCTTGAAGATGCTGCTCGCCGGCACCGGGTAGATCTTCATGGAATCGCCAAGGATCTGTTTGCCGGCCCACATCACGGCCAGCACACCCGCGTAGACCTCGTCGGTCGGCGCATTTCCGGGCGCGAACTCGAAATCCTGTGCCCAGAAGACATATCCGCCCGCACTCGTCGGGGCGCCCTCATCGGGGCAGGGGAACTCATCGTTGGGGCCGAAACCCGGATACTGCATCACCGAGGACAGAATCTCCTTCGCCAACATCACCTTGTCGCCCTCAGCCACCGGGTCCGATGACGTGAAGAGGTGCTCGATGAAGGGCCACAGGTTGTAGCCCTCGGCGCTGTCGTTGTTCCAGAACGCAACCGACTCGCCGACGACCCGGCCGGCGTCAGTGAGGGTCTTTCGCTCCGCAGCGCTGAACTCGCCGATCACGCCGTAGCCCGTTGGCGTGTTCGTCGTCTGGGTTGTGTCGTCGAGGAAGTACACCAGCAAGTTGTCGAGGCTGGTGCCGCTGGCGCCGTCGTTCCCGTCCGTGCCGTTGCTGGCAAACAGGAACAGGACCCGGGCCCGGCCGGCGTCCCCGGCCACCCCACCGTCACCGCCGGCGCTGGCTCCGCCGCGACCACCGGCCCCGCCGGACCCTCCGTCGCCGCCGTCACCGCCAGAGCCCCAGACCAGGCTGCCGTGGCCGCCGAACCCGCCCTGACCGCCCGCTCCGCCGACGGTGACGTCATCATCGCTGGGACCGATCGGCCCGACGTCGGCGCCGTCGGCGCCGGCCCCGCCAACCCCGCCGTCGCCGCCGCTGCCCAGCACCGAGAAGATGCCGACGTCGCCGCCGTCGCCGCCGTCGCCGCCATCCACGGACGGGAGAACGGCGGCCCCGCCGGCGCCGCCGTTGCCGCCGTTGCCCATGAACAACCCGCCCCGGCCGCCGGCGCCGCCGTGACCGCCGGGGATACCGGCGCCGCCGTCGCCGCCGCCGCCGAAGAAGCCCGCCGAGCCGCCGTTGCCGCCGTTGTAACCGTTGCCGCCGCTGCCCAACAGCAAGCCGCCGTTGCCGCCGTCACAGGCGCTGATGCCCGGGCAGGTCTCGGCGTCATAGCTGAAACCGTTGCCGATCAGAATTCCAGCGTTGGGGTTCTGCGCTGTGCCGTCACCGAACAAGAATCTCCAGATCGACCCCGGCCCGAAGCTGGAAGCCGCGGGGCCCGGGGTGGCTTCGGCGGTGCCCGCACCACCGAGCTCACGGCGCGCGGCCGCTGCCGCAGTCCAAGCCAACGGCAACGCCACCGGGGCATCGGAGCCGGCGTCGGACGACAACCCCAGCCGCGACAACACCGGGTCTGCCACCGGGTCCGACACCGGGTGCGACACCGAAGGCTTCGCAGGTGTCGTCGGCGCCAACGGTTGTGTTGTGGCCGTTGCCGGATGCGCCGCGCCTTCGTCTGCGGCCACCGCCGCCGCCGGTGCCGCAGCTTGCTCGTCCCCATCGATCGCCGGCGCCAGCTCGGCAACGGCATCAGCACCATCGGGTTCCGGTGCTGGCTCCGGGGTTATCTCTAGCTCGTGCATGGCATCCGGCGAACCCGAGCTCCTGCCAGCCGATCCGGCCGGACCCGATGCCCCTGAGTCGGTCTCGCAATCCGTACCGGATTCCTCATCGGCGCTCGTGGCTAGGCCCAGGTCCGCGTCGTCACCGGCATCGGCAAGCTCCGCGACCTCGGCGATCTCAGCTGGGTCACCGACGGCACTGGCAGCACCGCGGCTCGAGCCGGCGTCGGCTGCCTCATCGGCCGGCGAGTCATCGACCGCTGAGCTTCCACCGTCGGCGACGTCGCCGGCCGCATCACCATCGGAGGGCGTCGCACCGGGGTCTGCGGACGGCGACGGGCTCGATGAGGTTGAACCGGTCGAATCTCCCGATCCGGCGGTGTCGGCGGCCGCGACCTGAGGCAGGGCGGCAATCGCCGCCCCGATACCCAGAGCGACCGCCAGCGCTGCCACCCGGCTGGGAGGCAGCGCCGATGAACGGGTCGAACCCATCTCGCCCTCTCTCACCTCCCGCGATACTGCCGGAACAGCCCGGGCAATCGCGAACAGAGGTCGTGCTGCGAGTTTATGTCGATGGTGTCGGCGGTGGTCGGGAATCAACTCGTTGGTCACTGCGCCTGGTAGCCCCTGGCATACGGTTGGTGCACAGCATGATTGAGGATCCGGATTCCGGGAGGTGGGGCCGTGGCACCCGAGTTCATCCCTGCGCTCGAGGATCTGAGCCCCGATCAGCGCGCGGTCTATGACACACTCCCGATCGACCTGACCCGGGGACTGCTGATGACGCGCTCCAGCGCAGTTCCCTACCTGTCGCTGGGGCGTTCATTTCATGACGGTTGGCTGACCGCGCCAGTGCGGGAGCTGGTCATCCTGCGGGTGGGCGCGGTGACCGGCACCGCTTATGAGCTCTTCTACCACGTACCGCAGGCGCGGGCATGCGGTGTGCCGGACGACACCATCGACAAGGTGCTGGCCAGGTCTGACCGGGTCGGCAGTGCGGACCTCGACGCGCTGATGCTGTTCGTGGATCGGCTCGTCGCCGGTGCGCACGGCGATCCGCCCGACGTCGGGATCGTCGAAGGGCACTATTCACGCGACGAGATCGCGGAGATCGTTCTGCTGGTCGGGCACTACCTGATGACTTCGCTCTTCGTCAAGACGCTGGGCATCCAACCCGAAGCCGAGCGATCAGCGCCACCGACCATCGAAAGGTAGGCCGAGGCTGTGGAATCACCTCCATTCACCAAGGGGATCGTCGAACTCAGCGACCGGGTGTACGCCTACGTCTCGGGCAGTACCGGATTCGGGCTGTCCAACGCCGGTCTTGTCGTCAGCGAGGGCGAATCCATGGTCGTCGATACGCTCTACGACCTGCACCACGCGGGGGAGTTTCTCGATGCCGCCGGCCCGGTCACCGAGTCGGCGCCGGTGCGCTACGTGTTCAACACGCACAGCGACGGCGACCACATCTTCGGAAACCAGCTCTTCCCGGCTGACGCGGAGGTCATAGCGACCAGCGCGGCCGGCGAGTTGATGACCCAGGACCAAGCGGATCACACCGCCGCGGCGTTCGACGAGGCCAAGAACCCAGATTCGACGCTGCATCCGCTCGCCGAGCTGGGGCGGT
Source organism: uncultured Mycobacterium sp. (assembly GCA_964513475.1). Classification (GTDB taxonomy): domain Bacteria; phylum Actinomycetota; class Actinomycetes; order Mycobacteriales; family Mycobacteriaceae; genus Mycobacterium. The sequence continues at coordinate 8,687 of CAZEMS010000051.1, read as the reverse complement.
CATTCGATTTTCGCCCGGTGCGGGTGCGAGGGGCCGACACTGTGTTCCACGGTGAGAAGTCCCTGAGGGTAGGCACTTTGGACGTCGAGCTGTATGAGCTCGGTCCGGCCCACACGGTCGGCGATGCGATCGCCTACATCCCGGCCGAGAAGGTGCTCTTCGCCGGGGATCTGCTGACCCGTGACATCGTCAAGATCGTCTGGTCGGGGTCGGTGGCCAACTGGATCGCCGCCCTGGAACGCATCCGCTCGTTCGATGCCGACGTCGTCGTCGCCGGACATGGGCCGGTGCTTCGCGGCCAAGCGATCACAGCAGCCGTGGAGACCGGAAAGGCGTTCTGGTCCCATCTGTACGACAACGCGGCCACGCTCTTCGACCGGGGCGTGCCTGCCGACGAGGCTGCCGCCCGAATCGACGTCCGTGACTACCCCGACGCGGCCCTGACATTGCCGACGATCGTGACCGCGATCTACCACGACCTGGACCCGAAGGTCGCCTTCAAGACCATCGGGCAGACCTTGGAGTTCATGGCCGAACAGATCGGGCGGCTCGGCGCGGTCGGCTCAGCGTCGGATCCCGTGCCGCCCAACGAATAGCCCTTGCGGTAGAAGGAGATTCGCCGGAGCCCACGGTGGCACCCGGCTCGCGAGCGCTGGCGGTCAGGAGGCCTTGGTCCCCGCAGGAGTGGCCATCTGGCCCTTCAGTGCGCGGCGGTGCTGAGGGACACTGGGGAGATGAGGCTGTTCGACGACCGCGTCGACGCCGGACGTCAGCTGGCCGAGCGGCTGGAATCGCTGCGCGGGCAGGATGTCGTTGTGCTGGGACTGCCTCGGGGCGGGGTTCCGGTGGCCTTCGAGGTGGCCCGTGCGCTGCGGGCGCCGTTGGATGTTCTGGTGGTGCGCAAGTTGGGTGTGCCATCGCGGCCGGAACTTGCCTTCGGCGCCGTAGGCGAAGGTGATGTGCGGGTGATCAACCAGTCCGTGGTCCGGCAAGTAGGGGTTTCCGAAGAACAGATGGCCGCCGTCGAAACAGCGCAACGGGCGGAGGTGACGCGCCGCTCGGCACTGTTTCGACCGGGGCACAACCGGATCTCGTTGGCCGGCCGGACCGCGGTGATCGTCGATGACGGTGTCGCGACCGGCGCGACGGCCAAAGCGGCCTGCCAGGTGGCCCGCGCCCAGGGGGCCGGGCGAGTGGTGTTGGCGGTTCCCATCGGCGCCGACGACATCGTCGAATGGTTCACCGGTTACGCCGACGAGGTGGTTTGCCTACACACTCCGGCGTCCTTCTACGCCGTCGGGCAGGGGTACCGCAACTTCGACCAGACCTCCGACGACGAGGTGGTCGCGCTGCTTCGGCGGGCCCGGAGGATCGAGGCAAATGACGGTGACCGGCCGTTGCGCGACGGAGAAGTCTGGGTGAGGGCTGGGTCGGCGTCGGTGGCCGGGCATCTTGTCATCCCCGAGCGGGCGCGCGGGATCGTCGTGTTCGCCCACGGCAGCGGCAGCAGCCGCCACAGCCCGCGCAATCGGTACGTCGCCGAAGTCCTCAACCGGGCGGGACTTGCCACCCTGCTGTTCGACCTGCTCACGCCCGACGAGGAACGCAACCGCGCCAACGTCTTCGATATCGGATTGCTGGCCAAGCGTCTGGTCGACGTGACCGGATGGCTGGCCGACCAGCCCGACACCGCCGCGCTGCCGGTCGGCTACTTCGGGGCGAGTACCGGAGCCGGGGCGGCGCTGGCCGCCGCTGCTGACCGCCGGGTGAATGTGGGGGCGGTGGTTTCCCGCGGTGGCCGGCCGGACCTGGCAGGCGAGCTGTTGCGGAAGGTACACGCGCCGACACTGCTGATCGTGGGCGAACGTGACGACGTGGTACTGGAATTGAACCAACGGGCAAAGGAGATGATGGCCGGCGAGTGCGAGCTCCGCGTCGTTCTCGGCGCCACCCATCTCTTCGAGGAACCCGGCACCCTCGAACGGGTTGCGCTGCTGGCCCGCGACTGGTTCTGCAACCGGCTGATACCTGCGGACGCATGGCGGTGAACGCCTACTCCTACCGTGCCGGGCCGACCGGGTATCGGCTGGCGAAAGTGAAACCGGTGCCGGCCGGCCAGCTCGGCCAGGCGGGCACTACGGGCTGGTCACACCGTCGGGCTAGCAACGGGATCGGTGTGGGCCCGGCGCGGGACCAGCGGATACCGCCCCGGTTCGGAGTCGCCGATCAGCTCCAGGTTCACCCCGGTGGTCTCGATCCGGTAGGCGACGGTGAGATAGGCGCCCAGCAGGAACGCAACCACCAGGATGGCCAGCAGGACGGCCGTGCCGATCTCGTCGAGCAGAACAGGAAACAAGAACGCGGTCAGCACAGCGCCGACTTTGGCGAACGACGCGGCAAGCCCGGCGCCCTTGCCACGCAGATGGGTGGGGAAGACCTCGCCGGCAAGCAGGTAGGTCATCGCATTGGGGCCCAGGTTCGTCATGAAGTAGAACAGCATGAAGCCGGCGAAGAGCAGCACCATGTTGTGCCCACCACCGGGCCGGATGGACAGAGCGGCAAGACCCAGGCCCGCCGCGCATCCGATGAAGCCCAAGGTCTGCAGCTTGATGCGGCCAACCCGGTCTACCAAGAAGATCGCGACGACGATGCCGATCACGAAAAGCACGTTCATCAGTGCTGATCCTTCGGCGGCAAGAAGGTCGTTGTGAATGGTGTCGGCGAGGGTGTGGGACTGAGATTCGGCCCCGATCACGGCCACCAGAATCGTGGGTGTGAAGATCCCGATCCCGTAGGTACCCAGATCCTGAAGGAACCACGGAACAGAGGCGAGGATCGTCGCCCGCCGGTGTCTGGTCCCGAACAGCGCTGCGTAGCCCTCGTCGTCGGGGGCGACGGGATCACTTTCCGGCGAGTGCCTCAAGGACACCCTCTTCGGGTACGGAGGCCGGCGTCGCAGGAGCCGGACGGTTTCACGCTCGGCCTCGGCGGTCCGCCCCTGAGAGGCGAGCCAGTGCGGGCTGTCGGTGACGAAGAAGCGCCCGATGATGACCAGGATCGCGGGCACGATCGCGGTGGCGTACATCCACCTCCAGGCGCCGACTTCGGGATCCCCGTAGAGGATGACGAATCCGACCAGCGTGCCGAAGAGTGCTCCCACCGCCTGAAATGCGAAGGCGCTGAGCACCAGTTGTCCCCGCTTTCGCGTCGGGATGCTTTCCGAGATGACCATGTGCGCGGTGGGATAGTCGCAACCCAGCGCCAACCCGGCACCGAACAGAAAGATGACCAGGAGAACGAAGTTCGGTGTCAGCGTCAGGGCCACCAGGAAGACGGTGAAGATGACCATTTCCACGATGAACATCCGCTTGCGCCCGTAGACGTCTGCCAGTCCGCCTAGCGCGGTAGCCCCCACCAGGATGCCGGCCAGGGATGCCGCCGTGATCAAGCCCTTGTCTGAGGCGTTTAGGTCGAATTCGATGGTGAGCAACGGCAGTGCCACGCCGGTCATGAATACGACCATGCCCTCGAAGAACTTGCCCGCGGAGGCCAGCGACCAGATGCGCCATTGCATGGACGTCATTGGCGTGGAAGCTGTCTCGGTTCCGTCCGCCCAACTCGGTCGCTCGTCGATGTATTCCTGGACAGTCTTGGACGCAGTCGGAGTCGTCGGGTTCTCCTCGCTCATGGCACCTCCGCTGTGGTTTAGCGGGCTCTGGCCGCGCGCAGGCGTAGTATCGCCGCGCGCGCGGGCGTGGAGCTTTCGATGACCGAGTGTTGGCGCGTTGTTAACCGGCCGTTCGCTATTCGCGAGGGCTTACCGGTGCGATGTCGGCGCCCGCACCAGCAGCATCGCCAGGAAGCCGGCAAGCAGTACCGCTACCAGGCCGCCCATGCCGGCCCGGTCGGTGGCGAAGGCGTCGACGAAGATGAAGAACATGAGCGGCGAGAGGAACGACACGGCCCGGCCGGTCATGGTGTACAGCCCGAAGGCTGTTCCTTCCCTACCGCCGGGGCTCATGCTCAGCATCAGCGTGCGCGCGGCAGACTGCGCCGGCCCGATGAACAGGCACAGCAGCAACCCGCAGATCCAGAACGCCACGGGTCCGTACAGCGACAACAGAACCAGGCCGACGGCGATCATCGATGCGAGCGAGGTGAGAATCACCCGCTTGGAGCCCACCCGGTCGTCAAAGATGCCGCCCAGCACGGCTCCGACCGCGGCCACGACGTTGGCGGCCACGCCGAAGAGCAGCACATCGGCCTCGGACACCCGGTAGACACCCACGCCGAGCACGGCACCGAACGCGAACACACCTGCAAGGCCGTCCCTGAAGACTGCGCTGGCCAGCAGGTAGTAGACGATGTTGCGGTCACGGCGCCATTCGTCGACCAGGTCGGACCAGAGCTTTCGGTATGCGGCGAGCAGACCGATCGTGGACTGCTCGCCGGGCAGCTCGCGCGGCGGAGGGACCGCGAACAGCACCGGTAGCGCGAACAACGCCACCCAGGCCGCGGTCAGCAGCATCGCAGCGCGCACGTTCTGCCCGTCGGCCGTCGGGATGTCGAACAGTCCCCGGGTCGGCCCGTCACCGGCGATGAAGCCCGCGTACACCACCAGTAACAGGGCCATTGTTCCGACATAGCCTGCAGCCCAACCGAAGCCGGAGACCCGACCTGCCGTCTGCGGAGTGGACAGCTGCCGGAGCATCGCGTTGTACGGCACGGTTGCCAGTTCTATGAACGCCGCGGTTGCGCCCAAGAGCGCCAACCCCGCCCAGAGGTAGCGGGGATCGTCGCGAATCAGGCTCATTGCGGCGGTGAGCAGAACCGCGGCGCCGGTCAGCACTGCCAGGGTCTGTCGGCGCCGCCGCGGAGCGTCGACCCACACGCCTGTCACGGGCGCGAGCAGCGCCACCACAACGCCGGCGACCGCCATTGCGCGGCCCAGCCAGCTCGCCGCCGCCGCGCCGTTCTCGTGGTGGGCGCCCACGTTGCTGGTGAGGTACACCGCGAACACGAACGTGACGACGATCGCGCCCAGGCCCGTTGACCCGCAGTCCCACAGTGCCCAAGCGGCCACCCGCCAGCGCTGAATGGGAGCCGGCGTCGGCGCAGGGCTGATCATAGTGTTAGCCACCCTATTTCGGTCTCGGGCACGCGTGGATCAGACGGCACCCTACGCTGGAGTGTGGCAGGGGAGAGGTGAGTTCTGTACTCCCTTTCTATCTGTGGGTCGGTCCAACTTCTGCGCTGCGCTGACCCGCATCGGGGTCTGGCACGTCGATGTGCTCCCGTCGCAACCAGTACACCTACGACCTGGCCGGACAAAATGATTTGCCGCCGAGGCGTTTCGGTGTCGGATTGACTGTAGACAGGTCACCCAGCGGGCCCCGGTTGCTCGAGATCCGCTCAACCCTTGCCCGGGAACGTAGGCTGGCGGTGGCCCCGACGCGAACGCGAGAATGGATCAGGACAGAGGAAGTCACGTGGTCATCGACTACAACCACGGCGATATCGCCGAGCAGTACAAGAAGACCAAGGCAGTACCCGTCCGATCCAGGATCGAGGCGTACTCATTCCTGAAGCGAATCGGCGACGTGAAGGGGAAGAAGGTTCTCGACGTCGCATGCGGTGCCGGAGACTACACCCGCATCCTGCGGCGTGCCGGGGCCGATCCCATGATGGGTGTCGACATCTCCGAGAAGATGATCGGCCTGGCCCGTGAGCAGGAGGACCTTGAGCCGCTGGGCATCGAGTATTCGGTAGCCGATGCCCGCGTGACGGTGCCGCAGCAGGACTTCGACATCGCAGTCGCCGCTTACCTTTTGGTGTATGCGCGCGATCGAGATGAACTGGGAAAGATGTGTCGGGGCGTTGCTTGCCGAGTCAAGCCGGGCGGCAGGTTCGTCACCATTACCACCAATCCGGATCTGTACGCGTTCGATCAAGTGCCCGACTACCGCAAGTACGGATTCCAGATCGAGTTGGCCGACACCGCTTGCGACGGAGCGCCGATCGAGTTGACGGTGTTCCTCGATGATGCCGCCCTGGTCATCGACAATTATTACCTGCCGATCGAGGCATACGAACGCGCGCTCCAGGATGCGGGCTTCCGCGACGTCGTTGTGCACATGCCCGAACTTTCTCCGGCGCCCGCAGCCGGCGACGAGGGCGACTACTGGGACGACTATCTGATCCACCCACCGGCGATCATCATCGAGTGCGTCCGGGCCTAACTTTGGTGCGCAAAATCTCCACGGTTGGTACCGGGGAGTTCTTCGTGTCGGCGTAGCCGGTAGCGGACGGTGTTGTGGTGCACAAACAGTCGCTCAGCGGCGAGATCGGCGCGCATGCGGAGGCTTAGGTAGTGGCGCACCGTCCCGGTTGACCCCCTAATACAGCAGGTACGCCACTCGGCTCTCGCGGAAAGCGGCGGCTTCGCGGTCCCACTCCTCGAGAAGCGGTGCGAGTCGACCGGCATTGATCGCAAGGCGCACCTTGTCCGATCCGGTCAGCAGATCGATCGTTGGACCCCAGGCAAAGTCGTCCGGATGCTGCTTGCGAATCGCGTCGATGAGCAGCAGTGCCGTGCGAACCGGCCGGTACAGCTGCCGATCGGTGATGACCAGCTCGATGGCCGGGATCGTCTGTCCGGGAAACTTGAGTGCGGTGTCGGCGACCGACATGGTTTTCGCCTGGAAGCGAATGCCCGGGAGCTGCATGGCGTTCATGGACTCGACCACGCGCGGCGCGTCGAGCCATGACGCCCCGACCTGCTCGAACGGCCGATCTGTGCCCCTTCCCTCCGTGATGTTGGTGCCCTCGAAGTAGACGGTGCCCGGGTAGCTCGTCACCGCTGCCAGCGACCGAAGGTTAGGTGAGGGATTCACCCAGGGAAGACCCGTGTCATCGAACCATTGCCCGCGGCGCCAACCCTCCGTCCGCGCGACGGTCAAGTCCACGCCAATGCCGTACTGCTGGTTGAAGAGCGTGGCAAGTTCACCGACCGTCATCCCGTGCCGTGCAGGGATGGGGTACATACCGACAAACGACGCAAACGCCGGGTCAAGCAGGGCGCCTTCCACGATCTCGCCGCCGATCGGATTCGGCCGGTCGAGCACCACGAACGGGATTCCCTTCTTCGCGGCGGCCTGCATCGACAACGCCATCGTCGAAACGTACGTCCACGTGCGTCCGCCGACTTCCTGGAGGTCATAGACCAACAGGTCCACATCCTTCAACATCGCGGCCGTCGGACCGTGATCTGCGGCCGCGTAGAGGGAGTAGATCGGTACGCCGGTCTTTTCATCGACATCATCTGCGACCCTGACACCCGCCTCGATGGTGCCGCGAATACCATGCTCCGGCGCCAACAGCGCCACGAGTTGCAGGTCGTCGTGTTGCGCGATCAGATCAATGTCCGGGGTGCGCGACCGGTCGATCCCCGTGTGATTGGTGATGAGACCAACCCGTTTGCCCCGCAGCGCCGGCGGCAGATCAGCGAGGAAGACCTCGATGCCGGGGCGTACGGCCTCCTCGGCGCTGAGACGTATCGTGTTGGTCGTCTGCGCCGGCGGGGCGCCGGACGACGACGCGGGCACTGGTGTCTGCGCGCAGGAGGCAAGCAAAGCGGATGCTGCCAGGGCGCTGAGCATCAGTGGTGTGAATCTGGCACGTACAGAGGGCATCTGCGCACTGTATCTGCGTCGACGCAGGATGAGGACCTGGACCCGTGCCCTCACTCCGCGCACGATCCCCGGGATGATCAGAGGTGGGCCTCGGGGCCAGCCAGGCTGAAGGCCCGTATTACCCCGTACTGCAGCATTCCCGTTGTGGGCACGTCGTCATCGTAGGAATGGTCCGGAGTAGTTTCCAGAAGGCACGCGGGACCGGATAGCAAAGTCATGGATCATCAACGTCATCCATTTTGTTGTTATCAGACGTCCGTCCTCATTTGACCTGATACACCATCGCCCGGCTTTGACCTGCCGGTCTGTTGACATCCACTGGTACCGCATTGCGCTCGATGTCCGGACAGGTCAGTGTCGATCATCCGGTCATTCCGAGGAAGACGAGCAGTGCCCGTTCTAGCTGCAGCATCTCTGTGGTCGATGCCTTGCCGATGCGTTGGCCGAGTTTTGATCTGTGGGCTGTGGTGATCTTGTCAATCATGATGCTACTTGGTGCTGTGAGGCCGTTTGTCGCATTGGGCTGCAAAGGTATTCGCAAGAGTGGTATTGCGGTGGTGTCTGTTGTGAGCGGGCAGAAGGTTGCTGAGTCTGTGGCGTCGAATCGATCGTCTTGAACGATGATGACCGGTCGCGGTTTGCCTGAATATCCTTGGCGTGCCGAGGCGATCCAGATTTCTCCACGTCTCAACGGTTGTCGAAGTCTTCGTCGTTGAACTGCGAGATGTCGTCAACCCACTCCTGGTCGTCAACGGCTCTGTCCGTGGCGGCCGCGAGCGCTGATTGACGGTGCGCCTCGTGGGCGAATTCTGGTGCGCGGGTGTCGGGGACCCAGATTTGGAGGGGGCGTAGTCCCTGTTCGCGAAGACGGTTCCGGTGTTCGGCGACTCGCTTGTTGATGTCACGGCTAGCCACCCCCACATGTTACATGTAACTCGTAGGGGTCTGCTGCACGAATAGGTGACATCTGAGTTGGCTTGCCCTACGGGGTGGGCT
>CAZEMS010000050.1:0-30645 GCA_964513475.1 uncultured Mycobacterium sp. | reverse complement strand
GGTGTAAAGGATCCAACCACCGCAAGAAGCGGCGACCTCACCCTGACACTGAGCGCGATGCTATCCGGCGTCTCAGACGTTTTCGGTGAGCCACTGCGTGGTGAACCGCTGCTCGGCGATCAGCAGCTCCACCAGCTGGCTGCCGACGAAGTCCTCCAGCTTGCCGCCCACCAGCGGGATGTTGACCTCGACGGTGGCGTGGAACCGCAGCGTTGCGCCGCCCTCGGCCGGGGCCAGCACCGCCGATCCGGTCAGGGACGCCGGGACGCCGGGGATCGAGCCGGCGACCGTCGCGTGCGCTTGGCCGTCGAGCACCGGGGTCCAGGTCTCCTCGCGCCGGATGCTCAGGCTGCCGCGGTGGAACTGGGTGACCACGCCGGGCAGCCGGTCCGCGCGCAGCACCTGCGTGGTGACCACGGCGACGCCGCCGTCCGGGGCCGTCGTCATGGTGTCCAGCGACGCGTGGTCGGCACCGGAATCCACCAGCCGCGCCTCCCAGTAGAGCTCGTCGCTGAAGGCCCGGTGGACCTGCTCGACGCTGCCGCCGTACTCGGCGGACATCTCGAATGAGCGCGGCATAGCTGGTCAGGCTACCGCCACCGGCTAGCGTTACCGGTGATGGTCAATTCGCTAGTGGCGGGTGTGGCGGTTGCCGAATCGGTACCGCTGGCGCCGCTGACGACGTTGCGCGTCGGGCCCGTCGCCGACCGCCTGATCACCTGCACCAGCACCGAGCAGGTCGTCGCTGTGCTGCGAGCCCTGGACGCCCCGCCCGTTGGTCCGCTGCTGGTGCTGGCCGGCGGCTCCAACGTGGTGATCGGTGACGACCTCCCCGGCCTGACCGTGGTGCGCCTGGAGAACAGCGAGATCACCGTCGACGGCGATGTCGTGCGGGCCGAGGCCGGCGCGGCGTGGGACGACGTCGTGGTCACCGCGCTGGCGCACGGCCTGGGCGGGCTGGAATCTCTTTCCGGAATACCGGGTTCGGCCGGCGCGACGCCCGTGCAGAACGTGGGCGCCTACGGAGCCGAGGTCGCCGACCGGATCCGCCGGGTCCGCCTGCTGGACCGCCGCACCGGAAGCGACGATTGGGTGGCGCCGGACGCACTGCGGTTCGGGTACCGCACCAGCGTCCTCAAGCACTCCGACGCCGCGATCGTGCTGGAGGTCGAGTTCGCGTTGGCCGCAGACGGGCTCAGCGCCCCGCTGCGCTACGGCGAACTGGCCAGGGCACTGGACGCCGAACCAGGTTCACGGACCGACCCGCTGCGGGTACGCGAGGCCGTACTGGCCCTGCGCGCCGGCAAGGGGATGCTGATATCGGCCGACGTTTCGGCGGACCACGACACCTGGAGTGTGGGCTCGTTCTTCACCAATCCGGTGATCAGCCCCGGCGAGTTCGAGCGCCTGACCGGCGGCGTCGACGGCCCGGTGCCGAACTATCCCGCCCCCGACGGAGTCAAGCTCGCCGCGGGTTGGCTGGTGGAGCGGGCCGGGTTCGCCAAGGGGTTCCCCGGCGAGGACGCCCCGGCGCGGCTGTCGACCAAACATGCACTGGCGATCACCAACCGCGGAGACGCGACGGCCCGCGATGTGATCGCTCTGGCCAGGTGTGTCCGAGACGGCGTTCGCGCCGCGTTCGGGATCGAACTCACACCCGAGCCTGCACTGATCGGCTGCTCGCTGTAGGTACCGTTGATCAGCGTGGATATCGACGTGAACCGTCCCGGTGCCCGTCGTCTCCCGAGCCCGACGATGGGCCGGCGACGCGCCCTGGCCGCACTCGCTCTCGGTGTCGTCGCACCCGGTGTGCTCGCGGCTTGTTCCCGGGATGAGAAGTCGGCCGCAGCCAGCGCGCCGAAGGTGTCCTTCGAGCCGCCGGCCGGCGCGGTGGGCGTGCTGCCGACCGGCCCGATCGGCGTGGGCGTCAGCGGCGGGCAGTTCCAGCAGATCAGCTTGACCAACCCGGACGGCAAGGTCGTCGCCGGCGACCTCAACAGCGAGCGCACCGCCTTCACTGTTTCCGAACCACTGGGATACGGCCGTGACTACACCTGGGCAGGCTCCGTCGTCGACGGAGACGGGCAGGCCGTACCGGTACACGGATCGTTTACCACCGTGGCCCCCACCGCCCAGGTCAGCGGACGTTTCCAGCTCGCCGACGGCCAGGTCGTCGGGGTCGCGGCGCCGATCATGCTGCAGTTCGACGCGCCGATCGCCGACAAGGCTGCCGTGGAGCGTGCGCTGAAGGTGACCACCGATCCGCCGGTGGAGGGCAGTTGGGCCTGGCTTCCCGACGAGGTCGGAGGGTCACGGGTGCATTGGCGCAGCCGGGACTACTTCCCGGCGGGCACCAAGGTCCACGTCGATGCTCCGCTCTACGGCGTGACGTTCGGCGGCGGCGCCTTCGGCGCTGCGGACTCCACGCTGGACTTCGAGATCGGCCGCCGGCAGGTGGTCAAGGCCGTGGCGCCGTCGCACCGCATGCAGGTGATCACCGACGCCGGCGTCATCATGGACTTCCCGTGCAGCTACGGCGAAGGCGACGTGGACCGCAACGTCACCCGCAGCGGCATCCACGTCGTCACCGAGAGGTACGAGGACTTCTACATGACAAACCCGGCCGCGGGGTACTACAACCTGCGCGAGCGCTGGTCGGTGCGTATCTCCAACAACGGCGAGTTCATCCACGCCAATCCCGCCAGCCTCGGGGCGCAGGGCAGCAGCAATGTCACCAACGGCTGCATCAACCTCTCGCCCGAGCACGCCGAGGAGTACTTCCACTCGGCGGTCTACGGAGATCCGGTCGAGGTCACCGGCACCCGTATCAAGCTGTCCTACGCCGACGGCGACATCTGGGACTGGGCCGTCGGCTGGGACGAGTGGAAGTCGATGTCGGCACTGGCGGACCCGAACGGGGCAATATCCCCGGCCGGTCTGCCCGCCACCGCGCCAGCCACCCCATCGGATGCTCCCCGACCGGTCGACACCCGGCCGGGCCGGTGAGCCCGGGCGCTCAGCCGGCTCGGTGATAGGACGGCGGGAGCGGCATGCCGAGTCGAGCCATCACGATCCGCAACCTGGTCGGATAGTCGGTGATGATGCCGTCGGCCCCGGCAGCGATCTGGGCGAGCATCGTGTCCGGATCGTTGATGGTCCACGGGATCACCCTCAGCCCCGCAGCGTGCGCCCGCTCGATGAACGCTTCGTCGGCGACCAGGTGAAATCCCGGATCGTCGACAGTCAACCCGTAGGGCACCGAGTAGCCCGGCGACACGATGTCGGCGCCGACCGACAGCGCCCCGGTAATCGGATCCACCGCCAACGGGTCGACCCCAGCCAGCCACGGGGAGCCGGGCAACCAGGTGGTCTCGTCCCATAGGGCAACCAGCGGGATGCTCGGCTCCGCCCGCTTCACCAGTGGCAGGGCCCGCCAGTCGAAGCTCTGGATGTCGACCTTGTCCAGCTTGCCCGCGGCTCGGACGGCGGCGAGGACGACATCGACGAATTCCTCCGGTGTGGCTGACGTGTCGGGATCAGCCGCTTCGATCTTCGTCTCGATGTTGTAGCGGACATCGGCGCGGTAGTCATCGGCGAGCGCGAAGATCTCGGGAAGGACGGCGATCGTGTTGCCGGCCAGCACTTCGGCGTCGGGGTAGTCGGGCAGCAGCTTGCCGCAGTCCAGGGTGCGGATCTGCGCGAGGGTCAGATCGTGCACCAACTTGCCGACGTACGGGTACTGCGGGTCGTCCGGGAAGGCTGGGGCCGTGTCGGCGCACTTGGTGGGCTCGATCACGGGGTCATGCCACACCAACGGTTGGCGATCCGCGGTGAGGACGATGTCGAACTCGAGGGTGCTGACGCCGAGTTCGAGCGACTTGGCGAAGGCGCCCAGCGCCTCCTCCGTCGTTTCCCCACGGCCCCCGCGATGAGACTGCAGGTCGAACTCGTCGGGAGCGGCGCCGGCGGGCGGGATGAACGTGATCGCGGCGGCCAGCATCGACATCGCCAACGCTGTGCGGATGCCGATGGCCTTGCCCATGCGACACGATAGCCAGCGTGGGCGGCTCGCCGGCTCAGTTCCGGTTGAAACGTGGCCCGGTCGCGCCGCTGACTTGATCCCGGGGCCGGATGACGATCAGGTCCAGGTCGACGTGTGGCGGGCGGGAGGCGACGAAACCGATCACCTCGGCGATGTCCTCGGCGACCAGCGGCGTCACGCCCTGATACACCTTCTCTGCGCGTTCGGCGTCCCCGTCGAAACGGTTCAGCGAGAAGTCGGTTTGCACCATTCCCGGCGCAACCTCGGTGAGCCGGACCGGCTTTCCCAGCAGCTCGCTGCGCAGCGTGCGGTGCAGGACGCCTTGGGCGTGCTTGGCCGACGTGTACCCCGAACCGTTGTCGTAGATCTCCACCGCGGCGATCGAGGTCACGCTGACGATCAGCCCGTCGCCGGAGTCGATCAGTTTGGGCAGCAACGCCTTGGTGACGTGCAGTGTGCCCAAGACGTTGGCCTCCCACATCCACCGCCAGTTGTCGACATCCGCCTCGGCGACCGGCTCCATCCCCCGGGCGCCGCCGGCGTTGTTGACCAGCACGTCGACCCGTTCCAACTGGTCCGCCATCGCCGCGACCGCCGCCGGGTCGGTCACATCGGCAACGATCGCCGTACCGTCGATTTCGGTTGCCAACGCGCTGATCGGGGCCTCTCGGCGAGCCACGCAGACCACATGAAACCCCTGTGCGGCAAGGGTTCTGGCGGTCGCTTCGCCGATACCGGCGCTGGCCCCGGTCACCACCGCCACCCGTCGCCCATCTGATGACCCTGATGTCATGTTTTCACCCTAACGCCCGCCGAACGCGCGCCCACTGCGAGAAATCGGCCCGAAAATCGCGCTGAGCGCACGTTCGGCGGCGGCGCTGGCAGGATCTCGAGGGGTACAGCTGCGACCCGCCGTGTAGACATGACGATGTGCCCGTCAACAGCGATCCGGCCGGCGATCTGACCCCACGCCGGGTGGCTGTGCTGTCCGTGCACACCTCGCCGCTGGCTCAGCCCGGCACCGGTGACGCGGGCGGGATGAACGTCTACGTGCTGCAGAGCGCCCTGGAGATGGCCCGCCGTGGCGTCGAGGTGGAGATCTTCACCCGCGCCACCGCCTCGGCTGACCGGCCCGCGGTCCGGGTCGCGCCGGGAGTGCTGGTGCGCCACGTCGTCGCGGGCCCGTTCGAGGGCCTGGACAAGTACGACCTGCCGACCCAGCTGTGCGCGTTCACCGCAGGCGTGCTGCGCGCCGGGGCCACCCATGAACCGGGCTACTACGACGTCGTGCACTCGCACTACTGGCTGTCCGGGCAGGTCGGCTGGCTGGCCCGGGACAGGTGGGCGGTGCCGTTGGTTCACACCGCCCACACCTTGGCGGCGGTGAAGAACAGCGCCCTGGCCGACGGCGATTCGCCGGAACCGCCGCTGCGCGCCGTCGGGGAGCAACAGGTGGTCGACGAAGCGGACCGGCTGATCGTCAACACCGAATACGAAGCCAAGCAGCTGGTCACGCTGCACCGCGCCGATCCCGAGCGCATCGACGTCGTGCATCCCGGCGTCGATCTGTCGACCTTCGCTCCTGGCGACAAGCGCGCCGCCCGGTCGCGTCTGGGCCTGGATCACGGCCAGACCGTGGTGGCGTTCGTCGGCCGCATCCAGCCGCACAAGGCGCCCGACGTGTTGTTGCGCGCGGCGGCGCGGCTTCCGGGCGTGCGGGTACTGATCGCCGGTGGCCCGTCGGGCAGCGGGCTGGCAGCACCCGACAGCCTGATCCGCCTCGCTGGTGAGCTGGGCATCACCGACCGGGTGACATTGCTCCCGCCGCAGACACGCGACGAGCTGGCCGATGTGTATCGAGCCGCCGATCTTGTTGCGGTGCCCAGCTACTCGGAGTCGTTCGGCCTGGTCGCGATCGAGGCCCAGGCGTGTGGAACACCGGTGGTGGCCGCGGCCGTCGGTGGACTGCCGGTGGCGGTGAGCGACGGCGTCAGCGGGATGCTGGTTGACGGCCACGACGTGGCGGACTGGGCTGGGGCCATCGCGGCCGTGCTCGAGCGCGGCCCGCAGACGATGAGCGTCGCCGCCGCCGAACACGCGGCCACGTTCTCGTGGGCCAACACCGTGGATTCGTTGCTGGCCTCCTACGGGCGGGCAATGTCCGACTACCGTGTTCGCCATCAGCGCTCAGGGGCGCCGGCGCGCCGCAGCGGCCGCCGATTCTCGATCCGCCGGGGCGTTCGCGCGTAAGGCGCCCGGTGCATGGACGTCGAACAACTCATCGAGGACACGCTCAAGGAGCACGACCTCGACTACATCCGCCACCAGGGTGCGCACGGCGGTCTCCCCGGCATCGTGGTCGCCCTGCCCGGCGAACGTCGGCTGCGAACGAACACCATCCTGACCGTCGGCGATCACTCGGTCCGCGTGGAGGCGTTCGTCTGCCGCCGGCCCGACGAGAACCACGAGCAGGTGTACCGGTTCCTGCTCAAACGCAACCGGCGGCTCTACGGCGTCTCCTACACCCTGGACAACGTCGGTGACATCTACCTCGTCGGCCGCATGGCGCTGCACGCGGTGACCCCCGACGAGATCGACCGGGTGCTCGGCCAGGTGCTCGAAGCGGTCGACTCGGATTTCAACACGCTGCTGGAGTTGGGGTTTCGATCGTCGATCCAGAAGGAATGGGAGTGGCGGGTGTCGCGAGGCGAGTCGCTGCGGAACCTGGCCGCCTTCGAGCACCTGATCGACGACTCCACCGACGACCCCCACCACCACCAGAGCCCGTGAGAAGATCGAGCGCATGTCAGACGTGCCAGCTGAAGCGACACTGATCCTGCTCCGCCACGGCGAGAGCGAGTGGAACGCGCTGAACCTGTTCACCGGATGGGTGGACGTCGACCTCACCGACAAGGGCAGAGCGGAGGCGGCCCGCGCCGGCGAGCTGATCGGCCAATTGGACCGGCTGCCCGACGTCCTCTACACCTCCCTGTTGCGGCGGGCGATCACCACCGCGAACATCGCTCTGGACGCCGCCGACCGGCACTGGATTCCGGTGCACCGCGACTGGCGGCTCAACGAGCGCCACTACGGCGCGCTGCAGGGCCTGGACAAGGCCGAGACGAAAGCCAAGTACGGCGAAGAGCAGTTCATGGCGTGGCGGCGCAGCTACGACACCCCGCCGCCGCCGATCGAACGCGGCAGCACCTACAGCCAGGACGCCGACCCGCGCTACGCCGACATCGACGGCGGTCCGCTGACCGAATGCCTGGCCGACGTGGTCGCCCGGTTCGTGCCGTACTACGAGCAGACGATCGTGCCGGACCTGCGGCAAGGAAAGACGGTGCTGATCGCCGCGCACGGCAACTCGTTGCGGGCGCTGGTCAAGTATCTGGACGGGATGTCCGACGAGGACGTGGTGGGGCTGAACATCCCGACCGGCATCCCGCTGCGCTATGACCTGGGCTCCGATCTGAAGCCGAAGGTGATCGGCGGGGCGTATCTCGATCCTGAGGCCGCCGCAGCCGGCGCCGCGGCGGTCGCTGCTCAAGGTGCCAAGTAGCCGCCCTGACCGACCCCGGTCCGGTTCGGCGAACACCGGGTTAACGACGGCAGAACACCTCGCGCTCATGGTGTGACTTGGCCCGGTTTGGCCGCGCGCTGCTGGGATGACGTTCACCGGATGCGTACGATTTTCACGTGAGTGTGGTATCCGCGCTGCTGGCGATGGCTGCCGTGGCGGTGCTCGCGCTGGCCGCCGGCATTGCCGTTGGCGTGGCGCGCTCCCGGCGGACTTCCCGGCAGGCCTCCCGGAAAACTGAGCCCTCGCGGGATCGGGGGAACCAGCAGTCGGCGCTCACCGTCTCACAGATGCTGGAGTACATCGTCTCGGCGTCCCCGGTGGGCATCGTGGTCGTCGACGCGCTGCGTGACGTGGTCTACAGCAACGAGCGTGCTCGTGAACTCGGGTTGGTGTGCGACCGCCTGCTCGACGATCGGGCCTGGGCGGCCGCCCAGCGGACCCTCGCCACCGGCGAGGACGCCGTCGTCGACCTGTCACCGGCGAAACCCCAGACCCGTGGCCGCGCCGGTCTGTCGGTGCGCGGGCACGTCCGGCTGCTGAGCCCGGAAACCCACCAGTCCGCCGGCCGGTTCGCAGTGGTGTACGTCGACGATCAGTCCGAGCACGCACGCATGGAGGCGACGCGGCGCGACTTCGTGGCCAACGTCAGCCATGAACTCAAGACACCGGTCGCGGCAATGGGCGTGCTGGCCGAGGCGCTGCTGGCGTCCGCCGAGGATCCCGAGACGGTGCGCCGGTTCGGAGACAAGCTGCTGACCGAATCCGGCCGGCTCGCCAACATGGTGGGCGAGCTGATCGAACTGTCCCGGCTGCAGGGCGCCGAGCCGCTGCCGGATCTGGTCGCCGTCGACGTCGACGTCGTGGTGGGCGAGGCGCTGTCGCGCTACAAGGTGGCCGCCGACAACGCCGACATCAAGGTCACCACCGATGCGCCGACGGGCTACCGGGTCCGCGGAGACCAGGCGCTGCTGGTGACGGCGGTGGCGAACCTGGTTTCCAACGCGATCGCGTACTCGCCCGACGGGTCGACCGTGTCGATCAGCCGTCGGCGCCGGGGCGGAAACATCGAGATCGCGGTGACCGACCGGGGGATCGGCATCGCCCGCGAGGACCAGCAGCGGGTGTTCGAGCGCTTCTTTCGGGTGGACAAGGCGCGGTCGCGCGCGACCGGCGGCACCGGTCTGGGCTTGGCGATCGTCAAGCATGTCGCCGCCAACCACAACGGCGCCATCCGGCTGTGGAGTCAGCCGGGAACCGGATCGACGTTCACCCTGTCGATCCCGGCCTACCCCCACCACGACGATGACGACGATGCAGACCGTGACGACCACCCAGACCATGACGACCGATGACAGACACGAAAGAGAGGACCAGCGAAGCTCATGACCAGTGTGCTGATCGTTGAGGACGAGGAGTCCCTGGCCGATCCCCTGGCATTCCTGCTCCGCAAGGAGGGGTTCGAAGCCACCGTGGTCGCCGACGGGTCCGCCGCCCTGGCGGAGTTCGACCGTTCCGGCGCTGACATCGTGCTGCTCGACCTCATGCTGCCGGGGATGAGCGGTACCGACGTCTGCCGGCAGTTGCGGGCGCGCTCCAGCGTGCCGGTCATCATGGTGACCGCACGCGACAGCGAGATCGACAAGGTGGTCGGTCTGGAGCTCGGGGCCGACGACTACGTCACCAAGCCGTATTCGGCGCGTGAGCTGATCGCCCGAATCCGCGCGGTGCTGCGTCGTGGTACCGAGGCCGAGGACCCCGGGACAGCAGACGGTGTGCTCGAGTCCGGACCGGTCCGGATGGACGTCGAACGTCACGTGGTCAGCGTCAACGGCGCTGCGATCACCTTGCCGCTCAAAGAATTCGACCTGCTTGAGTACCTGATGCGCAACAGCGGGCGGGTGCTCACCCGCGGACAGCTGATCGACCGGGTGTGGGGCGCAGACTACGTCGGCGACACCAAGACCCTCGACGTGCACGTCAAGCGACTGCGTTCGAAGATCGAGACCGACCCGGCCAACCCGGTGCACCTGGTCACCGTCCGCGGGCTGGGCTACAAGCTGGAGGGCTGACCACCCGGTCCGGATGCGGGATGCACGGCGATGAGTCCTAGCCCGCTGCGGCGCTTGCACATCGCGGCAAGTTCCGCATAGGCCTTCTCGCCCAGCAGTTCGGTGAGTTCGGGGGCGTAGGACTGCCACACGGGTCGCGCGCCGACGTGGGCTGCCGGATCCCCGGTGCAGTACCAGTGCAGGTCGGCGCCGCCCTCGCCCCAGCCACGCCGGTCGTACTCGCTGATCGTCGTCTTGAGAACCTCCGAGCCGTCCGGTCGCGTCACCCACTCCTGGGTACGCCGGATCGGCAACTGCCAGCACACGTCGGGTTTCATGGTCAGCGGCTCGACGCCGAGCTGGAGCGCCTTGCTGTGCAGTGCGCAGCCGATCCCGGCCGCGAAGCCGGGCCGATTCAAGAAGATGCAGGCGCCTTTGTACTTGCGGGTCCGCCAGTTGGGCTTGCCCTCGTACTCGTCCATCTCCAGGTAGCCCTTCTTGCCGAGCCCCTTCTCCCGGTACTGCCAGTCGGCGTCGGTCAACTGTTCGACGGCCGCGTCCAGGCGGGCCCGGTCATCGTCGTCGGACAGGAACGCGCCGTGTGAGCAGCAGCCGTCGTCGGGCCGGCCGGCGACCGTGCCCTGGCAGGCCGGGGTGCCGAACACGCAGGTCCACCGGGACAGCAGCCAGGTCAGGTCGGCGGCTATCAGGTGCTCGGCGTCGTCGGGGTCGTAGAACTCCACCCACTCGCGCGGGAAGTCGGGGTCTACCTCTCCCGGCGGGTCGGTGCGGCGCTTCCCGCGGGCGCTCATCGGACCCGCCTGCTCTTCGCGCAAGCGCTCATCGGGTCCGGACGGCTCTTCGCGCAAGCGCTCATCGGGTCCGGACGGCTCTTCGCGCAAGCGCTCATCGCGGATGCGTCCACGGGAATCCACCGTAGACGCATAAGGTTGGTCCGTGAGACTGGGCGTGCTGGACGTCGGTAGCAACACGGTGCATCTGTTGGTGGTGGACGCGCGCCGGGGCGGCCACCCGACGCCGATGAGTTCGACGAAGGCGTCGCTGCGGTTGGCCGAGGCCATCGACAACTCCGGCAAGCTCACCCGCAAGGGCGCCGACAAGCTGATCGACACCATCGACGAACTGGCGAAGATCGCGGCCAGCTCCGGCTGCGCCGAACTGATGGCGTTCGCCACCTCGGCGGTGCGCGACGCGACCAACTCCGAGGACGTGCTGGCCCGGGTCCTGGCTGAGACCGGGGTCGCGCTGCAGGTGCTGCGCGGAGTTGACGAGTCCCGGCTGACGTTTCTGGCGGTGCGCCGCTGGTACGGATGGAGTGCCGGGCGGATCATCAACATCGACATCGGTGGTGGTTCCCTCGAGCTGTCCAACGGCGTCGACGAGGAACCCGAGGTCGCGCTCTCGTTGCCGTTGGGCGCCGGGCGGCTGACCCGGGAATGGCTGCCCGACGATCCGCCGGGCCGGCGCCGGGTGGCGGTGCTGCGCGACTGGTTGGCCAAGGAGATGTCCGAACCCGCGGCCAACGTGCTCGAGGCGGGCATCCCGGACCTGGCGGTCGCATCGTCGAAGACTTTCCGGTCGCTGGCCCGCCTCACCGGTGCGGCGCCCTCGGCCGCGGGCCCGCGGGTCAAGCGGACTTTGACGGCAACCGGCCTCAGACAGCTCATAGCTTTCATCTCTAGGATGACCGCGGCTGACCGCGCGGAACTGGAAGGGGTGAGTACCGACCGGGCGCCACAGATCGTGGCCGGGGCGCTGGTGGCCGAGGCGAGCATGAAAGCGCTTGGCATCGAGACCGTGGACATCTGCCCCTGGGCGTTGCGTGAAGGGTTGATTCTGCGGAAACTCGACAGCGAAGCCGACGGAACCGCCTTGGTGGAGACGTCGGTGCGGGATGCTGAACGCTGACCGGCGGCGCGAAGCGCCGACGGCCAGGGCGGGAAGATCCAGAGGCAAGACACCATGACACCACCAGAAGACAGTTCCAGCGGCACCCGACCGATATCGGTCGCCGAGTTGCTGGCCAGGAACGGCACGGTCGGCGCCCCGCCCGTCGGCGGGCGGCGCCGGCGCCGACGTGGCAATGCCGATGCGGTGAGCGTCGCCGAACTCACCGGCGAGATTCCCATCGTGCCTGCCGACCCGCAGGACACCGTGTCGCCCCAAGAGTCGACCCAGGAACCGGCCGACGACGAAACCGAGCCCCTCGCGCGGGGCGAAGAGCCAGCCGAGGAGTCTGCAGAGTCCGGGGAGACCGAGCAGTCCGGGGACGTTCGGGATGCTCAGGACGTTGAGGACTCCGCACACGAGAGCCCCGAGGCGGTCGGCGAGCTCCCGGAACCTGAACCCGATTCCGAACCGGAACACGAGCCCGATTTCGAATCCGAAGACGCCCACCTCGACGCGGACACCGACCATCAGGACACCGACGCCATACCGGTTGAGGCCCCGCCACGTCGTCGCCGCGGTTTCCGCTGGGGCCGTCGTTCCGCGGCCGCCGCTGAACAGATCAGACCGGCGCCGCCGCAGCCGGCGGAGGCTGACGACCGAGAGACAGAAGCCGCCGAGGCTCAACCTGCTGCAGTCCAGCCTGCCGCCGCCGCCCCCGCTGAAGCCGCCCCCGCTGAAGCCGGAGCCGAGCCCGCCGAACCCGAACCCGGCCCCGAACACTCAGAAGCCGACCATCAGGACACCGACGCCATTCCGGTCGAGCCTCCACCGCGTCGTCGCCTCGGCCTGCGCTGGGGTCGCCGATCGGTAACCCCGGCCGTGGGTGACGCCGAGCAGATGAAGCCGGACCCGGTCGTCGATGTCGACGGGCCTGCGCTCGCGGTCGGTGCCGCGACCGAAGCCGACTCGGCCGACGACACCGAATCCGCGGACACACTGTCGTCCTATCTGCGCTCCACCCAGGACGAACTGTTCGGCGGGCAGACCGTCGCCGACGACCTGGCCCGCCGTCGCGTCGCACGCGGCCTGAGCGGCGAGCCGGTACGACCTGCCGAGGCGATCGCCGAGGCCGAAGAGCTCACCGAAGAGCTCGCCGAACCCCTTCCCGAGGAGACCCCCGGCGGGGCCCAAGACGAGGCAGAAGAAGCCCAGGGCGGGGCCCAACAAGCCCAAGAAGAAGCCCAAGAGGAGACCGAGGCTGCGCAGCCCTCGCGAATGTCGAGAGTGCTCACCGGAGTGTGGATCGTGGTGCAGAGCATCCTCGCGGTCCTCTTCGGCGGCGGTCTGTTCATCGCATTCGATCACTTGTGGAATTGGAGCCACATCGTGGCGCTGATACTCGGCGTGCTGGTCATTCTCGGGTTGGTGGCCGGTGTTCGGGTGGTGCGCAGAACCGACGACATCGGCAGCACGCTGATCACGGTGGCGGTCGGGGCGCTGATCACCTTCGGTCCGCTGGCGCTGCAGGCGAACTAGAGACGCACACGCAGCGACTGTGCGCCCTGCCATCAAGGTCGGACTCTCGACGGCCTCGGTCTATCCGCTCAGGACCGAGGCCGCCTTCGAGTACGCCGCACGGCTGGGCTACGACGGCGTGGAGTTGATGGTCTGGGCCGAATCGGTCAGTCAGGACGTCGAGGCGGTCGCCAAACTGTCGGATCGCTACGGCATGCCGGTGCTCTCGGTGCACGCGCCATGCCTGTTGATCTCGCAACGGGTGTGGGGCGCCAACCCGATACCCAAGTTGGTCCGCAGTGTCCGCGCCGCCGAGGAACTCGGTGCACAGACCGTGGTCGTCCACCCCCCGTTTCGTTGGCAGCGTCGCTATGCGGAGGGATTCAGCGAGCAGGTCGCCGAGCTGGAACAGTCCGGCGGGGTGATGATCGCGGTGGAGAACATGTTCCCGTTCCGGGCCGACCGGTTGTTCGGGGCGGGGCAGACCTCGATCGATCGGATGCGCAAGCGGGGCGGCAGGCCCGGGCCGGCCGTCTCCGCGTTCGCGCCGTCGTTCGACCCGCTGGACGGCGACCATGCGCACTACACGCTGGACCTGTCGCATTCCGCGACCGCCGGCACCGACGCGATGGACATGGCCCGCCGCATGGGCGACGGGTTGGTCCACCTGCATCTGTGTGACGGCACCGGCGCATCGGTGGACGAGCATCTGGTGCCCGGGCGGGGCACCCAGCCCACCGTCGAGATCTGCGAGTGGCTGGCCGCCGGCCACTTCGCCGGGCACGTCATCCTGGAGGTCACCACATCGCGCGCACGCAACGCCGGTGAACGCGAGGCGCTGCTTCGTGAGTCCCTGGAGTTCGCCCGCGCCCATCTGATGCGCTGAGACGGAAGGCTGGCCATGCCTGGTTCGAGGCCCGGTTTCAGGGCCGGTTCGACCGTGTTCACCGATGCGATGGCGCTGACCCCGGTCGGCTCGGAGTCCGGCCCGCCCCGGTTCGAATACCGGGGTGAGCTCAACGAGCACTGGACCATCGGCCCCAAGGTGCACGGCGGGGCGATGCTGGCGTTGTGCGCCAACGCCGCGCGCCTTTCGCTGCCCGGTGACCGTGAACCCATCGCGGTCAGCGGGAACTTCCTGTGGGCGCCCGACCCCGGGCCGATGCAGGTGATCACCACGGTGCGCAAGGACGGGCGGCGGGTGGGCCTGGTCGACGTCGAGTTGATGCAGGGTCCCCGGACCGCGGTCCGGGTGGCCGTGACGCTGGGTGAGCCCGAGCATCAGGTGGCGCCGCTGCTGTCTGCCAACCCGGTGCTGGATCTGATGCCGCCGGAGCCGCCGCCCGGAGTGGCGCCGATCGGCCCCGGGCACCCGATGGCGCACATCGTGCACCTGGCGCACGGCTGCGACATCCGTCCGGTGCTGTCCACCATGGGGCCGCGTCCCGACGGGGGACCGCCGGTGATCCAGATGTGGGTCCGGCCGCGGGACACCGCCCCCGATGTGCTGTTCGCTCTGCTGTGCGGCGACGTGTCGGCTCCGGTGACGCGGGCGGTGAACCGGAACGGCTGGGCGCCGACCGTGCAGCTGACGGCCTATCTGCGGGCGGTGCCGGCCGATGGCTGGCTGCGGGTCATCTGCACCGCGATGCAGATCGGTCAGGACTGGTTCGACGAGGACCATGTGGTCGTCGACCACGCGGGCCGGATCGTCGTGCAGAGCCGGCAGCTGGCGATCGTGCCGCCCCCGCAGTCCGGCTGAGCGCCGTCTGCCATGCTTCATCCGTGGCCAGAATCGCGATCATCGGCGGCGGAAGTATGGGAGAGGCGCTGTTGGCCGGCCTGCTGCGGGCCGGTAGGCAGGTCAAAGACCTGGTGGTGGCCGAGAAGGACCCGGATCGGGCGAAGTACCTCGCCGAGAAGTACGCCGTGTTGTTGACCTCGATCGCCGACGCCGCCGAGAACGCGACCCACGTCATCGTCGCGGTCAAACCCCACGACGTCGACAACATCATCGACGACCTCGCCGCGGTCGCCGCGCGGGCCGAGACCCAAACCGCAGAGCAGGTCTTCGTGAGCTTGGCCGCCGGGGTGACCACCGCGCGCTACGAGGCGAAGCTGCCCGCCGGTTCGCCGGTCATCCGGGCCATGCCTAACGCACCGGTGGTCGTCGCCGGCGGGATCAGCGCCCTGGCTCCGGGCCGCTTCGCCACCGCCGAGCAGCTCAAGGAAGTGTCGTCGATCTTCGATTCGGTCGGCGAAGTGGCCATCGTGGCCGAATCGCAGCTGGACGCGGTCACCGCACTCTCGGGGTCGGGACCGGCGTACTTCTTCCTGGTGGTCGAGGCCCTGGTCGACGCCGGGGTCAACGCCGGACTGCCCCGCCCGGTCTGCACTCAGCTGGTCGTGCAGACGATGGCAGGGTCTTCGGCGATGTTGTTGGAACGCCTCGACGAGGCCAAGCCCGCCGGAGACGTGGCGATGGGAACGGCCATCGACACCGCCGCCGCCCAGCTCCGGGCGACCGTTACCTCGCCCGGTGGTACCACCGCCGCTGGTCTGCGAGAACTCGAGCGGGGCGGTTTGCGAGCGGCTGTCGCCGCGGCCGTCGAAGCCGCAAAAACCCGTTCGGAACAGCTCGGAATGACATCAGAGTAGTTCAGTTAGTTTCAACGGATTACCCCACATCCGTCGCAGTAACACCATTGGCCACGCTATTCTCCTCGTGTATGCACGGAGCGGTGCCAGCGGAGGGGAAGCCGCTGGAACTGCCCGGGCCTGATGGATTGGGTTGCGATGACGTCTACGAACGGGCCATCGGAGCGGGATGCGGCCAGCGGGAAGGCGCGGGACGCTGGTTCCGGCGATGGCCAACCGCCCCGGACCCAGTTTCTTACCGTCGCGGAAGTGGCGAGTCTGATGCGGGTCAGCAAGATGACGGTGTACCGGTTGGTGCACAACGGTGAGTTACCTGCGGTTCGGGTCGGACGGTCATTTCGGGTGCACGCCAAGGCTGTCCACGATCTTCTGGAGACCTCGTACTTCGACGCGGGCTAATTGCTCTTCGCGCAAGCAGGCCGTTTTCCGCATCCCGCGATCGCTTCGGTAAGGTGTGCGGGTTGCGTCAGGGCTGAGTCAACGCGGCCCTGCAAATCGGCTTGAGAGTCATAGGTAACGGAGTTCATGGGTTCAGTCATCAAGAAGCGGCGTAAGCGCATGTCGAAAAAGAAGCACCGCAAGCTGCTTCGCCGCACCCGAGTGCAGCGCAGAAAGCTCGGCAAGTAGCGTGACGCTTCGGCTTCTGGGCCGGCTTCTGGGCTGAACCGAATGGACACCAGGGGTCGCTCGCGCGACGGCGGGTCCGATTCCCGCGGCGTCGCCGATTACCCGAAAGTGGTGCTGGTCACCGGGGCCTGCCGGTTCCTGGGCGGCTTCGTAACCGCCAGATTCGCGCAGAACCCCCAGATCAAGCACGTCATCGCGGTGGACGCGATCGCGCCCAGCAAGGACCTGCTGCGTCGGATGGGCCGAGCCGAGTTCGTCCGGGCCGACATCCGGAACCCCTTCATCGCCAAAGTCATTCGCAACGGCGACGTCGACACCGTGGTGCACGCCGCCGCGGCGTCCTACACCCCGCGCTCCGGTGGCAAGGCCACGCTCAAGGAACTCAACGTGATGGGCGCCATCCAGCTCTTCGCGGCTTGCCAGAAGGCGCCGTCGGTGCGGCGCGTCATCCTCAAATCCACCTCGGAGGTGTACGGGTCCAGCGCCCGGGACCCGGTGCTGTTCACCGAGGGGACGGACGCCCGGCGCCCGCCGGGCGAGGGGTTCGCCCTGGACAGCATTGACATCGAAGGTTATGCGCGCGGCCTGGCCCGGCGCCGTCCCGACATCGCCGTGAGCATCCTGCGCCTGGCCAACATGATCGGCCCGGGCATGGACACGGCGCTGTCGCGCTACCTGTCCGCCCCGTTGGTGCCCACGGTCCTCGGGCACGACCCGCGCTTCCAGTTACTCCACGAGCAGGACGCGCTGGGCGCGCTGGAGCACGCGACCATCGCCGGGAAGGCCGGCACCTTCAACATCGGCGCGCCGGGGATCATCATGATGTCCCAGGCGATCCGGCGGGCCGGCCGCATCGCCCTGCCGGTGCCGCGGTCGGCGCTGGCGGCTGTGGATTCGCTACGGCGCGCAACTCGCTACACTGAACTGGATCGTGAACAGCTCGACTACCTCAGCTATGGGCGGGTCATGGACACCACCCGGATGCGCGACGAACTAGGCTACGTGCCCAAGTGGACGACGGTCGAGGCGTTTGACGATTACGTGCGCGGTCGAGGGTTGACTCCGATCATCGACCCGCGGTGGGTACGCTCAATGGAGAGTCGAGCCGTAGCAGCGGCGCAGCGGTGGGGACATTAGACAGCACCCCCTGTGATGGGGAATTACGGTGGGGAAGAGGTACCGGTGGTTGGCGAACCAAAAGCCAAAATCATCCCGCTGCACGGTAATTCGGGCCGTGCGGCGCAGCGCCGCGCTGCCCAGCGCGGCGACGGGAACCGTCGACATCCGTCGTTGCTGAGCGACTCCGGCGGCAGCGCCCCGGCCGAGCAGATCGCCGCGGTGGTCCGTGAGATCGACGATCGTCGCGGCTCCGCGGGCCGCTCCGAACCGGTCGAGCAGACGCCCACCGAACTGGCCAGGCAGATCGCGGCGGTCGCCGAGTTCATCCGCAAACGGATGATGGGCGACTACACCGTCGACGAGTTCGGGTTCGACCCGCACCTCAACAACGCAATCATTCTTCCTTTGCTCAGGGTGCTCTTCAAATCGTGGTTCCGGGTCGAGGTCAGCGGAGTGGAGAACCTGCCGACCGACGGCGCTGCGCTGGTGGTGGCCAACCACGCCGGAGTGCTGCCGTTCGACGGGCTGATGCTCTCGGTGGCGGTGCACGACAAGCACCCGGACAACCGTGATCTGCGGCTGCTGGTCGCCGACATGGTGTTCGACATGCCCGGCGTCGGCCAAGCCGCGCGCAAGGCCGGCCACACCATGGCCTGCGCCGCCGACGCGCACCGGCTGCTGGCCGACGGGCAGCTCACCGCGGTCTTCCCCGAGGGGTACAAGGGGCTGGGCAAGCGCTTCAAAGACCGCTACAAGCTGCAGAGATTCGGGCGCGGCGGGTTCGTTTCAGCGGCCCTGCACACCAAGGCGCCGATCGTGCCGTGCTCGATAGTCGGGTCCGAAGAGATCTACCCGATGATGGCCGACGTCAAGCTGCTGGCCCGGTTGCTCGGCATGCCGTACTTCCCGATCACCCCGCTGTTCCCGTGGGCCGGTCCGGCCGGCCTGGTGCCGCTGCCCTCCAAGTGGTACATCGAGTTCGGCGAGCCGATCTCCACCGCCGAGTACGACGAATCAGCGGCCGAGGACCCGATGGTGACCTTCGAGCTGACCGACCGGGTGCGCGAAACCATCCAGTTGACGCTCTACCAGTTGCTCGCCCACCGGCGGAACACCTTCTTCAGCTGACCTGCCCGGCGCTCGACCCCTGCCCGGCAACGAATTTCGCCATCATCTCGTCGCGGCGCGCGGCGATCGTCGCTGCCACGTCGTCGGCCTCGTCGGGGTGGGCGGCCTCACCGAGCATGGTCACGATGCTGGTGATCACCGGCTTGCCGTCGGCGTCGGTGACCTCGCCGCGAACCTCGCTGATCACCGTGCCGTGGGACTCGATCACCGAGTCCAGGTACGAGTCGAAGTACAGCTTGTCACCGGCGACGATCGGCCGATGGAAGACCAGCTTCTGGTCACGGTGCAGCACCCGGGCCAGGTTGATCGGCACATCGAAATTGTTGAAGATCTCCAGCTGGACCTTGCGGCCGGCCACCGCCAGGAACGTCAGCGGCGCAATCAACGTGTCGTATCCGCACTCGGCGGCGGCTTCCTCGGTGAAATGGGCCGGGTGGTCGTCCTTGACCGCGCGCGCGAACTCCCGGATCTTCTCCCGGTCCACCTCGAAGTAGTCCGGATACCGGTAGTGGGTTCCGATGATCTCTTCGGCTATCGCCATTGTTCTCCGCTCACGTTCTCCCCGGCGACGCTCGCGACCGGCGGCGCCGAGCCTAACCGAGCCTGGCCGGGGACGCTCAGCGTCCCTCGTGACGGCGGGACACCACCGCTGCCAGCGCACCCCCGGCCGCTCCGAGGGCCAGCGCCGACGGCACCCCGATGCGGGCGGCCTTGCGGGCGGTGCGGAAGTCGCGGATCTCCCAGCCGCGTTCGCGGGCCACGGCGCGCAGCGCGGCGTCGGGGTTGATCGCCACCGCGGTGCCCACCAGCGAGAGCATCGGGACATCGTTGAAGCTGTCCGAGTACGCCGTGCAGCGCTTCAGGTTGAGTCCCTCCCTGATGGCCAGCGAGCGCACCGCGTGCGCCTTGCCGCTGCCGTGCAGGATCTCGCCCACCAAACGCCCGGTGAACACGCCGTCGACCGACTCGGCGACGGTGCCCAGCGCGCCGGTCAGGCCCAGCCGCTTGGCGATGGTCGCGGCCAGTTCGTACGGGGTGGCGGTGACCAGCCAGACCTGCTGGCCCGCGTCGAGATGCATCTGCGCCAGCGCGCGGGTGCCGTCCCAGATCTTCTCGGCGAGGATCTCGTCGTAGATCTCCTCGCCCAGTTCGACGAGTTCGGCGGTGGAACGCCCCTCGATGAATGCCAGCGCCTTGGTCCGTCCGGCCGCCACGTCGTCGCTGTTCTCCCGGCCGGTCAGCTGGAACTTCGCCTGCGCGAGGACGAAGCCGAGCACGTCTCGGTAGGTGAAGTACTTGCGGGCCGCCAGGCCGCGGGCGAAATGCACCAGCGAGGATCCCTGCACCAGCGTGTTGTCCACGTCGAAGAACGCTGCGGCGGTCAGGTCGGCCGGTGGCAGCGCCGGGTCGGGCGAATCCTCGTCCGTGGCGCCGAGTTCGGTGACCGCGGCTTCGGCGCCAGGTGACGTTTCGGTACCGGTTTCGGAATCAGGCGCCTTCTCGATACCGGTTTCGGAATCAGAGGACTTTTCGGTACCAGAGGACTTTTCGGTACCAGACGACTCGGACACGACTCCAATTTATGTCACCGGGAGGCGATACTGGCGGCGTGCACCATTCGGTCGTGTTGCTGTCCCGCAACGGATGCGGCAGCTGTGAGCGCGCCGCCGCCCAGCTGGCCGAACTGGCCGGCGAACTCGGTTTCGGCCTCAGCGTGGTCGACGTCGACGCCGCGGCCGCCGACGGCGATCCGGCCCTGCGCGCCGAGTTCGGCGACAGGCTGCCCGTGGTGCTGCTCGACGGCGGTGAGCACAGTTACTGGGAGGTCGACGAACCGCGTTTACGCGCCGATTTGGCCCGAAGGTGAGCTGCGCTGACTAGTTTGGTAGCTCTGCCGGTCCCGACTATCGTGTGTGAGGTGGTGGTGAAGCCGTGAGCGTGCTGCTCTTCGGGGTTTCCCATCGCAGTGCGCCGGTGGCGGTGCTCGAGCAGCTCAGCACCGAAGAGTCCGATCAGGCCAAGATCGTCGACCGGTTGCTGGAATCGCCGTTGGTGACCGAGGCGCTGGTGCTGTCCACCTGCAACCGGGTGGAGGTCTACGCCGTCGTCGAGGCGTTCCACGGAGGTCTGTCGTTGATCGGCCAGGTGCTCTCCGAGCACTCCGGCATGCCGCTGGGCGACCTCACCAAATACGCCTACGTCCGCTACGCCGAGGCCGCCGTCGAGCACCTGTTCACCGTGTCCAGCGGCCTGGATTCGGCGGTGGTCGGTGAACAGCAGGTGCTCGGCCAGGTGCGTCGCGCCTACGCCAGCGCCGAGGCCAACCAGACCGTCGGGCGCACGTTGCACGAGTTGGCGCAGCGAGCGC
This sequence comes from uncultured Mycobacterium sp., assembly GCA_964513475.1. Taxonomy (GTDB): domain Bacteria; phylum Actinomycetota; class Actinomycetes; order Mycobacteriales; family Mycobacteriaceae; genus Mycobacterium. The sequence goes on along the minus strand of CAZEMS010000050.1, from coordinate 9,646 downwards.
TGTCGGTGGGCAAGCGGGTGCATGCCGAGACCGGCATCGACGCGGCCGGCGCCTCGGTGGTGTCAGTGGCCCTGGAGATGGCCGGCCGGAAACTGGCCGGCGAAGATCCGGGCAGTCTGGCCGGGCTCGCCGGGCGGTCCGCGGTGGTCATCGGGGCCGGCGCGATGGGCTCGCTGTCGGCCAGTCATCTGCTGCGCGCCGGTGTCGAACGTCTGCACGTGGTGAACCGCTCGCTGCCGAGGGCCCGCCGGCTGGCGCAGAAGATGCGCGAGCAGGGTCTGCCCGCCGAAGCCTGGACACTCGACCAGATTGCCACCGCGCTCGCCGACGCCGATGTCGCCGTCTGCAGCACTGGCGCCGTGAGCCCGGTGCTGACCTTGGCCGACGCCCACCGTGGCCTGGCCGGCCGTCCCGAACAGCGCCACCTGGTCATCTGCGATCTGGGCATGCCGCGTGACGTCGATCCGGCCGTGGCCGGTCTGCCCGGTGTGTGCGTCATCGACATGGACCGCATCCAGCGCGATCCGTCAGCGCGCGCCGCGGCCGACGACGCCGAGGCCGCCCGCAGGATCGTCGTCGCCGAAGTGGCCAACTACCTGGCCGGCCAGCGGATGGCCGAGGTCACCCCGACCGTCACCGCACTGCGGCGGCGAGCCGCAGATGTCGTCGAGGCCGAGTTGCTGCGGCTGGACAACCGGCTGCCCGGGCTGGACTCGGCGCACCGGGACGAGGTGGCCCGCACGGTCCGCCGGGTGGTCGACAAACTGCTGCACTCCCCGACGGTGCGGGTCAAACAACTGGCCGGCGCGCCCGGCGGTGACAGCTACGCCGAGGCGCTGCGTGAGCTCTTCGAGCTCGACCAGCATGCCGTCGACGCCGTCGCGGGTGGCGAGTTGCCAGGCGAATTACCTATGGTCGCAACAGGTTTCGACTCAACTCTTGACCCGACGCTCGAACACACCCTCGACAAAACCGAGTAGCGCTTGATCCGGATAGGCACCCGGGGCAGCCTGCTGGCGACGACCCAGGCCGGGACCATCAGAGATGCACTGACGGCCAACGGGCACCCGGCCGAATTGGTGGTCATCCCCACCGCGGGTGACCGGTCGTCCGCCCCGATCGCCGAGATCGGCGTCGGGGTCTTCACCGCGGCGCTGCGCGAAGCCATCGCCGACGGCCGGGTGGACCTGGCCGTGCACTCCTACAAGGACTTGCCGACCGCCGACGATCCCAGGTTCCGGATTCCGGCGGTACCCCGGCGGGAGGACGCCCGAGACGCGCTGGTGGCCCGCGATGGGCTGGCGCTGGCGGAACTGCCGGCCGGATCGGTCATCGGAACGTCGAGCCCGCGACGGGCCGCGCAGCTTAGAGCACTAGGTCTCGGTTTGGAAATCCGCCCCCTAAGAGGCAACCTTGATACCAGGTTGAACAGGGTTAGCAACGGTGATCTCGACGGCATCGTGGTCGCCCGGGCGGGATTGGCCCGGATCGGACGGCTGGGTGTTGTCACCGAGAATCTGGAGGCGGTGCAGATGTTGCCAGCGCCGGCTCAAGGTGCCCTCGCGGTCGAGTGCCGCGCGGACGACACCGACCTCGCCGTGGTGCTGGCGGAGCTCGATGACGCCGACACCCGGGCAGCGGTCACCGCTGAGCGTGTCCTGCTCGCCGAACTGGAGGCGGGTTGCTCCGCACCGGTGGGCGCGATCGCCGAGGTGGTCGACTCCATCGATGAGGACGGCAGCGTCTTCGAAGAGTTGTCGTTGCGCGGCTGCGTGGCGACGCTGGACGGATCCGACGTGATCCGTGCGTCCGGCATCGGCTCTCCGGGCCGGCCCCGAGACCTGGGGGTGGCGGTGGCTACGGAGTTGTTCGAACTGGGCGCGCGGGAGCTCATGGCGGATCTCAACTGAGCTGTAGATCGGGAGTAGACAAGGAATGAGTGTGCGAGGGCGCAAGCCGAAGCCCGGCCGCATCACGTACGTGGGCTCCGGCCCAGGCGACCCCGGACTGCTGACCAGGCGTGCCGCGACGGCTCTGGCCAACGCCGCGCTGGTCTTCACCGACCCCGACGTGCCGGAGGCGGTGTTGGCGCTGGTGGGTGCGGAGTTGCCCCCGCCGTCGGGCCCGGTGCCGGCCCGCACACCGGATCAGACCTCCGGCCGGTCCCACGGCGCCGCCCAGAACGCGGCCCAGAACGAACAGCAGCCTGCCGAGCCGGCTCTGCCCGGCGGTCCGGAGATCCGGCCCGCGCTGGGCGAACCCGCCGAGGTCGCCAAGACTGTGGCCGCCGAGGCGCGCGCCGGATCCGATGTGGTTCGGCTGGTCGCCGGCGATCCGCTGTCGGTGGACGCGGTGATCAACGAGGTGGCGGCACTGGCCCGCACCCAGCTGAACTTCGGGATCGTTCCCGGTCTGCCGGACACCACCGCGGTGCCCACCTACGCCGGGTTGCCGCTGGGCTCTGCGCACACCGTGGCCGACGTCCGCGGCGACGTGGACTGGGGTGCCCTGGCCGCGGCTCCCGGGCCACTGATCCTGCACGCCACCGCTTCGCACCTGCCCGATGCGGCGACCACGCTCATCGACTACGGACTGGCCGGCGCCACCCCGGTGGTGGTCACCGCGAACGGCACCACCTGCCAACAGCGTTCGATGGAGACGACACTGGCCGGCTTGACCGACCGGGCCATGCTGGTCGGCCCCGGAGCCAACGGGCTGGCCGCCGGAGCCTGGACGGGCACGCTGGTGGTGACGATCGGCAAGACCGTCGCCAACCGGGCCAAGCTGAACTGGTGGGAGAGTCGCGCCCTGTACGGCTGGACGGTGCTGGTGCCGCGCACCAAGGACCAGGCCGGGGAGATGAGCGAAAAGCTCGTCGAACACGGCGCATTGCCGATCGAGGTGCCCACCATCGCCGTGGAACCGCCCCGCAGCCCGGCCCAGATGGAGCGTGCCGTCAAGGGTCTGGTCGACGGCCGGTTCCAGTGGGTGGTGTTCACCTCCACCAATGCCGTGCGCGCGGTATGGGAGAAGTTCAACGAGTTCGGTCTGGACGCCCGGGCGTTCTCCGGGGTGAAGATCGCCTGCGTCGGCCAGGCGACCGCCGACCGGGTGCGTGCCTTCGGCATCAACCCGGAACTCGTGCCGGTCGGCGAGCAGTCCTCGCTCGGCCTGCTCGACGACTTCCCGCCGTACGACGACGTCTTCGACCCGGTGAACCGGGTGCTGCTGCCCCGCGCTGACATCGCCACCGAGACGCTGGCCGAGGGTCTGCGGGAACGGGGCTGGGAGATCGAGGACGTCACCGCCTACCGCACGGTGCGAGCCGCCCCGCCGCCGGCGGCGACCCGCGAGATGATCAAGACCGGCGGCTTCGACGCGGTCTGCTTCACCTCCAGCTCCACGGTGCGCAACCTGGTCGGTATCGCCGGAAAGCCGCACGCGCGCACCATCGTCGCCTGCATCGGTCCCAAAACCGCCGAGACCGCAGCCGAGTTCGGGCTGCGCGTGGACGTGCGGCCGGAGACCGCCGCGATCGGCCCGCTGGTCGAAGCGCTGGCTGAGCATGCCGCGCGGCTGCGGGCCGAGGGGGCGCTGCCGCCGCCGCGGAAGAAGAGCCGTCGCCGCTAGCGGGCTGAGCGCACACGTGGCATTTCCCAGACACCGGCCGCGCCGGTTGCGGTCCACCCTGGCGCTGCGGCGTCTGGTGGCCCAGACATCCCTGGAGCCAAGGCATTTGGTGCTGCCGATGTTCGTCGCCGACGGCATCGACACGCCGCGGCCGATCAGCACGATGCCCGGCGTCGTGCAGCACACCCGGGACTCGCTGCGCCGGGCAGCCGCCGACGCGGTGGCCGCCGGTGTCGGTGGACTGATGCTCTTCGGCATCCCCCGGGAAGAGGAGAAGGACGCCACCGGGTCGGCCGGGACCGCCGCGAACGGGATTCTCAACACCGCCCTGCGGGATCTGGCCGCCGACCTCGCTGACGACACCGTGCTGATGGCCGACACCTGCCTCGACGAGTTCACCGATCACGGGCATTGCGGTGTGCTGGACGACCGCGGCCGGGTGGACAACGACGTCACCGTGCAGCGGTACGTGGAACTTGCTGTGGCGCAAGCGGAATCGGGCGCTCACGTGGTGGGGCCGAGCGGAATGATGGACGGCCAGGTCGCCGCGATCCGCGACGGTCTGGACGGCGCCGGCTGCACCGACACCGCGATCCTGGCCTACGCCGCCAAATTCGCTTCGGGTTTCTATGGGCCGTTCCGCGAGGCGGTGGCCTCCAGTCTGCGTGGCGATCGGCGCACCTACCAGCAGGAACCGGGCAACGCCCGGGAAGCGTTGCGCGAGATCGACCTCGACCTCGACGAGGGCGCCGACATCGTGATGGTCAAACCCGCGCTGGCCTACCTCGACGTGGTGCGTGCGGCCGCCGACAGGTCGCCGGTGCCGGTGGCTGCCTACCAGGTCTCCGGTGAGTACTCGATGGTCGCTGCCGCCGCGGCCAACGGCTGGCTGGACGAGCGCGCCGTCGTGCTGGAGACCCTGACCGGAATCCGCCGGGCGGGCGCCGACATCGTGCTCACCTACTGGGCCGCCGACGCTGCCGGCTGGCTCAGGTGAGGCCGACGAATCCGGCCGACACCGGCGGCGGGCACGATTCGGCGCAGCCCGAGGACGAGCGTCCCGGCGGACGCCCGCCGGACGTGGACACCGCCTTCTGGCTGTGGGTGGCCGCGATACCGCTGATGGTGACCTGCTTCGTCGTCAACCTTGTCACGTCCCCGACCGTCGGTCCGTCAGCACTGGTCTACGCCTTCTCGGGGGTGTTCGTCCTCGTGCTGACCAGCATCGTGGTGACGTTCCTGATGCTGCTGCGGCAGGGCTACCGGTGGGCCCGCACCCTGCTGATCGGCGGCGGATTGGCCACCATCGTCTACGCGGTCTCCGATCTGTTCACCCTCGAGCGTCCGCCGGCGGCCGCGATGCTCTACGCCGTCGCCGGCATCTTCGGGTCGGTGCTGATCGCCGGCGGCGGGTATCTGTTGCACCGCAAGGACGCCAACGCCTACTTCGCCCGGTGAGCACTGCAGCACAGTAGGCTGGCGCACCGTGTCAGCAACGCCGGATCGGCCCACCGTCGTGGAGACGGCGTTCTGGGTGCTGCTGGTCGGGGCGGTTCTGCTGATCGTCGGCGGACTGCTGGCCGCGACGCTGAGCTTCGACGTGGTGCGTCAGCTCGCCTCGCCGTCGATCTCCGATGAGCAACTCCGGGCGTACCTGGTCTTCCACCGCAGCGTCGGGGTGCTGTTCGCGCTCTCGGGCGGGGCACTGGCCTTCCTCGCCGGCAAGGCCCGCCGCGGCGACGTGCGGTACCGGCGGGCCACCATCGGGCTCGGTGTCGCCGCTGTCGTGATGGTCACCGTGCTGACCCTGTTCGCCCAGACCGGCGTGCTGCCGATGGTGGCGTTGCTGCCGATCGTCGGCGGCCTGGTACTGATCACCCGCCCGGCAGCGACCGCCTGGTTCACCACGGGCGAGCAGCGGTGACGGGCAGCGCCGCACCCCCGGAGGTTCTCTTCGCAGAGCAGGGTGCGAGCTGGCTGTGGGTGCTGGCCGGTCCGGCGGTCGGGGTCGCGATGGCGTTGATCCAGCGGTGGGCCGGCCACGGCCTGCAGCCGACGATGCCGATGGTCTTCTTCGTCCTGGTGACCGGTTTCCTCGCGGTTCAGATCAAAGCGGCGCGCATCCACGCGTCGGTGGAGCTGACGCCGACCTCGTTGCGCCAGGGCGCCGAGACCATCCAGATCTCCGAGATCGTCCGGATCTTTCCCGAGGCCAGCGGGTCCGAGGTGCCGAAGTGGCAGTCGGCCCGGGCGCTCGGCGAGCTGACCGGGGTGCCGCGACGCCGCACCGGCATCGGTCTCAAGCTGACCAACGACCGCACCGCCCAGGCCTGGGCCAGGCGGGACGCCGAGCTGCGCGCCGCACTCACCGCGCTGGTGGACGAGCGTGGGCCATGAGCCGCAAGGCCCGCGCCGTCCTCGGCCTGGTGCTCGCCGGCCTGCTGGCCGTCGGCTGCGTGATCAGCTGGCTGGCCGCGCGGTCGCCGATGGTGGTGGCGCCGGTCCTGGAAGGTGAACCGGAGACCACGTTGTTGGTCTACCGGGCGCCGATGGCGGTGCTCTCGTTGTTGTTGGCGACCGCGGCCGGGGTGTTGGTGGTGGTGTCGGTGGCCACGCTGCGCCGGCGGCCACCCGATCAGACCCCCAAGACTCAGACCCCAAGACGTAGTGGCTCGTAATGGCTCGTAATGGCTGAAGCCGTGTTGTCGACCCGCCGGAACCCGGTCCAACTCATCGGGCTGGTCGCCGGCCCCGTCATCGCGTTGCTCGTCTACTTCCTGCTGCCGCACCAGTACGCCGGCATCGGCGGCGACACCATCACGCTGACCGGAGGCGCACGGGCGACGTTGGCGGTCATGGCCTGGATGGCGACGTGGTGGCTCACCGAGGCCATCGACATCGCCGCCACCGCGCTGCTGCCCATCGCGGTGTTTCCGATCCTCGGTGTCCTCCCGATCGACCGCGCCACCGCGCCCTACGCCTCGGATCTGATCTTCCTGTTCATGGGTGGCTTCATCGTCGCGCTGTCGATGCAGCGTTGGGGCCTGGACAGACGCATCGCGCTGTTCACGCTGCGCCGGGTGGGTTCGCGGCCGCCGGCCATCATCGCCGGGTTCATGCTCGTCACCGCCGTGCTCAGCATGTGGGTGTCAAACACCGCCACCGCGGCGATGATGCTGCCGATCGCCCTGAGCGTCATCAACCTGGTCCTCAAGAAGGAGTCCGGCGAGACGCTGCAGGACGCCGGTCTGCCGGAGGAAGGTGCCGACGGGCGCAACTTCGCGCTCTCGCTGATGCTCGCTGTCGCCTACGCGGCCTCCATCGGCGGCATCGCCACCATCATCGGCTCCCCGCCCAACGGCATCCTGGTCGAGTTCGTCTCGCTCGAGTACGGCCGTGACATCGGGTTCGCCCAATGGATGCTGATCGGCGGTCCGATCGCCCTGGTCTTCCTGCCGCTGGCGTGGGCGCTGATCACCTGGGTGCTGTACCCGATCAAGATCAAGCAGGTCCACGGTGGCGAGGAACTGTTCGACCAGGAGTTCGCCAAGCTCGGCCCGATGAAGCGCGGCGAGTGGATCACCATGATCGTCTTCATCTGCACCGCGCTGCTGTGGATCACCCGCCCGCTGCTGGTCCAGATCACCCTCGGCGAGGGCGACGGCGCATGGCAGCCGCTGTCAGGTCTGTCGGACGCGGGCATCGCCATCCTCGCGGCCATGGCGCTGTTCGTCATCCCGGCCGAAGCGTCGCGTGCCGACGGGCCACACCAGCGGGTGCCCGCCCTGACGTTCACGATGAACTGGCGAACCGCCGCCAAACTGCCCTGGGGGATTCTCATCCTCTTCGGCGGCGGGCTCAGCCTGGCCGCCGCGGTGAAGGCCAACGAGGTCGCCGAATTCCTCGGCGCGCAGGCGATAGCGCTGCGCGGTTTCCCCACCATCGTCCTGGTCCTCGCCGTCACCGTCGGCGTGATCTTCCTGACCGAACTCACCAGCAACACGGCGACGACCGCCACGCTGGTGCCAATCCTGGCCGGGCTCGCGCTGGGCCTGGGCGTCCGGCCGGAGATGCTGATCATCCCGGCCACCATCGCGGCCAGCTGCGCCTTCATGCTGCCCGTTGCCACCCCGCCCAACGCCATCGTGTTCGGTTCCGGCTACGTCACCATCCCGCAGATGGCCCGGGCCGGCTTCTGGCTGAACATCGTCGGCGTGGTGCTGGTCACGACCATGCTCTACGCGGTCATCCTGCCGGTAGTTGGGAACCTGGTCTGAGTCTCTGAGGGTTGCCACCGAGGCTCGCGCTGCAAGGTCTGGCGGCACTCCGGCGGTACTCTGGTGCTACAAAGTACGAAACTTGTAACATTGTTCCCCGTGACGATCAGCCCGGCGGTGCCTGCCGACAGAGAGGCCGCCGATGCGCTGCCGCTGGGCCCGGACTCGCTGGTGTGGCGCTACTTCGGCGACAACCGGATGCCATTGATCGGGCCCCGGCCGGCGGTGCTGCAGAACATGCTCGCCGACCTCGGCCAGGGCGTGCTGGATCATTCGGTGTTCTTCGCCGACACCGCCGCGCGGGTCAAGCGCTCGCTGCCGCCGATCTTCCTTACCGTCTACGGCAGCGATCAGGACAACCCCGGCCAGCAGGTCCGCGACTTCCACACCGAGATCAAGGGCACCCTGGCCGCCGAGGACGGGACGGTCCGTCGCTACCACGCACTCGACCCGGACACCTACTTCTGGGCGCACGCCACCTTCGTCGAGCAGGTCCTCTACTTCGCCGACACCTTCGTCAAGCGGCTGACCCGCGCCGAGAAGGAACAGATCTACCTCGAGTCGAAGACGTGGTATCGCCGATACGGCGTCAGCGAGCGGCCGATGCCGGCCGACTACGACGAGTTCGAACGGTACTGGGACACGATGATGGGCCAAGTCGTCGTCGCACACCCCACTGCCAGGTATGGCGTCGGCTACGTCACCAAGGGGTTTCCCCGCCCGAGCGCGGTACCGGCGGCGGTGTGGACCGTGGTCGCTCTGGTGGTCAACCCGATCATGGCGTTCCTGACCACCGGCGGCCTGCCGCCGCGGGCCCGCACCCTGCTGGGCCTGCCCTGGACCGCGCGACAGGAACGCCGATACCAACGTTTCGCAGCGATCTGCCGGTCCAGAGCGGTGAACCGGATTTGGGACCGCCTGCCGATGGTGGTGCGCTACAACAGTTTTGCGCGGCAGGGCTATGACCGGACGGGCTGACCCGGTCGAGGCCATCCTCGACGCGGCCGTCGTCGAGTTCGAACGGCACGGCCTGCGCCGGGTCGCGCTCGACGATGTCGCCCGCGGCGCCGGAGTCAGCCGCACCACCATCTACCGCCGCTTCGCCAACCGGGACGAACTGGTTGCGGCGGTTATCGAACGGGAGAACACCATCTTGTTCGCCGACATTGCCGACGAACTGAAACAAGTTGGGCGCCAGGGCGATTACGGTGCGTACTACGTCGAGGCGTTCACCCTGTCGATCCTGAGGTTTCGCCGGCACCGAGTGCTGCACCGGTTGATCACCGACGAGCCGGGCTTGGCGCTGGCTCTGGCGCATCGACATTGGGGCGCAGCGGTCGAGCGGATGGCCGAGGCGCTGCGGGTGATCTTTCCGGAGGGGTTCGCCGAGCGGATCGGTCCGCACGTGGTCAACGAACTGGCCGATACCATCCTGCGGTACGCGGCGATGGTGCTGCTGTTGCCCGGGGTGCGGCCGTTGCAGACCCCCGACGAGATCCGCAGTTTCGCGACGCAACACTTCCTGCCCAGCCTGCCCGCTGCACTGCGGACCGTTCCGGCCTGAAACTCAGGCGGTGTCGCCGAACGCTCCGGATGTTGAGATCGTCGCATCCGCGGACCGGGTCGAATCGGCGTGTATTGCCCAGGTCGATCAGAGGCCCGAGGCCATATTCCCTGGTGATTATTTGCGGTTCAGCGGCACGTCGTCGGTTGCTGCGTGTCTACTATCACGTGAACCC
>CAZEMS010000049.1:0-31665 GCA_964513475.1 uncultured Mycobacterium sp. | reverse complement strand
ACCAGATTGCCCCGCGGCCCAACCCGCGCCGGGAACGGACGCCGAACCTCGAGTTGTGCGGGCTGTGGTGGTGCTTCTGCGGTCATGCGACTCCCCAGACGGACACTGGTTCTTGGTTGCGATCAGTCTAAGGTGGCCTACCCTCGCCGGGTCAGCTTTCCCGGATACGGTCGAGTCGCCGACTGGCGGCCTCGAAGCCCGACACCAACTCCCGGATGATCTCGGCGACCGGGCGGATCTCGTTCATCCGGCCGACGATCTGGCCCACCGGCATCGCCACCGTGGTCGGATCGGTCGAGTCGTTCATCCGCTGATGCGCCTCGCTCACCAGAATGTTCTGCAGCGGCATGGGCAGCGGCTCCGGTGCATCCGGCGCGTCCCAGGCGTCAGTCCAACGGCTCTTGAGCAACCGGGCGGGTTTACCGGTATAGATGCGCCGTCGCACGGTATCGCTGGAGGTGGCACTGAGCAGTGCCTGCTGGATGGTGGAGACACCCGACTCGTGCCGCACACCGAGGTCGTACTCGGCCGAGGTGAGAAACGCCGAACCCATCCACACCCCGGACGCACCGAGCGCCAGCGCGGCTGCGACCTGCCGGCCGGTGCCGATGCCGCCGGCGGCCAGCACCGGTGTGTGGTGCCCCGACGCGGCCAAGCCGTCGACGATCTCGGGAACGAGCACCATCGAGGCGATCTCACCGGTATGCCCGCCGGCCTCGTAACCCTGCGCGACGACGATGTCGACGCCGTTGTCGACGTGCCGCTGCGCATGCCTGAGGCTGCCGGCCAGGGCGGCGACCGGGACGCCGGCGGCGTGCGCCTTGTCGATCACGTCTTTCGGCGGAGATCCCAGCGCATTGGCGATCAGCGTGATCGAATGCTCGAGCGCGACCTCGACGTGGCTGCGCGCGACCGAGTGCAGCCAGCCCAGGACGCCTTCGGAGCGGCCCCTGTCGTCGGGCAGTGGTGCAACCCCGAGTTCGGTGAGCGTCCGTGCCACGAAGTCACGGTGCTCTTGCGGGATCAGCTTGTCGATGTCGGCCGCGGTGCCCTCGACCGGAACCTGGGCAGGCATGACGACGTCCACCCCGTACGGCCGGCCGCCGGTGCTCTCATCCATCCACTGCAGGACTTCCTCGAGTTCCTCGGCAGTGAACCGGACGCAGCCGAGCACGCCGAGACCGCCGGCCTTGCTGACCGCCGCGGCTACCCGCTCCGACGGGGTGAATACGAAGATCGGGTAGTCAATACCGAAGCGATCACACAGTTCGGTCCGCATCAGGGTTTCGCAGCGGCGTGCTTGGCATGGATCTCGTCGGCCGGGCGCGCCTCGGTCTGGCCCTTGGCCCACCGGTAGTCGGGCTTTCCGGCCGGGGTCCGCTGAATCTCGTCGGCCCACCAGATCTTTCGCGGCACTTTGTATCCCGCCACCTCACGCCGGACGAAAGCGTCCAGTTCGAGCAGGCTGGGATTGGTACCGGCGCGTCGCTGCACCACGGCCGCCACGCACTGGCCGTACCGTTCGTCGGGCACGCCGACCACGAGTGCGTCGAAGACGTCCGGGTGGCCCTTGAGCGCGCCCTCCACCTCTTCGGGATAGATCTTCTCGCCGCCGCTGTTGATCGACTGCGAACCGCGACCCAGCATGGTGATGGTGCCGTCCTCCTCGACGGTGGCGTAATCACCCGGGATTGCGTAGCGCACACCGTTGATCGTCCGGAACGTCTCCGCGGTCTTCTTCTCGTCCTTGTAGTAGCCGACCGGGATGTGGCCGCTCTTGGCGATGATGCCGCGAACACCCGAACCCGGCTCGATGCGCTCACCGTTGTCGTCGAGGACCGCGATGTTCTTGTCGACGGTGACCCGCGGCCCGCCGGTGTGGGTCTGTCCCTTGGCGACGATGCTGGAACCGCCGAAGCCGGTCTCCGAGGATCCGATGGAGTCGGTGATAACCCGGTTGGGCAGCAGTTCTAACAGCTGATCCTTCAGGCTCGGCGAGAACAGCGCGGCCGTGCTGGCCAGCAGGAACAGCGACGACAGGTCGCGCTCGGCGCCAGCCAGCGCGTCCAGCAGCGGACGGGCCATCGCGTCGCCGGTGAAGAACAGCAGGTTCACCTTCTCCTTCTCGCATGTCCGCCAGACCTCGTCGGCATCGAATTCCGGTGCCAGCACGGTGGTCTGACCCGAGAACAACGCCATCCAGGTCGCCGACTGCGTCGCGCCGTGGATCATCGGCGGAATCGGGTATCGGACCATCGGGGGGTTCTCGGCGGCCTGCTTGGCCAGTCCGTGCTCGTCGGCGATCGGTTCTCCCGTCGCGAAGTCGGTGCCCCCGAACAGCACCCGGTAGATGTCCTCGTGACGCCACATCACCCCCTTGGGAAAACCAGTGGTACCGCCGGTGTAGAGCAGATAGATGTCGTCGGGGCTGCGCGGGCCGAAGTCCCGTTCCGGCGAACCCTGTGCCAGCGCGGAGTAGAACTCCACGCCGCCGTAACGCTGGTAGTCCAGCTCGGAGCCGTCCTCGACGACCAGAACGGTCTTGACCTTCGGCGTATCAGGCAGCACGTTCGCCACCCGGTCGCAGTACTGGCGCTCGTGCACCAACGCAACCATGTCGGAGTTGTCGAACAGGTAGCGCAGTTCGCCCTCCACGTAGCGGAAGTTGACGTTGACGAGGATGGCGCCGGCCTTGACGATGCCCAGCATCGCGATGACGATCTCGATGCGGTTGCGGCAGTACAGACCGACCTTGTCGTCCTTCTTGACGCCCTGATCGATCAGGTAGTGCGCCAGGCGGTTGGCCTTCTCCTCGAGTTGGGCGTAGGTCAGGTGCTCGTCCCCGCAGATCAGAGCGGTGCGGTCAGGCACGGCGTCGATGGCGTGCTCGGCGAGATCAGCGATGTTGAGGGCCACAGGACCTAAACTAGAACGTGTTACATTTCGAGACAAGTCTGTGGCGACGACGCTGAAAGGCGGACACCGGTGAGCCAGCCCGAGAACGATCCGCACGCCCTGGTTGAGCAGCGCGGACATACTTTGATCGTCACTCTCAACCGGCCGGCGTCGCGCAACGCGCTGTCCGCCGAGATGCTCTCGATCATGGTCGCGGCCTGGGACCGGGTGGACGACGATCCCCAGATCCGCAGCTGCATCCTGACCGGTGCCGGCGGCTACTTCTGCGCGGGCATGGACCTCAAGGCAGCGACCGCCAAGCCGCCCGGCGACTCGTTTCGGGACGGCAGCTACGACCCGTCGCGGATCGACGGGCTGCTCAAGGGACGGCGCCTGACCAAGCCGTTGATAGCCGCGGTGGAGGGTCCGGCGATAGCCGGTGGCACCGAGATCCTGCAGGGCACCGATATTCGCGTCGCCGGCGAGAGCGCGAAGTTCGGCATCTCCGAAGCCAGGTGGAGCCTGTACCCGATGGGCGGATCCGCGGTGCGTCTGGTCCGCCAGATCCCCTACACCGTCGCCTGCGATCTGCTGTTGACCGGCCGGCACATCACTGCCGCCGAGGCCCGGGAGATCGGCCTGATCGGGTACGTCGTGCCCGACGGACAGGCGCTGGCCAAGGCACTCGAGATCGCCGAAATGATCAACAACAACGGGCCGTTGGCGGTCCAGGCGATCCTGCGTTCGATCCGCGAGACCGAGGGGCTGCACGAGAACGAGGCCTTCACGATCGACACCCGGATCGGCATCGAGGTGTTCCTCAGCGAGGACGCCAAGGAGGGCCCGCGCGCGTTCAAGGAGAAGCGGGCGCCTAGGTTCCAGATGAAGTAGTCCTCGTTGTCGGTGCCGATTGGCACTCTGGCCGACATGGCAGCGCCGTTTCTGGGTAGTGAGGCGATCGCATCGGGACGCCTGACGCCATACCAGCTTCGCAGTCGGTTCCTCGCGATCTACCCGGACGTGTACGTGCATCGCGACGCACAGCTTTCTGCCGCCGGTCGCGCTCGCGCGGCTTGGCTGTGGTCTCGACGCCGGGCAGTGGTTGCCGGCCAGTCAGCCGCCGCGGTGTTCGGCGCCAAATGGGTGGAGGCCCGCCGCCCAGCCGAATTGTTGTGGGCAAATCGGCGCCCGCCGAAGGGCATTCGCAACTGGTCAGACAGTTTGGCGGAGCATGAGATCCAGGTTGTCGGCGGGATGACGGTCACTACTCCCGCCCGCACTGCGCTGGACCTCGCCTGCAGGTATCCGGAGGACTCGGCCGTCGCTGCCATCGACGCGCTGGCACGGTCGACGCGTCTCAGACCTGCCGACGTCGAAGCGCTCGCCGAACGCTACCCGGGCCGTCGCGGGATTCGCAGCGCCCGCCGGGTGCTGGAGCTCATCGACGGTGGCGCGGAATCGCCCCGCGAAACCTGGCTTCGGCTTCTGCTGGTCCGAGCGGGCTTTCCGCGGCCGCAGACCCAGATCTCGATACACGACGAGTTCGGCTGCCGAGTGGCCGTCGCCGACCTCGGCTGGGAGTCGATCAAGCTCGCGGTCGACTACGAGGGAGAGCATCATCGGATCGACCGACGCCGGTTCAACCACGATATTCGCCGGTCCGAGAGCATCATCGGCCTGGGCTGGATTCACCTGCGCTTCACAGTGGAGGATCCGCCGGGCAGCATCGTGTCCCGAGTCAGATCGGTATGGGGTCGCCGAACGTGAAACCACTGCTAAAAACAGGCCGCTTTCTCGCAGCCAGCGCACGTTCGGCGCTACGAACCGACCGGCGCGGTCGGGGTGAAGACGACGGGCATCGCCTCCGGGCCGGACACGAAGTTCGCCGGTCGCAGCGGCACCTGGGCGCCGTCGGCCAGGCGCAGGTCCGGCAACCGCCGCAGCAACCGGGAGACCATCAGCCGCAGCTCCAACCGGGCCAGCTGATTGCCCAGGCAGAAATGGGTGCCGAAGCCGAACGCCAAATGACTGTTCGGGTTCCGGTCGATATGAAATTCATCGGGGTGGTCGAAAACCGCTTCATCGAAGTTGGCGGACTCGAACATCAACATGATCTTCTCGTCCTTGCGCAGTGACGTGCCATGGAACTCGGTGTCATCGGTCAGCGTGCGGCACATGTTCTTGACCGGTGACGTCCAGCGCAGCATCTCCTCGATCGCGCCGGGCAGCAGATCGCGGTCGGCCACCAGCGCCTGCCATTGATCGCGGTGGCGCAGCAGCTGTTCGGTCCCACCGGACAGCGTGTGACGGGTGGTCTCATCCCCGCCGATCAGAATCAGCAGTGTCTCGAAGACGATCTCGTCGTCGGACATCCGCTGGCCCTCGACCTCGGCGTTGACGAGGATCGAGAACAGGTCCTCGGTCGGTTCAGCGCGACGCTTCGCGATGGTCTCCATGGTGAAGGCGGTATAGGCGGCGAACGCGTCCATCATGGTCTGGGCGGTCGCTTCGTCGACGTGCGAACTCAGGCCGCAGACCAGATCGTCAGACCACTTCAGCAGTGTGCTGCGATCCTCGGGCAGCACACCGAGCATGTCGCCGATCACCGCCATCGGCAGCGGCGCGGCGATGTCGCGGACGAAGTCGCACTCGCCACGCTCGCAGACGGCGTCGATGAGGGTGTCACACAGCTGCTCGATCGAGGCCACCTTGTCCATCACACGCTTGCGGGTGAACCCGGAGTTGACCAGCTTGCGACGCACCAGGTGCGCGGGGTCGTCCATCTCGATCATGTACGGCATCGCCGGCTGCTCGGGCCGGATGCCGCCGGCGTTGGAGAACAGATCCGGATTCCGTTCGGCGTCGATCACCGCCTGATAGGTCGCCGCGGCGGCCAGCCCGTTGCGGTCGCGGAACACCGGCCGGTTGGCCCGCATCCACCGATATGCCTCGCGCGCGCCGCCGTCGGCATAGAAGGTGCCGTCGGTCAGGTCGATGTCGGGCGGCGCCGTCAGGGACTGGTGAGTCGCCATGTTCGTCCTCGGTTCAGATCTCGCGGGCATCGCCGAAGGTCATCTCGACATTGGCCGACGACTGGCTGGCGAATGCGCGCTTCGGCAAGCCGAGCGAGGCCAGTTCAGCTGCATACGGATGATCGCCCAACCGCAACTTCGCACCGCCCAACCTCATGCGGACACCTGAATTGCGCATCTCCCAAGGGATTTCGCGGGTCACACCGTCCATATGGCTGTACGCGGTGAGCAGCTGGGGCCGTGATGTCAGCGCTGCGGGCACCGGCAGACCTCGACCGAACTCGATGCCGGCGACAAGCCGCCCGTCCACCGTCACGTCGAAGTCGAACCGCGGGGAGTCGCGTGTGGTGAAGTCCGCCATCACCTTCGGGAACCCCCAGATGTTCCGCCCGGCCTCCAATGTGAAGCTCTGGTTGACCGGCAGGTGGTGGATGAAGGCCGCAGCGGACCCCAGACCCCGCAACCCGCGCGCCGAGGAGCCCGGTGGTGCAACCATCACGGCGGTCCCGAACTCGTGGTACTGACCGAGGTCGCCATCGATGTAGCGGACCAGCATCAGCATCGTCACCGCACGGCCCGGTCGGTACTGGTAGACCTGCAGGCCGCTGTAGTCGATGAGGCGCTGCGCGGCGGCCGATCCCACCGAGAACATCGCGACGTGGGTGACGGCCGTCCGAACACGAACCGGCATGGTGAGCACGGTGCCGGCGACGGTGTGTTGCGAGACGGGACGGGAAGCGGTCACAGGACCAAATTTAGAACGTGTTCTAGCCAACCCGCAACAAGTCGCTAGACCAGGGCGGCCAGGTCGCGGATCTGCTCGGACGACCCCGCCGCGACGACCATCATCGTGACGCCCGCCGCCTCCCATGCCTTGATCTGTTCGCGGACGAAATCGAGGTTGCCGACTATCGCCGAGTCGTCGACGAGTTCGTCGGGAATCACGGTGGCCGCCTGGTCTTTTCGGTCGGAGCGGAACAGCTTCGTCACGTCGTCGACCACCTCGGCATAGCCCATCCTGCGGTACACGTCGGCGTGGAAGTTGGTGTCCTCAGCGCCCATCCCACCCATGTACAGCGCCAGGAAGGGCTTGATCATCTCCAGCGCGGCGGCCCGGTCATCGGTGACCACTACCTGGGCGGTGGCGCAGATTTCGAAATCCTCGCGGCTGCGCCGGGCATTCGGCCGGGCGAAGCCCTCGTCGAGCCATTCGTTGTACATGTCGGCCAGCCGCGGTGAGTAGAAGATCGGGAGCCATCCGTCGCAGATCTCGGCGGCCAGTGCAACGTTCTTGGGTCCCTCGGCGCCCAGCATGATCGGGATGTCGGCACGCAATGGGTGCACGATCGGCTTGAGCGCCTTGCCCAGGCCGGTGGTGTCTTGGCCGGTCAGGGGCAACGGATAGTGCGGGCCGGTGCTGGTGACCGGAGCGCGACGCGCCCAGACCTGCCGGATGATGTCGACGTACTCGCGGGTGCGTGCCAGCGGCTTGGGAAACTTCTGGCCGTACCACCCCTCGACCACCTGCGGGCCCGACACTCCGAGCCCGAGGATGTGCCGGCCGTTGCTGAGGTGGTCCAGCGTGAGGGATGCCATCGCGCATGCGGTCGGAGTCCGGGCGGACAGCTGGACCACCGAGGTGCCCAGCCGCATCCGGGTCGTTTCCCGGCCCCACCAGGCCAGCGGGGTGAAGGCATCAGAACCCCAGGCCTCGGCGGTGAAAACGGTGTCGAAACCGGCCTCCTCGGCGGCGGCGACCAGTTCGGCGTGGTTGGTGGGCGCCTGCGCACCCCAGTACCCGAGCTGGAGTCCCAGTTTCATTCCCGCCACCTTTCCCGGGCGTCGGAGCCCGTTCTTGCCACGATAGTTAGAACCTGTTCTACTCGATGCCGTGAGCGCCCGCCAAAGCAGCCCGGCCCAGCTAGATGACCACCAGCCGCCACTTTCGGCTCCTCTGGAGCTGTCGTTTCCCTACACACGTTCGGTCGGGCCGGTGCTCGGCCAGTTCTTGACCGCTCTTCGGGAGCGGCGGGTCGTGGGAGTGCGCGGATCGGACGGCAGAGTGCATGTGCCACCTGCCGAGTTCGATCCGGTCACCTACGCGAGACTGACCGAGATCGTACCCGTGGCCAGCGTGGGAACAGTGCTGTCGTGGACCTGGCAGCCCGACCCGCTACCGGGTCAGCCGCTGCAGCGGCCGTTCGCCTGGGCGCTGGTCAAGCTCGACGGCGCGGACACCCCGATGCTGCACGCGGTGGATGCGGGTTCACCGGAGGCGATGCAGACCGGGGCGCGGGTCCATGTGCACTGGGTCGACGAACCCAAGGGCATGATCACCGACATCGCCTGCTTCGCTCTCGGCGCCACCACCGAGGAGGTGCCCGAGGCCGGCGACGATCGCGACCCGGTGACGATGATCGAGGTCCCGACGACGATCGAGATCCAACACACCGCGTCCCTGCCGGAGAGCACGTTCCTGCGCGCATTGGAGGAGGGCAGATTGCTCGGAGCCCGCACGGGACCAACCGGGAAGGTGTACTTCCCGCCACGCGAGGCCGACCCTGCGACCGGCCAGCCCGCCACCGAGTTCGTCGAGCTGCCCGACAAGGGCACGGTGACCACGTTCGCGATCATCAACATCCCGTTCGCCGGCCAGAAGATCAAACCGCCGTACGTCGCGGCTTATGTGCTTCTCGACGGCGCCGACATCCCCTTCCTGCACCTGATATTGGATGTCGAGGCCACCGACGTCCGCATGGGTATGCGCGTGGAGGCGGTCTGGCGGCCTCGCGACGAGTGGGGCCTGGGGATCGACAACATCGAGTACTTCCGGCCCAGCGGGGAACCCGACGCCGACTACGACACCTACAAACACCACCTGTGAAGGCCTGCCCTCATGACTTTTCGTGATATCGCGGTCGTGGGTTTCGCGCATGCTCCCCACGTCCGACGCACCGAAGGAACCACCAACGGCGTCGAGATGCTGATGCCATGCTTCGCGTCGATCTACCACGACCTCGGCATCGCACAGACCGACATCGGGTTCTGGTGTTCTGGGTCATCGGATTACCTCGCCGGACGGGCGTTCTCGTTCATCTCGGCGATCGACTCGATCGGCGCTGTTCCACCGATCAACGAGTCACACGTCGAGATGGATGCCGCTTGGGCGCTCTACGAGGCCTACATCAAGTTGCTGACCGGCGAGGTCGATACCGCGCTGGTGTACGGGTTCGGCAAGTCCAGCGCGGGCGTGCTGCGGAGGGTGCTGGCGCTGCAGACTGACCCGTATACCGTTGCGCCGCTGTGGCCGGACTCGGTGTCGGTGGCCGGACTGCAGGCGCGGTTCGGCCTGGATGCAGGCAAGTGGACTCCCGAGTCAATGGCCCAGGTCGCACTGGACATGTTCGACGTCGCGGAGCGGGTGGACTCGGAGAAGCCCGCGAAAACCATCGACGAACTCCTGGCCCGGCCGTACTTCGCCGACCCGTTGCGCCGCCACGACATCGCCCCCATCACAGATGGGGCCTCGGCGATCGTGCTGGCCGCCGGCGACACCGCCCGCGAGTTGCGGGAGAATCCGGCCTGGATCACCGGGATCGAGCACCGTATCGAGACTCCGGTACTGGGCGCACGAGACCTGACAACCTCACCGTCGACAGCGGCGTCGGCCGCAGCGGCGACCGGAGGCGACACCGGATCGATTGACGTCGCCGAGATCTATGCCGCGTTCAGCCATCAACACCTGATCCTGACCGAGGCCATCGGATTGCCCGAGTCCACCAGGGTGAATCCCTCCGGCGGTGCGCTGGCGGCCAATCCGATGTTCTCCACCGGTCTGGAGCGGATCGGTTTCGCCGCGCGACACATCTGGAACGGCTCGGCGCAAAGGGTTCTGGCGCATGCCACCAGCGGACCTGCGCTGCAACAGAACCTCGTCGCCGTGATGGAGGGGAAACAGTGAACACGCCAGTCGCCGCCGCCGTCCTGGGCACCGGTCAGACGAAATACGTGACCCGGCGCAAGGACGTGTCGATGAGCGGCCTGGTGCGCGAAGCCATCGACCGGGCGCTGGCTGACTCCGGTACGACGTTCGACGACATCGACGCCGTGGTGGTCGGAAAGGCACCCGACTTCTTCGAGGGCGTGATGATGCCCGAACTGTTCATGGCCGACGCTGTCGGCGCGACCGGCAAGCCGTTACTGCGGGTGCACACCGCCGGTTCGGTGGGAGGCTCGACCGCAGTCGTGGCTGCGAGTCTGGTGCAGTCGGGCAAGTACCGGCGGGTGCTGGCGATGGCATGGGAGAAGCAGTCCGAATCGAATGCCATGTGGGCGTTGTCGGTTCCGGTCCCGTTCACCAAGCCGGTCGGCGCCGGCGCCGGCGGCTACTTCGCCCCGCATGTACGGTCCTATATCCGCCGCTCCGGTGCGCCGATGCACATCGGAGCGATGGTGGCCGTGAAGGACCGCCTCAACGGCGCGAAGAACCCGCTGGCCCACGTGCATCAACCCGACATCACCTTGGAGAAGGTCATGTCGTCCCAGATGCTCTGGGATCCGATACGTTTCGACGAGACGTGCCCGTCATCCGACGGCGCCTGCGCACTGGTGATCGGCGATGAGGACACCGCCGATGCGCGTGTCAGGGACGGCCATCCGGTGGCGTGGATCCACGCTACGGCGCTTCGCACCGAACCGTTGGCTTACTCCGGCCGGGACCAGGTCAACCCGCAGGCAGGTCGAGATGCCGCCGCGGCATTGTGGCGGGCGGCCGGTATCTCCAGCCCGATCGACGAGATCGACGTCGCCGAGATTTACGTGCCGTTCTCCTGGTTCGAACCGATGTGGTTGGAGAACCTGGGATTTGCCCCCGAAGGTGAGGGGTGGAAACTCACCGAAGCCGGTGAGACGGCAATCGGCGGAAGACTGCCGGTCAACCCGTCAGGCGGTGTGCTGTCGTCGAATCCGATCGGCGCATCCGGGATGATCCGGTTTGCCGAAGCCGCGATCCAGGTGATGGGCAAAGCCGGTGAGCATCAGGTAGAAGGCGCCCGCAAAGCGCTCGGACACGCCTACGGCGGCGGATCGCAGTACTACTCGATGTGGGTGGTCGGCTCGGAGAAGCCGGAGCGGCAACTCTGAACGCCCGCACAACGTCAGCCCTCGCGTTGGTGTTCGCCCTTCTCGGCTGCACGCTGGTCGGCATTCCGCCGGCAGTCTCAAGTCCGCAGTCAGTGGCGGCTGTTGTCGACCGCGCCGTCGCTCCGTTGCTCCGTGACTACGACATACCCGGGATCGCCGTCGCGGTGACCGTCGGCGGCGAGCAGCACTTCTTCGACTACGGGGTTGCCTCCAGGGAGATCCGCACGCCGGTCACCCGCGAAACCTTGTTCGAGATCGGCTCGATCAGCAAAACTTTCACCGCGACACTGGTCGGGTATGCCCAGCACCTGGGGGAAATCTCGCTCGATGCTCATCCGAGCACCTACATGCCGCCGCTTCGCGGCGCTGCAATAGATGCCGCGCGCCTGCTCAATCTGGGCACCTACACCGCCGGCGGACTGCCCTTGCAATTCCCGGAAGACGTCACTGACGACGCCGAGATGACGTCCTACTTCCAGCGGTGGCAACCGACCGCGGCCCCGGGCGAAGTGCGCCGGTATTCCAATCCGAGCATCGGTTTGCTCGGTCACCTCACCGCACTCGCGATGAACCGCGACTTCACCGAGCTGGTTCAGGCCGAGATCTTCGGCGGACTCGGACTGAGGCATAGCTTCATTCGGGTTCCAGAGGCCTCGATGCCCGACTACGCCTGGGGGTACGACAAGACCGACCAACCGGTGCGGGTGAATCCGGGGGTGTTCGACGCCGAGGCATATGGCGTCAAGTCGAGCGCGGTCGACATGATCCGCTTCGTCGAGGCCAACATCGACCCGGCCGGCCTGGAGCCGGCGCTAGGCCGTGCTGTCGACGCCACCCACGTCGGCTACTTCAAGGTCGGCGAGATGGTGCAGGGACTCGGCTGGGAGCAGTACCCCTACCCGGTCACGCTGGATCGGCTGCTGGCCGGCAACTCCTCCACCATGGCCATGGACCCCCAGCCCGCGGCAGCGATCCGGCGGCCAGCCAACGGGGAACCGGGCGAGGGACTGACCCTGTTCAACAAGACCGGATCCACCAACGGGTTCGGCGCCTACGCGGCATTCGTTCCGGGGCTGCGCATCGGCATCGTGTTGCTGGCGAACAAGAACTTTCCGATTCCTGCTCGGGTCGCCGCCGCCCACACGGTGCTCGGCGAGCTGGCCCGAAACTAGTCCTGATCGGCAGGCCGCAGTCCAGCCAGGTAGCGGGCGGCCAGTTCCCGATAGCCGCTCGGGTCGGCCCTCACCGACGTCTCCGGGACGGCCCCGGCAACCGGCCCACGCACTTTCGCCGGCACACCCGACACCAGCATCTCAGCCGGAATCTTGGTCCCACCTGCCACCAGCGAATGCGCGGCGATCACACTGCGGACGCCGATGACGGCGCCGTCAAGCACGGTGCAACCATCGGCAATGACGGCCTCGCGGCCGAGGTGGACCCCGTGGATCACGCAGCCGTGGGCCACGGTGGCACCGGGCCCGATGTCGACGGGGATGCCGGGCGGAGTGTGCAACACGCAACAGTCCTGCACGTTGGCGCCCTCACGCACGATGATCGGGGCGAAGTCCGCCCGCAGTACCGCGTTGAACCACACCGATGCACCGGCTTCGATGCGCACGTCCCCGATCAGTGTGGCGGTAGGCGCGACGAAGGCACCTGGATCGATGACCGGACTTCTGCCCTCGAACGAATACAGACCCACCCCTTAGATATACCGTGTGCAGACTCGCATGACCTCGGATATGCACCAGGTCACGACATGATCGTTGCGCAACGGTGGAACAAAACTGTAACGTGTTCTAGTTAGAGGCCGAGAGTTGGAGGCGCGAGGTGACTACGGACATCGGGGGGACGACCGCGGCCGGCGGCGTCCGTGAGATCGACACCGGCACCCTGCCGGATCGCTACGCCAGGGGCTGGCACTGCCTTGGCCCGGTGCGGGACTACCTGGACGGCAATCCCCATTCGGTGGAGGCGTTCGGCACCAAGCTGGTGGTGTTCGCCGACTCGCACGGCGACATCAAGATCCTCGACGGGTACTGCAGGCATATGGGCGGTGATCTGTCGCAGGGCTCCATCAAGGGCGACGAGGTGGCATGCCCTTTCCATGACTGGCGCTGGGGCGGCGACGGGAAATGCAAACTGGTGCCCTATGCCAAGCGCACGCCGCGCCTCGCCCGGACCCGCGCCTGGGACACCGATGTGCGAGGTGGACTGTTGTTCGTCTGGCACGACGTCGAGGGCAACCCGCCGCAACCGGAGGTCCGGATTCCCGACATCCCCGAATACGCGAACGACGAGTGGACCGACTGGCGATGGAACTCGATTCTGATCGAGGGCTCCAACTGCCGCGAGATCATCGACAACGTCACCGACATGGCCCATTTCTTCTACATCCATTTCGGGCTTCCGACGTACTTCAAGAACGTGTTCGAGGGGCACATCGCCTCTCAGTACTTGCACAACGTCGGTCGTCCCGATGTGAACGACATGGGCACTACTTACGGTGAGGCCCATCTGGATTCGGAAGCGTCATACTTCGGGCCGTCATTCATGATCAACTGGTTGCACAACAGCTACGGGGGCTACAAAGCCGAGTCGATCTTGATCAACTGTCACTACCCGGTCACCCAGGACTCATTCGTGCTGCAGTGGGGCGTCATCGTCGAGAAACCCAAGGGCATGGACGAGAAGATGACCGAGAAGCTCTCCAGGACCTTCACCGAGGGCGTCAGCAAGGGCTTCCTGCAAGACGTCGAGATCTGGAAGCACAAGACCCGGATCGACAACCCGTTGCTGGTCGAGGAGGACGGCGCGGTCTACCAGATGCGCCGCTGGTATCAGCAGTTCTACGTCGACGTCGCAGACATCACAGCGGATATGACCGACCGCTTCGAGATCGAGGTCGACACCACCGCCGCGAACGAATACTGGAACACAGAGGTCGAAGAGAACCTCAAGCGCCGGTCGTCGGAGCAGGCCGAACAACCCGCGCCATGAAGCCGCCTGACGAGCCCGCCGCGGCCCCGGACGTGGACCGACTGGCCCGATCGATGCTGCTTCTGCACGGGGTGCACGACGACGACCACACGGGTTCAGACGGTCCCGGCCGCAACGCCGGCTCCTGGGCGAAGGCACCGGGGTTCTCAGCCGACACCGCTCGTGCGACGGCGTTGCATGAAGCGACCCGCCGTGACCGCGAACGCTATCTGAATGCCGGTCTGGCCTCGGTGGACTGCCGGTTCTGTCACGTCACCGTGCGAGTCAAGAAGCTCGGACCGGCCCACACCTCGGTGCAGTGGACTTCCGATGCTTCGCAGCGCTGTGCCTACTTCAACGAGCTCCGTGATACCGGTGGCGATTCCGCCCGCGCCAAGGCCTGCCCGAAACTCGCCGACAGCATCCGGCACGCGGTCACCGAGGGGTGCCTGGAGGAGTTCTCCAGCGAACCGTCACCCGGAGACGGCTAACACGAAGGCCTAGCTTCCGCGCCCCGCGAAGGCATCCCGTACCTGCTCGGCCGTGAGCCCGTAGTCGGCCAATGCGTAAGAGTGTTTGGGAGCGCGCGGACCCTCCTGACTCTCCTGGTGTATGCGAGCCATCGCCTCCCGGCCGGCGTCGGTCAGTTCGATCCCGAAGTGGGAGTAGATACTCTCGACGGCTCGAAGCGGGTCGGCAACGAAGTCGAAGTAGTCCAGGTCGTAGAACTGGGCCGGATCATGCTGGGCCCGAACGGCATTGAATCGGTTCAGCCCGCGCGACCACGTCTCCAACGAGTCCGCACCGATCTGGGCACCGACGAAGCTGGTGGACCAGCCTTCGGTGGTGTGCTGGGCCAGCGAGCACATCGAGGCCATGATCGTCTCGGCCGGCCGGTGACACTCAACGATCAGCGCGTCGGGGTAGACGGCGAACAGAGCGTCCAGCGCGAACAGGTGGCTCGGGTTCTTCAGCACCCAGCGCTTCTCGGCGTCGTTGAGCCCGATCAGCTGCAGGTTCTTCCGGTGCCGCCGATACGTTTGCGTCCAGTCCTGTTCGGCCAACCACTCCGAATACGTCGGAAGGTGCGCCAGGGTCTCGTAGGAGACCGAGTGCAGCGACTGGCGCAACAACTGCCAGCACTCCTCTACCTCGCCGGCAGTCATGAAATGCAGGCCGGTGTAGTCCGGATTCTCGTTGTGCGCCTTGGTGAACTGTGCGTCGAGCTGCTGGTAGACCGGATTCTCAGGCCAGGTCTCACGCGGCGGGCGCGGCTGCGGGAACTCCGCGAGCCACAGTTCCAGACCCTGATGGCCCGGGTCGGCGCTGAGCAGCCGGTGCAGCGCCGTGGTGCCGGTACGGGGTAATCCGGTGACGAAGATCGGCCGCTGGATCGTCACGTCGGCGTGCTGCGGGTACTGCTTCCAGGAGGCTTCGCTGAGCAACCGGGCCACCAGCGCGTTGCGAACGAAGAATCGCGACATCTTGCTGCCCAGCTCGGTCAGGTTCGCATCTCGGCGGTACGAATCCAACAGCACTGCAAGCGCTTCTCGGTAGTTGTCGTCGTCGGAGCCGAAATCGTCAAGGCCGACGGCCTTGGTCGCTGAGGCGTGCAAGTCGTCGACGGTGCCGACATCGGTACGCGGCTTCATGCTCGCGGCCTAGTGGCTCGATTCACACTCGCTCCGGTCCTCGCTCGTGCCTCACTGCGATCCTCACTCGCGTTCATCTTCGCGCCTCATGGCTCGATTCACACTCGCTCCGGTCCTCGCTCGTGCCTCACTGCGATCCTCACTCGCGTTCATCTTCGCGGCCTCATGCCTTGTACTCCCCGCAGTTGACGTCCAGCGTCTGCCCGGTGATGCCGCTGGACAGGTCACTGGCCATGAACAGGACCGCCGAGGCGACCTCGTCTTCGGTCGGTAGCCGTCTGAGGTCAGAGGCAGCAGCCGTCGCCTCATAGATCTGGTCCACCGTCGTGCCGTACTTACCCGCTTGGTGTGCGAAATAACTCTTCAGGGTCTCACCCCAGATATAACCGGGCACAACGGAGTTCACTCGAATACCCTTCGGGCCGAGCTCGGTGGCCAGCGACTGCGACATCGCCAGCAGCGCCGCCTTCGCCATCTTGTACGCGCCGTACTTCGCCTGCGAGTGGCGTATCACCATCGAGTTGACGTTCACCACCGAACCCTTCGCCGCCGCGAGCGCGGGCGTGAACTCCTGGGTGAGCCGCAGCGCACCGAGCACCGTCAGCTCGATCGCATCGCGGATGTGCTCGAAGGTCGTGTCGGCCAACGGTTTCATCGACGGCACCCGAAACGCATTGTTGATCAGCACGTCGACCCTGCCGTACTCCGCCAGTGCGGACTCGACGAGATTGTGCACCTGACCCTCGTCGGTGATATCCGTCGACACCGCGATCGCCCGCCGCCCCAGGTCGACAACCTGCTGGGCCACGCCATCAAGCCGCCCGGCGGTACGGGCCGCCAGCACCAGGTCAGCACCCTGTTCGGCGGCCCGTCGCGCCAGCGTGGTCCCCAAAGCCGGTCCAACACCACTGATCACGACAACCTTCTCGCCCAGCACGCCGCCCATCGTCTATCCCACCATCCTGTTCGCGATCTGCAGCTGCCGCGCAGCGATACGCGAGCGCCAGGCTTCCTCGGAGATCATGTTGCTCTCGTAGTACGGCAATGCCGCGGAGATCTCGTCGAAATCGACGAGCTCGACGGTCGGTCCGTCGGCCGCGGTGAGCGGGCGGGACACCCGCTGCCAGCGGAACTGCAGGAACCCCTTGCGATGGTCGAGCGTCTCCACCCAGTTCGCCACCCCGGGATTGCGAGCGCACACCACGATCCGGATCCTGCCATCCGGATCAGCCTGTGCCTGGGCCCCGTTGAGCGATGTCTGGTGGTTGATGTAGTCCAGGGAGATGTACCACAGGCTGCCCAGCTGAAAACCCAGGTACGGCGCGTCGGTCACCGGCAGGGTGATGATCAGCGCCCGCTCCTCGGCGAGATCGTAGTGTCCAGCGGACGAATACTGCGTGGCGAGGCCGCCAGGGGTCAGCCGCGGGGCGACCATCGTGTTCACCGGAATGTTCAGATAGAACCATTGCGGGAACTGCAGCCACGTCTTCACCCGCTGCACCAGTTGCTTTCCCGCCGTGGAGCAGCGCTTCTCAAGCGTCGCGCGACTCAGCGGCGGAGGCGAGGTGCCGGCCGTGTCGGTCCGAGCGATGGCAACCGTCCCGCGAATGGCGTTCCAGTCGTTGTACACCTCACGGATCACCAGCTGCGCGTTAGCCTTCGGAACGAACCGCCACTCGAACTCGCCGTCGTCACCGATGTCGAGCTGACGGTCGTCGAATGCCGTCTCGCTGTCGGGAACGTCCGTGTCGGTGTACTCCCCGCCGAGTAGCTGAAAGCTCAAGTCGGTGGTGGTTCCGCGCCTCCCGGTCACCACATACTCGTGGCCGGAATGGACCCGGGCACCGAAGTAGAGGGTGTCCGGGTTGTCCAGACCCATCTTGGTGAACGGGCCCGTCCCGCTCTGCAGGAAAGGGTGGTCGCGTTCGTAGTCGAAGGCCAGGTGAGTGCACGCAGCCACACATCCCGCCAGATACTGCAGGCCCTCCAGCAGATCGGCTTCGCTCTCGATGTGCGGGGCGCCGGCGACAAGTCGCTCCGCTTCGGCAATCGCCTCAGTAAGTGGTTCGGTAAACATCGACGGCCTTCCGGCGGTTCATCGTCTGAACACCTTGGTAGAACTCCGACGACCTCAGGTTAGAGCACCGGGAACGCGGTAACGAACTCCGGAGGTCCGGATACTTCAACTGACACTGGCCAACGCGAATGGCAGCACCTCCCCCGCACCGGCAGTACGCAGCACCCGGGCGGCCATGGTCAGTGTCCACCCGGTGTCGACGAGGTCGTCGACCAACAGAACAGGGCCAGATTCCGCCAGAAGCGCCGGGGCGATCCATGAGTCATGCAGTGCGGCAACCCGGTACGCCGAGTTGGCCGCAGTGACCGGTCTGCGTCCGGGCGTATAGCGCAGGGTTCCGAGGTCGGTCAGCCGGCCCAGCTGGGCCAGTTGGGCCGCCACTGATCCGATCAGCACCGGATGGGTCGCCGAGTCGACGGCCATCACTGCGGTCGGGCGGGTCCGCCAGTCCCAGGCAGCGAGCACCGCCACCGCAGCATCCAGAACGTCGTCCGGGACCGGCTGGTCCGGTGCGTCCAGCAGCCGGCGCAGGCGCGCTCCCCACCCCAGGCCGGTCAGCCGGCCGATCGCGCGCCCGACACCCGGCCCGTCGTCGATCCGTCCGGCGAAGGGCAATCCCAGCTTCGCCATCCCCGTCGGCCACTGCTTGCGCGGTGCCAGCTCGATCCCGGGCCGCCGGAGGTGATCGCTGGTGCGGTCGACCACGCTCGCGGCGACCGGTTCGGCACGGTACCCGCCGGTGCAGTTGTCGCAGCGCCCGCAGTGGCTGTCTGCAGCCAACTCCGGGTCGTCGAGTTGCGAACGCAGAAACGCCATCCGGCAGTCTCGGGTTTTCTGATAGTCAAGCATCGCGCGCTGCTCCCGGCGCCGCGCGTCGTCCAGGTTGCGGTAGCGGTCTTGGTCGTATGTCCACGGCTGCCCGGTTCTGACCCAGCCGCCCTTGACCCGGCGCACAGCTCCGTCGACGTCGAGCACTTTCAGCACCATCTCCAGGCGCGAACGGCCCAGATCGACGAGGGGCTCCAACGCTGCGGTCGACACCGGACGCTGCGCGTCGAGCTCATCGATCACCTTGCGCACCAGGGATTCCGAGGGGAAGGCAACAGAGGCGAAGTAGCGCCAGATGTCCTGGTCCTCCACACCCGGCAACAGGACCACTTCGGCACTCGGTGTGGCTCGACCGGCACGCCCGACTTGTTGGTAGTAGGCGATCGGCGACGAGGGCGCACCGAGGTGGATCACGAAAGCCAGGTCGGGCTTGTCGAAGCCCATGCCCAGCGCGGACGTCGCCACCAATGCCTTGACCCGGTTGGCCAGCAGGTCCGATTCGAGTTCTTCCCGTTCGGCGGGGTCGGTGGCGCCGGTGTAGGCGTGCACCTGGTGGCCGAACTCACGCAGCAGGGCCGCGACGTCGCGGGCGGTGGAAACGGTCAGCGTGTAGATGATTCCGGAACCGTCGATCGAATCCAGCTGTGCGGCAATCCATGCCACCCGCTCTGCTGAAGTTCGCAGCTGCACCACCGACAGGTGCAGGGATTCTCGGTCCAGGCAGCCGCGCAGCACCAGGGTGTCTCGGCCACCGACTCCCAGTTGGCTCGCGACGTCCTGGACCACCCGGTTGTTCGCGGTGGCCGTCGTCGCCAGCACCGGGACCTCGGCACCCAGGTCGGCGATCAACGTGCGGATACGCCGGTAGTCGGGCCGGAAGTCATGGCCCCAGTCGGAGATACAGTGCGCCTCGTCGACCACGACCAGACCCGCATCCGCGGCCAACGCCGGCAGCACGTTGTCACGAAAGTCCGGATTGTTCAACCGCTCCGGACTGACCAGCAGCACATCGACCGCGCCGGCCGCCACCCGACCGTGAATGTCGTCCCACTCGTTGAGGTTTCCCGAGTTGATCGTGGCCGCACGCACGCCGGCCCGTTGCGCCGCGGCAACCTGGTTGCGCATCAGCGCCAGCAACGGCGACACGATCACCGTGGCGCCGCGCCCGTCGTCACGCAGCAGTTTCGCTGCGATGAAGTAGACAGCCGATTTGCCCCACCCGGTTCGCTGCACGACCAGGGCCTGGCGCCGGCCCACCACGAGTGCCTCGACGGCCCTCCACTGATCGTCGCGCAGGACAGCTGTGGGCCCGGCCAGTTGCTCGAGCAGCGCCTGGGCCCGCTCCCGGGTCGCCATCAGAGCTAGCGCGCGGCGCTCTGGTCGCTGTCCATCTCCCGCTTGATTTCCAGGGCAATATCGATCAACTGGTCCTCTTGACCGCCGATGAGCTTGCGCTGACCCGCCCGGTGCAACAGCTTGTGGGCCGGTACCCCGTAGCGTTCCGACTGCCGGATGGCGTGCTTGAGAAAGCTCGAGTAAACACCCGAATACCCCATGATCAAGGCGTTGCGATCGAGCAGGCACTCGGCCGGCATGGCAGGCGCGACGACCTCCTCTGCCGCGTCGGCGATGTCGAAGAAGTCGATGCCGGTCTTCACGCCGATCTTGTCGAAGACCCCGATCAGGGCTTCGACCGGTGCGTTGCCCGCGCCGGCACCGAAGCGGCGGCAGCTGCCGTCGATCTGCTTGGCACCGGCCCGCACCGCCTCGATACTGTTGGCGACACCCAGTCCCAGGTTCTCGTGACCGTGAAAGCCGACCTGGGCATCCGATCCCAGTTCGGCCACCAGCGCCGCCACCCGGTCCCGCACCCCCTCCAGCACCAGTGCACCGGCCGAGTCGACGACGTAAACGCACTGACAGCCGGCGTCGGCCATGATCCGGGCCTGCGCGGCCAGCTTCTCCGGCGCAATGGTGTGGCTCATCATCAGGAATCCGACCGTCTCCAGGCCCAGCTCGCGGGCCAGGCCGAAGTGCTGGATCGACACGTCGGCTTCGGTGCAGTGGGTGGCGATTCGGCAGATGGAGCCCCCGTTGTTCTGGGCCTCCTTGATGTCCTCCTTGGTACCGACTCCGGGCAGCATCAGGAAGGCGATCTTGGCTTCTTTCGCCGTATCGGCGGCTAGCTTGATCAACTCCTGCTCGGAGGTCTTGGAGAACCCGTAGTTGAAGCTGGACCCGCCGAGCCCGTCACCGTGGGTTACCTCGATGACCGGCACCCCGGCGGTGTCCAGCGCGGCGACGATGGCATGCACCTCTTCGCGGGTGAACTGGTGCCGCTTGTGGTGCGAGCCGTCCCGCAGACTGGTGTCGGTCAGACGGACGTCCCACACCGGGTTGAAGTAGATCTCGGTCATCGCTGTGCGCCTCCAGCTGAAGCGGTCTCCTTGGCGAACTCTTTTGCGATCTCCTCGCCCACCTTGGTGGCCGCCGCCGTCATGATGTCCAGGTTTCCAGCGTAGGGCGGCAGGTAGTCGCCCGCACCCTCCACTTCGACGAACGTGGTGACCACCGCCTGCCCACCCGAGTTGATCGACGGTTCGTCGAACTGCGGCTCGTTGAGCAGACGATAACCGGGCACGTAGGTCTGCACCTCAGCGACGATGTCGTGGATCGACTTGGTGATCGCGCCGCGGTCGGTGTCCTCGGGAATCGCGCAGAAAATGGTGTCGCGCATGATCATCGGGGGCTCGGCAGGATTGAGGATGATGATCGCCTTACCCCGCCGGGCGCCGCCGATGGTCTCCACGCCGTTGCTCGTGGTCTTGGTGAACTCGTCGATGTTGGCCCGAGTGCCCGGCCCCGCCGACACCGATGCCACCGAAGCGACGATCTCGGCGTAGGGCACGCCCCCCGACTCTTCGACCGCACGAGACACTGCGTAGACAATCGGGATCGTTGCCTGCCCGCCGCAGGTGATCATGTTGACGTTCGGGGCGTTCAGATGTTCCCGCAGGTTGGCCGGCGGAACGACCGCCGGCCCGACAGCGGCCGGAGTGAGGTCGATGGCGCGGATGCCGGCCTCGGCGTAGCGCGGCGCCGTCGCTCGGTGCACATAGGCGCTGGTGGCCTCGAAGACCAGGTCGGGCTTCTCGTCCCGGGCCAGTAGCCAGTCCACGCCCTCATGGGTGGTCTCCAGGCCCAGCTTGCGGGCCCGGGCCAGACCCTCGCTGTCTGGGTCTATGCCGATCATCCAACGCGGCTCCAGCCACTCCGAGCGGAGCAGCTTGTAGAGCAGATCGGTGCTTATGTTGCCGGAGCCGACGATGGCGACCGAGGCCTTGGGCATTGTTTCTTCACTACTCCTGTTACTCGAAACCTGTTACTCGAAACCTGTTACTCGAAACCTGTTACTCGAAACCTGCTACTCGAACGAGAGATGCACCGACCCGAGTCCGGCGAACTCGGCGACGAAGTCGTCGCCTGGGCGGGCGTCGAACGCCCTGGTGCACGATCCCGGCAGCACGATGTCGCCCGCTTTGAGCCGCACACCGAAGCTGTCGACCTTGCGGGCCAGCCACGCCACCGCGGTCACCGGATCGCCCAGGACGGCGTCGCTGCGGCCCTCGGCGACCACCTCTCCGTTGCGGGTCAGCACCGCATCGATGTTCTTGATGTCGATGTCCTTCGGGGACACCCGCGCCGCCCCCAGGACCCAGCCGGCCGACGAGGCGTTGTCGGCGATGGTGTCGCACAACTTGATCTTCCAGTCCCGGATCCGGGTGTCGATCAGCTCGATCGCGGGGGCGAACGCCGCGGTCGCCGCCAGCACGTCGTCCTCGGTGCAACCGGCACCGGGCAGGTCGTCCGCCAACACGAAACCGACCTCGACCTCGACACGTGGATACAGATACCGTCCGGCCTGAACCGGCCTGTCTTCGAAGACCTGCATCTCGTCGAGCAGGTGACCGTAGTCGGGTTCGTCGACGTTCATCATGCGCTGCATCGCCTCGGAGGACAGGCCGACTTTGTGGCCGATGACCCGTGCCCCCTCGGCCACCCGCTGACGGATGTTGATCAGCTGGATCTCGTAGGCGTCGACGACGTCGATACCCGGAACCGCGTCGGTCAGCGGCGAGATCGGTACCCGACTGCGCTCCGCCTGCGCAAGGTCGGCTGCGAGTTCGTCACGTACCTCTACGGACAGCATTCGCGAAGTCCCCTCGTATCTTCGACCGGGGCAGTTGTTCGGTGGCCCGGCAATTCTATAACGTGTTCTACATGACCGGACAGGAGTACGACGTCGTCGTGGTCGGTAGCGGCGGCGCCGGCATGGTCGCGGCCCTGACCGCCGCCCACCAGGGACTCTCGACCGTCCTCGTCGAGAAGGCTCCACACTACGGCGGTTCCACTGCACGGTCCGGTGGCGGGGTGTGGATCCCGAACAACGAGATCCTGCGCCGCGACGGCGTGGCGGATACCCCCGAGGCGGCGCGCCAGTACCTGCATTCGATCATCGGCGACGTCGTCGAGCCCGAGCGCATCGACACCTACCTGCGGCGCGGACCGGAGATGCTCTCCTTCGTCTTGAGGAACTCGCCGCTGAAGATGTGCTGGGTGCCGGGTTACTCCGACTACTACCCGGAGACACCGGGCGGGCGGGCAGCAGGACGGTCGATCGAGCCCAGTCCGTTCGACGCGAAGAAACTCGGGCCGGATCTGGCGGGGCTGGAACCCCCCTACGGCAAGGTCCCGCTCAACGTCGTGGTGATGCAGCAGGACTACGTGCGTCTCAATCTACTCAAGCGCCACCCGCGCGGTGTGCTGCGCAGCCTGAGAGTGGGCGCGCGGACCGCGTGGGCCAAGGCGACCGGGAAGAACCTCGTCGGCATGGGACGGGCGCTGATCGGCCCGCTGCGTATCGGCCTGAAACAGGCTGGTGTGCCGGTACGGCTCAACACCGCCCTGACGGATCTCTATGTACAAGACGGGAGCGTGCGGGGGGTACACGTGCGCGATGCGTCGGCGCCGGAGTCGGCGGCACCGGAATTGATCCGGGCCCGACACGGAGTCATTCTGTGCTGCGGTGGTTTCGAGCACAACGAACAGATGCGGGTGAAGTACCAGCGCGCGCCGATCACCACCGAATGGACCGTCGGCGCCAAGGCGAACACCGGTGACGGCATCGTTGCCGCCGAGAAGCTTGGTGCGGCACTGGAACTCATGGAAGACGCATGGTGGGGGCCGACGGTGCCGCTGGTCGGGGCACCGTGGTTCGCCCTCTCGGAGCGCAACTCACCTGGATCGATCATCGTCAACATGTCGGGCCGACGGTTCATGAACGAGTCCATGCCCTACGTGGA
Organism: uncultured Mycobacterium sp.; assembly: GCA_964513475.1. Lineage (GTDB taxonomy): Bacteria > Actinomycetota > Actinomycetes > Mycobacteriales > Mycobacteriaceae > Mycobacterium. The sequence goes on along the minus strand of CAZEMS010000049.1, from coordinate 7,697 downwards.
GGCCTGCCATCACATGTACGGCGGCCTGCACGGGCAGGGACCGGGTCCCGGCGAGAACGTCCCGGCGTGGTTGGTGTTCGACCAGCAATACCGGGACCGCTACATCTTCGCGGGACTACAACCGGGGCAACGAATTCCACGGAAGTGGCTGGACTCCGGAGTGATCGTCTCGGCCGACACGCTCACCGCGCTCGCGGCTAAAGCCGGCCTGCCCGCCGACGAGTTCCTGGCGACCGTCGAACGATTCAACAGCTTCGCGCGCGCCGGCGTTGACGACGACTTCCACCGCGGCGAGAGCGCATACGACCGCTACTACGGCGACCCCACCAACAAGCCGAACCCGAACCTCGGGGAGATCAGCCACGGGCCCTACTACGCCGCCAAGATGGTCCCGGGCGACCTCGGCACCAAGGGCGGCGTGCGAACCGACGTGCACGGCCGGGCGCTGCGCGACGACGGCACCGTAATCGACGGCCTCTACGCCGCGGGCAACGTGAGCTCTCCGGTGATGGGACACACCTATCCGGGTCCGGGTGGCACCATCGGTCCGGCAATGACTTTCGGCTATCTGGCAGCACTGCATGTCGCCGAAACTGCCCGATCGGCGACCGCAGGGGCCGGGCGATCCTGAGATGCCGATCAACCCCGATCAGGCCATAGGCGCTGATCTCGACCCCGTCGAATTCTCCTGGAGCAGCAACGACGTCCAGCTCTACAACCTGGGTGTCGGCGCGGGCATGGATCCGATGGATTCGCGCGAACTCGGCTACCTGCTCGACGACACTCCCCGGGTGTTACCCACCTTCGGAAACGTCGCGCCCAGCTTCCACATGACCGAACCACCGGCGGTCAAGTTCCCGGGAATCGACATCGAGTTGGGCAAGGTTCTGCATGCCAGCGAAGCGATTTCGGCGCCCGCGCCGATCCCGCCGTCGGGCACTGGTCGGGCGATCACCAGGTTCACCGATATCTGGGACAAGGGCAAAGCCGCGGTGATCTGGTCAGAGACGACCGTCACGACGCCGGACGGGGTGTTGCTGTGGACACAGCGGCGGTCTATCTATGCACGCGGCGAAGGTGGCTTCGGCGGGGACCGCGGCCCGTCCGCCACTCAGGGATCCGGGTCGCGGCCACCGCAACGTGCCGCCGACATCGAGGTGGCGATACCGGTATCACCGCAGCAGGCGCTGCTCTACCGCATGTGCGGTGACCGCAATCCACTGCATTCTGATCCGGAATTTGCCGCGGCAGCAGGCTTCCCGCGACCGATCCTGCATGGTCTGTGCACGTACGGTATGACCTGCAAGGCCATGACCAACACTCTGCTCGACGGCGATACCGCCAGGATCGCTGGCTACTGCGCACGTTTCGCCGGTGTGGTATTTCCCGGCGAAACATTGCGGGCGAGCATCTGGGAAGAGGACGGCCGGTTCCTGGCTGCCGTCACCGCGCCGGCCCGCGACGACGCTGCAGTGCTTTCGGGCGTGGAGCTGGTTCCAGCCTGACGTTCCCGGCTCAGAAGACGATGGTCTGGTTCCCGTACCGGATGATGCGGTCCTGGCAATGCCAGGACACCGCCCGCGACAGCACCACCCGCTCGACGTCGGCCCCCAGACGTGTCAGGTCGTCGATGCTGTGGCGATGGTCGACCCGCACGACGTCCTGCTCGATGATCGGCCCCTCGTCGAGGTCGTCGGTGACGTAGTGAGCCGTCGCGCCGACCAACTTGACGCCGCGTTCCTTGGCCCGCCGATACGGTGCGGCACCGATGAACGCCGGTAGGAACGAGTGATGGATGTTGATCAGCGGGCAATCCACCTCTTCGAGAAAGCGTGGGGTCAAGACCTGCATGTAGCGCGCCAGCACCACCAGGTCGACATTGCCCCGCATGAGCTCGAGCTGTCGCCGTTCGGCTTCGTCACGAATGTCTTTGCGAGCCGGTATGTGGAAGAAAGGTATACCGAAGGCACGCACCTGGTCGGCCAGGTCGTCGTGGTTGGCGATGACCATCGCCACGGACATGTCCAGTTCACCGCGGCGGTTGCGCCACAGCAGATCTAGCAGGCAGTGATCCTCCTTCGAGGCCATGATGGCGACTCGTTTGGGTTTGCCGGCCGCGGTGAGCCGGAAATCCATGTCGAACCTTGCCGCCACCTGTTCGGCGAAGTCGCGTTCCAGCGCCTCCTGCGCCGCCGCCAAACCCGGCATGTGAAAGATCGTGCGCTGCATGAAGGTGCCGCCGGTCTGTTCGGTGGAGTGCTGATCCAGCGAAACGATGTTGGCACCCGCCTGCGCGAGGTAGGTGCTCACCGCCGCCACCAACCCCGGCCGGTCTGCACAACGCAGCAGCAGCCTGCCGATGTCCTTGACCGGCAATGCCTTGTGCCCGACCGGATACTCGCTTGCTGTGGCCGACATCTGCTACTACCCCCAAAGGTCCTCGCCTCGTCGCGGTCCCGGGACCGCACGGGCAGTGTATCGGCTCGGGCCGAGGTTCCCCGGCGCTCAGCCCAGGATCAGGCCGGAGGTGGGCACCCCGGTGCCGGCTGTGACGAGCACGTGCTCCACATCGGGTACCTGATTGACCGAACTACCGCGCAGTTGGCGTACGGCCTCGGCGATCCCGTTCATGCCGTGGATGTAGGCCTCGCCGAGCTGGCCACCGTGGGTATTGATGGGCAGCCTGCCACCGACCTCGATCGCACCGTCGGCGATGAAGTCTTTGGCTTCGCCCTTGCCGCAGAATCCCAACTCCTCCAACTGGATCAGAGTGAAGGGTGTGAAGTGGTCGTAAAGGATCGCGGTTTGGATGTCGGCGGGCCCGAGTCCGGACTGCGCCCACAGCTGGCGGCCGACCAACCCCATCTCGGGCAGCCCGTCGAGCTCGGGTCGGTAATAGCTGACCATCGAGTACTGATCGGGGCTGGCACCCTGCGCCGCCGCCTCGACGGTGGCGGGCCGGTGCTTCAGATCCTTGGCTCGCTCCGCCGAGGTGATCACCAGTGCGACGGCGCCGTCGGTCTCCTGGCAGCAGTCCAGCAGCCGCAGCGGCTCGGCAATCCATCTCGAACTCTGATGGTCCTCGATGGTTATCGGCTTCTGGTAGAAGTACGCGTTCGGGTTCCGGGCCGCATGTCTGCGGTCGGCCACCGAGATGGCGCCGAAGTCGCGGCTGCTGGCACCGGACAGATGCATGTAGCGCCTGGCGATCATCGCTACCTGTGCTGCCGGCGTGCTCAAGCCATGCGGATAGCTAAACGAGTTGTCGACGCCCGTCGAGTCGGCGTTGTCCACCAGCCGGGTCTGCACCTGGCCGAACCGCATGCCGGAGCGTTCGTTGAAAGCCCGGTACGCGACCACACAGTCCGCGACGCCGGTGGCTACGGCCACGGCCGCCTGCTGCACGGTGGCGCATGCCGCACCGCCCCCGTGGTGAATCTTGGAGAAGAACTTCAGATCGCCGATCCCGGTAGCGCGTGCGACGGCGATCTCGGTGTTGGAGTCCATCGTGAACGTCGTCATGCCGTCGACGTCAGCGGGTGTCAGTCCGGCGTCCTCAAGGGCGGCGAGCACGGCCTCGGCTGCGAGGCGCAGTTCACTGCGACCGGAGTTCTTCGAGAAGTCGGTGGCCCCGATGCCGACGATGGCAGCCTTGCCCGACAGGTCACCGGGCATCGCCGGCACCTCCGGCAACGGTCAACGTCGCGGTTGCGATCACGTGATCGCCAAGGCTGTTGGTACCCAGGACCTTCAGCGTGATCAGCCCATCCTCGATTGCGGTCACCTCGCCCTTGAAAGTCGTGGTGTCGTAGGCGTACCAGGGAACTCCCAGTCGCATGCCGATCGACTTGATCACGGCGTCGGGACCCGCCCAGTCGGTGATGTAGCGTTGCACCAGGCCGGTGTCGGTGAGAATGTTGACGAAGATGTCCTTGGAGCCTTTGGCCTGAGCCTTGTCCCGGTCGTGGTGGACGTCCTGGTAGTCGCGGGTGGCGATGGCCGTCGACACGATGAACGTCGGATCGCCGTACAGCGCCAGCTCGGGCAGTTTGGTTCCCACTCGCATATCCGGACTCATTAGCTCGGCTCCCACGCGTAGAGGGTCCACGCCGGGCCGACCGCGTTGGCGGGGAAGTCGATGTACGTTGCCCGAACCGGCATTCCGATCGCGACCTTAGCGGGGTCCACGTTTCGCAGTTCTCCGAGCATCCGCACTCCTTCCGCCAGCTCCACGAGCGCGATGACGAACGGCACCGTGCGTCCGGGCACCTTCGGCGCGTGGTGCACGACGAAGCTGAACACTCTTCCCTCACCACTGGCGACGAGGTAGTCGGTCGCCGCGTCCTTGTCCTGCCAGACGGCCGGAACCGGCGGATGCACGAGGGTACCGTCTGCACGTTTCTGGATGCGCAGTTCATGCGCGTTGACACCGTCCCAGAAGAACTTCGTGTCCCGTGAGACTGCCGGCCGCATCATGGCGTCGGCATCGAGGTCGCCGGGGACCTGAGCACCGCCGGCTGCCCCTTCGACGGGCTTGAACTTCATGATGCGCCAGTTCATCTCGGCGACGTCTTCGTCGCCGACCTGCCAGGTGATCTTCTGGCTGATGAAGAAGCCCTCTCCCAGGGCAGTCTGCTTCGGGCCGACGACATCGGTCAGCTCAGCGGCAACGCTGACCATTTCGCCCGGTCTCAGGTAGCGATGGTAGGTCTGCTCGCAGTTGGTCGCCACCACACCGACATAGCCTGCACTGTCGAACAATCCGAGAATCTTGCCCAGCGGATCGTCGTCGGGGCGCACACCGCCGAGGCCCATCATGGTCCAGACCTGGATCATCGCAGGCGGCGCTACCACACCGGGATGTCCTGCCGCCCTGGCGGCTGCTTCATCGACGTAGATCGGGTTGCGGTCACCCATAGCGTCCAGCCAGTGGTCGACCATCGGCTGATTGACCGGATGGCGGGCAACCCGCGGCTTGCTCCTACCCTCGGCCCTGACTCGTTCGGCTGCCTGCTGGATGTCCTCGGACACCTGCTTTTCGGATTTCACCGGGGAACCCTGGGAACCTTGAGACCCGCTGCCGCGATCATCTCGCGCATCACCTCGTTCACCCCGCCGCCGAAGGTAATCACCAGGTTCCGCTTGGTCTGGCTGTCCAGCCACTTCAACAGCTCGGCGGTCTGCGGCTCGGCCGGGTTCCCGTACTTTCCGACGATCTCTTCGGCCAGCCGCCCGACCCGTTGGATTCGCTCGGTGGAGAAGACTTTCGTGGCGGCGGCGTCAGCGACGTCGATGGTCTCACCCGCCGCCGCGACCTGCCAGTTGAGTAGTTCGTTGATCCGCCAGATCGCTCGGATCTCGCCGAGCGCCCGTTTGACGTCGTCGAAATCGATGGGTGTGAGCCCAGTTCCACCGGGCTTGGACGCCCAGGCATGCACCCGGTCGTAGATGCCCGCCACCCGGCCTGCCGGGCCGAGCATGACCCGCTCGTGGTTGAGCTGAGTGGTGATCAGCCGCCAGCCGGCGTTCTCCTCACCGACGAGCATCTCTGCCGGCACCCGGACATCATTGAAATATGTTGCGTTGGTGTGGTGGGCTCCGTCGGAGAGAATGATCGGGGTCCAGGAGTATCCGGGGTCCTTGGTGTCCACGATCAGAATCGAAATCCCCTTGTGCTTAGCAGCTTCCGGGTCGGTACGCACTGCCAGCCAGATGTAGTCGGCGTCGTGGCCGCCGGTGGTGAAGATCTTCTGACCGTTGACGATGTACTCGTCACCCTGGCGCACGGCCGAGGTACGCAGCGATGCCAGATCGGTACCGGCCTCCGGCTCGGAGTAGCCGATGGCGAAATGTACATCACCGGAAAGGATCCCCGGTAGGAACTTCTGCTTCTGTAGCTCGGTGCCGTAGAGCTGCAAGGTGGGTCCAACCGTCTGCAGTGTCACCGCGGGCAGCGGAATGTCGGCGCGCGCAGCTTCATTGACGAAGATCTGCTGCTCGATGGGCCCGAAGCCATGCCCGCCGAACTCCGTGGGCCAGCCAACTCCCAACTTTCCGTCCGAGCCCATCCGCTTGATGACCGCACGATAGGCCTTGCCGTGCCGGTCGGCCTCCATCTCCTTGGCCTCTTCTGGCCTGATGAGGTTCGCGAAGTACTGCCGCAGTTCGGCCTGCAGCTGCTTCTGCTCGGGGGTCAGTTCGATGAACACTGCGCTCCTACCAGGTCGAGCCGATGGGCGGGACCACCAAGTAGTCGGTTCAGGTCCTTCACCGACGAGTAGTAGCGGTCCATCGGGTAGGAGACGTCCATGCCCATGCCGCCGTGCAGGTGATGACAGATCTGCATGACCGGTGCCGCCTGCGCGGTCAGCCAGTAGCCGAGCACGTCGAGGTCGTCGTCGGCGTCACGTCCTTCGGAAAGTCGCCACACAACCGATGTCGTCGCCAATGTGATTGTGCGCGAGGCGATATAAATCTCCGCGAGCTGCGCGGCGACCGTCTGAAACGTCGAGAGCGGCTTGCCGAACTGGTGGCGGTTCGCCACGTAGTCGGCGGTCAGCCGCAACGCGCCTGCCACCAGCCCCGCGGTGAACGCCCCGATCATGGCCAGCGCCAACTGATTCACCCGATGCGGCTGCGCACCCTCGAGCACCGCGTCCACCACGGCATCACTGAAAGTGACGGTGCACTCCTCACCGTGGTTGGATGTCAGCGTCTCGGTGACCGTCACACCATCGGCCTTCGGAGAAACCACGACCACCCCGTTATCGGTGGTCACGACGATCCAGTCCGCGCGCGCCGCGTACGGGACACCGACCTTCGTCCCGTTCAGCCGGAATCCGTTCTCCGACTGTGACAGCGTGGTCGCCGGCCGGTCTGGCAGCGGCGCTCCGACTTCATTCAGCGCCGCAGTCAACACTGCACCGTCGGCGACCCCGGCCAGATAGCGATCCTGCTGCGCGTCCGACGCCAGATCCCGCAGCACCGCGGTGCCCAGCCCGATGGTCGCCAGCGCCGGGCTGACGGTGCCGTGCCTGCCGATCTCGGTCAGTGCGGTCGCGATCTCGGGAAGTCCGACACCATCGCCACCAAGGCGTTCGGGCACAGCCAGCGCCGTGACACCGCCCGAAACGATGGCTTTCCAGCTGTTGTCCCGGTCCAGTACCGATGTGACCACGTCGGCGACAGCCTGCTGCCCTTCGTCCGGACTGAAGTCCACCCGAATTCTCCTTGATCCGCGGGTTCGAGAGCTACTGCGCGGCTGCGCGTTTCCCGGTGTAGTCGACGTTCCAATGCTTGATTCCGTTTAGCCATCCTGACCGTAGCCGCTCGGGATTCCCGATGGGCTTCAGGTCCGGCATGTGATCGGCGACGGCATTGAAGATCAGGTTGATCGTCATCCGGGCAAGGTTCGCGCCGATGCAGTAGTGCGCACCGGTCCCGCCGAATCCGACATGCGGGTTGGGATCGCGCAGAATGTTGAAGGTGAACGGATCCTCGAAGACGTCTTCGTCGAAGTTCGCCGACCGGTAGGACATCACCAGCCGCTGGCCTTTCTTGATCTGCACCCCCGATATTTCGGTGTCCTCGATGGCGGTGCGCTGGAACGACGTCACCGGGGTGGCCCAGCGCACGATCTCGTCGGCGGCCGTCGTCGGCCTTTCCCGCTTGAACAACTCCCACTGATCGGGATGTTC
>CAZEMS010000048.1:0-33433 GCA_964513475.1 uncultured Mycobacterium sp. | reverse complement strand
CCCTCGGCTCGCAGCACCCGGCAGGCCTGGGTGCCCGAGTAGTCGAACTCACAGGCCTGGCCGATGATGATCGGCCCTGAACCGATGACCATTACGTGATCGATGTCTGTGCGACGCGGCATCAGCGACCCTCCCCGGCCATCAGGTCGACGAACTGATCGAACAGATAGTTCGCATCATGGGGACCGGCGGCGGCCTCCGGGTGGTACTGCACGGAGAACGCTCGCCCGTCAACGAGTTTGATGCCCTCCACCACGCCGTCGTTAGCGCAGGTGTGGCTGACCGATGCGAGACCGAACGGGGTGTCGAACACCTCACCGCGCTCACCCTCTAGGGCGAACCCGTGGTTCTGTGCGGTCACCGCCACCCGTCCGGTCTGGTGGTCGATCACCGGAACGTTGATGCCGCGGTGCCCGAACACCAGCTTGTAAGTGGACCGGCCCAGCGCCCGACCCAAGATCTGATTGCCGAAACAGATTCCGAACAAGGGGATTCCGGCTCCCAATACTTCTCTTGTGACCCCGACGATGTGGTCGGCGGTCGCGGGGTCGCCGGGACCGTTGGACAAGAAAACCCCATCGGGCTGCAGATCGGCGATCTCGTCGTACGTGACGGTCGACGGCAGCACGTGGCTGCGCACACCCCGGCGGGCGAAGTTGCGCGGGGTGTTGGTCTTGATGCCCAGATCGACTGCGGCGACGGTGAACCGGGGCGGCCCGTCGGGCTCGACAACGTACGCGGTGGCGGTACTGACCCGACCGGCCAGGTTGGCCCCCAGCATCGAAGGTTGGCTGCGCACGACGTCGAGCAGTTCGGCAGTCGGGGCCAGGGCGTTACCGGAGAACACCCCGGCCTTCATGGTGCCGCGGGTGCGGAGATGGCGGACGGCCGCGCGGGTGTCGATCTCTGCGATACCGACAACGCCCTGACGGATCAGTTCGTCGTCCAGCGTCCCGGTGGCGCGCCAGTTCGACGCGCGCGGTGACCGGTCACGCACCGCGTAACCAGCCACCCAGATCTTGTCGCCGCGGCTCTCGGCATCCTCGCCGTTCCAGCCGGTGTTGCCGATCTGCGGCGCGGTGGCGATCACGATCTGGCCGTGGTAGCTGGGATCGGTGAGCGTCTCTTGGTATCCGGACATGCCGGTGCAGAACACCGCCTCCCCCAGCGTCCGTCCGACCGCACCGAAGCTGGTGCCGCTGAAGATGCGGCCGTCCTCGAGTACCAACACAGCCCTGCCCATACTCCGGGTCACTGAGCCTCCCCCAGCCAACGCGGGTAAACCCGCCGGTCGTCACCACGAAATCCGGTGTCCATCTCAGTACCCGACGGCAACCGCCATCGAATGGCAAGAATTGCCTGGTCGGCGCTCCCGGTGCCGCCCGGTATGACCTTGCCGACCATCTTGTTCTCGGTGCGGATGGCGGTGATGCTCTCGTCGGGTATCCAGACTGGTCCGGCGCCGCTGCGCTGCAGCATGATGCCCTCCGGATAGCGGGTCAGGACCGCCTTGCAGCGGTAACCGAGATCGCCGACCGCCACTCGGTCGTTCCACCCTGGCACCAGTGTGCTGCCGAGATACAGACCCTTCGTCGCCGGAACCAATACCGGGCCGACGGTGTCAGGCAACGACGGCAGCTTGCCGATCAGCTCGGCCTGGCGTTCGGCGCGGTGCCGCCAGCCGCGCATCATCGCCTGGATGACCAGCGCGATCAATATCGCCATCACGGTCGCCATGATCAGCGACCCGACCAACGTGCCGGTATTCATGCGCGATCCCGCTTCGCTTCTTCCCAGCTGTTCACAGCGCCGGACTCTTGCCGTCTCGGGCGGTCACCTTGCCCCGCAACAACGTCGCGGTGACAGTCGCCGGCAGCGTCATCGCTTCGTAGGGCGTGTTGTCCGACCGACTCGCCAGGGTGGAACCGGTTACCGTCCAAGTGTTGTCGGGATCGACGACGGTCAGGTTGGCCGGCTCGCCGACCTCGAGCGGCCGGCCGTGGTCGGACAGCCCGACGATGCGTGCAGGCACCTCACTCATCACCCGGGCGACGTCCCGCCAGCTCAGCAGGCCCGGACGCACCATCGTCTCGACGACTACCGACAACGCCGTCTGCAGGCCCAGCATGCCCGGGCGGGCGACGGCGAACTCGCACATCTTCTCGTGCTCGGCATGCGGCGCGTGGTCGGTGGCAACGCAGTCGATGACGCCGTCGGCGAGCGCCTGGCGCAACACTTCGGCGTCGTGCTCCTCGCGCAACGGCGGGTTCACCCGATTACGGCCGTCGTAGCGGGCCAGCCGGCGATCGTCGAGCATCAGATGATGCGGGGTTACCTCCGCGGTAATCGAAATACCTTGCCCCTTAGCCCACTTCAGTATTTCGACGGTCCCTGCGGTGGAGGCGTGACAGATGTGCACCCGGGCACCGGCATCCCGGGCCAGCAGCGCATCACGGGCGACGATGGACTCCTCGGCGGCGCGTGGCCATCCGGCCAGGCCGAGCCTGGCCGCGTTGGGGCCCTCATGCGCGACCGCACCGACGGTCAGCCGGGGCTCCTCGGCGTGCTGGGCGATCAGCACGCCCAATCCGGTGGCATACTCCAGCGCCCGACGCATCACCAGCGGATCATGCACGCACAGACCGTCGTCGGAGAACATGCGCACCCGCGCCGTCCCGGCGGCCATCATGCCCATTTCGGTCAGCTGGGTGCCGCCGAGGCCGACGGTGACCGCGCCCACCGGGTGCACGTCGACCAGGCCGACCTGCTGGCCGCGCTGCCAGACGTGGTCGGTGACCACCGGGCTGTCGGCGACCGGATTGGTGTTGGCCATCGCGAACACGGCGGTGTACCCGCCCAGAGCCGCTGCCGCCGAACCAGTCTCGATGTCCTCGGCGTATTCGCGGCCCGGCTCGCGCAGGTGGGTGTGCAGGTCCACCAAACCGGGCAGCAGGATGTGACCGGTCGCGTCGATGACGTCCAGGTCGTCGTCGAGGGCTGCCGGCCCGGTCAATCCGATGCCGATCTTGATGATCTGACCGCCGTCGACGAGAACGTCGACCGGATCACCCTCGCCGTAGGGCCGCACTCCGCGGATCAGCACGCTCATCCGTTGATCGACTCCTGACTGTCCTCTCTTCGCGCAAGAGGCTCATCCGAATCTGCGCCCACCAACAGATGGAACAACACCGCCATACGGACGTGCACGCCGTTGGAAACCTGTTGCAGCACAGCTGACTGGGTCGAATCCGCCACCGACGAGGATATTTCCATGCCGCGCAGCATCGGGCCAGGGTGCAACACCACCGCATCGCCCGGCAACATCGCCAGACGTTTCGCGGACATCCCGTAGAGCACCGAGTATTCGCGCGCCGACGGGAAGAAGCCGCCATTCATACGTTCGGCCTGCACCCGCAGCATCAGGACGGCGTCGGCAGCGGGCAGCTCGGCGTCCAGGTCGTGGGACACCCGCGCAGGCCAAGCGGCGACGCCGACCGGAAGCAGGGTGGGCGGCGCGACGAGCACGACCTCTGCTCCCAGGATGTCCAACAGCGCGACGTTGGAGCGGGCCACCCGGCTGTGCAAGATGTCACCGACGATCACCACGCGCCTGCCCTCGATGCCGCCGAGCCGCTGCCGGATGGTCAGGGCGTCGAGCAGCCCCTGCGTCGGGTGCTCGTGAGTCCCATCGCCGGCGTTGATGACCGTCGGACCCCCGGACCCGTCAGGGTCCGAGCTCGCGGTCCACTGCGCAAGCTGTTGTGCCGCACCTGAAGCCGGATGCCGGATGATCAGTGCGTCAGCTCCCGCCGCCCGCAAGGTGAGAGCGGTGTCTCGGAGCGACTCGCCCTTGCCTACCGAGGACCCCGAAGCGCTGACGTTGATGACATCGGCACTCATCCACTTCCCGGCCACTTCGAACGAAACCCGGGTGCGGGTCGAGTTCTCGTAGAACATCGTGATGATGGTGCGCCCACGTAGGGTGGGCAGCTTCTTGACCTCGCGGCCCAGCAGCGCAGCGGCGAAACGATCGGCGTCGTCGAGGATCGCGGTGGCCTCCGCGCGTGACAGGTCCGCGGCCGATAACAGGTGACGAGCGCTCATCGGGGTTCTCTGCTCTTCGCGCAAGCGCTCATCGGGAAATCATCACGCCGTCGCGGCCATCGTCCTCGCTGAACAACACATGCACGCTCTCGCTGCGCGACGTGGGCACGTTCTTACCCACGTAATCGGCCCGCAGCGGTAATTCACGATGACCGCGGTCGACGAGGACGGCGAGTTGAACGGCGCGAGGCCGGCCGATGTCGCGCAACGCGTCAAGGGCCGACCGCACCGAACGTCCCGAGTACAACACGTCGTCGACCAGGATGACCAGCGCGTCGTCGACTCCCCCGGTGGGAATCGAAGTGTCCTCCAGCGGCCTGGGCGGTTTGAAGTTCAGGTCGTCGCGGTACAGCGTGATGTCCAGTGCGCCGTGCGGCGGCCGTACCCCCGCGAACTCGTGAATCTTCTCCGCCAGGCGCGCAGCCAGGGTGACACCGCGCGTCGGGATGCCGAGTAGGACAACTGGCGGCGCGTCAGGGCCGTCCATTGCGGTCTTCTCGATGATCTGGTGCGCAATGCGCGAGATGGTCCGCCCGACGTCTGCTGCGGACAACAACTCCCGGTCGGAACCCGCCGAGGCAGAAGAACTCAACGCGACTGGGACCTCCTTCTCCGCCTCTCGGGACGGATCGTTAAAGGATGCCGTGACTGCGGTGAGCCTAGCACCCAGCACCCGGGGCGGCGGCTATCCACCCGGCCCGGTCGCTAAGCTGGCGCGGGTGTCACTCGACGGCAATCAGGCCTCTATCGCAGAAGCCATCGGCGCCGGCCTGCTGGCCGGCGCCGTCACCTTGGTGTGGCGTGCCGGTGCGGTGCTGCAAGTCAACGAGCTCGGACACCGAGACGTCGCTGCCGGCCTGCCGATGCGGCGTGACTCCATATTTCGCATCGCGTCGATGACCAAGCCGGTGACGGTGGCCGCAGCGATGGCCCTGGTCGAAGCCGGCAAACTGGCGTTGACCGATCCGGTTTCGGAGTGGCTGCCCGAACTCTCCGACATGCGGGTGCTCGACACTCCCGGCGGGCCACTGGACAAGACCCGGCCCGCCCACCGCGCGATCACCGTCGAAGACTTGATGACCCATCGCAGCGGGCTGGCGTACTTCTTCTCGGTAGTGGGTCCGCTGGCCCGCGCGTATGGCCGCATCTCGGCGCGGCAGGATCCCGACAACTGGCTCGCCGAGGTGGCATCGCTGCCCTTGGAGCACCAACCCGGCGACCACATGACCTACAGCAACGCCACCGATGTGCTGGGCATCCTGCTCGAGCGCATCGAAGGAACGTCGTTGCAGCGGGTGCTCGCAGAGCGGATTCTCGATCCACTGGGCATGGCCGACACGGCGTTCTTCGTGGCGCCCCACAACCGCTCACGCGTCGCCACCATGTACAAGCTCGCACCGGACGACACCCTCAGCCACGACGCGATGGGACCACCACCGGTGGAGCCGCCGCGGTTCTGTATGGGTGGCGCCAACCTGTTCTCCACCGCTGACGACTATCTGACCTTCGCCCGGATGCTGCTCGGCGGCGGCGCGGTCGACGGGGTGCGGGTGCTGTCGGAGGACTCGGTACGCGCGATGTGCGCCGACCGGCTCACTGACGACCAGAAGCGTCACCCGTTTCTGGGCATGCCGTTCTGGGTGGGCCGCGGATTCGGGCTCAACCTGTCGGTCGTCACCGACCCGGCAAAATCCCAACGGCTGTACGGCCCCGGCGGCCTGGGCACCTTCGGCTGGCCCGGCGCCTATGGCACCTGGTGGCAGGCCGACCCCAGCCAGGATCTCGTCCTGATCTACCTGATCCAGAACTACCCGAACCTGGGCGCCGACGCCGCGGCCGCAGTCGCGGGCAATACGTCGCTGATGAAACTGCAGGCTGTGCAGCCGAAGTTCGTTCGACGCACCTACCAAGCGCTCGACATCTGAGCTGCTAGCCGTCTTCCGCCCCACGCACCGCGGCCGCTGCCGCCCTGATCTGCGGCGTCACCAGCATGACCTGGCCGAGCACGCCGTTGACGAACCCCGGCGAGTCGTCGGTGGACAACTGCTTGGCCAGTTCGACCGCCTCGTCGACGGCTACCGGCTCCGGCACATCCTGGGCGTGCAGCAACTCCCAGACCGCCACCCGCAGGATCGCCCGGTCGACAGCAGGCAACCTGTCCAGCGTCCAGCCTTGCAAGTGCGCCGAGATGAGTTCGTCGATGTGGGCAGCGTGCCGGCTGACCCCCTGAGCCACCGTCACCGTGTACGGGTTCAGCGGTGAAACGTCGGCATCGCGCTGGGCGAGGGTGTTTCGTTCCGCTGCGATCTCGGCGGCCGTGACCCCTCGCGCCTCCGCCTCGAACAACAGCCCGACTGCGCGCTTGCGGGCCTGGTGCCGCCCTCGATCCGGTCGACCGTCAGGCATTCACACGGCCCAGGTAGCTCCCGTCGCGGGAATCCACCTTGAGCTTGTCGCCGGGGTTGATGAAGAGCGGAACCTGGATCTCGGCGCCGGTCTCCATGGTGGCGGGCTTGGTGCCGGCGTTGGACCGGTCACCCTGAAGCCCCGGCTCGGTGTGGGTGACCTCCAACTCGACAGTCACCGGCAACTCCAGATACAGCGGGACACCGTCGTGGAACGCGATCTGCACGGGCATGCTCTCCAGAAGGAAGTTCGCGGCGTCACCCACGAGAGACTCCGGCAGCGGGTGCTGCTCGTAGTCTTCGGAGTCCATGAACACGAAGTCGGACCCGTCTCGATACAGATAGGTGGCGTCGCGGCGGTCGACGGTGGCGGTGTCCACCTTCACCCCGGCGTTGTAGGTCTTGTCCACGACCTTGCCCGACACCACGTTCTTGAGCTTGGTCCGGACGAAGGCCGGCCCTTTGCCCGGCTTGACGTGCTGGAATTCGGTGATCTGCCACAACTGGCCGTCGATCTGCAGGACAAGGCCATTCTTGAAGTCGGCGGTCGATGCCACGGTCGGTTTCTCTCCTAGATCTCAGTCGATGACAGCCAGTTCCTTCGGGAACCGGGTGAGCAGTTCGGGGGTGTCCGCGACGACCAGCGTGTCCTCGATGCGGACGCCACCTCGGTCGGGAAGATAGACACCGGGCTCCACGGTTACCGCAGAACCGGCAAGCAGTGTACCGCTGGCTGCGGCGTTGATTCCCGGCGCTTCATGGATCTGTAGGCCGACACCGTGGCCCAGCCCGTGTCCGAAGCAGTCCGCGTAGCCCGCATCGTCGATGACTTGCCGGGCTGCGGCATCTACCTGGCCCAGCGCCCTCCCCGGCGCCAACGCCGCGGTCCCGGCCCGTTGCGCTGCCGCCACCAGGTCATAGATCTCGAGTTGCCACTGCGCCGCCGAACCGAGCACGAAGGTGCGGGTCATGTCGGAGTGGTAGCCGCCTACCAACGCCCCAAAGTCGATCTTGACGAAGTCACCGGCTGCCAGCACCGCATCGGTGGGCCGGTGGTGCGGGACAGCCGAGTTAGGCCCGGCCGCAACGATGGTCTCGAACGCCACCCCATCCGCGCCGTTCTCAACCATCAGCGCTTCCAGTTCACGGGCTACCTGCTTCTCGGAGCGCCCGGGCCGTACCCCGCCGCGGCTCAACAACTCGCTCAATGCGCCATCGGCGGCCTCGCAGGCCAACCGGAGAAGCGCGATCTCACCGGCGTCCTTGACCTCCCGCAACGCCTCGACGGCGGCTGCGGCGCGCACCAGTTCGACCTCACCGGCCGCACGCTCCAGAAGCGTGAACGCATCGACCGTCACCACGTGGCTTTCGAAACCCAATCGCCGGACGCCCTGCTCGGCCGAGCGAGCGACCAGGTGCGGCCCGCATGCACGCTCGATCACCAGCTCCACGTCCGGGCACTGCTCCGCTGCCTGGGTCCGGTAACGGCCGTCAGTCGCCAGCACCGGCTCCTCCGTGTCGACACGGAGCAGCAGCGCAGCGTTCGAACCGGTGAAGCCGGTCAGGTAACGCACGTTGATCAGGTCCGATACCAGAATCGCGTCCAGTTCGGCAGCCTCCAGCCGCTGACGCAGACGCTCCCGGCGCTGTGAAACTGTCACAGTCGACGAACGTACTCGCTACGCTGTGCCCTCATGAGCAAGTGGTTGCTGCGCGGACTGTTGTTCGCCACCCTGATGGTGATCATCCGGCTACTGCAGGGCGCGATGATCAACACGTGGGAAACCAAGTCGGGGCTGATCAGCATCGTTCTGGTCGCCATCTACGCGGTCGTGGCGTTCATCTGGGGCATCATCGACGGCGTTACCGACGCACGCGCCAATCCGGACCCGGACCGGCGGCCGGACCTGGCGATGACGTGGCTGTTGGGTGGCCTGTTCGCCGGTGTGGCCAGCGGCGCGGCCGCCTGGTTCATCGGCCTGTTCTACAAGACGCTCTACGTGGAAGGTCTGGTCAACGAGCTCACCACGTTCGCGGCGTTCACCGCGCTGCTGACCTTCTTGATGGCGCTCGTGGGCGTGGCCATCGGGCACTTTGTGATCGATCGCCGTGCCCCAGATCAGCCGGGACAACGTCACCACGGGCTGGCGGCCACCGACGCCGACCGGGCGGACACCGACGTGTTCGCCGTCGTTCGCCCCGACGGGCCGGATGGTCCGGAAAGCGCGGCGGAGCGCCCTCAGCCGGCCTCCTAACAGACGCCGGCCAGATACCGCAGGGCCAGCAGGTAACCCTGCACCCCCAGCCCGACGATCACTCCGGTCGATACGCCGCTGAGGTACGAGTGGTGCCGGAACTCTTCACGCGCATGCACATTCGAGATGTGTACCTCGATCAGCGGGGCGCGAAGTTCGGCGCACGCGTCTCTCAGGGCCACCGATGTGTGGGTCAACGCGCCGGCGTTGAGTATCACTGGTTCGCCGGCATCGGCGGCGGCGTGTATCCAGCCGAGCAACTCCGACTCGCTGTCACTTTGACGCACAACGGCTTTCAAGCCAAGCTCGGTTGCCTTTCGTTCAACGAGCTGGACAAGATCGTCATGGGTGGTGCTGCCGTAGACCTCGGGTTCACGATGACCGAGCCGGCCGAGGTTCGGACCGTTGATCACGTTGACCGTCAGACTTTCCGTCACCGGCGTCCCACCTCCGCATACGCCGCCGCCAGCAGCGACGGATCAGGCCCTTCCAGCCGGCCCGGTTTTGCGAGCCCGTCGAGCACGACGAAACGCAGCACACCGGAACGGGTCTTCTTGTCGCCTGCCATGTGTTCCAGCAGCTCTGGCAGCGCGTCGGCGTCGTAGCACACCGGCAGACCAAGCGCTGCCAGGATCGACCGATGCCGGTCGGCCGTTTCGTCGTCGAGCCGGCCGGCCAACCGTCCTAGTTCGGCGGCGAACACCAGCCCGACCGACACCGCAGCGCCGTGCCGCCACCGGTAACGCTCACGGCGCTCGATCGCGTGCGCCAGGGTGTGGCCGTAGTTGAGGATCTCGCGCAGCTGAGACTCCTTCTCGTCGGCAGCCACCACCTCCGCCTTCACTGCCACGGCGCGGCGGATCAACTCCGGCAGCACGCTGCCCGTGGGATCGATTGCAGCCGTTGGGTCGGCTTCGATCAGGTCCAGAATGACTGGATCGGCGATGAATCCGGCTTTCACGACCTCGGCCATCCCGGCCACGATCTCGTTCTCCGGCAGCGTCTCCAGCGTGGCGAGGTCGACCAGCACGGCCAGCGGCTGGTGGAAGGCGCCGACCAGGTTCTTGCCGGCGTCGGTGTTGATACCGGTCTTGCCGCCCACCGCCGCATCGACCATGCCCAGCAAGGTCGTCGGCACGTGCACGATGTCGACACCGCGCAGCCAGGTGGCCGCGATGAAGCCAGCGACGTCTGTTGCCGCTCCCCCGCCGAGGCTGACGATGGCGTCCTTGCGCCCTATCCCGATGCGGCCCAGGACCTCCCAGGCGAACCCGACGACCGGCAGCTCCTTCCCGGCCTCGGCATCGGGAATCTCGATGCGGTGCGCGTCAATTCCTTTGTGTTCCAGGCTACTTCGGATGACCTCGGCGCTCTGCGCGAGCACCGGCTGATGCAGTACGGCCACCTTGTGCCGTCCGTCCAGCGCGCCGACCAGCTCGCCGAGCAACCCGGAGCCGATGACGACCGGATAGGGCGGGTCGACGAGGACGTCTACGGTGACCGGCTCACTCATGACCTCGCCCCCGATGCGGTCTGCTTCTCCAGCCGAGACACGATGTAGCGCACAACGGCGCCGGGGTGGCGCCGGTTGGTGTTGACCCGCATCGTGGCGACGCGCCTGTACAACGGTGCCCGCTCGGACATCAGGGCCCGGAATTTCTGCGCGCGGTCACCGCCGGCCAACAGCGGCCGCACTGTGTTGCCGCCGGTTCGACGCACTCCTTCCTCGGCGTTGATCTCCAGGTAGATCACCCGGTGACCGGCCAGTGCAGCACGCACCCCCGGACTGGTGACCGCACCGCCCCCGAGCGACAGCACACCGTCATGGGTCTTCAGCGCCGAGCGGATGACCTCTTCCTCGATGCGGCGGAAACCCTCCTCGCCATCGGCGGCGAATATCTCGGCGATCTTGCGTCCGGTGGTCTGCTCGATCGCGGCGTCGGTGTCGAGTAGTGGCAGGTCCAACGCCTTGGCCAGACGACGACCGACGGTGGACTTACCCGAGCCGGGCAGACCCACGAGCACGGCCCTGGGCGCCATCAGCCCGAGGCCCGCGCCGACGCGTCGAAGGTCTCCCGATCGGCCACCGAGCGCAGGTACCCGTCGATGTTGGTGCGCGTCTCGGTCAGCGAGTCGCCCCCGAACTTCTCCAGCACCGCCCGTGCCAGGACCAGAGCCACCATCGCCTCGACCACCACCCCGGCCGCAGGCACCGCGCACACATCCGACCGCTGATGGATGGCGACCGCCTCCTCGCCGGTGGCCATGTCCACCGTGGACAGCGCGCGCGGCACCGTTGAGATCGGCTTCATCGCGGCGCGTACCCGCAGCGACTGGCCGTTGGTCATACCGCCTTCCAGGCCCCCGGCCCGGTTGGTGGAACGCATGACGCCGCCAGGGCCCGAGTAGATCTCGTCGTGGGCGACGCTGCCACGGCGTCGGGCGGTTGCGAAGCCGTCGCCAATCTCGACACCCTTGATCGCCTGAATCCCCATCACCGCACCGGCAAGTTGGCTATCCAGGCGGTTCTCACCGCTGGTGAAGGATCCCAGACCGACGGGCAGACCGGTGGCGACGACCTCGACGACACCGCCGAGGGTGTCGCCATCTCGCTTGGCGGCCTCGATCTCGGCGATCATCGACTGTTCGGCGGCCGCGTCGTAGGCCCGTACCGGGCTGTCGTCGATCGCACCGAGATCCGCCGGCCGCGGTGGCGGGCCGTCATAGGGTTCCGAGGCGCCGATCGAGATGATGTGTGACAGCACCTCGACGCCCAGCGCCTCCCGGAGGAAGGCCCGTGCGACGGTTGCGGCCGCCACCCGGGCTGCGGTCTCACGGGCGCTGGCGCGTTCGAGCACCGGGCGGGCGTCGTCAAAGCCGTACTTGAGCATCCCCGCATAGTCGGCGTGGCCGGGCCGCGGGCGGGTCAGCGGCGAGTTGCGGGCAATGTCGGCGAGCACGGTGGGATCGACGGGATCGGTGGCCATCACCGTCTCCCATTTCGGCCATTCGGAGTTGCCGATCTCGATCGCGATCGGGCCGCCGAGGGTAACGCCATGCCTGACCCCGGCCAGCACGGTGACCTCGTCCTGCTCGAATTTCATTCGCGCCCCTCGGCCATATCCGAGACGACGCCGCCTGAGTTGGTCACCGATATCGCCAGAGGTCAGGTGGACACCTGCGACCATGCCTTCGAGCACAGCCACCAAGGCGCGACCATGAGATTCACCGGCGGTGATCCAGCGCAACACGCGTCCCATCCTCCCACGTCGGGATTCCCCGGCCGAATCACGCTATCCACAGACGGCGAATCATCCACCGACGATTGTCAGGGCGGCACTCCGTCCGGCATGCTGTGTACATTCGCCCGTATGTTCGATGGATCGCTTCCGGAGCCAGCTGAACTGGCCACGCTCGATGATGCGAGGCTGGTGGAGGCCGCTGGCGGCTGGGCGCGCGTCGAGAACGCCGCCTGCGCCAGGAAGCAGGCGGTGATGGCCGAACTGTTCCACCGGCGCAGTGGTGCGGCCGGATCCGATGAACGCGAGTCCTGGTGGCTCGACCCGTGCAGCGCGGTAGGTTCCGAGTTGGCCGGAGCCCAGGGCATCAGCCAGGGCTTGGCGTTGGCCCAAACCCATCGAGGGGTGGCGGCACGAGACCGGCTGCCCAGGGTGGCCGCACTTTTCGCGGCAGGGCTGATCAGCGACTTACTGGTGCGAGCGATCGTGTGGCGCACCGCGTTGATCGTCGACGCCGACGCGATGGCTGCCGTGGACGCCGCGCTCGCCGAACAAGTCACCCGCTGGGGCGCGTTGTCGCTGAAGAAAACCGAGCAGGCCATCGACACCCTGGTAGACGCACACGACCCGGGCGCACTCAGGCGGGGCCGCGCGGCCGAGCGTACTCGCGACGTGGTGATCGGTTCACCATGCGACGAGGCCGGCGTCACCAGCGTGTGGGCACGCCTGCACTCGACGGAGGCGACCGCACTCAAGCAGACCCTGGATACGATGTCTCGCTCCGTCTGCGCTGGCGATCCGCGCACCGCCGCCGAGCGTCGTGCCGATGCGTTGGGCGCCCTCGCCGCCGGGGAAAGCGAATTGGCGTGCGAGTGCGGCAACACCGGGTGCCCGGCCACCGAGCGCGATCGCACTCCGACGGCTGTCGTCCATGTCGTCGCCGATGCTGCGACGGTCTCCAATGCGACCGGCGAACGCAGCGAAAACTGCACAACTCCACCGGAGTTCGTGATGGGTGGCGGCATCTTGCCCGCGCCGCTGCTGACGCCCACCGTGAACCGGGCAACCCTGTGTGAGGTCCGCCACCCCGGGGATGCTCCTCCCGAGGAGCACTACCGACCGTCGACGGCGTTGGCCGATTTCGTCCGATGCCGCGATCTGACTTGCCGTTTCCCAGGATGCGACCGGCCGGCGGTGCACTGCGACCTGGACCACACGGTGCCCTACCCCGCAGGACCTACCCACGCATCGAATCTGAAAAGCCTTTGCCGTCAACATCATTTGCTGAAAACCTTCTGGAGCGGCGCATCCGGCTGGCGGGACCGTCAGCAGTCCGACGGGAACGTAGTGTGGACTTCACCGACCGGTCGGACGTACACCACCCGCCCGGGCAGTGTGCTGCTCTTCCCCCCACTGTGCCGACCTACCGGAACGCTGGTGTTGCCCGAACCGAAGCCGGCCAACGGAATCGCCGTCCGCGCCGCGCTGATGCCGAAACGGCGCCGCACCCGCGAACAGAACCGCCGGCACCTCATCACCGCCTAAATCACCGCCGAACGGCGGCTCAACGATGCGCGCGTCGCCGAGCGCAACAAGCCACCACCTTTCTGATCCAGCGAACTCAGATCAGCGGCAGTGCGACCGCCGATGCGCTCGCCAGGCACATCGACGGGCCGTGCGGCACTGTTCGTCGGGTACCCCAGGCGAGGGTCAGCACCGCCCAGACTGCGGTCAGCAGAGGTGCGGCCAGTGCCGCCAGCAGCCACACCGGAAGCCCGAACGACCCGGTCAGTGCGCCGACCCCGAACGCCAGCTTGACGTCGCCGCCGCCCATCGCGGTCGGCGCCAGCTGATGTACCACAAGGTAGATCGCAAACAGTGCGGCCGCACCGAGCATCGCCGGCAGGCCTCGGCCGGCGGCAATGCAGATCAGCAGGACAGCGGCCGCACCGGTCACCGTCAACGAATTGGGCAGCCGCCGCTGCACGATGTCGTAAACGCTGAGCGTGGTCAGCCAAGCCAGCGTGGCCGCGATCAAGACCGCCGGAAGCAACGGGGACATGGTCGACATCAGCAGTGAGGCTAACGCCCGCCCAGAGCCGCCCTCATCGCCTCTTTGGGCGCCGGTTGACCGGTGAACAACTCGACCTGGCTGAACGCCTGGTGCAGCAGCATCTGCAGTCCGCTGACCACCCGGCCACCGGCCGCCTGGACCGCGGAGGCCAACGGAGTGGGCCACGGGTCGTAGACGGCATCCAGCAGAACCGGGGTTGCCGAGAGCGCCGGCGCATAGCGCGCCGCGGCGTGGGCCGGGATGGTGCTGACAACCACGTCCACCCGCTCGAGGACCGGGGCCAGGTCTGGGCCTTCGAGGTCGCACCAGCTCGCCGTGACACCCACCCGCGCGGCCAGGTCTACCAGCGGCGCCGCCTTGTCGGCATTGCGGGACACCACGATGATCCGATCAGCGCCCAGATCGGCAAGGCCCACGACGGCCGCCGGCGCGGTGCCCCCGGAACCGATCACCGCCGCGCTGCCCCCGGCTGATCCCAGCGCACCGGTCACTCCGTCCACGTCGGTGTTTTCCGCAAGCCACCCGGTCGGTGAACGCACCAGAGTGTTCGCCGAGCCGACCAACTCTGCGCGGGAGGTGCGCTCGTCGGCGAAACGCAGCGCAGCGAACTTGGCCGGCATGGTGACCGAGACACCCACCCATTCCGCGCCGAATCCGCCCACCAGGCCAGGAAACTGCTCGGCCGTGCATTCGATTCGTTCGTAGGTCCAGCCGACGAGCCCCAGCGCACGATAGGCGGCCAGATGAAGTTGTGGTGACCGGGAGTGGGCTATCGGCGAACCCAGCACCGCCGCCCTGCGCGTCCCGCCACCGGCGCCTTCACCGGGCGGAATCGAGGACACCGTTGCCCCGGGCCAGTTCGATGTTGGACAGGTGTTCGTCGTAATCACGGGTGAACAGCGTCGTGCCCTGCATGTCGATCGTGACGAAGTACAACCAGTCTCCCGGAGCAGGATGTTCGGCGGCCTGCAAAGCCGGGTGACCAGGTGAACAGATCGGGGTCGCCGGAAGTCCCGGCCTTAGATAGGTGTTCCACGGCGTCATCCGCGCACGGTCAGCGTCAGTGGTGGCGACCTCTTGACGATCCAGCGTGAAGTTCACCGTCGAGTCGAACTGCAGCGCTTGGCCGTCTGCCAGCCGGTTGTAGATCACACGGGCCACTTTGGCGAAATCGTGCGGCAACGCCTCGCGCTGCACCAGCGAA
Organism: uncultured Mycobacterium sp.; assembly: GCA_964513475.1. Classification (GTDB taxonomy): domain Bacteria; phylum Actinomycetota; class Actinomycetes; order Mycobacteriales; family Mycobacteriaceae; genus Mycobacterium. Next base: position 18,152 of record CAZEMS010000048.1, on the reverse strand, counting down.
GCAACGATCAGAACCTCGTACGGTGACAGTTCCAGGTTCTTCGCAGTGGCGAGCAACCCGCTCTCCTCGTACTGGATGGCGCTGAAGCCGATCAGAGTGGAGAGGATGTCCTGCGGGGTCGCCGACGGGTCGACGTTCCAGGACCCCGGTGCGATCAGCCCCTCCAGCCGGCGATGATCATCGCCCATCGCCGTTGCCGGCTCGACTGCCCAGTCGGGCACGGACAGCGCATCGATCGGTGCGGTGCCGGCCGCCTGCCGGAACTCCCCGACTGGCACACACCGGCGTTCTCCGTTCAGTTCCACACACGTTGCCTGAGAGATCAGGCTGAATATGCCCGGCGTGACGGCGTCGGTCCCGACCTCCACGATGTCGTCGAGCTGACTGCCCTCAGGGATCACCAGCTTGCCCACCCGGTTCTGCGGATCAGCAAGCCGCTCAACGGCATTGGCGGCTGGTATCTCGGTGCGCACCTTGTAGAAACCGGGCTGGATCGACGCAATCGCGGCATTGCCCGCGGCGGCTTCCACGAACCCCTTCACCGTTGCCACCACGTCGTTGTCTTCCAGCGTCTGGCCGATCGCGGTGGTGGTGTCACCGGGATGCACCTCGATCACCACATCGGCTACCCCGTCGCCGGCGAAGTCCGTGGTCGATTGCCCGAACACCGAGTGCCACAGCCGCGAACCGAGGAACACCACCCCGACGACCACAACGACCAGGACACACATCGACAACAGGGCGAACAGACCCCGCCTGCGACGGCGGCGGGTGTCGCGCAGCCGGTCCGCGCGGGACAGCCTGTGCCGCGGTGGGCCGACGGCGACAGGCTGGGCACGGTCCCGGCTCCACCTGTCAGTCATCCCCGACCTCTCCGTGAGCGGCCAGTACCGCCCGCCGCTGATCCAGCCAGCCCTGCAGAATGCCCACCGCGGCCACCTGGTCGATCACCGCCCGCTGCCCCTTGGCGCGCACACCGGCCTCACGTAGCGACCGCTGAGCGCTGACCGTGGTCAGCCGTTCGTCGGCTAACCGTACCGGTACGGGTGCGATCTTCGACGCAAGAGTGTCGGCAAGCTCGATGGCGTCGCGGGCCGAGGCCCCGGTACGGGAGGCCAGTGTGCGCGGCAGACCGACCACGACTTCGACCACTTCGAATTCCCTGACCAGACGGGCCAGCTTGCGCAGATAGCGCTCGGAGCGGTCTCGGGGAACGGTTTCCACCGGCGTGGCCAGGATGCAGTCCGGATCGCATACCGCAACCCCGATGCGCACACTGCCCACATCCACGCCGAGCCTGCGACCAGGGCCCGGATCCGGCGTCTGAGCGGAACTTCCGGGCCGGTCCGGGAGGCGGTCCGCAGCGTCGGCCACGGGTCAGCTCCGGCCGATCTGTGCGCGCAGCGCGGCCAGCGCCGCGTCGATACCCGCTGTCCCTCTACCGGAGCCTTGCGCCAGTTCGGCTTTGCCGCCGCCCCGGCCACCGACTGACTTACCCAGCTCCTTGACCAACTCGTTGGCGTTGAGGCCCAGTTCCTGGGCGGCTCGGTTGACCGCCACGACAAAGGGAACCGTGTCGTCTGAGTCGTCTGCATCCCCCCTGCCCTCGGCGATCAGCGCGACAACCGCAGGGTCTGAACCCAACTTGCCCCGAATGTCTGTCACCAGGTTGCGCAGGTCGCCCGGGGACACACCGCCGGCGATCCGCTGGGCCACCACCCGAACCTGCCCGATCCGCTCTGCGCCGGCGACGGCATCGGCAGCGGCCGCACGCGCATTCGCCAGCCGCAGCCGGTCCAGTTCCTTCTCGGCCGCGCGCAGTCGGTCCACCAGGTTGGCGACCCGGTCCGGCACCTCCCCGGAGGGCACCTTCAGCGAGGACGCCAGGGCGGACATCAGGGCGCGCTCCTTGGCCAGATAGCGGAACGAGTCGAGGCCGACATAGGCCTCGACTCGACGCACACCCGAGCCGATCGACGACTCGCCCAGGACCGTCACCGGGCCGATCTGGGCGGAGTTGTGCACATGCGTGCCGCCGCACAGTTCCAGCGAGAACGGTCCGCCGATCTCGACGACACGCACCTGGTCCGGGTAGGCCTCGCCGAACAACGCCATTGCACCCATCGCCTTGGCCTTATCCAGTTCGGTGGTGAAGGTGTTCACCTCGAAGTCCGCCTCGACGGCCTCGTTGGTGACCTCTTCGATCTGCACGCGCTGATCCTCGCTGAGTGGGCCTTGCCAGTTGAAGTCGAAGCGAAGGTACCCGGGCCGGTTCAGCGAGCCGGCCTGGACGGCGTTGGGGCCCAGCACCTGCCGCAGCGCGGCGTGCACCATGTGAGTGCCGGAATGGCCCTGTGTCGCGCCGTGCCGCCAGCGAGGGTCGACGGCGGCGACAACGGTGTCGCCCTCGACGAACTCGCCGGACTCGACGTTGACCCGGTGCACCCAGAGTGTCTTGGCGATCTTCTGCACATCGGAGACCGCTGCTTTGGACGCCGCCGAGGTGCCCGTTCCGGTGATGCTGCCCTCGTCGGCGATCTGCCCGCCGGACTCTGCGTAGAGCGGCGTGCGGTCCAGGATCAACTCGACGCGTTCGGGCGCGGCTGCGCGGCCACCGTGGGCAATCACCGGCACCCGCTTGCCGTCCACGAATATCCCGAGAATCTTTGCTTCGGAAGATAACTCGTCGAACCCGGTGAACTCGGTGGGGCCGGCGTCGACGAGTTCACGGTAGGCCGACAGGTCAGCGTGGGCCTGCTTCCGGGCCGCGGCGTCGGCCTTGGCCCGGCGCCGCTGTTCGGCCATCAGCTCCCGGAAACCCTCTTCGTCCACCGACAGTCCGGTCTCGGCCGCCATCTCCAGGGTGAGTTCCAGCGGAAACCCGTAGGTGTCGTGCAGGGTGAACGCATCGGTGCCCGACAGCACGTCGGCGCCCTTTGCCATGGTCGACCTGGCGGCCTCTTCGAACAACCGCGAGCCTGAGGTCAACGTCCGGTTGAACGCCGTCTCCTCGGCGACGGCGATCCGGTGGATCCGGTCGAAGTCGGTCTCCAGCTCCGGATAGGACGGACCCATGGTGTCACGCACGGTGGCCATCAGCTTCCCCACGATGGGTTCGCTGACGTCGAGCAGCCGAGCCGACCGGATCACCCGGCGCAGCAACCGGCGCAGCACGTACCCGCGCCCATCGTTGCCCGGCGTCACTCCGTCGGCGATGAGGATCGCCGCGGTACGGCTGTGGTCGGCGATTATCCGGTACCGCACGTCGTCTTGGTGATCGCCGACGGCGTAGGCCCGGGGGGAAACGGTGGCCACTACATCGATGACCGGGCGGATCAGGTCCGTCTCGTAGACGTTGTCCACGCCCTGCAACAGGCATGCCACCCGCTCCACGCCCATGCCGGTGTCGATGTTCTTGCGCGGCAGTGGACCCAGGATCTGGTATCCCTCTTTGGCCGGGCCGGCGCCGCGTTCGTTCTGCATGAACACGAGGTTCCAGATCTCGATGTAGCGGTCCTCGTTGGCCACCGGTCCGCCCTCGACGCCGTAGCCGGGGCCGCGGTCGAAGTAGATCTCCGAGGATGGCCCGCACGGACCTGGAATACCCATCGACCAGTAGTTGTCGGCCATCCCGCGGCGCTGAATTCGCTCGGCAGGCAGCCCGGCGACTTCCTGCCAGAGTTCTGCGGCCTCGTCGTCGTCCAGAAAGACTGTGGCCCAGATCTTCTCCGGATCGAAACCGTATCCGCCCCGAGAGACGGGATCGGTCAGCAGTGTCCAGGCCAGCTCGATGGCATGCCGTTTGAAGTAGTCGCCGAAGGAGAAGTTCCCGGCCATCTGGAAGAACGTGTTGTGCCGGGTGGTGATACCGACCTCGTCGATGTCCGGGGTGCGAATGCACTTCTGCACGCTGGTGGCGGTGGCGAACGGCGGGGTGTGCTGGCCGAGGAAGTACGGCACGAACTGCACCATGCCGGCGTTCACGAAGAGCAGGTTGGGATCATCGAGCACCACCGAGGCGCTGGGAACCTCGGTGTGGCCCGCTTTCACAAAATGATCGAGGAAGCGCTTCCTGATCTCGTGTGTCTGCACGTGCCCTGTCCTGTCTGAGTGTCGGCGGTAAACTCGCCCGGTTACCCTACCGGCCCCCGTCTCGGGGCCGGACAGACAACGAATGGCCGGGGCCGATCGTGCCGCCCGGGTGCCCTATGAACCTACGAAGCTCAGCCGCACCGATCGATGCGGGTTGTCCCGGTTCAGGTCGACCAACACCACGCTCTGCCAGGTGCCCAGCAGTGGTTCGCCGGTTCGGACCGGCACGGTCACCGACGGAGACACCAGCGCCGGCAGCACGTGATCGGCGCCGTGGCCCGGTGAGCCGTGGGCGTGGCGGTACCGGTTGTCACGCGGCAACAGCCGTTCCAGCGTGTCGAGCAGGTCCTCGTCGGAGCCTGCACCCGTCTCGATGATCGCGACCCCCGCTGTCGCGTGCGGCACGAAAACGTTGCACAGGCCGTCGCGACGTCCGCCGCAGAACGAACGCACCTCGGCGGTGAGGTCGACGATGCGCCGCCGGGTGGTGTCGACCTCGATCACTTCGGTATCCATCACCCGAGGCTAGGCGGCGTCTCAGGGGGTGCACCAGGCGGTGTGCGCAGGGCCCTGATGATCGCCCGCAGCCGCTCGATGCGGCCTGAGATCGCTCGTTCGGCGCCGTGGCCGGTCGGCCGATAGTAGTCGGCATGGACCAGTTCGTCCGGTGCATACTGTTGCGCCACAACCCCTCCCGGGTCGTCGTGCGGATAGCTGTAGCCCCGGCCACCGTCACGCAGGTGCGGCGGCACCAGACCGGCCTTTCCCCCACGGATGTCGTTCATCGCGGCGCCCAGCGCGGTGGTCACGGCGTTCGACTTCGGCGCGGTCGCCAGGTGCAGCGTTGCGTGCGCCAGCGTCAGCTGCGCCTCAGGCATCCCGATCAGCTGCACAGTCTGGGCGGCCGCAACCGCTGTCGGCAACGCGGTCGGATCGGCCATCCCGATATCCTCGCTGGCCAGGATCATCAATCGACGCGCCACGAATCTCGGATCCTCGCCGGCAACCAGCATCCGCGCCAGGTAGTGCAGTGCCGCGTCGGCATCGGAGCCCCGAACCGACTTGATGAATGCGCTGATGACGTCGTAGTGCTGATCCCCGTCCCGGTCGTATCGCACCGCAGCCTTGTCCAACGACTGCTCGATCGCCTCGACCGTTACCGGCTCGCCTGACGTACCGACGGTCTCTGCCGCCACCTCGAGCGCGGTCAGCGCCCGACGGGCGTCTCCCGCGGAGAGCTGCACCAACAGCTCGATCGCCGCGTCGGCGACCGCAACGTGACCGCCCAGACCGCGAGGATCGCCGACGGCGCGACAAACCACGGTGCGGATGTCCTCGGCGCTAAGCGGCTGCAACTGAAGGATCAGCGACCTCGACAGCAGCGGCGCCACCACGGAGAACGACGGGTTCTCGGTGGTGGCAGCCACCAGCAGCACAACCCGGTTCTCCACGGCAGACAGCAGCGCGTCCTGTTGTGTCTTGGAGAAACGGTGCACCTCGTCGATGAACAGGACGGTCTGCTCGCCGGCCAGCAGGGCGGTACGGGCCTTCTCGATCACCGCCCGCACCTCCTTCACCCCGGCCGACAACGCCGAGAGTGCCTCGAACCTACGACCCGTGGCCTGCGATATCAGCGACGCAAGGGTCGTCTTTCCGGTGCCTGGAGGACCGTAGAGAATCACCGACGCAGCACCGGAACCCTCCGCCAGCCGGCGCAGCGGCGAGCCGGGCCTGAGCAGGTGACCCTGGCCGACGACTTCGTCGAGATCGGCCGGGCGCATCCGCACCGCCAACGGCGCCGCGGGCGCGGATTGGTCGAACAGCCCGGGCGGGTCAGGATTGGTCATCTCGGCCCGCCGTGACGAAGTCGATCAGTTCCTCCACACGGCCGATCAACGCCGGTTCCAGATCGTTCCAGTCCCGAACCCGGTCGCGAATTCGCTGCCAGGCTCTCGCGATATCGGCCTGGTGAGCGTGCGGCCAGCCCAAAGCTGCGCAGACACCGTGCTTCCAGTCCACGCTGCGCGGCACCGTCGGCCACCTCGCGAGACCCAGCCGGTCCGGTTTGACGGCCTGCCAGATGTCGACGAACGGGTGCCCGACCACAAGCGTGTGCGCACCGCCGGGACCGAACTCGACTGCTCGTTCGACCTCAGCGGCGATGCGTGCCTCCTTGGAACCGACGACGAGGTGGTCGACCAGCACACCGAGCCGGCGGCCGGGTCCTGGCCGAAACTGTTCGACGATGCCGACCAGATCGTCCACCCCGCCGAGGTGCTCGACGACGACCCCTTCGGCCCGCAGATCGTCACCCCAAACCTGCTCGACGAGTTCCGCGTCATGACGGCCCTCAACGTAGATGCGGCTGGCGAGCGCCACTTTCGCGCGGGAACCGGCGACGGCGACCGAACCCGAGGCGGTGCGGCGCGAGGGTGACGGCGCGTCGCGGCGCGGCGCTGTGAGCGTCACCGGCTCGCCGTCGATCAGGTAGCCGGGCCCGATCGGGAACGGCCGGGTACGACCGTGGCGGTCTTCAAGTCGCATCCGCGCATGCCCGGCCTCGACGTCGAGACTCACCACTGCTCCGACGAATCCGGTCTCGACGTCCTCGACGACCATTCCGATCTCCACCGGCACGGCCCGGGTCCGGGGCCGATGCGCCCGGTGCGGGTCGTCGGACAGGATGTCGGTGCCATATCGATCTGCCACCGGGTGATCCTAAAGCGCGGATGACATGCTTGACGGATGCGGATCGGGCTGGCGACCCCGGTGGTCATGCAGCTTCCCGGGGTGGCCTCGGACTGGGAGCGGGCCGGCGGGGCCGACGACCTCGCCCGTATCGCGGAGGCTGCCGACGCGCTGGGCTACCACCACCTCACCTGTTCCGAACACGTCGCGGTGCCTGCCGCCGACGCGGCCGTCCGCGGGTCCACCTACTGGGATCCGTTGGCCACGTTGGCGTTTCTGGCCGGCCGAACATCGCGGATCAGGCTGGTGACCGCGGTGATCGTGCTCGGCTATCACCACCCGCTCGAGATCGCCAAGCGCTACGGCACCCTGGACCGAATCAGCGGTGGGCGGTTGATCCTCGGTGTCGGGGTCGGATCGCTGGCCGCCGAGTTCGATCTGCTCGGCGCGGAGTTCGAGGACCGCGGGCCCCGTGGTGACGACGCCATTCGCGCGCTGCGGGCTTCGCTGTGCACACCGCAGCCAGCCTACGAGGGTGACTACTTCCAGTTCGGAGGCGTGGTCGTGGATCCGTGTGCCGCGCAGCCGCGGGTGCCGGTGTGGGTCGGCGGGCGGACTCGTCGCTCGCTGCGGCGCGCCGTCGAGCTCGGGGACGGCTGGATGCCGTTCGGACTGCGGGCATCGGTCATCGCCGAACTCCTTGCCTCCGTCGACGCGCCGCCCCGGTTCGACGTCGTTCTGTCCTGCGGTCCGCTCGACCCCGGTGGGTTCGCGGCGGACGCGCTCCGTCAGATCGAGAAGCTCGCCGGGCTCGGCGCGACCGCGGTCACCGCATCGATATCCGCGACCGGCGTCGGCCATTACTGCGACCAACTGGCCGAACTTCGCGAAATCACCTCCGGGCTCGTGGATTTCAGCGGGTAGTCTCATCAACGACGGTGTGCACCAACCGCATCTTCTCCAACACCGTCTGCGTCAGCACGAAGGGATACAGATCAGCTTTACCCATCGACCGGTTGACCATGTTCAGCCCCCACGCCAACGGCAACCAGTGTTCGATCAAGGTGTCGAAACCGCTGGGTCCCAACACCCGCCGCTCGAAGGTAGCGCCGGCCGGCGCGAAACCGAACGCGGCGGCGGTGTCCAGGGTGGCTCGAATGTGCAGATAGTGGGCGAACGTCTCAGCCCAATCCTCGGACGCATGCATGGTGGCGTAGGAGGAAACGAACCTCTCGTGCCAGCCTTCTGGCGCTCCTTGGCTGTAGTGCCGGTCCAGGGCAGCCTGGTAGTCAGCGCCGGGGTCACCGAACATTTCGTCGAAGCGGGGCCGGTATTTGGGTGACGTGTCGACCAGCAGGTAGTAGTAGTAGTGGCCGATCTCATGGCGAAAATGTCCGAGCAGAGTCCGGTAGGGTTCGCCCATCGAGATGCGCAGCTGCTCGCGATGCACGTCGTTGCCCTCGGCGAGATCCAGTGTGATCACGCCGTTGTGATGGCCGGTGAACACCTGTTCGGCCTCGCTGGAGAGCAGGTCGAATGCCAGACCGAAACGGTGGTCTTGGTCGCGCCCGATGATCGGCAGACCGAGTTCGTGGAGCTCGGCGATCAAGCGGCGCTTGGCCATCTCGGCAGCCGCGAACGGGACGAGGGCCTTTACGTCCCTGTCATTGGGCCGCGTCCGAGTGAGCGCACATGAGGCGCAGAGGCGGCCGGCCGATCCCGTCTCGACCAGCCAATTGCATTCGGCCAGATACAGGTTCTCGCAGAGCGTGTAACGGTCCTCGTCCACCGCTCCGTGATGTTCGCTCTCCGCGCCGGAAGCGATGACCAACAGCGCCATGTCGTCGAGCGAGAAACCCAGGCTCCCGCCACACCGCAGGCACATCGAATTCTCGAACGCGAGCCGCTGTCCACAATTGGGGCAGTGGAAATCACGCACGGAGCACCCCGCCTGCGAACGGGGCGACGTCCACCGAGACGTCGATCATGCTGTGTTCGGAATCGGTGTAGATGATGCCACGCAGTGGCGGGACATCTGCGTAGTCGCGGCCGATTCCGACCTCGATGTACCGCTCGTCGACCATCTGGTCGTTGGTCGGGTCCAGGCCGAGCCACTGGTGCTGAGGGGTCCAGACCGCCGCCCAGGCGTGCGTCGCGTCGACACCCACCATGCGTTCTTTTCCGGGCGGCGGATCGGTTGCCAGGTAGCCGGAAACATAGCTGGCGGCAAGCCCATTGGCCCGCAGGCACGCGATGGCCAGCCGGGCGAAGTCCTGGCACACCCCTTCGCGAGCCGCCAAGACCTCCGCGACCTGAGTCGACACCGTGGTGGACCCGGACCGGTAGGTGAAGTCACGGTAGATCCGTGAGGTCAGGTCGCGCACCACCTCGATCAATGGACGTCCCGGCTCGAAACTCGGTGCGGCGTAACTCCGCACGGCATCGGTGATCTCCGGGGGACGGAGGTCCAGGCTGAACTCAGTGGCCAGCGCACCGTCCACTCCAACCGGCCGGGCGATCTCCCACGGGGCAACAGCCGAACCCGTGACGTAGATGTCCGGCGCCGGCGGGTCTACCTCGACAACGGAGTGACCGGTGATGGTCAGGGTGCGATGACGCTCGGTCACATGGAAATACGAGCTGATGTTGCCGTAGGCGTCACGGCTGACGGAGCCGTCGGCAGCTTCAGGTTCGATCACCACTTCGTGAGTGAGGCACCGTTGCCGCGACGAGTCCCGGGGGGTGAGAAAACCGCGCCCGTAAGACCCGGTCACCACATCGGAGTACTGGTAGACCGTGCGGTGGGTGATCTCGTAGCAGCGTGTTCCGGCGCCAACGATCGGGCCTGCGGTCACGGCATCACCCGCCGTTCGTCGCGACCCCAGAGCGGCTGTGTGGCACCGGGAAGCAACAGATGCGCAGCGGTGATCGCGTCGGACAGTCCGCGCAGATCGGCGTGGATTGCGTCGAGCAGCTCGGCGAGCTGCACCCGCTGACCGTCGACGACATCGTCCAGGTCGGCGGGATCTTCTCGGCGCAGCCGGGTTTCCAGTTCGCGGGCCAGGCGTTCGGGCCGGGTGGAACCCGACGAGCCAGGCAGCGCCTTGAGGTCCTTGCGTATCCGCGCAAGTTGGTACGCCAAGGACCGCGGGTTCTCGGAGTCGAACAGCACCAAGTCCGCAACCGCCGCCACGCTGACCTTGGCCGGATTCCGGCGCCGGTAGATCACCGACGACTCGCAAGCCACCAGCGCCGACTCGATGATGGTCTGCTCCGCTTGGTAGGCGCGCACCCCCGACAGGGTCGCCCGCAGCAACGCCGTGAGCCAGAGCGCACGCTCGATTCGCTTTCCGATGTCCATCAACGTCCAGCCGACGTCGCGCACCATCGACTCACCGGCCACCCCGGCCAGCGCCAGCATCCCGGCCAGCGTCTGACTGTGCGCCCGGGCCAGGTACGCCTCGCCTTCGGACCGCGATTCCGGCGGGACATCCTGGGGATGCAGAACAGAACGCTCGACTGCCGCCAACACCATCCAGGTGTCGTTGGACATTTGGTCGCGCACCGACCGGGCGGCCAGCCCGAGGCGTTCGACTGACTGAGCCAGAGCTCCGGGTCGGTGTCGTTCCGCGGTCAACGACCACAGTGTCGTCGGTGCGGTCGCGATCAGTTCGGCGTCGTCCCCACCCTCTCCGGCGTCGGTGCCGGTGATCCGGCCAATAGCGGTCAGCAGCACCGGCACACATTCGCATCCGGCGGTGTCCTGAAGGTTGCGGTACTCGTGGTAGCGCTCTCGCGTCACGGTCAGCAGCCGGGCCATGCTCTCGGCTCGCTCGGCGTAACGGCCCATCCAGTACAGATCGGCCAACATACGCGGGGAACTGACCTCACGCGCCGGGCTGGCGACGACCACGCGCAGCTCGACCGCCGGCGCCGGCGCCCGCCCGGCCAGGATCCGCTCCGGGGTTCTGACCCAGACATCTTTGGCGGCAACGCTTTTCAGTCGGTGCGCGGCCGACCCGGGAGCCATGATGTTGCCGAGACCACCCACCATCGGGGCGTACCCGCCGCGCTGGGCGACGGTGAACAGCCGAATACCCACGCTCGCCGCCGACAATCCACCCGGGTAGAAATCGGCGGGGGCCAAGGAGAATTGGGGCAGTTCCTGGCCCATCCACTGCCACGGCTCGGCTTCGATACGGGCCGCCAGTTGATCGCGTTGGGCGACCGATAATGCCGGGCCGACGATCGAGTCCCCACCGGTGACCGGTCGGATCAGCAGGGACGGCAGGTTGGTGAGCAGATGCGAACGCTCCAGTTCGTTGCCGCCCCAGTACAGCGCCGTGGTCGGCAACAACGGGGTCTCCCCCAGCAGCAGCTCCGCCAACTCGGGCAGGAACCGCATCACTCCCGGGCTTTCCAGGATTCCGCTGCCCAGAGTGTTGACGACGGTGACGGCACCGCGGCGCAGCACCTCGACAAGACCCACCACACCTAGTTGGGAGTCAGCGCGCAGATCCAGCGGGTCGGCGTAGGCGGCATCGACTCGGCGCAGCACGACGTCGACGCGCTTGAGCGTGCCCAGCGAGCGCATCCAAAGCGCTCCGTCGCGCACCACCAGATCGGCGTTCTCCACCAGCGGGAAGCCAAGCACGCTCGCCAGGTAGGCCTGGTCGAACGCCGTCTCCGAGTAGATGCCGGGGCTGAGGACCACGACCACCGGCTCTTCGGCGGACTCCGGCGCCGAATCGATCAGGGCCAACCGCAGCGCCTGAGCCCAGGGCAGTGCCGAGCGCGGCGCGATCCGCTCATAGAGTTCGGGGAAAGCGTTGGCCACCACCCGCCGGTCGGCCAGGGCATAGCCGGCCCCGGAGGGCGCCTGCGTCCAGTCGGCGTTCACCTGGAACGAACCGTCGGCCACCCGGCTCACGTCGCAGCCGTGCAGGAACAGTTGGTGGCGTCCGGGAATCTGGATGCCACGCGCGGCACGCACATAACCGGGGTGGGAAAACAGCAGTTGGGCTGGCAGAACCCCGCTGGTGATCGACCTGCGCGGGCCGTAGAGATCGGTAAGCACAGCATCGAGCAGCATCGAGCGCTGCACCAGACCGGCTTCCAATGTCTCCCATTCCGGCGCCGCGATCAGCAGCGGCAGCCCGTCGAGGTGCCACGGTCCCGGCGCCGGCGCGCCGTCGCCGTTGGTGACTGCGTCACCCTTGTGGTCCACCTGCACGTAGGTGATGCCGTCGTTGTCGACCAGGGCTCGCACCACCGCGCGCAGCTGCTCCAGGCCGACGCGTCCACGCTCACCGACACATTCGGCCAGTTCCTCCCAGGTTGGGCGGACATCACCTGCGGCATCGAGGAATTCGTCGTACCCGGTGCCCGACGGCCGGGACCGACCGCCACGCAGATCGAACAGTGGTTCCTGGGCCGGCGGCGCGCGGTAACCAGCGAGCACGCTGCCCGCCTCGTTGACGATAGGAGCCGACTCCGGTGAGCCGCTGGCATGAAGAACCATCACTGCAGAACGGTACGCACCCGACGCAGATCCAGGATGCCCGGCGCGCCCACATCGGTGGATTGCCGCGCCTGCTTTTCGCGCAGATCGGGCATGTCGACCGCGCCCGGGGAGAAACCGGTCGCCTCGAACCGGCGGCCGCGGCGCGACTCCGCTTCCACGGCGTTGACCGGGGGTGTGTCATACGCACGTCCGCCCGGATGCGCGACGTGATAGGTGCAGCCGCCGCGGGACACCCCGCTGGCGGTGTCCACCAGCTCGAAACGCAACGGTCCGTCGACGGTGATGGTCGGATGCAGTGCGCTGGGTGGCTGCCAGGCCCGGTAGCGCACCCCGCCGACCTGGATGTCGGGGTTGTCGGTCGCCAGCATCGGCACCGGATACCCGTTGGCCGTCACGATGTAGCGGTGCCGGTCAGCGCCGATGAGGCGCACCTGCAGGCGCTCCACCGACGAGTCGACGTAGCGGGCGGTGCCCCCGGCGGTGGACTCCTCCCCCAGCACGTTCCATGGTTCGATCGCGCCGCGCAGCTCGATCTCCACACCGCCGAAGACCGCGGTGCCGATGCGCGGGAAACGGAACTCGGTGAACGGGTCCAGCCAACTGGTCTCGAAGTCGATGCCGTGCGCGCGCAGGTCGGCAGCGACGTCAGCAATGTCGTGGATGATGAAGTGCGGCAGCAGATACCGGCCGTGCAGGTTCGCGCCGTGACGGATCAGCGGGGCGCGTAGCGGTTGATCCCAGAACCAGGCCACCAGTGAACGCACCAGCAGCGACTGCACCATCGCCATCTGGAAGTGCGGCGGCATCTCGAAGCCACGCAGCTCCAACAACCCCAGGCGGCCACGTGCGCTGTCCGGGTTGTAGAGCTTGTCGATGCAGAACTCGGCGCGGTGAGTGTTGCCGGTGATGTCGGTCAGCAGGTGGCGCAACGCCCGGTCGGTGATCCACGGCCTGGCCGTGCCGGCTCCAGCGGCGAGCCTGGCGATCTCGGCGAACGCGATCTCCAACTCGTAGAGCGCCTCGGCGCGGCCCTCGTCGACCCGTGGCGCCTGCGAGGTGGTTCCGATGAATCGACCGGCGAACAGATACGACAGCGACGGATGACGCTGCCAGTAGGTCAGCATCGACACCAGCAGGTCCGGTCGGCGCAGCAGCGGTGAGTCCGCCGGGGTGGTGCCACCGAGCGTGATGTGGTTGCCGCCGCCGGTGCCGCCATGAGTGCCGTCGAAGTCGAAGGACTCCGTCGACAGCCGCGCCAGCCGCGCTTCCCGGTACAAGACGTCCAGCTGCGCCTTCTGCTCGGCGAATCCTGCCGTCGGTGCGACGTTGACCTCGATGACGCCGGGGTCAGGGGTGATCGTCATCGATGTCAGCCTCGGGTCCGGGGGCGGTCCGTAACCTTCGATCACGACCTGGGTCCCGACCGCGGCGGCGGCGGCCTCGATGCGTCCGACCAGGTCGACGAAGTGCTCCAGCGCCTCCGTCGGTGGCAGGTAGAGATAGAGCAACCCGGCGCGGATCTGGGCGACCAGCGCTGTGGTCGGCACGTCCGGCTGATCGTCCGGCTGATCGTCCGGCTCCTGGTCCCGCACCTGGTCCGGCTCGGCCCGCAGCGGCCCGCCGGCCGCCAGCGGATCGGCGTCGCGGGACGGGCGGGGCGGGCGCCAGCTGATCGAATCCAACGGCAGCCGCAGGCCGGCCGGCAGGTCGCCGTCGAGCAGCACGATCCGGCCCCGGCGCAGCCGCCAGTCCGCACTGGCCCACCCGGCGTCGTCATCACGCCGATGCAGGGGCAATACGTAGGCGGCCGGTTCGGTGACGGACTCGTCGAGGCGTGCCAGCATCGCCGCGCGGCCGGCAGTCGAATCCGCGGCCAAGTCGTCCTCGTCGGGCACCGGGTCGCCCTCGGGGCGTCGCACCGACTTGGCCAGCCGGCTCAGCGCGTCTTCGTAGACCGGCCGCACCTGCGAGTCCAGCAGACCAAGTCCCTCGGCCACCGCTCCGAGCAGCTGCTTGCCGGCATCCGGTTCGACGTCGAGGGTCGCACCGCCTGCGGGCCAGGGATCGGCGAGCAGCGTGTCGTCGGTCCACAGGGCACCACCGTCGGTGCGCCAGTGCAGTCCGATCTGCCAGCGCGGCAACGGCTCTCCCGGATACCACTTGCCCTGGCTGCGCTGCACCAGACCCTGCGGTGCCCAAACCTTCTTGAGGCGCGCGGCCAGGTCCGAGGCGCGCTCGCGCTTGTGTGGGCCGTCGGCGTCGGTGGTCCATTCCGGGTCGACCTGGTTGTCGATCGAGACGAACGTCGGCTCACCGCCGACGGTGAGCCGCACGTCGCCGGCCCGAAGCACCTCGTCGACCTGGGCGCCGAGCGCGCAGACCGAGCCCCAGGCGGCGTCTGTGTAGGGCAGCGTGACCCTCGGATCCTCGTGCACCCGGGTGACGACGTTGGAGAACTCGAGCGTGGTCTGGCAAGGTTCGGTCGATCCGGTGATCGGGGCAGCCGAGGACGGGTGCGGGGTGGCCGAGAGCGGGATGTGACCCTCGCCGGCGAACAGCCCGGAAGTCGGGTCCAACCCGATCCAGCCGGCGCCCGGAATGTACACCTCGGTCCAGGCGTGTAGGTCGGTGAAGTCCGCCGAGGGTCCGGAAGGGCCGTCGAGCGCCTCGACGTCGGAGGTCAGCTGCACCAGGTAGCCGGAGACAAATCGGGCAGCCAATCCCATCTGGCGCAGGATCGACACCAGCAACCAGGCCGAGTCACGGCACGAACCGATCCCGCTGCGCAGGGTGTGGTCCGGCGTCTGCACACCGGCTTCCATCCGCACGCTGTAGCTGACATCGGCGTTGACGGCCTGGTTCAACGCGACCAGAAAGTCGATGGTGCGGGTAGCGCCGCCCAACCCGCGGTCACCGAAATCCTTGACCCACGCCCGGGCCAGATCCCCGGGCCCGGAGCCCTCGTCGTGTTCGTCGACCGGACGCAGGTAGGGCTCGAGGTCCTCGGCCAGGGCCTTGGGGTATTCGAAACCGACCTTCTCGGCCCAGTCCTCGATGAAGAAGTCGAACGGGTTGATCACCTTCAAGTCGGCGATCAGCCCGACGGTGATGGTCAGGCTGCGCGCACGGCTCGGAAAGACCAGCCGGGCAAGGAAGTTGCCGAAGGCATCCTGCTGCCAGTTGATGAAGTGATCGCCGGGTTCGATCTGCAGCGAGTACGCCTCGATCGGGGTCCGCGAATGCGGCGCAGGTCGCAGCCGCACGACATGCGGGTACACCTCCACCAGCCGGTCGAACGTGTAGCTGGTGCGATGCTCCAGCGCCACCTTGATGCCCATGCCAGTGATCCCACCACACCGGATGAGCGCGTGCAGGCAATGTTCGGGTGCGGTGTCAATCTTTCGGCTTGGCGTCTATTCCGGACTCCCTGCGCTGCAGCGGCGTGATCGGCGCGGGCGCATCGGTCAGCGGGTCGATGCCGCCCCCGGACTTCGGGAAGGCGATGACCTCGCGAATCGAGTCTGCGCCCGCCAGCAGCGCGGTGATGCGGTCCCAGCCGAACGCGATGCCCCCGTGCGGGGGTGCACCGAAGGCGAAGGCGTCCAACAGGAACCCGAACTTCTCCTGAGCCTCGGCATGGCCGATGCCCATCACATCGAAGACTTGTTCTTGAAGATCGCGACGGTGGATACGGATCGAGCCGCCGCCGATCTCGTTGCCATTGCAGACGATGTCGTACGCGTCGGCAAGCACGATGCCGGGGTCGGTGCCGACGGAATCGAGAAACTCCGGTTTCGGTGCCGTGAAGGCGTGGTGCACCGCAGTCCAGGCGCCCGAGCCGACGGCGACATCGCCGTGAGCGGCGGCTTCGTCGGCCGGCTCGAAGAGCGGCGGATCGACCACCCAGGTGAACGCCCATGCGTCGGGATCGATGAGATCCAGGCGCCTGGCGATCTCGACCCGCGCCGCCCCCAACAATGCCCGCGACGACTTCGCCGGGCCCGCGGAGAAGAACACGCAGTCACCGGGGGCCGCGCCGACGTGCGCGGCCAGGCCGTCACGTTCGGCCTCGGAGAGGTTCTTCGCGACCGGGCCGCCCAGAGTGCCGTCGTCGCCGACGAGCACGTAGGCCAGGCCACGGTGCCCGCGCTGCTTGGCCCAGTCCTGCCAGCCGTCGAGGGTTCGCCGCGGCTGCGACGCTCCACCGGGCATCACCACCGCACCCACGTAGGGAGCCTGGAACACCCGGAACGGGGTGCCGGAGAAGTAGTCGGCGCACTCGACGAGTTCCAGGCCGAACCGGAGATCGGGTTTGTCGGTGCCGAACCGGCGCATCGACTCGGCATAGCTGATTCGCGGCAACGGGGTGGGCACGTCGTAGCCGATCAGCTTCCACAGCGCGGTGATGATCTCCTCGGAGATCGCGACTACGTCCGCTGCTTCGACGAAACTCATCTCCAGATCGAGTTGGGTGAACTCGGGCTGGCGGTCAGCGCGGAAATCCTCGTCCCGGTAGCAGCGGGCGATCTGGTAGTAGCGCTCCATACCGGCCACCATCAGCAACTGCTTGAAGAGCTGCGGACTCTGCGGCAGCGCGTAGAACGAGCCGGGCTGCAAACGAGCCGGCACCAGGAAGTCACGGGCGCCTTCCGGTGTCGAACGGGTCAGCGTCGGCGTTTCGATCTCCACGAAGTCATGCCGCGCCAGCACGCAGCGCGCCGCCGCATTCACCCTGGAACGCAGCCGGATGGCCGCGCCCGGCCCCTCGCGGCGCAGGTCCAGATAGCGGTGCTTGAGGCGAGCCTCCTCACCGGCCGGCTCATCCAGTTGGAACGGCAACGCCGCGCTCTCCCCCAGCACCCGCAGCGCCGTCGCGTTGACCTCGATCTCGCCGGTCGCGATCTCCGGGTTCGCATTGCCCTCGGGCCGAATCTCCACGACCCCGTCCACCGCGACGCAGTACTCGGCTCGCAGCCGGTGCGCCTGCTCAAGCACGTCGGCCGCGCGGAACACCACCTGCGAGACTCCAGAGGAGTCGCGAAGGTCGATGAAGATGACTCCGCCGTGGTCACGGCGTCGCGCCACCCAACCCGCCAGCGTCACCTGGTGCCCGGAGTGGGCGGGCCGCAACGAACCGGCGGCGTGGCTGCGCAGCAACAAAGACTCCTCAGGACGGGGTGGACCGCCACAGTGTAGAGGGGACGAATCAGGATAGGGTCCAGCGAGTGTCTGAAATGTTCCCGTGCGAGCGGGTCGATCTCGACTTCGTGTCCGCCGCACCCGTCCGGTTCGTCAGCGTGGTCGACTTGGCCATCACACCTGAACAGGTCTTCGAGGTGCTCGCCGATGCCCGGTCCTGGCCGCAGTGGGCGAGCGTGATCACCAACGTCACCTGGACCAGCCCCGAACCGCGCGCCGTCGGCACCACCCGCACCGTCGCGATGCGCGGCGGAATCGTGGCCGACGAGGAGTTTTTGGCCTGGGAACCGTTCACCCACATGGCCTTCCGGTTCAACGCAGCCTCCACCAACAGCATCGCGGCTTTCGCCGAGGACTACCGAGTGGTGCCGACCGCGAGGGGCAGCCACCTCACGTGGGTGATGGCGATGAAACCGAACACCACCGCGGCGAGACTGGGCATGACGGTCGCCAAACCCGTGATGGCTTGGATGTTCCAGCGATTCCTGCACAACTTGCGCAAGTACACCGACCGCCGGTACTCGACCTGAGGGGTCAGGGGCAGGCGCGGGTGCGGATGGCCCGGATTTGCTGCTCCCCGTCGTCTCCGGTTGTTGTCATAGGTGGCTGCGATGATGAAGTCATGTCCTTGACCGCGGTGTCCGAAGCC
>CAZEMS010000047.1:0-33589 GCA_964513475.1 uncultured Mycobacterium sp. | reverse complement strand
AGATGAATTCCCCCGCCATCGCCACCGCCCGGTCGCGGTCAGCTTCGACCAGTCCGATGCGGGTACGACGGTGCAGAATGTCCTCGGCGGTGATCGCCCCTTCGTGGGTGACGGCGTACTCGAACTCGGCCCGGGTGACGTCGATGCCTTCGGCGATCAGTTCGGTCGGCCGGTCACACGTCGCGCGGGCGATCACGTTCGGAGCCTCGGCGCCGAAACGCGCAACCAGGGACGACGGCAGATCGGCTTGCGACCGCAGCGTCGCAACGGGATTCGCCGGCGCACCCACCAATGGCAGGTTCCTGGTGCGGCAGTCCCCCGCCGCCAGCCCGCGCAGTGCGATCGCACGGTCGAGGGCATCCTCGGCCATGTAGCGGTACTCGGTGAGCTTGCCACCGATCACACTGAGCAAGCCAGACGGAGATTCCACCACCGCGTGCTCGCGGGAGACATCGGCGGTTCGGCCCGATCCGGTGTCGATCAGCGGCCGCAGACCGGCGTAGGTGCCGAGCACGTCCTGACGCGTCAGGGAGACCTCCAGCGCCGTGTTGACGGTGTCGAGCAGGAACGCCACCTCAGCCGGAGTCGCCTGCGGGACATCGGGAATCGGCCCGGGCGCATCCTCGTCGGTGAGACCCAGGTACACCCGGCCCAGCTGCTCCGGCATCGCGAACACGAATCGGTTGAGCTCGCCAGGAATCGGAACCGTCAGGGCGGCAACGGGGTTGCCGAATGCTGCGGCGTCGAACACCAGAT
Source organism: uncultured Mycobacterium sp. (assembly GCA_964513475.1). Classification (GTDB taxonomy): domain Bacteria; phylum Actinomycetota; class Actinomycetes; order Mycobacteriales; family Mycobacteriaceae; genus Mycobacterium. The sequence continues at coordinate 32,833 of CAZEMS010000047.1, read as the reverse complement.
GGGTGCCGCGACTCGGACGCAACTTGATCGACGCGTCAACCTCCCCGGCCCACACTCCGGCGGCGTTGATGACCGCGCGCGCGGCACAATCGAACGACTCGCCGGTCTGCTGGTCGGTCAGGGTCACCGAATCGCCCTGCGCGCCGGTCGCCGCCACCCTCGTCAGGATTCGCGCGCCGTGCTGCGCCGCGGTTCGCGCCACCGCCGTCACCAGGCGAGCATCGTCGATCAGCTGGCCGTCGTAGGCGAGCAACGCCCCGTCAAGCCCATCGCGCCGAACCGCAGGAACCAGTTCGGCGGCCTGCTGCGGGCCCACGCGTCTCGATCGCGGCAACGCCGAGACCGGTGTGCCCGCCATGGCTCGCAACCCGTCGCCGGCCAGGAACCCGGTACGCACCAGTGCGCGCGCGGGCCGGCCCAATTCCGGTAGCAGTGGCACCAGCTGCGGCATCGCCTTGACCAGGTGGGGTGCGTTGCGGGTCATCAAGATGCCGCGTTCGACCGCGCTGCGCCGGGCGATCCCGACGTTGCCGGTCGCCAGGTAGCGCAGGCCGCCATGCACCAGCTTGGAACTCCACCGGCTGGTACCGAAGGCCAGGTCGTGTTTCTCCACGAGCGCAACGGACAGTCCGCGGGTTACGGCGTCCAGGGCGATCCCGGTACCGGTTATGCCGCCGCCGATGACGAGGACGTCGATACGCTCACCGTCGGCCAGCGCGGCCAACTCGGTGCTACGGCGGGCAGCGTTCAGGGCTGTCGAGTCGCTCATGGTCGCAGGTATCCGTTCAGAGAGTGGGTGAGTTCGACACCGAGGGCATCGGCGTCGAGGATCGGTTCGACCATGCGGGCCGACTGGATCGTCGACTGGGTGATCAACAGGCACATCGCGCCCAGGCGCCGGGGGTCGCCGGGCCGGACGCTGCCGTCGTCCTGGGCCAACTTCAGCTCCGAGGCGAACGCGTCGATGAGGAACTGCTGACTGGTCCCCAGCCGCTCGGCGATGTACACCATCGCCAGATCGGGCGCTGCCAGGACCGCCATCAGCACCTCGTCCTCGCGCAATCGCCCGGCGACCGCAACGATGCGCTGCACCAGGGCTTCGCGTCCGGTCCCCTGACCGGGAATGTCGTCGAGCACTCCGATGATCCGGGTGGTCAGCAGGGCGGCCAGGACGGAGCGGATGTCCGGCCAGCGCCGATAGATGGTCGGACGGCTGACACCGGCTCGCCGCGCGATCTCGGCAAGAGTCACCCGCCCGACCCCATAGGCCAATACGCAACTGGCCGCGGCCTCGAGAATCCGGTCGTCGGTCGTCCGGAAAGCTGCGTTACTAGTTGCCATGTTATGTAATACTGTAACGCATGACACAAGCCGACGACCAACTTCTTCCCCCGATGAAATGGAACGCATGGGGGGATCCGGCGGCGGCGAAACCGCTCTCCGAGAGCATCCGATCCCTGCTCGAGCAGGCCCTCGGAGTGGACTCCACGCCGAACCCCGAGCTGCAATCGGAGCAGGTCACGCTACGCCCGTCGGCACTCACCAACGACGACCGCGAAGCACTCACGGCGATCGTCGGACCCGGTCACTGCGGAGTCGATGACCGCTCCCGACTGCTGCACGCCGGCGGCAAGTCCACCCTCGACCTGCTGCGCCGCAAGGACACCACCCAGGACGCCCCGGACGCGGTGATTCTTCCCGGCGACGAGGACCAAGTGGCCCAGATCCTCGCGGTCTGCGCCGAACGCGGCATCGCCGTGGTTCCGTTCGGCGGCGGAACCAGCGTCGTCGGCGGCGTCGACCCGGTACGCGAGCGGTTCACCGCCGTCGTCTCGCTGGACTTGCGGCGACTCGACCAACTCTTCGGACTCGACGAAATCTCCCAAGAAGCCGAACTGGGCGCCGGACTGACCGGCCCGCAGGCCGAGAACCTGCTTGCCGAGCGCGGTTTCTCACTCGGGCACTTCCCCCAGAGCTTCCAGTTCGCGACCATCGGTGGGTTCGCGGCCACCCGATCTTCGGGCCAGGACTCGGCCGGCTACGGGCGATTCAACGACATGGTGCGCGGCCTGCGCGCCGTCACGCCGGCCGGAGTGCTTGACCTCGGTCGCGCCCCGGAGTCCGCAGCGGGTCCGGACCTGCGTGAGCTGATCATCGGCTCGGAAGGCGTGCTCGGCGTCATCACCAGGGTGCGGGTCCGGGTGCACCCCGTTCCGGAAGCGGTTCGCTACGAGGCGTGGACGTTCCCCGACTTCACGACGGGAGCCGACGCGTTACGGGCCGTGGTCCAGCAAGACACCGGCCCGACCGTCATCCGGCTGTCCGACGAGGCCGAGACCGGAGTGAACCTGGCCACCACAGAGGCGATCGGCCAGCAGACCGTCACCGGCGGCTGCCTGGCCATCACGGTCTTCGAGGGCACCGAGGCCCACGCCGAGAGCCGCCACGCCGAGACCCGCGCGGTGCTCGAGGCGCACGGTGGCACCTCGCTCGGTGAGGACCCGGCGCGAGCGTGGGAGCACGGGCGCTTCAACGCGCCCTACCTGCGTGATTCCTTGCTGGCCGCCGGTGCGCTGTGCGAGACGCTGGAGACCGCCACCAACTGGTCCAACATCGCGGCATTGAAATCAGCTGTCACCGAGGCGCTGACCGGCGCCCTCGCCGAAACCGGTACACCGGCGCTGGTGCTGTGCCACATTTCGCATGTGTATCCGACCGGCGCATCGCTGTACTTCACCGTTGTCGCCGGCCAGCGCGGCAATCCGATTGACCAGTGGCGCAACGCCAAACAGGCCGCCTCCGATGCCATGATCCGAACCGGCGCAACCATCACCCACCATCACGCGGTCGGCACCGATCACCGGCCGTGGATGCCCGCCGAAGTCGGCGACTTGGGTGTCGACGTGCTCAGGGCGGTGAAGGCGAAGCTGGATCCGGCGGGAATCCTGAACCCGGGCAAGTTGATTCCGTGACCAGCCGCCAAATCGCCCGGGTCACACTGCTGACCAATCCGCTGTCCGGTCACGGCAACGCGCCACATGCCGCCGAGCGGGCGGCGGCGCGGCTACAACAACGCGGTGTCGATGTATGCGCGATCGTCGGCTCGGATGCCGCACATGCCCTGCGGTTGGTCGACGAGGCGTTGGCGGCCGGAACCGATGCATTGGTAGTGGTCGGTGGGGACGGCGTGATATCCGTTGCGCTGCAAGCTCTCGCGCAGAGCGATGTCCCGCTGGGCATCGTGCCCGCCGGTACCGGCAACGACCACGCGCGTGAGTACCGGCTGCCCGTCAAAGACCCCGAGGCAGCCGCGGACGTGATCGCCGACGGCTGGACCGAGACGGTGGACCTCGGTCGAATCGAGGATCGCGATGGCGGTCACAAGTGGTTCGGCACGGTCATGGCGACAGGCTTCGACTCACTGGTCAGTGACCGGACCAACCGGATGCGGTGGCCGCACGGCCGGATCCGCTACAACGTGGCGATTCTGGCCGAGCTGTCCAGGTTGCGGCTGCTGCCGTTCACGCTGGCATTCGACGACGGCCCGGAGATCCACACCGAACTGACCCTGGCCGCCTTCGGCAACACCCGCAGTTACGGCGGCGGCATGCTGATCTGCCCCGAGGCCGACCACTCCGACGGCCTGCTCGACGTCACAATGGTGCACTCGGCGTCGCGCACCAGGCTGGTGCGGTTGTTCCCGACGGTGTTCAAGGGAACGCACGTGGATCTGGACGAGGTTGACACCGCCCGGGCCGCTTCGGTTTACGTGGACTCCCCCGGAATCAATGCCTACGCCGACGGCGACTACGCCTGCCCGCTTCCGGTGACAGTGACGGCAGTGCCCGGCGCATTGCACATCCTCACCCAACCCCGGAGTTAGATGCCGTCGGCTAACCGACTCAGGAGTTGAATGTCGTCGGCTAGCCGACTCGGGCGTTGAATGTCGTCGGCTAGCCGACTCCCCGGCTCAGCCAGGTGACTTCCGCAGTGTCGCCCCCGTCACGGAACGCCTCCAGAGCCTCGTCCCACGCGGTGCCGAGCACCGAATCGAGTTCGGCGGCCAAGGCGTCGGCGCCCGAGGCCATCAGTGAACGCAACCGCATCTCACCCACCATCACGTCGCCGTTGGCGCTCATCGGTCCGCTCCACAAGCCCAGCTGTGGGGTGTGGCACCAGCGATGCCCGTCGACTCCGGTGCTGGGATCCTCGGTCACCTCGAACCGCAGCACCGACCAGGACCGCAGAGCGCTGGCCAATGCCGCTCCGGTGCCGACTGGGCCCACCCAGTTGGTGACCGCGCGCAGCTGTCCGGGCATGGCCGGCTGCGGGGTCCACTTGAGGTTCGCGCTCGCCTGAAGGGTCGACGACATAGCCCACTCGACATGTGGGCATACCGCCGCGGGTGAGGCGTGGATGTACACCACGCCTGTTGTCGCGTCGGCGAACTGGTTCGACGCACGCATCTGCTGCTCCTTCGGCTCCACGAGGGACGTCTTCCCCAACGACCTGGCAGTTCCGAGAGATGCAGTTGTGTCGTACGTGTTTATTGTGCCTTGTGAGACCCATGTTGCGCTAGTGCGCCGCGAATTCTCTCAGCACTCCATCAGACAAGCCCGGCCACAGTCGTCGGGTCCAGTCCCCGAAATCGCGGTCGGTCAATACGACCAGCGCCAGATCGACGACCGGATCGACCCACAAAAACGTCCCTGACTGGCCGAAATGCCCGTAGGTTCGAGCCGAGTTGGCCGAACCGGTCCAGTGCGGAGACTTGCCATCGCGGATCTCGAAACCCAGACCCCAGTCGTTGGGCCGCTGGACACCGAACCCGGGCAGCACCCCATCCAGACCCGGGAACTGCACCGAGGTGGCCACGTCGTGCATCTGCTGCGACACCGTAACCGGCCGCAGCAGATCGCCAGCCACCCCCACCAGGTCGGCAACCGTCGAGGTGGCACCGTAGCCGGCTGCCGCTGCACCGCCCCCCAGCGACGAATCGGTCATGCCCAGCGGCTCGAACACCGCCTCGGCCAGGTAACTCCCGAACTCGATCCCCGATGCCCGCTCGATGGTCTCGGCCAGCACCGTGAAGCCGTAATTGGAGTAGACCCGACGCTTGCCGGGTTCGTTGATTCCGCCGTCGGAACTCATCGCCAGGCCCGACGCGTGGGCGAGCAGATGACGCACGGTTGATCCCGGCGGTCCAGCCGGGCCGTCCAGGTCGACAGCACCCTCCTCGACGGCGACCTGCGCAGCACGAGCAACCAGCGGCTTGGTCACCGACGCCAACCCAAACCGGCGCCGGGTGTCGCCGTGCACCGCGAGCACACCGGCCGGGCCGACCACCGCAGCGGCGACGTTGGAGACCGGCCAGTCCGCCAGTGCATCCAGCGCCGCCATGACCGCCGAGCCTACTTGCGGGCCACGTAGTAGAGATTGAACGGGTCCGACTCGATCTCGCTGACAGCGACATCGCCGAATCCGGCATCCTCCAGCATCGAGGTGGCCAGCTGGCGACCCCACACGGTGCCCAGGCCGGCTCCGTCCAACCCCAGTGACACGCTCATGCAATGCATCGTCGACACCGTGTAGAGAAAAGTCGCCAGCGGCACGGCGACGTTGTCCTCCAGGCTGCTGGAGGCCTTGATGTCGACCATGAGGAAGATCCCACCCGGCCGAAGCGCTCGGTGGATGTTCTCTAGCACGCGGGCCGGTTGCGCCTGATCGTGAATGGCGTCGAAGACCGTGATCACGTCGTAGGCGTCAGTGGCATCCAGCGTTGCCACATCGCGCGCGACAAACGTCGCATTGTCCAGACCGAGCCGCTCGGCCTCGGAGCACCCCACACCCAAACCCTCATCAGAGAAATCAATGCCGGTGAATCGACTGTTCGGATAGGCCTGGGCCATCACGTTGATCGCGTGCCCACTTCCGCAGCAGATGTCGGCAACGTCGATTCCGTTCTGCAGCCGCTCCGGCAGGCCGTCGACGAGGGGAAGGATCACGTGGATCAGCGCGGCGTCGAACACCTCGCCGCTCTCCTCGGCCATCAGGGTGTGGAACCGCGGATAGTCGCTGTAAGGCAGACCGCCGCCGCTACGGAAGCAGCCGATGATCTTCTGCTCGACCTCACCGAACAGCGGGATGAACTGTGCGATGCGGGCCATGTTGTCCGGTCCGGCAGCCCGGGTCAGCACCGCGGCCCGATGCCCGGGAAGCGAATACGTACCGGCCGCCGGGTCATAGTCGACCACCTGGCCGGCCACCATCGCGCCCAACCACTCCCGGACGTAACGCTCGTCGAGGCCGGCGGCATCGGCAATCTGGGCGCTGGTGGCCGAAGGCAACTCGGAGAGGGTGTCGAACAGTGCGGTCTGATGCCCGATGGACAGCATCACGGCCAGGCTGGCGCTGTCGATGGCGCCGGCAACGCGTTCGGCGAACTGCTCGGTGGTGCGATCTACAACGGTCGGGTCTGCGTCAAGTGTGGTCATGCGTCAAACGCTAGACCGCGCTGCGCATGACCACATCGGGCAAATCATGCAAATCGAAGGCGCCGCCATGGTGGAAATCGTGTAGAACCGGAGCAGCCCGAACTCACAGCACGTTGTTCCGGTGCGCCCAGGCCACCGCGGCGGTGCGCGACGAAACTTCGAGTTTGGCGTAGATGTTGGCCAGGTGGCGTGCCACCGTCTTCTCGCTGATGGAAACCTGCTGGGCTACCTGCCGGTTGGAGGCTCCAACGGCGATGCGCCGAAGGATGTCGAACTCACGCTTGGTCAACCCGCCGGGAACGGTCACGCCGCAGATCGCCGGGGGCTCGACGCCGAGTTGGGAACAGATGTTCTCCGCGGTGGCACTGTCCGCGGCAGCCATGTCCGCATCACCGATTCCCTTGTGCGCGAGCGCCATCCACTCGTAGACCTCGGCCGTCTCGTAGCGGGCCTGCTGGATACGGTACTCACGTAACGCCGCCTGCAGCACGGGGAGCGCCTCACCGTGCCGACCGCGGCGAACCAGCAGGGCACCGCGGGCGTGCAAGGCCCAGGCCCGAAATCCTGGTGTCGCGAACAGCTCTGCACCGGATTCCATTTCACAGCAGTAGTTTTCGGCCTCATCGAGCGAGTCGCGGGCCAACGCCACCTCCACGGCCGCGCGCAGCAGCCACATCCGGCCCAGCCGGTCCTCGCTGTCCAGGGCGACCCGTAGATCCGTCCACGCACCGTCGCGGTCACCCTGTCGGCATCGCAGCAGTGCCGCGCCCGGTTGTGGGTCGATACCCAGCGAGCGCGCCTTTGCGAAGGCCGCCAGCGCACCGTCCTCGTCACCGCGGCGTCGCAGCACCTCGCCCAGTTGGTAGTAGCCCTCGCCGGCCGCCCAGGCGTTGATCTCTTCGAGCGCCCGGCTGGCGGCCAACAATCGGTCCTGGACGAGACCGTAGTCCTCGGTGGTGGCGCTGTGCACCTGTAACCGGTGAACGTCGCACACGCCGCCGTAATACGGGGAGGCGGCCAGGTCCGAACACCAGCGTTCCATCGACTGCGTCCAGGTCCGCATCCGTGGCAGGTCCGCCAGCCGGTGACAGTGATGCAACACGATGCAGTAGATGTCACCGGCCCACTCCATCGGCACCTGGTCGGCCATCACGGGAAGCATCGCCTCGTCGATCAGGCAGTACGCCTCGTCGATCCGTCCGTCCAGGACTGCTGCCAGCCCCTCGGCGACTCGGCACAACGCCGTCAACGCAGGCGTCTCGAGCCGTTCACCCAGCCCGAGCAGCGTCGTCAGTTGCCGGTCGACGGTGGGGCGGTCACGCGCCATGACGGCCACCACGACATCGAGGTAGGCCAGGTAGCCGTGTGTGGGAACCTCAGGCGCGCCGTCGAGCAGGCGGCGGGCCCGGTTCATCCAGCCCTGACCGATGTTGATGTCGCCACGGGTGAGCCAGGCCAGTGCAAGGTCGACGGCTTTCATCGCCGCCGACGGCGGATCGGTCCGCACCAGTTGCTCGAACACCCGCTCCGCGACGCGCAGGGATTCCCTTCCCCGCCCGAGCCGCCACGCCGCCGATGCCATCGCGTCGAGGTCGTCCAGAGCCAGCGTGTCACCCTCGCCGGCGCGGGCGAACGCGGTGTACGCACCGTGCCAGTCGCGTGCGACGTGCGCCGAACGTGCCATCACCAGCAGGTCGGTCTGCGGTTGGCTGCGAGTTGCCGTCATGGTCACCTAACCGTAACGCCGAGGCGCCGGTGATGTCTCCAGCCCGCCACGTCGCCGACATGATTGCCGATATGTTGTCCCCATGACTCAGACGGTGCGCGGGGTGGTTTCGCGGAAGAAGGGTGAGCCGGTCCAGGTCCTCGATGTCGTGATCCCGGACCCGGGGCCCGGCGAGGTGGTGGTCGACGTGATCAGCTGCGGCGTCTGCCACACCGATCTGCACTACCGCGAAGGCGGGATCAGCGACGACTTCCCGTTTCTGCTCGGACATGAAGCCGCCGGCACAGTCGAGTCCGTCGGCGCCGGGGTCACCAACGTCGAACCCGGGGACTTCGTCGTCCTCAACTGGCGTGCGGTGTGCGGGAACTGCCGGGCATGCAAACGTGGTCGGCCGCAGTACTGTTTCGACACTTTCAACGCCGGCCAGAAGATGACGCTGACCGATGGCACCGAGTTGGCCCCGGCGCTGGGTATCGGCGCGTTCGCCGACAAGACTCTGGTGCACGAGGGTCAGTGCACCAAGGTCGACCCAGCCGCCGAGCCGTCGGTGGCGGGCTTGTTGGGTTGCGGGGTGATGGCCGGCGTCGGTGCAGCTATCAACACGGGCGCGGTGACGCGTGACGACACCGTTGCCGTGATCGGCTGCGGCGGCGTCGGTGACGCAGCCGTCGCCGGGGCGGCACTGGTGGGCGCGAAGCAGATCATCGCCGTCGACACCGACGACCGGAAACTGGACTGGGCCCGCGAGTTCGGCGCCACCGACACCGTCAACGCCCGCACGACCGATGTGGTGGAAGCAATTCAGGAACTGACCGGAGGTGTCGGCGCCGATGTGGTGATCGACGCGGTCGGCCGGCCGGAAACCTGGAAGCAGGCTTTCTACGCCCGCGACCTGGGCGGAACCGTTGTGCTGGTAGGCGTTCCGACTCCCGACATGCAACTCGAGATGCCGTTGATCGACTTCTTCTCGCGGGGCGGTTCGCTGAAGTCCTCGTGGTACGGAGACTGCCTGCCGGAGCGGGACTTCCCGACGCTGATCAGCCTGTATCTGCAGGGACGCCTCCCCCTGCAGAAGTTCGTCACCGAGCGCATCGGCCTGGACGACATCGAGGGCGCTTTCGACCGGATGCACGCCGGCGACGTGCTGCGTTCGGTGGTGGTCTTGTGACGGCGGGGCCGATTCAGCGGATCGTCACCCGAGGCACGTTCGAACTCGACGGAGGCAGTTGGGAGGTCGACAACAACATCTGGATCGTCGGCGACGACTCCGACGTCGTCGTGTTCGACGCCGCCCACGACGCCGGACCGATCACGATGGCCGTCGGTGGTCGCAACGTCGTGGCGGTGATCTGCACGCACGGCCACAACGACCACATCACGGTCGCCCCGGAGTTGGGTGCGGCGCTGGATGCTCCGGTGCTGTTGCATCCGGCCGACGAGGTGCTGTGGCGAATGACTCACCCGGACAGGGACTTCCGCCCGGTCAGCGACGGTCAGAAGCTGAGCGTGGCGGGCATGGAACTGCACGCGCTGCACACGCCCGGCCATTCGCCGGGGTCGGTGTGCTGGCACGCGCCCGACCTGGACTCCGTGTTCAGCGGCGACACCCTGTTCAACGGCGGCCCCGGCGCGACGGGCCGGTCCTACTCGGACTTTTCGACCATCCTGGAGTCGATCTCCGGACGACTCGCTTCGCTACCGAACGAGACGGTCGTCTACACCGGGCACGGCGACTCCACCACGATCGGCGACGAGATCGTGAACTACGACGACTGGGTGGCCCGCGGCCACTGATCGGTCAGGCTTTTCCGGCACGGACGCGCCAGAAGAACACACCTGCCAACTCGACCAGGCTGACCGCGAACAAGCCGGCGAAAAGCCACAACAACCAGCCGTAAGAACTGCCGTGCCCGAACGCCAGCCGCGGTCCGGGGTATCCGTCCACCTGGCCGTCGGCGAAGATCTGGTAGCTGCCCTCGGCCGGCACCTGCATGGTCCACACTTGCACGCGGGCATCGCTGGTGACCGTCGTCGTGCTCCCCCAGGCCTGTGTGACCTCGGGCTCCGGTACACCGGCCGGAGGATCTACCCACATCTCCAACGGCGGGACCGGGAACCCTCCCGAGGGCTGATCGACGACACCGGTGCGGAAGCTGACCTTCACCTCGCCGGCGGGCAGATGCACGCTGCCCGAGCCCGGGATCGGCACCTCGCCGTACGCGTCGAACTCGTCGAGGACCACGGTGTTGAGCAGCAACGTGGTAGCGAATCCGACGATCGATATCACCAGTGTGAAGACTGATGCCGCGACGAGAATGCGCAGGGCCGACCGTCGGCGGTACATGGCCAGCAGTCTGTCATGGCAGGTTCGTCGGCGCCGCCGGGGCGCGAGGACTACCGTCGGAATCGACAGCAGTCCGGTCCAGGACACGAAGGAGGTCGCCGTGCCGGAATCCAGCATCGTCGTGCGGCCGGTGCCCGCCGACAACCTCGACTACACCGCCAGTTCCCGGCTGCAGGCAGCCGGATTGGACCGGGCGATAAAGCTTTTCGAACGGGCCGCGCAGGAGGCGCCACTGCCCCGCCCACCCCAGCCGATAGTGGTCGCCGACTACGGCGCCGCCGCCGGCCACAATTCACTGCTGCCGATCGGTGCCGCCATCGCCGTGTTGCGCAGCCGTACCCGCCAGGAACACTCAATCCTGGTGGCACACACGGACCTGCCCGAGAACGACTTCACCGCGTTGTTCCGAACGCTGTCCGACGATCCGGACACCTACCTCAAGCGCGACGGTGCGAGCTTCGCATCGGCCGTCGGGCGGTCGTTCTACGGCCAGATCCTGCCGTCGAACAGCGTCAACCTCGGGTTCACCGCCTGGGCGATCCAATGGCTGAGCCGGGTGCCCGGACCTATTCCCGACCACGTGGTGGTCGCCTGCTCGGGCGACGAGTCGGTACGGACCGCCTACGAGAGGCAGGCCGCCCACGACTGGCATGAGTTCATCGCGTTCCGCGGACGCGAGCTGGCACCGGGTGCGCGGCTGATGGTCATGACCATGGCCCTCGACGAGAACGGCGAGTTCGGCTTCCGGCCATTGATGGCGGCGCTGATGGACGCGTTGAGCGAGCTGGTCACCGACGGGCTGCTCACCGAGGGTGAACTGCACAGCATGAGCGTGCCGATCGTCGGGCGGCGGTCGGCTGATTTCCTGGATCCGTTCGCGCCGTCGGGGCGTTTCGAGCGCCTCGAGGTCGAACAGGTCGACGTGTTCAACGCCGAGGACCGCTACTGGAACCAATACCGGGTCGACCATGATGCCGAGGCATACAGCAGGTGCTGGGGCGCTTTCTGCAGAGCAGCGTTGTTTCCCGCGCTGGCCCGCGCGCTTCGGGATCGCGATCCGGCGCGCCGCGAGCAGTTCTTCGACCGGTTGGAGACGGGTTTCGCGGCGCGGCTGGCCGCCGATCCGCAGGAGATGCAGATTCCGATGGCCCACGTGGTGCTGGTGAAGCGCCCCAAGTCACAGTGATCAGACAGTCCTGACCCGCGAGGAGTTCGTGAAACGCACCCGACAGGTCGTTCTCGGTCATGTCGCTCTCCTACGGATGGCGATCAGAACCGTTCCCAGTCTGGCTGAGCAGTCTGATCTCTTCGCGCAACGCTTCAATATGGGCAACGGTCGCCGCTTGGTGGTCTGCGTCCTCCTCGGCCACCCGGTCGATGATCCACGACGCGATCGTCGCGGTCACCACGCCGACGAGGCTGATCCCTCCGGCCATCAGCGCTGCGGCAACCAACCGCCCTTCGACGGTGACTGGATACAGATCGCCGTAACCGACCGTGGTGACTGTCGTGACCGCCCACCACACCGCGTTTCCGAAGCTGGTGATCGTTGCATCGGGCGCACCGCGTTCCGCATCGAGCGCGGCCAGCGACGCGGCGTAGATGATCACCGAAGCACCACTGACCGTGTAGAAGACCACACGGCCGCGCATGGTGTCCCCGACCGCACGTTGCAGCGCCTTGACCACCACTGCGAGGCTGATCAGTCTCAATGGACGCAAGAACGGCAGCGCCACGATCGCCAGGTCGAGCAGATGCCGGACGAACCATCTCCCCTTGCTCTGCGCCAGGTAGAGCCGCACCAGGTAGTCCACGATGAAGACCACATAGAGCACCCGCATCGCCGACCCCAGCACATTCGCCACACCGGGATCGGGCTCAGCCAGCACCAGCACCGAGTAGAGGACGAGGAAGAGCAGAGCCACCCCGGCAAGCAGCCACTCGGTGCGGCGTTCGAATCGTTCCAGCGGCGCCAGTTGTTCGGCCGGGTCTCGTTGTTCGCGTGGTGTTGGTGTGGACATCAACCGGTGACACTAGACGCCCGGCGACCTCAGGCGCAGGACCGCAGCCCTCCCGGCTGGCAGTAGAACGGGTACCTGTCGACCGGATACGGCAGTTCCTTGAGGAACGTCAACGTGAACGGTGTCCTGTCCAGGCCCGCCTCCAGACCACACTCGGCGCCGTGGGTGCGGGTGTGGGTTCCGGCCAGTCCGCTGTCGAACTCGTAGGTGTCCACCGTCTGCGCGGTACTGCCGTCCGGACAGACCAAGCCGTCGATCTTGGTGACCTGAGCAAACCAGCGGTTCGTCACCAGCCGCGCGTCGGCTCCGAAGTTGGCGGCCCGCTCGGCGTTTGTGACCTGCCGCGAGGTGCTCGAGGTCACCTTCAGGGTGCAGCCGACGGGAAGGAACAGCGGCTCGCGCAGATCGCCCATCGTGGGCGAACAGACCGGAACGATCTGCCAAGTGCTCGGCGGCGATCCCGGCTCCTGGTAGGCGAAGACGCCTTGCAGCGGCTGGTCTTGCGCCTCAGCGGGGTTCGCTGTGCCGACTGCGAATCCGGCAAGCAAGGCCAATGCGGCGAGCGCCGGCGTGATCCTCATGTCCGTCCCCTCGGATTCGGCGTAGGGGCCGATTATCGCAGCGCTTCCTCGACGGCACCGACGATTCAGCCCGACAGGTGCCGCTGGCGGTACTCAGGGGTCGACGTTGGTGCCGACGTCGGCAGCCGCTTACGGTGAGAGGACCGCGAGTCCGGGCAACAGATGACGACGGATGGCTACAGACGGCGACCGGCAGAGAAACGCAGGGACAGGAGAGACCATCGGGGCAGCCAAGAAGCACGGCAGCAGGAAACCAGCGGCGCTGATCGTCGCCGGTGCAGTCCTCGCGCTGGTAGCGCTGCTGGGCTGTACCACCGGTGAGCGCGTCGAGCTCGGCGACGAATCGTCGGACAACCTGGTCGCGGCCATCGCCGGCGAGCCCGACCAACTGGATCCGCAGCGGACGAGCGCCTACTTCTCGTTCCAGGTGCTGGAGAACGTCTTCGACACGCTGGTCCAACCCGACGCCGACCTGGAGATGGTTCCGGCGTTGGCCGAGTCCTGGGAGGTCAGTCCGGATCAGCTGGTGTGGACCTTTCACCTGCGCGAAGGCGTGACATTCCACGACGGCACCCCGTTCACCGCCGACGACGTCGTGTACTCCTACCGGCGCATCATCGACGAGCAACTCACCAACGTCGACCGGTTCAGTTCGGTGCGCGATGTCAGCGCTGTGGATCCGGCCACTGTACGAATGACCCTCGACCGACCGACTCCCAACCTGTTGACCAACATCGGCGGCTTCAAGGGCATGGCCATCGTGCAGCGGGACAACGTTGAGAGCGGCCAGATCGCCACCCACCCGATCGGCACCGGGCCGTTCAAATTCGCCGGCCAGCGAAGCGGAGATTCGATTTCACTGCGGGCCAACCGAAGCTACTGGGGCGGAGCTCCGCAGATATCGGGTGTGACCTTCCGGTTCATCCCCGAACCGTCGACGGCGCTCTCAGCGTTGCAGGCCGGCGAGATCGACTGGACCGATTCGGTGCCCACCCAGCGCGTCGCCCAGCTTCTTGACGACGACTCACTGGCACTGGCCGTCACCCCCAGCAACGACTACTGGTACTTCGCGCTCAACGAGGCCCGCGAGCCGTGGGACGACGTCCGGGTGCGTCAGGCGATCGCCTACGGCATCGACCGGGCCGCCATCGTCCAGGCCACCAGCTACGGCACCGCCACCGCCAATCAGCTGGCCATCCCGGAGGGCAATCCCTGGCACACCCCGTACCACCGCTACGACTACGACATCGACAAGGCGCGCAGCCTGCTCGAAGCGGCGCAGAGTGCAGGCACGACAACCCCGGACACCCTGGACATGCTGGTCACCAGCGACTACCCCGAGACGGTGACCGCCGCGCAGATCGTCGCCGACAACCTCGAGCCCCTTGGCATCACCGTCGACATCCGCACCGTGGACTTCGCCACCTGGCTCGACGAACAGAACACCGGCAACTTCGACATGCTGATGATGGGCTGGCTCGGGAACATCGATCCGGACGACTTCTACTACGCCCAGCACCACACCGACGGCGCCAGCAACGCCCAGAAGTTCTCCGATCCCCGGGTCGACCGGCTGCTGGACGCCGGCCGGGTAGAGACGAACCGCACCGCCCGGGCCGCCGACTACGCGGAGGCCGCGACGATCATCGCCGACGAGGTCAGCTACATCTACCTGTACAACCCATCGGTGATCCAGGCCTGGAGCAACGACTTGTCCGGCTATCAGGCCCGACGCGACGCGGCGATCAGGTTTCGCACCGCGAGCCTGACCCGGGGGCCAGCCCGATGAACCTCGCCGCGAGGGCATGCCGGTGAGGTTCGTCGCCCATCCGGTTCTGCGTTTTCTGGTACGCCGGCTGATGCATTCGCTGGTGGTCCTCATCGGCGTGCTGGTCTTGGTGTTCTCCCTGGTGCATCTGGTTCCCGGCGATCCGGTGCGCATCGCACTGGGCACCCGCTACACACCGCAGGCCTACGAAGCGCTGCGCTCCGCGAGCGGGCTGGACCGGCCGATCGTCGAGCAGTTCCTCGGCTACCTCGGCTCGGCGGTCCGTGGCGATCTCGGAGTCAGCTTCCGCAACGGCGACCCGGTCACGGTCACGCTGCTGGATCGGCTGCCCGCGACCGTCTCGCTCGCCGTGGCCGCGATTCTCATCGCGTTGCTCATCGCGCTGCCCGCAGGCATCTGGTCGGCGTTTCACCAAGGGCGGATCAGCGACGGAATCGTGCGGGTGGCAAGCCAATTCGGCGTCTCGATCCCTGACTTCTGGATGGGAATCCTGCTCATGACGCTGTTCGCATCCACTCTGGGCTGGCTGCCGACGTCTGGATACCGGCCGTTACTGCAGGATCCGGGCGGCTGGGTGCGTCACTTGGTTCTGCCGGCACTGACGGTGGGCTTGGTGGCCGGTGCCATCCTGACCCGCTATGTGCGCTCGGCGGTGTTGGAGGTGGCCTCGATGGGTCACGTGCGTACCGCGCGGTCGAAGGGGCTTGCGCCCCAAGTGGTCACGTTTCGACACGTCGTGCGCAACGCCGTCATCCCTATCCTGACCATCACCGGCATCCAGCTGGCGACCATCCTCGGCGGGGTCATCGTGGTGGAGGTGGTCTTCGCCTGGCCGGGGCTCGGGCGGCTGGTCTTCAACGCCGTGGCGGCGCGCGACTATCCCGTTGTTCAAGGTGCGGTCCTGCTGATCGCGGCGCTGTTCCTACTCATCAACTTGATCGTGGACATGTTGTACGCCGTCGCCGATCCGCGGATACGGCTGTCATGACCGAGGTGGCACGGCCCTCCGCGGGGCGTCTGCTCGCCGGCAACCCGGTCACGTTGATCAGCGCGATCCTGCTCGCCGCCATCGTGGTGATCGCGGCGACCGCGCAATGGATCGCCCCGTTCGGCTACAACGACATCGATGTGCCCGGGGCGCTGCAATCCCCCAGCGCCACACACTGGTTCGGCACCGACGAGCTGGGACGAGACGTCCTGTCCCGAGTCTTGGTGGCCGTGCAGGCTTCGCTTCGGGTTTCGGTGGCGAGTGTGGCCTTCGCTGCGGTCGTCGGGGTGACCGTGGGCGTGGTCGCCGGTTACCGTGGCGGCTGGCTAGACACCGTGTTGATGCGCGTCGTCGATGTGATGTTCGCCTTTCCCGTGCTGCTGCTCGCGCTGGCGATCGTGGCGATTCTGGGGCCCGGGGTGACGACGACGATGCTCGCGATCGGCATCGTATTCACCCCGATCTTCGCCCGCGTCGCCCGAGCCGGCACACTCGGGGTGCGCGTCGAGCCGTTCGTTGCGGTGTCGCAGGCGTCGGGCACCGGGCATTTCTACATCCTCAGTCGGCACATCGTGCCCAACATCGCCGGGTTGCTGATCGTTCAGATGTCGCTGTCGTTGGCGTTCGCGATCCTTGCCGAGGCGGCGCTGTCGTTTCTCGGGCTGGGCATCCAGCCACCGCAGCCGTCGTTGGGCCGGATGATTTTCGACTCTCAAGGCTTTGTCACGTTGGCCTGGTGGATGGCGGTGTTCCCGGGGGCGGCCATCTTCGTCACGGTACTGTCCTTCAACCTGCTCGGAGACGGGGTGCGCGACGTGCTGGATCCCAAGCAGCGCACCACGATCGAATCCCGGAGCCGGCCATGAGCGACCCTGTCCTGCAGGTGCGCGGAATCCAGGTACGCATCGGCCGCCACCAGATCGTGCGCGGTGTCTCATTCGACGTGGACCGTGAGCAGACGCTGGGCATCGTCGGCGAGTCGGGCTCCGGTAAGTCGATGACGGTGCTGGCCGCCACGGGTCTACTGGATACCCCGGGCGCTGTTGTCGCGGGGTCGAGCCTGCTGGGCGCCGGGACTGATTCCGGGCCGGTCGAGCTGGTCGGTGCATCGGCGCGGGCGCTGCGCGGGGTGCACGGTGGGCGAATCGGTTTCGTGTTCCAGGATCCCGCAACATCGCTGAACCCGCTGCTGAGTATCGAGCGGCAGATCACCGAATCCGTTGAAGCTCACCGCAGTGCGACTCGCCGGCAGGCCCGCGTCCGCGCGCTGGAACTGCTGGAAGCGGTTGGCCTGCCCGAACCGGAGAATCGATTGAACTCCTACCCGCATCAACTGTCCGGCGGACAGCGACAGCGGGTGATGATCGCGATAGCGCTGGCATGTGACCCGGAGTTGCTCGTCGCAGACGAGCCGACCACATCGCTGGATGTGACGACGCAGGCGCAGATAATCGAGCTGGTCCGCGATTTGCAGCGCGACTTCGGTGCAGCGGTGGTGTGGATCAGCCACGACCTCGGGGTGATCGGCCAGGTCGCCGACGATGTGACCGTGCTGGCCGAAGGCGCTGCCGTGGAGCAGGCGCCGATCCTGGACGTGTTCGACCGGCCCCAGCATGCCTACACCCGGCAACTGCTCGACGCTCGCCCGCTGATCGACGGCGCGAAGTCCCCTCCGGCCTCCGGTGATTCGGCGACTCTGCTCGAGGTCGACGGCCTCGATGTGCGCTTCCCGGTGGCGACCCCGGTCGGCCCGTCCGAAGTGCACGCCGTCAAGGGACTTTCGATGCGGCTGCGGCGCGGCAGCACGCTGGGGCTGGTGGGTGAGTCGGGATCGGGCAAGTCCACGGTGGCCGCCGCGCTGACCGGGCTGGTGAAACCGGACGCGGGCACAATCGCCCTGGACGGCGCGGACGTGCTGGACGCGCGTGGGGCGGCCAGGAAGGCGATGCGCCGCCGGATCGGCCTGGTGTTCCAGGACCCGTTCTCCTCGCTGAACTCGCGCTTGCGGGTGGGCACATCGATCGCCGAGCCCCTGGTCGTACACCGGATCGAAACCGGGAGGCACGCGCGTCGGGCTCGGGTGGCCGAACTGCTCGAACTCGTCGACCTGCCCACGTCATTCGCCTCGCGTTACCCGCATGAACTGTCCGGCGGGCAGCGACAGCGGGTCAACATCGCACGCGCGCTGGCCGGCCAACCCGACCTGCTGATCCTCGACGAGGCGACGGCCGCACTGGACGTATCGGTACAGGCCAAGGTGTTGGACCTGCTGACCTCGCTGCAACGCGAACTCCACCTGAGCTATCTGTTCATCGGGCATGATCTCGCGGTCATCAGGCAGATGAGTCACGAGGTGCTGGTAATGCGATCCGGCGCGGCAGTCGAATACCGGCCGGCCGCCGAGCTGTTCGCCGCTCCCGAACACGAATACACCCGGGAACTGCTGGCCGCGGTGCCGCCCACTCGCCCGCGCGCGGCGGAGATCGCCTGACGGGCGCTACGCGGGTACCGCCAACAGGGGCATGTTGAGCGTGCCCTCGCAGGCGCCGCTGTGGATCACGGTCTCCCATTCGCCGTAGAACGTCCCGTCGGACTGCGGCGTGTACGTCACACGTGCGCTCGCCGGGCTCCATTCGGTCGATCCGTCCGGAAGCTGGCAGTTGAACTGCCAGTCGTTGATCAACTGCCAGGCCGACCCGTTCCAGGTGTATTGGAGCGGTTCCGGCACGGTCGGATTCGACGGTGCCGGACCGCCGAGCACCGTCGTGATGCATCGGTCGGCCGAGCAGGTCGAGGAGAAGACGAAGTTCTCGGTGTACGCGTTCTGCCATTGGGTGGCCGCTTCGCTGGTGCCGGTCTTCTCGTCGGCGCCGAAGGTCACCGCATAGGGACCTTCCCAGGTCGGGACTTCACCGAGGGCCACCGGCGCGGGGGACACCGAGCCGACAACCACCGCGGCCCCGGCGACTACCAAACCCGTCCAGAATCGTGACATCGCCTTTTCCCACCTCCGCACAGCCGTTGCAGATGTGGTTAGTGTGACAGATGTGATGCCTGAAGACTAATGGTTGGCATGGTTCGGATGTGATTTCACGCCCCACCTGGTTCAGACCGCGACCGCGAGAGCTGCGCCCGCGCCGATCCCGACTTCGTCGAAGGCGTTCTCCATCGCAGTCAGCTGCGCTTCGGTGAAATCGAGTGCGATCGCCGAACTGATCACCGCGTCTCTGCCGTCGACGAACACCGCACCCGGGCTCAACCGGAACAGCGAGTGATAGAACACCTGCGCCCAGGTTTCCGAGGAAACTCCGCCGGTGGCCGGATCGGTCATCATCTTGTAGACAGCGTGGCTGAAAATGGTGCTGTTGACATGCTCGCCACCCTCGTCCCCGGTACCGGTGTACCGCTCCGAGTAGTGGTCACGGTAACGGCCGACCGTCGCCGAGTACGCGTTCGGATCGGCGAGGCTGCGAACGGCTCCACCGGGGTAGTCGGCGTCCTCGCCGATCAGCCACCGGCCCGCCCCGGCCTTGTCCTCGATCAACAGGCCCATCACATCGGCGAGGGCCTCGTTGAGCGCACCCGACTCGCCGTGGTCGAGCACCGATCCACCGCCGCCCACAACCCAACTCACCACGCCATGGGTGTACTCGTGTGCGACCACGTCGAGTGCGGCTTCCAGGTTCCCGCCGTTGCCGAACCCGAGTTGCTGGCTGACCGGATCCCAGAAGGCGTTGGTGTAGGGCAACAGGAAGTCCAGGAAACTCTCCCGCGGGTTGTAATCGACGTTGACCTCGATGAGCATGCCCTGATCGTCGAACGACGTGCGCCCCAGCACGTCCTGGTAGTAGTCGTACGCGACGGCGGTGTTCGCGTGGGCCGACACCGCACCGGTCGGCCATCCGAACCATCCGCGCTTGATGATCTTCCCGGGGATCACCGGTCCGCCGAACCCGAAGAACGAGTAGGAAGTCTTGTAAGTCTTGATGTTTCGCTCGGTGTCGAACAGCGAGCTGGAGGAGAAGAAGAGCACCTGTTGGGTGTCGATGTTGATCGAACGGTTCTGCCCCAGCGCATCCCGCGCGGTGATCGTCGACGCAGCGTTGGCCAGGTTGGAGACGCTCGCGATCACCGCGCCGGCGTTCGGCCCGTTGGCCTGGAAGTAATAGGTGGCACCCGTGGCCGACGGTTGGTCCGCAGCGTTGTGCTGCGTAGCGGCCGATCCGGAGGGCAACACGTTCACCCGCCAGGCCAGGCTCGGACCCGTGCTGTCATCGAGCGCGTACACCACAAGGTCGTTGGTGAACGCCGCTGATTCGACGAATGCGTCCAGCGCGGCCTGGTCCGGCTCACCGGCGGTAACACCACCCAAGTAGGCGGCGCCGGCCAGCAGATTGGCTTCCCACGCCTCGTCCAGGGAGACGTCGGGGGCCATGTCCACCACACCGGTCACCTCGACGTGGTTGTTGAACAGGCCGGTGACCCGGCCTCCGGCGTCCGTCACCAGGATCACCTCGCTGCCCAGCACGGCAACTCCGTCGACGCTGTGGGACAGCCGGTAGAAAGTCTCGGAGAACTCGCCGGGTGCCCCGGCGCGCTGGATGGTGATGCCGGCCGGGTCGGCGAATCCCGGGGTCGCCCCCAGCGCCGGAGCCACCGAATTCAGTACGTCCGCAGCGTCGGCGGCAGTTGCGACGCTGTTGTCGGTGAACGTGCCGTGGATGACCCTGACCGTGCCGTCGGAGTTCAGACCGACCGCAACGTCGTCGCGGGCCGCGAGATCGCCCAGGTCGACTGGATCGGCGGTGCTGACCTGGTTTCGCGAATCCCCTCCGGCGCCGACGACCGCCGGTGCAGGACCGGCCGATCCGGTGCCGGATCCCAGCAAGGTGAGATCGCTCACGACGGAAGCCGTCGAGATGGTGACCGGCACCACGGTCCCCCAATGGTCGAACAGACCCAACAACCCGTGCGCATGCGGCGGGTTACCTAGCTCGTCGTCGAGGAGAATCGAGAAGCCGTCATCGGGGAGTGCGGACGCGGCAACACCGTCGATCGTGGTGGCGACAAGCTCGGGGGTGTAGGTGAAGAAGCCCGTCGAATCGACGACGACGGAACCATGTTCGGGCGCGCGGTACACCGAGTAGCTGATCACGTCGCCCTCGTAGTCGACGGCGTTGAGGTTCCCGGTGATCACCCCATCAGGCCCCTGGCCCGAGATCGTCGGCTGTGCGGTGGGCCGCTGATTGTTCCAGGTGTACTGGAACTGCCGCACCGCCAACCACATGCCCTCGATCAGTGCGGGCACCGGCATCGCGGGGATCGGGAGTCCCTGCGCCAACCGTCCGAACCCGAACCAGGTGAGTACGTCGGTGAGGATGCTCTTCACCGTCACCGGTGCCGCCGTGACCTGAGTGCTCAGCGCCGCTGGCGCACCGGCAGGGACGGCCAGCGCTGCGGCCAGGGCCGGCGCCTCGCTGCGGGACGCTGCCACCGGAGCGGCAAGCGCCGCGACCGTCTCCTCGCTGAGCTCGGCCGAACTGGCGTCATCGCCGGTCGTGTCATCGGCGGCTGCGAGCTCGGGCGCCGGTGACGCGGCGCCGCCCGATCCGCCCGAGGTACCCGTGGTGGGACTAGCCGATACATCCGCCTCGGGCGCGCCGGCTTCGTCGTCGATGCCCCCGCTGCCCCCGGTATCAGCGGAGTCGGTTGCGGCAGGCGTTGCGCTCGGCTCGGAGTCGGCCCCGGCGGTGACATCCTCGGACTCGTCCTCGGTGACTTCTTCGGTGAGCTCCTCCGCGAGTTCCTCGGCCGTCGGCTGCGCAGCATCATCGGCGTCATCGGCGGGATCATCGTCGGCACCGGTGACCTGCTGAGCCGAAACCGTCGAGGTGGGGCCGGACGAGGATCCGCCCCCGACAACCTGCTCGGGGCCCTGCCCGGCGCTACCGTCGGCCTGCCCCGTCTCCGCCGCCGGATCAGTGTCGCCGGCATCGGTGTCCGCGGCAGCACTGGTGGTGTCACTTGTGGTGTCGGCCGGTTGCGCGGAATCCGATGGCACAGCGGTGGCCGTGCCCTGTCCGGTGACGATGGATGCACCCAGTCCCGCTACGACCGATCCGACGCCCAACCAGCGCAGGTAACCCCTCGAGGGTTCCTGGCGTTCGCCACTAGCCATTCGAGCCCCCAGACCTGTGCACGTTTCGCGACTTTCGCGACTACCCGGCCGCGGACGCAGCCGTAATCGCATCTACGTGACCAGCAAGAACGTACCAGATATCGGCAACGAGCACCGGCAAATCGACCGGCCGCGGTCAATCGTCGGACGATCCGGAAGGCCCGCCTTGGTGGGTAGCCCCGAACCCTGGCACCGCGTTGCGGTCCGGCGAGCCGAGGCGCCATCGAAAGCGCGCGTCCTCGCCGATTTTTGCGCCGTTGACAAGCAGAATCCCGCCCGAGCGGCGATACTCCTGCGATGGACGCGATCAACGATTTCGTGCTGACGTGGGGCGACCATCTCTGGACTTGGGTCCTGATACCGATTCTGGTTGTCGTCGGCGTGTACTTCACGATCCGGTCCGGTGTGGTGCAGTTCCGCCTGATTCCGGAGATGTTTCGCACCCTCACCGACAAGACCCCGCTCAATGCCGACGGCGAGCCGCAATCCGTATCGTCGTTCCAGGCGTTCACCGTCTCGGCCGCTTCCCGCGTCGGCGTCGGCAACATCGCCGGCGTCAGCACCGCCATCGCCGTCGGCGGCCCGGGTGCGGTCTTCTGGATGTGGCTGATGGCATTCGTCGGGGGCGCGTCGAGTTTCATCGAGTCCTCGCTTGCCCAGCTCTTCAAGATCCGCGACGACGACGGATTCCGCGGTGGACCGGCCTACTACATGGAGCGCGGGTTGAAATCCCGATGGATGGGCGTGCTCTTCGCGGGCATCCTCTTGATCTGTTTTCCCTTCGCCTTCAGCTCGCTGCAAGCGAACACGATCGTCGCCGCCGTCACGTCGACCGTCGGCGAGGAAGGCTCGTCCTGGTTGGTGTGGCTCATCGCGATCGTCGTCGCAGGACTCACCGGACTGGTGGTGTTCGGCGGGATTCGCCGCATCGCCTCGGTGACCGAAGTATTGGTGCCGGTGATGGCTTTCGCGTACCTGGTGCTGGGGCTCATCGTGGTGGGCATGAACATCACCCGGTTTCCCGAGGTGTTCGGCCAGATCTTCACCCAGGCATTCGGCTTCAACGAGGTGGTGGGGGCCAGTTTCGGCTACGTGGTACTCACCGGCGTACAGCGCGGCATGTTCTCCAATGAAGCCGGGCTCGGGTCGGCGCCCAACGCCGGCGCCAGTGCGGCCGTGACGCATCCGGTCAAGCAAGGTCTGGTGCAGTCGCTCGGCGTCTATTTCGACACCTTCCTGGTCTGCTCGATCACCGCCTTCATCATCCTGGTGTCAGTGCCCGACCTGGCCAACGCGTCGCGCGGCATCGGCCTGACCCAGGACGCGCTGGTCGGCTCACTCGGCGCGTGGACGGGCACCGCGCTCAGCCTGATCATCTTCCTGCTGGCGTTCTCGTCGATCCTCGGGAACTACTACTACGGGCAGTCCAACATCGAGTTCATCGCAGACAAGCCATGGGTGCTGACGACCTACCGCAGCCTGGCGGTGGCGGCCGTGTTCGCCGGATCACTGGCGTCGGCAGACCTGGTGTGGAACTTCGCCGACGGCGTGATGGGCTTCATGGCCATCACGAATCTGGTCGCCATCGGACTACTGTCAGGGATCGCCTTCCGGCTGCTCAAGGACTACAGCGCCCAGCGCCGCCAGGGACACGACCCGGTGTTCACCCGGGACCGGCTGCCGGACGTGGACGGCATCGAATGCTGGGAGGACGCGGTGACCGTCACCGGCCCAATACCCATCGAGACGCAGCATCGACAGGACAGCAAGCACCGCGATCACCTGCATCACGACACTCCGAGCGACGGCTGACCTGCTGTCGTAGCCGGCCGGCTCTCGGCGAGAGCCGTCGATTCCGAGTACTCCGCCGACGACAGCGTGCAGACTCGGGGTATGCGATCGGCGCCGCCGGCTCGCCCGGTCCACCGCCACCGGGCGCCACGCACCCGCCCAGATCTGCCCCGTCGGCTGATTCGGACACTGCTGGCGTTCGCCGCCGCGGCCGCACTCGGGTTGACCGGTGTCGGTTTTCTGACGGCCCACGGAATGTTGGGCGGGATCACGATCTCCTCGGCGCTCGGCGCGAACGACCCCAGGTCCACCGGCGGCGAGATGAACATCCTGCTCATCGGCCTGGACTCGCGCAAAGACCAGGACGGTGACGCGCTTCCCCCGGAAGTCCTCGACAAGCTGCACGCCGGCGATTCCGAATCCGGTGGCTACAACGCCAACACACTGATCCTGGTGCGTGTCAGCGCCGACGACCGGGTCGTCGCGTTCTCCATTCCGCGCGACGACTACGTGGCGGTCAACGACATCCCCGGCTACTCCCACATCAAGATCAAGGAAGCGTACGGACTGGCCAAATCCATCACCGAAGAACGGCTGATCGACGAGGGCGTGACCGATCAGCGTCGCCTGGAGACCGAGGGGCGTGAGGCCGGTCGGGTAGCAACCATCAGGGCCGTGCGGAACCTCACCGGGGTCCCGATCGACTACTTCGCCGAGATCAACTTGGCCGGCTTCTATGACTTGACCCAGAGCCTGGGGGGTGTCGAAGTCTGTTTGAACCATGCCGTCTACGACGAGTATTCAGGCGCCGACTTTCCCGCCGGGCGTCAGACGCTCAACGCCGAGCAGGCTCTGGCGTTCGTCCGCCAGCGGCACGGCCTGGAGAACGGCGACCTGGATCGCACCCACCGCCAGCAAGCCTTCCTGGTGTCGGTGATGCGTCAGCTCGAAGACTCCGGATCCTTCACCGATTTGGGCAAGTTCAAGCGCCTGATGGAGGTCGTGCGCCGAAACGTGGTGCTGTCCACAGGGTGGGGCGAGGACCAGTTCCGCAAGGTGGCCTCACTGGCCGGCGGCAACATCGAGTTCCGCACGCTGCCCGTCGTCCGCTACGCGACGATCGACGGCCAGGACGTGAACATCGTTGACCCGGTAGCGATCAAGGCCGAAGTGGCGGCAGCGTTTGACCCGACGGAGTCCTCCGCAGCCGGCGCTCCTCCCCCGGCCGACAGCGATTCGCAACCCGGCGCGGAGCCCAGTCCGGACCAGGGTGCGCCCATCGGCGGCGACGGCATCCCCTGCGTCAACTGACCCGCGCGCAGCGGCGGCGCACGCCATGCGAGCATCGACTCATGCCTGGCGACATCAACTCCGGGGATCGCCCCGACTTCCCGCTGCACCTGGACCGCTATCACCTTCCGGAACCGGAATGGTCCTTCCCAAACGCGAAAATAGGCCTCCACGCCCAGGATTCGGAACCAGACTTCCCCCCGATGCGCGAGGCCCCGGCAGGCGCGCCCAACATACTTCTCGTTCTACTCGACGACGTCGGTTTCGGCTGGCCCAGCGTCAACGGCGGCCTGGTGCGGATGCCGACGGCAGAACGCCTGCACCAACGCGGGTTGTTCTACAACCAGTTCCACACCACCGCGCTGTGTTCGCCCACCCGCGCCGCACTACTGACCGGGCGCAACCACCACTCGGTGGCCACGGGGGTCATCCAAGAGATGGCGACCGGGTATCCCGGCTACTGCGGGATCATCCCCAAGAGCTGCGCCACCGCGGGCGAACTGCTCAAACAGGCCGGCTACAGCTGCGCGTGGTGGGGCAAGAACCACAACGTGCCCGACAACCAGACCAGCCCGGCCGGTCCGTTCGACAACTGGCCCACCAATCAAGGTTTCGACTACTTCTACGGATTCATCGCCGGCGAGACCGACCAGTTCTACCCGTCGCTGATCCGCAACACCACCCCGGTGGAACCCCCGGCCCGGCCCGAGGACGGCTATCACCTCACCCGCGACCTGGCCGACGACGCCATCTCCTGGATCCACACCCAACACACGATCGCCCCGGACCGGCCGTTCTTCGCCTACTTCTCCACCGGGGCAGCGCACGCACCCCACCAACCGCCACTGGACTGGCGCGGCCGCAACGAAGGCCGCTTCGACATGGGGTGGGACGAGTACCGCAGAATCGTGCACCGCAACCAGCTCGACATGGGCATCATCCCGGCCGGCACCCGGCTCACCGAGCGACCCGAGCAGATCCCGTCCTGGGACAGCCAGCCCGCCGAGCACCAGCGGTTGTTCGCCAGGCAGGCCGAAGTCTTCGCGGACTTCCTCGAGCACACCGACCACGAGGTCGGCCGTGTCGTCGACGCCATCGAACAGATCGGCCGGCTCGACAACACGATCGTCATCTACATCCTCGGCGACAACGGTTCCTCCGGCGAGGGATCACTGGTCGGCACTCCCAACGAGCTGATGAACCTCAACGGCCAACTGCCGACCCTCGAGCAGTCGATGGCTTACCTGGACCGCTGGGGCCTGCCGGGCACGTGCCCGCACTACGCCGTCGGCTGGGCGCACGCCGGCGACACTCCTTTTCAGTGGACCAAGCAGGTGGCGTCGCACTTCGGTGGCACCCGCAACGGCATGGTGGTGTCATGGCCGGAGCGGATCACCGACCACGGCGGGGTGCGGCCCCAGTTCCACCACGTCATCGACATCCTGCCGACTCTGATGGAGGTCATCGGGATTCGCGAGCCGGTGGAGGTCAACGGCCACATTCAACGCCCGATCGAGGGCGTGAGCCTGGCGTACTCCTTCGCCGACGCCGACACCGAGAGCCGCCACGACAAACAGTATTTCGAGATGATGGGCAACCGGGCGATGTACCACGACGGGTGGATCGCCTGCTGCCGACACGGACGGCTGCCGTGGGAAACCGCGGGCACCTTCTCCTACGACGATGACATCTGGGAGCTCTACAACATCGCCGACGATTACAGCGAGTCCGTCGACCTCGCCGAGCAGGAACCGGCGAAGCTCGCCGAACTCAAGGACATGTTCCTGGCCGAAGCGGCCAAGTACAACGTGCTGCCGATCGACGATCGTTTCGCCGAGCGACTCGATACGACGCTGCGACCCGGATTCTTCACCGGGCGAACGAAGGTCACCTTCCATCCCGGCATGATCCGGCTGCCAGAGGGCTCGGCGCCGAAGATGGTCGGCGTACCGCACCGGATCACGGTTCCGGTCGAGATTCCCGACGGCGGCGCCGAAGGCGTACTGGCGGCGCTCGGCGGGGAGTCCGCCGGGTTTGCGCTCTTCGTCTGGGAGGGCAGAGTTCGCTACCACTACAACTACTTCGGTCTCGAACGCTACGACGCCGTCGCCGAGGAGTCGTTGACACCCGGGCGGCACACCATCGTCGTCGACTTCCAGCCGGACAGCCCCCAACCCGGATGCCCCGCAACAGCTACGGTGTTCGTCGACGGCGACCTGGTCGCCAGGACCCGCATCGACAAGCAGGTACCGCAGCGCTGTGGAACCGAATCGTTCGACGTCGGCATGGACTGCGTCTCTGCGGTCTGCGATGAGTACGCCGCCCGGACTCCGTTCGCATTCACCGGCACGATCGAGTCGCTCACCCTTGAGCTCGGAGACTCGGAGGGGCCTTCCGGGATGGATCGCCTGGAATTGGCCACCCGGATGGACTAGCCGTGACCACGTGCTCTTTTCCCTTCCTCCGACGAGCGGACTGAAGTAACGTTTGCAGTGCACACGGGCGTCGACACAGGGGGCGACTGAGGATGATGATCAAGAAGCTTGCGGCACTGTTCGGTGCGGCTGCGGTCATGTTGGGTATCGCTGCCGGTACGGCGATTCCGGCGTCTGCGGCCAACAACATCAAGCCGTTCGGGACGGAGATGACGTTGAAGTACCCCGACGTGGAAGTCGGTTACACCGTCGACGGGCTTTCCCCGAGCACCGATGTCATCCCGTTCCAGATCAACGGCCGGCTCTGGGAATCCATGGTCACCGTCAATGCGATTCGCGGCTCGATCATTCCCGTCGTCCCGTTCTTCAGGGCCCGCGCCGACGATGGGACGAAGTACCCGGTTCTCTCCAACGTCTGGACACCCCAGGGCCTCAGTGGCGCCTCGCTACCTCCGGGCGGTCAGACATCCGGCAAGATCTACTTCGACGTCGTCGGCCCCGACCCGACAAACGTCTCGTTCAGCGACGACGGAGTTCAAGATCTTCTGCTCTGGGTTGGCTAGACCAGTACAGCTGGACCCCATTTAGGCCTTCGCAAGCCCTAGCAAGACCTCGGGCCGAGTTGTCGAACGAGTTGCGCTGCGGCCAAAAAGCATTCGACGGCAAGGGCAGGATCACGAGGGCTAGATCACATTGACACCCCTCTGACATCTGGGTCAGTATTAGTACGCAAGAAAACGAAGCACCTCGATAGGCGAGGCGTCTGCACAGGACACAGGCCACTGACCCCAAACGTCGAAAGACGCCACGGGTCAGGACAGCTCTTCCCGGCCTAAGGGTTGAGCCCAGGTGGCTTCCGGTGTGAACCGGGTACGCCGTGCAGTGCCAAAACTTTGTCGAGTGGGGTGCAGTCGACCGCTTCAGGTCTGTACCCCCGCTTCGCGAACACGTTGTGACGCTTCATGCGTCGTGGCCGAGAGGAGGTGAGGGCGAGATGAGTCCAGGTAATAGTCCCCATCCCGATGGGAATCTGATGTTCGTTTCGTTCCGATCCGGTCCCCGGCCAGTCATCGCCTGACCTACCCATAGGTCGTCGCGCTCCACTCGCCGGGCCCCAAGCCGACGAGGAGAGAGCAATGACCAAGTTCACGATGACCGCACTCGGCGCGGCCGGCTTCACTGACACCGATCTCACCATCGTCGCCACTCGCGTGGTGGCCGTCCCGGTGCGGCAGCTCTACGGGCTGCTGTGGAACGCCGGCATCATCGAGATCATCGAGTGAGCCGAGTTCATCCGGACGGTGCCCAGTTCCTTTTTGCGGATTTGCCTGGAGCTGGGCACTGTTCGGTGTTCGATTCACCGGCCAACGGCCGATCCTTGACGAACTCGCAGCGACTCTGTTGTTGTTGACGATGCCCGCGTTTCCGCTGATTGCCCGACGGGAGTCAAGTGTCCTCTGCAGAAGGCGTCACGCAGGTGTACCTGGCTCGCCATGGGCGCACTGCCCTCAATGCCGAGGACCGGATGCGCGGTTTGAGCGACCCTCCCCTGGACGAGGTCGGCATGGCCGAGGTCGGCAGACTTGCCGCCGTGTTGGCTGCCGAACGGCCGGTGGCGGTGATCAGCAGTCCGCTGCAGCGCGCAGTCGCCACTGCCGAAGCGATCGCCACCGCCGCCGGGGTGACAGCGACCGTCGACGTTCGACTCAACGATCGTGACTACGGCCCGATGACCGGGCAACGTCGCATCGACGTGATCGAACGCTACGGCAGCATCGACGATGCACCCGGGGTCGAACCGCTGGAGGCCGTCAGCCGGCGCGCACGGGACGCTTTCGCCGATCTGGTCGCCGAGCACGACACTGGCCCATTGGTATTGGTCTCGCACGACGCGTTCAACCGCGCATTGCTCGGCCAGATCGACCCTGCGCTGGCCGAGGTCGTGCAACGCACCGCATGCTGGAATCGACTCAGACTCGTCGACGGTGCCTGGCGAGTCGAGGTCTACGACTGCAAGCCCGACTGAGGCTGTCAACCCGAGTTTTCCTGGCTGCGTTTCCGCGCAACGCCGACTTCTACGTCAGGGCTGCGATTACTTGGAAACCACAACCATGACGTAGAACTGGAGGGCAAGCCGTCCTTTCAACCCTTTAGGACTTCGGCGGCCGAGGGCAGTCGCGCACGTGACCGATCGACGAACACCGGCGCGTCTGCGGCGCCGAAGATGGCGCCGGGCGCATCGGGCGAGCTACCCGACAGCGTGGCCCGCAGGACCTGCACGAAGGCTCGCGGCTGGTCGTTCTGCAGATAGTGATTCGCGTTGGGCAGCAGCCAAAACTCATTGTCACCGGGCTTGGCGGCCAGATAGTTGTTCCAGACGTGTGTAGCTACCCGCGGCGGGGCGACGGTGTCGCAGAGCCCCCAGATCAGTGTGGTCTTGACAGGCATTGCCGCCAGCGCCTCGAGCCACTCGGATTCGTGTTCGGAGCGCTCCACCAGGTACTGGATGGTGTCGTGCATGACTTGCACACCATCGTTCACCGCGAAGGTGTCCGCCAGAGCCGAGATCGCGGGATCTTCGAGACCGCGGGGCGGTGTGAAGATGCTCTGCCCCAACCCGGTGGCGAGCATCTCCGGGGTGGTCCCGCTGAGGGTCGCCGAAGCCGTCTGAGGGTCCAGCAGGAGCCGCTGGTAGGGGGTCAGATTCGACAGGGGCAGAAAGATGTTGCCATTGCTGAGGACCAGGTTGGTCACCTCGAAGGGTGTCTCACCGGCCGCGCAGCCAACGGCGAAAGCGAGCGCGACACTGTCGCCGCGGTCGTGGGCGACGACCGCGCCTTCGCTGGTGCCGAGTATCTCGGTGAGGTAGTAGCCGACCAACTCGGCGTCCCGGCGCAGGGTGTAGCGCTCGCCCCGGGGTTTGGCTGAGAACCCGAACCCGGGTAAGTCCAGCACACAGACCCGGTGGGCTGCGCTGAGTTCGCCGACGACGTCGTACCAGTCGATGCTGCTCGTCGGAAACCCATGCACCATCAGCAACGGCGGCGCGTCGGGGTCGCCGAACTCGGCATGGAAGATGCTCAGGCCGGTGCCATGCCGCAGTGGCTCGGTCGGGGTCCAGTCGAAGTGGGCACCGGCCCGCAGCCATTCTTCGGCACGTTCTCTCATACCTGCGGACCCTTCTGCGGAGCGTATCGCCACCGAGTCGCACCGATGATACGACCGAACGGCAGAGTCTGGCATCCGACTTCCTGTTCTGTGCAGCCGCCGTCTGGCAGGCTGCACTCATGCGCTCACCAGCAGCATTTCCATACCGGCTCGACCGTCGGTGGACGCCGCTGTTCGTCGTACTGGGGGTCAGCGGCACCGACGGTGTCGACCTCACCAATGACGGGCTGCTTCGCGCCACTTACGGCCGTTTCAGCGTCGAGACCCCGCTCGACAACATCGACCACACCGAAGTCACCGGGCCTCACCGTTGGTACACGGCGGTGGGCCTACGGCTTAGCTTCGCCGATGACGGCATCACCTTCGGCACCAACAACAAGGCCGGCCTGTGCATCGCCTTCAAGAAGAAGATCCCCAGAGTTATCGGGTTCCGCGACCATTCCGCGCTTTGGGTCAGCGTCGCCGACCCCCAAGGGCTGGCCGCCGCGATCGGTCGATAGCCGGAATCCGCCGAGATGGCGGCGCGGCGGTCATGGTTCATCGCGGCAACCCGGCCCTGGTCGGGGTGTCCGTTCAGTGACAGGCGGGCGATCCCATCGTCGCAGCGTAGCCAGCTCTGACGCGCTCCCGCTTGCCCGGCATACGACATTGGTCGACCGGTCCAAGCCGCTGCGGCGGTTGCGCGATCGCAGCGTCTGATTCGACCGCGTGCACAGGGGTATCGGCAGGTGAGGTGTTCCCCGTCGGGTTGGTGCCGTGCACCTGGCCGTGGTGGACGGCGGGGGTATCCACATCGGTAGCTGCGGTGGTGGGACCCGCCAGGCCGATAGTGATGGCGGCTAGGGCGGCGCAGGCCGCGGCGGCGACCTTCCTCTTGTTCATTGTTGTGCCTTCTTTCTTGCCTGCTGCGACGACCGGACAGAGATTCGGTCCTCGCGACATGAATCCAGGACAGCAGAATGTCGCGGTCTGGTTCAACCAGTGGTGATCGGAATCTCAGGCCCGCTTCATCGGCCGCGCCGCCTGGAACAGCCTTCGCCCTGTTTGCTGACACGGACAACGCCGGCTAGGCCGGTCAGCACGTCACTGACGAGGAGCACTGCAGCAACAGTACAATGTGATCTATATCACCAACAGTGTAGAGTTTGCCTATTCCCGATCATGCCGGGGGAACGAACCGATGAATCGAGGTCTCGCACCCGCCCTCGCCGCCGCCGGCTTAGTCATCTTCGCGCCGCCCGGCCACGCCGATCAATGGGACTTCGTTGGCTTCCTGGACAGCAACGGTGTCTCCTACAGCGACACCTCGGACATCATCGAACTGGGCAAGGCCGTATGCCGGACCGTTCGCGTCGGGCAGAACATCGCCGCGGTCAACGACACGATCGCCGGACTCACCAGAGCGGGATTCCTCTCCGCGACAGAGCGTGGCCTCATCATCGCCGGCGCGGCCGAGCACATGTGCCCAGACATCTGGCCCACGCTGAACGCTTTCGCGGCGGCGCCGGGTGGTTCACCTCCACCACCAGGGCCGCCCCCACATCCGTGCACGAGCGCCACCCCGCCTCCGGGTTGTCCAGATGGTTCGCTCCAGTGAAGTTCATTGCCCTCTGCGCCGGGTCAAGTCCAGGGACGTGGTGAACGACGTCGTCGTGTGATTCTTCGAGGTGATGGTTCAGGCGGTCAGTGCCGCGGGGGTGGCCTCCTGTTATGTCGTGATCTCGCCGACGGTGCGTGATTTGCTCAGGACGTCGAGGCCCAGGTAGCGCCGGGATTCGGCCCATTCGTCGTGTTGTTCGGCTAGGACGGCGCCGACGAGGCGGATCTGGGCGTCGCGGTCGGGGAAGATACCGACGACGTCGGTACGGCGCCGGATCTCTTTGTTGAGTCGCTCCTGGGGGTTGTTGCTCCAGATTTGGCGCCAAATCTGTTTGGGGAACGCGGTGAATGCCAGCAGATCGGGTCGGGCCGCTTCGAGGTGATCGGCAACGTCGGGGAGCTTGTCGGCGAGTGCGTCGATGATCCGAT
>CAZEMS010000046.1:0-33967 GCA_964513475.1 uncultured Mycobacterium sp. | reverse complement strand
CTCCGCATCACCAGAGACCTCCGCATCACCAGAGACCCACGCATTGCCATAGACCCACGCATTGCCATAGACCCTCGCATTGCCAGAGACCCTCGCATTGCCAGAGACCTCCGCATTGCCAGAGACCTCCGCATCACCAGAGACCCACGCATTGCCATAGACCCACGCATTGCCATAGACCCTCGCATTGCCAGAGACCCTCGCATTGCCAGAGACCTCCGCATTGCCAGAGACCTCCGCATCACCAGAGACCCACGCATCGCCATAGACCTCCGCATCGCCATAGACCCACGCATCGCCATAGACCGATAAATTGCTTTCTTTTTCAACCCAACCGCCCAGTTCTCCTTTTTCTATATTACCAAATGAAACCAAGGCTTTTATGCGAAATAACTTTTCGCCATTCAATATAACTTTAGTTTCTGATGTTAATTTAAATTTCTTGTTCATCTTAAAACCTCCAGCTCGTAGACTACACCCATTCATGACGGGTAAGGTTATAGGGGCGAGCATTTAGCCCATGTTCGTCTATATCATCTTGGAAAACGCGATAAGTTTCTTTATCAACATCAAAATAAAAATATGCCCCTCTATTACCTATAGCCGCTCTATTCCCAACACGAGGATATATAGGAGAAAAATCGCCTGTTTTACAGCTTCTTCTAAACAAAAACCCTTCGCGATTGGTGTATATACTATAACCTTTAGGGTGCAATCCCTCGACACTAAAAGCCATTTCTATAAAACTACTCATCATAACCCAACCTCGCATCAACAATATCTTTAATCTGCAAGAGAGCGTCTTTAAAACCCTTATGATAGGATAAGTTGTCATACATATTAGCATCATAATAATCGCTGTTTTTTAACAAAAAATCATGCTCATAAGCTACATATTGGTAGAATTCCTCAATCTGCTCGAGGTGATAAATCGCAGAATCAATTGCAACCGTTGTTGCCTTTATGGACATTGGATGGTCATCTAATCCACCCTTGCGCCATTTCTGATGCACAACTAAGCACTCTTTAGTATCTTTTACAGTAAGCCGCTCTTTCATCTCAAAACCTCCAGCTCATCACCTAGCTCATCTATTGCGCGTTGCGCGTCTTCTTTTGTGGCGAAGTAGACTTGACCTAAATCACATATATAAGAGGGGTTGGCAATTTCCCATTTTTTATGATGCGCATCATACAGTATTTTATATTTATCCCGCTCTTTATCATCCCAATCAGGCTCAAACCCCTTAGCATAGCATCTTAGCTTGTGCATAACTTGGCGGCGTTTGATTTCTTTTTCTGCTTTTTCTTTGGTCGCGTAAACTTGACCAGCTGACCATAAAAAATCATACCAATTATCCCATTCTATCTCTTCATATTCCAAGCCATCAATAACATACACAATTTGCCCATCCTCAAAAGGCGGCTTAAGCAACTGTTGCGTATTTTGCAACGGTTTGCCATACAGGTCTTCTAATAAATCTTTTTCAGCCTTTAGGGATTCCCTAATAGCTGTATTCAGTTGTAAAGAATTATTTGACAACTGGTTTTTAACTTCGCCTAATAACTTTTCTATTTGCTCTAATTTATTTTTCATTATTCACCTCCTAACCCCATATCGTCTGGATTATTTTTGCCATAAAATGAATCCAAAATTTTACCCACAAATCCTTTCCTGTTTTTAGAAAGTTCAATTTTATGTTCAATTTTTGGATTCATAATACATCTAAATTTAACCACATTATCGGGATTTTTCTGCTCCATCGTTAACTACTCTATTTGCTGCTTGCATCAATTTTGAGTCTGACTTAATTTTCTCTGTTGATATACTGCTCCATATTGTAACAATTTGCGGTTTTTTATCAGCATCATAATTAATAATGACGTTGAGCGGTAAACCGTCCATGTCGAATTCAAAATCTTTAGTATCCATAAATTTTTCCAATCCATTTTATAACGGCCTTTTTTATTCATTTGTAAATATCACTTGTTGCTCTTGGGCTATCAAGTCATCAAACCCAAACGCTAATAACTCTTTGTTTTGTTCGTCTAACATAACTAAAGCTTTCTCATGTGCTTTTGCTTTTATTATGTGACTTGCGAAAGCCGTTACGATAATAACGACCGCCATTACCAGCATTATCCTGTTTAATTGCTTTGCTAACCAATCGGCGGTTTGCATCGTGTTTTTCTTTACTTCTGTTTTTAATTGATTGTTATTGATCTTCATTTTGATTCTCCTTTTTCTTAACGCAAATATCGCTTTGCAAAATGTTTTCTAAATTTTCATTGGTCTTATCTAACGTCGCGTTTAGCTTTTCTAATACAACGTCTAAATTATTAAAGATTTCTTTTTGTGTTTTCATAGCGATTCTCCTTTTATCTTATAATAGATATATTAACAAATATGTCAATGATTAATCTCGCGTTGCCATAATTATTATCGTTGCTTCTGGAATGCGTTTATCTCTAATCACAACTGGATGCGTATCGTTTTCCCCAAAATGCATAGTTCTGTCCGAACCGACGCCCGTTGCCTTTAAGCATTCTTGAATATACTTAGAATTAAAGCCATAACGCGACGGGTTAATTTTATCAGGAATAACTTTTGTAAAATCTACTTTTAAGTAGTTTCCAAAACTATCAGAAATAATTACATTCCCTAATGTAATTACATATTCTTTAGAAGTGTGATTTATTTGCAATTCACATAACCATTCATTTTTTCTTAAAAATTCTTCTATTTTCAAAACATTAAACGCTTTTAAGATGTTTTCTTCCGAGATAAGATATTGATAATCATCTGAAATATCATCTTCATTGTCATCAACTTCTATTTCTATTGAATTTAATATATGCCCATTTGTGGCACGCATATACATTTTACCGTTTTGTTTTTCAATAAAAACACCTCTTAGATTAAAGCGCGTTTTATCTTTTGATATAAAACCTTTTAAACTTGCCAAATATTCATATAAATTTTTAATTCGCATTTTTTTCTCCTTTTATTTTTTCTATCATATCATTTGCCCAATTAAACAAAGCTAATTTGCAATTTCTTTTATTTTGCGAATCTTTTTTATTTGCGTATGCGTATAATGCACGCATCAATTCATTAAAAAGTTTTTGATCGCCAACTGGTTTGTAACTATCCAATTGACGTTGTTTTTTAAAATCCGCAAATTCTTTATCGTTCATTTTGCCTTTCAATTGATAGCTGAATAAACCTTTTTTAAGTCGTTTACATTCTATTATATAGCCATGATAAACTCTTAAATCGGAAATTCGTTTAGGCACTGAACCCATTGAGACATTAGACATTTTAGAAAGCGTTTCGCAATCCCAAACTTCGCCGAACTCAAGAACTTTATAAATGCGCTCTAATTGCCCTTGCAATCTGGGGCGGTCTATTTTTTCATTAAATGATTCACCATGAAATTTTGCATTCTCTAACATTACAATCCTCCAAAAATATTTGAAAACTCATTAATAGCAATTAACATTGCCCCTGCTAAAACAACGTAGAAGAACATATCTGACCTTCATAATAAGTTTGCCTGATCTCATCTTGATAACCGCGCCCTAATTCATAAGCCTCTAATTCGCTATTAAGATAAGCTTGTGCGGTTTTATCAAAAATTTCCATGCCTTGTTTAGAAAAATAAATGCGCGTGCCTTCGTAGTTTTCATAGCAGACATAAGCAATATTTAAATCTTCATCGCCGCGTTCAGCTCTGCTTTCTACTATAAGCTCTATTAATTCTTGAAGGGTGTTACCCTCAAATTCGTCTCTTTTAGTTTTAAGGTCTTCACCTGCGTACCAGTATAACATAATGATTCTCCTTTCTGGTATGTTCATTATGCATTAATTAACAAATATGTCAATATATTTTTTGGTTTTATTTTCGTTTATTTGATATAGTATTATATGCCGCTGCTTTTATGTATTTTTTTAACCCTGTTGCTCTCAGGTTGCAGCGGCAACCATCCACCACTTTGCGATGCTTACGGGAATTACTTTTGTAACTATAAATATTTAAAAGAAAATCCAGCCTTAAGAAAAAAACGTCTTAAGGATATGAGGCGCAAGGGCAAAATTTAATGCATTTTATCTTCTTGCGCTATAAGTAATGCTCTATCTGCGTGTTTTTCGGCATCTTTAATTAATTCTTTAATTCTTGAATGCATCTCTTGAACATCCTCCCCATTTTGATAAGTCTGTTCAAGCAACATAAACACGGTGGAGTGCAGAACCAGCAATATAGAACTCAAAGCTATTCCAATATCCACATCTTGCACATCTAATAATTCACTAATGGAATCGGCTATTCTTTCTACTTCTTTTAAAACTTCTTTTTCTTTCATTATATGAATCCTTTAAATTCAGCCATTCTTTTTTCTAGTATATAATATCCTTGGTCATCGACTCTTACAAAATTTTTATAAAACCATTTTTGTTTTTTCTTATATTCCAAAAGTATAGCTTTGGGAGTTTCTTTTATGAATTTTGCTTTCAACCTGACAAACATATTTTATTATATCAGATTTAAATTAACTGACAATTTTGTCTTTTGGTGTTACGTCTTTAAAAAATTCATCGGCTTCTGACTCGGCGTTTTCAGTTTTTACTGTGTCTCGTTGTTCGCTAATATACTTTGCATCATCCTCATCATATATACCTGCATATCCAAAAGTAATACGAATGCATTGTATTAACGCTTTGTGTCTTAGCATGCGATTAGGCATAGAATTCCAAACGTCTGTTGAGCGTTTAGTTTCTTCATAATACTCTCGAATCTTAACGCTATCACCGCTTTTTTTAGTAATAATACATTCAATCCATTCCGGGATTTTGCGGTTGTTAAATTCCACGATTTCTTCAGCATAATTAAATTCGTGATTTTTATAATGCGGGCTTCGCAACATTAAATTAACCCATCCGTCTACACCCAAAAACGGAACTATGCCACCGTCTCTTGATGGGTACGCATAAATTTCTTTTAACATCGGGTCTAATTGATATTTTCTACAAACATTAATCATTAATGCCAATTGAACGTCTGTTATAGGTTTTTTGCTATTAAAAACAGATGATTTTAAAGCGCTTTCTAAAACAGAAGGATTGTGTTCCATTCCGCGTTCTTTTGCATAGTCTTTTAAATATTGCTTACTTTCTGAAGGCGTTTTAGCAATTGAAATTTCGGTTTTTTCCGCAACTTCATTTTGCGCCTGCTCATGGAATTTTTCGTTATCTTCCATAATATTATCTATCATATCTTCTGTTAATTCTTTATTACACATTTGATTCTCCTAAAAAAGTGAAAGTTTATTATACACACCAGAATAATAATGTGGCAAAGAAATTGGTTTAACGCGCAATTTATCCCGCCATGTTGCTAAATTGTAACGCACAAAAAATTCGCACATCATCATTTTATATTCTATTTCGGCTTGCTCAAACATTTCCTCATCTGGCTCAAACAAAGCAACTTCGTCTGAGTAGTTATAGTTTTGTATTACAAACGCAAAATTAATTTTTGAGATTGGCACTTCCTTACAGATTGAAAACATTAATCGATATAAATAAGCCTGCCTGTGATAACCAAATTTTGTTATTTTGTCGGCAAATGTATATTCTTCTATTGAAGGCAATGTTTTATAATCAACAATCAAATAACGGTCATTGAGTTTTTTATAGCCATCCAGCTTAGCCTTAAATTTAAATTTGTAATCAATTTGTTTAGGCTCTTTTTGTTCAATTGATTGCGATTGCACCATTGCAAGAAATTTAGGAAATTCCGCTATATCTTGCATATAACGGCCTAAATCAAATTCCACGAAAAATTCTTTTTCCGCGTGCAAGTCATCGAATAAATTAATAATTTCTGGTTGCCCTTTTAGCGTATCGACTAAAGTTTTAGCTTGCTCATAACGCATATCAGTAAGTGGTATTTTGCCGGCATTTTTTTCTTCCATAATCAATTTCATTTCTTCACGAGTATAAGCCTCCCCGCCCAATTCACGATATATTTCTGCCAATTCTTTAACGGTTTTCCCTGATAATTTTTGCTCTTTATCAATTTCTAGAATTGCAGTTTTTAACTCCGTGGCGTTCATAACTGGCATATTATCAGGTGTTGATGATGGTAAATAGAAATCATTATCAAATGCTTCTGGCTCAAACAAAAGCGTATGTCTTAAACGCCCATTAATTAGAGTTTCATTTTCTGCATCTTTTTCTGCTTCGGGATTTAACGGGCAAAATTTCCAAAATCTTTGCGGACTTTTCAAAATGTTATTCATGCATGAATTGCTCAAATATGGGATTTCATAATAGTCAAGTGATTGATATTCGTTGTTGATTTTTTTTAACATAGTAATTCTCCTTTTTTGTTTTTTATATAAAATTGCCGTTTACGTCAATAAGTTTTCTATAATTTTTGCTCTGCTTTTTAAAACAAACATCTGACTTGTTATTCCGTCTTTTTTCTGTTGTTGTATTGCGCACCATTCGCCTTCTTTTCCTTCAATATGGTTGATTAAATCGCTAGGGCTTGGTCTGCGGTGATTGAATCGCAAGAATTCTTTAATCGCAGCCTCTATTGCAATCACTGGGTATTGACTGACAAAAGCATACATACCTTCACAGTATGCTTTAACACCATCGTCCTTTTGATATAATCCTGCTGTCAATTCGTATGTCATTCGCAATAAAACATTCAAATAAGTTTTTGCACTTACAAAACCATTATGCTTTATAACATCATCAATTCGGTTTGCATAATTCCTTTCGTCTGCAAAAAGTGGGATTTCTAATTCCTCACGAATTTCTCTCACAAACGCACGTGCAGCTTCTTCATCAATATTTAAATCTTGCAAATTTTTTGTTTTGTATAAAGTCCCATATTTAACATTTATTATATTACTTAAATTCAAAGCCCCATGCTTTATCTCTTCCGGTAAGTTCTTTTTCATTTTTTTCTCCTATTAAATTATTATTAACATTATTTACATTATTGTATGTGTCTTTCTGTTGTCTTTCTGTTGTCTTTCTGTTGTTCCGTTTTTGGTAAAAATTATAATTTTTTATCGTGATAATGTTGATAGCTGCGGTTTTCTGTTGTTCAATCTGTTGTTCCGTTTTTAGCAACTTTAAAAAGTTTCTGACTTTGTTTCTACTCCAACCCCATCTATCAGCAAAATAATTTTCTCCTCTTGCAAGCTGACCGCGCTTTACAGTCACTTTATTTCCGCGTATGAAAAAAAACGTTTCTTTGTGATTTGCCATTAGAACTAAGTCAATCCATGCTTGCGCACGTGTAAATGGTTCAGATAACCATAATTTGCTGTCTTGAATTTTTCGCCATATACTAACATAACCGTAGGGGTCTGCTATTTCGTGGTCTTCTTCAGGTGAATTTTGCGTATTTTTATCCATAATCTAGCTCCTTTTTCTAGCCTAGTGAAGAGGCAATCTCGGCTAGATTAGACTGTCCGCAAGTAATGAACTGACGTTAGCCTCTCCGAAAAGAACGTTATGATGAAAAAAATATAAAGTAAATAGAATGCAGTTGCTTTTTTATAATCTGTGACTATAATATAACAGTGCGGCGCATAGTGATTCTCCAACAATTCCTAGAAACGCCGCACACTTACTCTAATTTACCCACATAAAAAAGGGGGCTTAAAGCCCCCAATATAATTAAAAATTTAAAAAATTATTTTGATGAAATAGATGTTTTTTCTTTTTCATCTTGTGAATTAGCCATATAATTGACATAACCTATAGCTAAAACAAATGCTATAATTGCAATACCAAAATCATATAATTTCATATTATTCTCCGTAACATTGATTAACATTCCATCCTTTGCAGGATACCATATATTGACAATTTATTGATTTAATTGCAATATCTTCTTCATACTTCAATTCTGAAGCTATTTTCAAAGGCAAATAGCCTTCTGAAATTTCGCAAAATTCTGAATTATAAGTTACGCAACTTGTCAGCAAGCCTAGTGGCATTGCGAATAATAATGTTCTTTTTACGCAATTCACTATTTCTTTTTTTAAGATTTTCATTTTCTAATTCTTCGCGCCCTAGCTTTTTGTATTGTTCACGCTCCCACGCCATAAATATCTTGTTAAATAGTTGAATGATTGTATTGATAAAACTAAGCATAACTAATTTCAAAATCTTTTGCTCTTGCATACCAACCATTTTTAAATACTTTCTGCGAGGGTTTAGCTGCTATTATGTTATCATAAAATTCTAAACGTCTTCTCGACAAAATATTATTAAGTTTAACGGCGTCTTTTTTTGCAATTTGATTGACGATTTTTTGAGTGTTTTTGCCGTTTATTCCATCCGCTATTAGCCTGTCACCCGTGCTGCATAGTAAGTTAACCGTTTTTTGTAATAACTTAATCGCGTTTCTGCCACCATGATTAACGCACATATCAAAAACTTGTGTTTGTATCGTATAATCTAAATTTTGAACATTATTAGCTATATAAAAATTTTTCATATAAATAGCTTCTACAATTGCCAAATCAATGTTTTTGACATCTTCAATAGTTGCAGAACGTTTTAAATAGGAGGATAATGTATCTTGTGTAATGCCGTAGTTAGTAGCACCCCCCTTGTCATTAGGGTGATTAACATAACCGCCTTCATGAGAAAGCGTTTTTTTAAGAATTAAATCAAATCCATTAGGATTTTTTTTTATCTTCATCTACAAAAACCTCAATTACACCCACCACACCAATAATTGCTGGTATAATAACGGCGATTTGGTCAGGATTTAAACTTATACCGATTGCACCTAGCAAACCAATAAGACCTTTCCATGTTGAAGGCTGTTTGAGATATTTAATAATTGTATCAAACATGTTTTTTATTATAGCAAGATTTTATCTTTTGGCAAGTTGTATTTGCTTGAACAATAATGAGTGAAAATTATTAGTAATAATACTACCAGAAAAATGAACAAACATCCAAAGCACGGGTTCTGGCGTGTGCTCAAAATCATTCCAACCACTATTTAAATACCAACGCGTAATCAGTATAAGAAAAAGAGCAATAGACCCAACGGAAATTATACAGCATGTATAATACCAAGGATTTAAATATCTAGCACCCTGAATCAGACATCTAACACCTGTTATAAAGGCCACAGAACATAATAAATAACATATTATGATAAGAAAGATGACCAAGCTTATATTTGTAATCATTTAAGAATCTCAAGACTTGATATATAAGTAAGCCCGCTTAAAACCCAAACTATAACACCGCCCACTCCCATAACACCAAAAATAATTCCAATTACTTTGTTTCTGTCTAATTTATAATCTTGAACAGTTTTTTCTACACCATCTATTTTTTTTTCAATTAAAGTAAATCGCTCTTCAAAGTCTTTTTTCATTACAGAAAACCTTTGTTCATTTTTTCTGTCTAGCTTATCAAAATCTTTTTCAATTCCCTTTAAAGAAGATTGAAGCCCCCCTAGAATCATATCTGTGTTTTCATTCATGAGGTAAACACTGTAACTACTTGCCCACCCATATTTTCATAAGTAGCTGCGTTTGGATGCGTCCCATCGGTAGTGTCACCCGCGTCGTCCATGCCATCAATAAATGTCACATTAGCATCATTTGACGCAACCGCTTCAATGGCAGCTCTTACCGTGTTAATTTCAGGGTAAGAAGCTGAATTGCTAAATATTTCACAAGCACAAACTTTGTTGCTAATAAATCCGGGAAAGCCTCTCCACCAATTTATCAAATCTTGATAATTTGCCTGCGCTGCATCTGCATTTGTGGAGTTGTTGGCATCATTAGTGCCAAGGAAGATAACTAAACCTAGGTCAATTATTCTCGTGCCATTATTTAAAACCTGATCTGCTATCAGCTCGGTTTTGTATCTTCTAATTCTGGTTGCCCATGAAGAAGTGTTATTAAACCCTGCCTCTACGTTCCAGTTTGAAGGAGGCGAGACATTAGCCAATGTAGAGCCTGAAATCCCAAACTTCATTATATAACAAT
This sequence comes from uncultured Mycobacterium sp., assembly GCA_964513475.1. Lineage (GTDB taxonomy): Bacteria > Actinomycetota > Actinomycetes > Mycobacteriales > Mycobacteriaceae > Mycobacterium. The sequence continues at coordinate 23,923 of CAZEMS010000046.1, read as the reverse complement.
CCGCGCTTTGAGCCGTGCTAATTTCTTCAGCAAGTACAACCTCCATGCCAGCTTCGCCTTGAACACGACCAAGATTATTATCTGTTGCTGCATCTCTTGAGTCCAGTGCTAACCAAGCTGTTCCACCTGAATTATTTATATAAGCATCGTCAAATAACTTGATATAGCCAGAATCAAAGTTTGCTTTATCAGCAAAACCTACACAGGTTGAATCGCCTATATAGTCAATATAATAAGCGGATGTTAAGGTGTCGGGGTCGGTAATATCATTCGCTATCATGTAGCGATTAACAAAATCATTATCGTTTGACGATGGCACAGTATATATATCATATTTGTTATTCAGATAATTATGAACTTGCGCTAAAGTTGCATCATCTAAATGGCTTGTAGACCATATAAACTCCCTCCAAGTACATTCGGCTGCTAGAGAACCACGCGCACCAACCTGCATACGCTGGTCTATAGCGTTAACGTTATGTGTTTCTATACCCATCAATAAGCCGTTTTCGTAAACTTCAATTTTACCTAAAGTAACCGAGCGGCGGAAAGTTAATATTTTAAATTTAGAGCCTATATTAATATCAATAAGGTTTCTAACCGCGCCCGTGCCATCAGTTGAGTTTTCAGTTGCCCAGTTTAATAAATCGCCTGTACTGGAATGAAACGCTCCATAAGAACCCGCCGCATTTGAGCCGAATAAATAATCTGCGCCAGAATTAACTGCGTCAACTCTAACAACCATAAAAATGGTTTCTTCGTCCACGCTTGCTATAGTATCATCAGATAGAAGTGATTTATTGGTAGATTGAACCGCTGCACTACCATCCTCACTGGCTAGCCATGTGGGACGCGAGCCTGCTGTAGTTTGTCTAGTGTCGTTGCCATTACCAGATTTATCAGTCATGACACTAATAACATTAGAGCCATCTTTTGTGATAGTTTCTTCGTCTGTTGCATCAAGCCAAAGCTGGAGATTTTGTAAATTTACAACCGAAAACTGTTCTTCACCTACTAATGAAGAAACTAAAGACGAAACTTCCGTTTGAGGTAAAGCAAGAACCATTAGCCATTAACCATGTCCGAAAAATAAATATCTAAATCTGGGCTAGTTGCGCCGTTAAGATTAATTTTAACAAGTCCTTTTGGCAATCTTATTTGTTTATTTGAATTTGCGGTAAAGCTGCCATCTACAACATCCACAAACGCATCGCCAATTATGTTGTTTGGTTTTACTTGAACTGTTGCAGTTCCACCACCAAAATCACCATTAAGATCAAGAAAAGCTAATCCGCCCTTCCATTGAACTTCTGCGGTATCTCCGTCTGCATCAAGTGTTTCATTTATATAAGCCATAATAACTCCTAAAATATCATAAAAAATTAATTAATCCAATTATAAATCCTCATACCATGTTATTGTGCCATCAAAGTTAGTATTTGAACCACCAGTTGCGGTTCTTTGAACGGTAACCACCAACATTAAAGAAGGGGGTTGCGCAATTTGCAGAACCACTCATTTTATAAGCTCCCTAGTGCTTTTTGCATTTTTAATAATTTTTTCTTGTTCATCATATAAATTCGTCATTTGAACATTAACATTTTTAAGAAATGCATTGTATTTATTATTAAATTCTTCCTGAGTATAACGCCTTAAACCATTATTAAGTCTAATATATGCATATTTTTCGCCACTCAATAAAATCTGTTGAGTCAAAAATAATTGTATAATAGAAATTGGCTCATTCTCAAATTCGTATTTTATTGAATTATAAAGTTCAAAAATTCTGTCTGATTTAGCTTGCTCAAGCTCCATATCAATATAAGAGTTGAATGGCTCAAATTTTCCAGATTGGCTATAATACATCCCGACCATGACATTTTCGTCACACTCAACCCAAAACAAAGGCTTTGCAACTACAAAAGGTTCGTCCGTGATTTGAATTACTTTCCTCTGAAGCCCAATTAAGCTATACATAAAAATCCTTCCCGTACATTTCTACAATAACTGCGCCATCGCCACCGCCACCGCCTGAACCAGTAAAAGCACCGCCCGCACCAACGGTAACCGTTTCTGCATCTGATACCGAATTAGCTGGTAAATATTTAATCGCTGCGCCACCTCCGCCGCCCGGAGTTTGAGACCCACTAGAAACTCCGCCTCCGCCAATTTCAGTAGATGTTGTGGCAGTTGTAGTACGAACATTTGAATTAGAAGAAAAAATAGTTCCGCCCGCTAAAGATACCGCATAACTACTATTATTTTTATCCATTAATTCTCCGTTGCCTCCAAGAATATTTATATCTCCGCCTGTCCCAGTTCCGCCTGATTTAGTGCTATTGCCCGTTCCGCCTGTTCCGCCCGTTGCAGATATGATTGAACCAAAAGAAGAAGTGCCACCGCTATTTGCTGTAGTAGGAGAAGACGCCCCGCCCCCGCCTATAGCGGTTGCTTTTATTTTATGCAAACCCGTTGGTTTATACCAAACATCTGAATCTCTAAAAACACGAATTTTAGGAAAGGCCGCGCTTCCTGTAAATATATCGTACGCCGTCGTGTCAATATCTGGTGTAGCATCGGTATAAAAATAACCAATACATCGCCAAAGATTATGAGAATGATAATAACCGCGCAAATCAGGTCTGAAATTAGGGAAGTTTTCAATGCCTTGCTCAATTCGCAGTGCGCCTTCATAAGTCACATATATAAAATAATGCTCTGTTGCGCTTAATCCGTCTGGGAATTTTGTGGTATCACCATAAGCAAAGCCGAATTTGGTTGCAGATGCAGCTAACCCACTAACGAAATTACCTTGCGTTTGTTCAAATGCAAAAGTAGTACCAGCTACAGAAACGCGCTGGTTTTGGCCTTCGTAATATGCATAATTATTAGTATTATCTACTACAAATTGCCCTAAATATATATCATCAGAAAAGCTAGTTAATGAATCAAAAGAACGTGAGCCAATAACATTGCCCGAAGAATCTACAACAATCATTCCTATTGGGAGTTTATCATCTTCAACAAAAGAAGAGCCATTATAACGTTTATATTTACCCTCGCTTAAATCAAACCAGTATTGATTTGTTGAAGGCGAGGTTGGCTCATCATAATCATAAAATATATCAAAATAAGTTACATCAACAGTAGTTCCGTCTTGGTCTAGCATAACAATGCCAAGATTCAAAAGCGTTAAGGTTTCGTTATCAGCTAAAGCTTCTTTTTCAATAGGATTGCCTGATGAATCCAAGAAATACCCTCGTCTACAATCTCTAAGTCCCGTTTGGGTGTGAGTATCATAAACGCATGTAAATATTTCTGTAGCAGCCTGTAATGCAATTAACTTGCCAGCTAATGCGGTAATTTCAGAACCCACCGCGTCCACGGGAATTATTTCTCTAAACATATCACCCAGTTCATCCGCGCTTTCTGATATTGTGCGCTGCCCATAAAAATAGGTAAAATCACTTGATAAATTAGATGAGCCGCCATCAACAGAGGTGTTATCCACATCACAAGTATTATTGGAAGACGGCGCGGCGGTGATACCAGAAGAAACGACAATATCAGATGATATAGTTACGCTTTGCCCGTCTATTACGCAAACTAAATTAGGATTAGAACCACCGGCAAGAATAGTAAATGAACCCGCGCCGCTTGCTCTTATAAAATCATTCAAACCTGAAGCCGTAGAACGCAAACGACCGCTAGCTATTCTGTTGTTTTGGTTTGCCAAGCCAAGAGATGAAAAATCTATGGTTTGGCCTGCAATAACCAAATTCCCGCTTAAATAAAGATTTCTCCATTGATGAGTGGCTTCTCCCAAATCATATAAAGCATCCGCGGCCTCACCTTTAACGGCAGGAGCAACTGCGGTTGGGTATCTTGAAACGACATTACCCTCAAGCGCGTTATGAATATTGATAACATCCTGCGCTGGAATTATTGTATTAGAAGTAGGGTCTGTTAAAGTGCCTGTTCCCATTTAAAGCCTTTGTAATTTTATACTTGTTCTAAGTGTACCAATATTATGTGAAATTTCAATAACTCTATACAAACCACTTGATATTATTCTGTAACCACCTTGAACGAAAGGATAACTTTGTTCATCGTATCTGGCTTGCCCGTATAAAGGTTTAAAATTATCATCTTCTGCTTTTACCGTGTAAGGCTCATAATTTATCTGGATGCTATCATATAAATCCACGTCTTTTACGTCTATAGTTCTAAATGATGCAGTAAATTCTGCTTTTGGTCTTTTGAGCGCATTTAATAGCTCTTCAGAAACCAATTCTCGTGTAGTTGTATTGGTGATATAATTTTCAGCATTTGAAAGGTCTAATTTTTTAAGACCGTAACGCGCTATATAATTATCATCTTTTGTAACTAGATCTTCAATTACAATTTGATTAGCAGAACGCTGCAAGCCGTTGTTTTTATCTGATATATCTATAATGTCAGTTGTACTTAATGTATAAGTTGCGCTCGCCTCAAAACTTGTTCTAGAACGTACAATAATATTTTTGGAATTATCAATATATAATATTGATTTACTGGTTAACATTAATTCGTCCAATGCTTCTTTAGCGGAAAGCGGTTGGAAGAAATTAGAATTATCTATCTCATAATCATAACCCACATTTATGTTGGCGTCTGAATATGTTAATAAAGTATTAATTAATGGCCTATCAAGAACCGCTTTCACAGACTCAGAAACTAATTTCTCATTATTAATCAAACCACCAACAATAGGGGCTTTCGTAAGAATAGAATCTAAACTTCTTACCTGAATAATGACTTTTTCGTTTTCGACATCTTCTCTTACGCGCTCTTCATCTATCAAACCCTCAAATGAAATAGCGGTGTTATTGTCATTATCATAAAATTGGAGCTTCACCAAAGCACGGTCTCTTTCAAAAGGAAAAATAGTATTGCCAATACGTTGATCATATTCTTGAGAATATTTGCCTTGGATGTTATTTACAGTAAAAGAAAAACTACCAAAACCAAACTCGCCAATATCACCATCACTTCTAAATATTTTGCGTTTTATATTTGAAATTGACCCATCTTGAACATCTTCGGTGATTTCTACCTCATCTCCGTAAATGTCCGACCCATCATCTGCTAATTGAATAATTGGAGTTACAAATACCTCGTATCTAGCAACCATTAATTAACCTCTAAGAATGTGAGATTATCTGATATAGAAGCCGAATATAAATCAACTGTAAATGCTGGCTTGAAATCATTATTTACCTGCATCTTATAAACATTTCTTAAACCATAACCTTCGGGTCTAATAGCAAAACTAGAGTCTGGCAACCCGCCACAAGCCCATAATAAAAAAGGGTTTATCCGTGTAGAAAGATTATAAATCAAATCATAATCAGCTTGAACAAATGTATTATTTACAATCGCAGTAGCTCTTGCGGTGCGTTGTTGTTTTTGAATGAAAAACTTTTGATTAATGGCTTTTGCTCTTTTTTGATTATTATCAAACGTGAAAAATATCTTACCTTGGGCAGAATTGCTAAAAGTTCCTATCTCGACCGTGGGTATAAAATAACCTAAGTATTTTTGTGCATCCGCAACTTGTGTAGTGTCGACAGTTATGACAATATTGGAAACGCTTGAAACTTCTGTAAACTCAAAATAAGCCATGTCCTTATCATAATTAGTAACATCAATTGCGCTCCCTCCCGAAGTGTCTAAATCCTTAACATTAGAAAAATCATTGGATGTGTTGTATTTTACCTGAAACTCCTTCCAATTTATGTTAAGAAAAAACAATCTGTCCAAAGTTATAGCGGTGGAAAATGTAATAGTGATGGTTTCGGTTGTCATGTCATCAGAACCCACAGATTGCCAAACAACAGTCTGGTCTGGGTCAATGATATTATCTTCTGAACTTGTACCGCTGCTCGCAGTAATCCCCGAAGTGTTATCTATAGCTAAATTAGGCTCAAAAAACTTAGCCGCATCATATCCATTAAAACCAGTCATGAGATGTCCGCCCTATCTTGTTCTCTTATTCTAAAATTAATAAGCCCTATTATATCATCAATATTGCCCTCTGCACTAATATTAACATTTATTGGCTGTTGAGAATTGCCAGAAACTCTTTCAGCAACATTTCTACTTTGCAGGTTATTCAAAACACGCGAAGAATTAGAGCTTGGCACTACAATTTCCGGCCCTGCTTCACCTACTATAAACGGCTCATTACCCATAGCTATACCACCGGTTTCAAAGCCTTTAAATGCACCTTTAACAACCCCTTGTTGAGCCGCGCCTTGTGCTATAGCAGCAGCAGCAGCCGCAAATGCTCTTCCTACCGACGTGGGGTCGCCCGCAATTAATTGAGACTGAAAGGCTTTAACGGCATTAACCGCCGTATCAGCAATAGTCAAACCAAGATTCAAGCCTTGTTGTACTTTTGCAACACTTTTGGAGTTTTCAGAAAATATCCCCAAAATCTGATTAGCTGCCCCTAAGTTTTGCGCAACTATACTTTCGTTCGCTTTTTTGTCTGCGGCTGTTAAATCATCTTTAAGACCAGCGCGTTTTTTAGTATTGGTTTGTTCTAAACCAAATAAAGAATCTAAAAATGAACTTTGTTGTTGTAATCTAGCCTCATCTTGCTGTTCTCTCCCTGCTAAATCCGCTTCTGCTTGCTCAGGGCTAAATGAACCCAAAGTGTTTACGATTGCAGAATATGCTTGCGGGTCTTCATCTTTTAATTGCTGTAATTTTTCTTTAGCTTGTTCAATTTCTTTGCCTAAATTGCTTTCTTTATCAGTATTAAAACCCTCGGGTATGGCAGGGCCAAATTCATCTATTGATAATTGCCTTCCTCTAATTCCTCTGCTTTCCAAGCCCCTTTCCGTTGCAGATATTTGTCCGGTTCGCAATCTTCTTTCGTCTATTTCTTGTATATTAGCAATCGTATCAGCAAAATCATTTGCCGAAACCTTGCGTTCTATTTCTAATAGTTTTCTAGCTTTTTCTATTCGCGCAATCTCTTTGTCTGAAATAGCAAAAGTTTCTGATATTGTTAAACCAAGGCTTTCAAAGCCAAATTTCAGCTTGTCTATTAATTGCGCTACAACCGCCGAACCCGTAGCGAAAGCACGCGGTAAATTAGCCAATTTATCGGCTAAAAACGAAACTACATCTACAACGCCGCCTATGATATCTAAAAGAAGAGTGAAGGAATTTTGTCCTGTTCTGCCCGTATCATTTAAAGCCCGCCCTATCGCGGCTAATCCAGATAATGCATTCTCTATTAATCTACCAAATCCTTCAAATACTTTTCTAATAACACTTAGAAAAGACACGCCATCTTTTGAACTTATTTTGAATGCGTCTCCTATATCGCCAATTCTCAGAATAAGTCTAGTTACAAACTCTCTAATTTGGATAAACGTGTCTATAAATAACTTGCGATTATTGACTAAAAAGAAGCGAGTTTGATCTATTGCGAAATTTATGTCTTCCGCAACTGACTTTGTCAAAGAAGTGAATGTATTTATTATGGTATTGCCTAATAATATTGCCTTTGAACCCAAAGTATCATAAGCACGTTGCGCCTCTTCGTTTAAGGCTGTGCCTTTTTCAAATGCTTCATTGCCGGTTTCGACTGCTTTTCTAGCTCTATCTGCATTATTAGCTAATTGTAATAATGCGGTAGAAGTTCTAATTTCAGACAAACTAAGACCATCTAAAATTGCTGTTGCACTTTCTCCATTCTCGCTTAATCTTTTTAAGCCAGCGGAAAATCTTAGAAACAGTTCTGTTGGGTTTTCTTTTTGTAAACGTTTAAATTCTTCTGCGGTTAATTGAGTTATGCGCGTTAATTCTGATAATCCAGAACCACCACGTGCGGCTTCTTCAAAAGTTTTAAAAGTCTTTAGAAAGGCCGTTCTAGAAACTTCGGCTTGTATGCCAGAAGCAGCCGTAGCAGTTGCCAAACCCAAAATTTCTTTACTTCCTACGCCATAAACGCCAATGGCTTTTCCTATTTCAGTCGCATTCGATAAAATTCTGGATTCTGTTGCTGCAAAATTGTTGCCTAGTTCCACTATAGCTGCGCCAAATTTCTCAATATTTTGGACGCCGTCGTCTACGTTTTGGAGTAGAATGGCAATATCAGTTGCGCCTTTTTCGCCTACAATATCAGTTGCGCTTGATAATTTTGCAAGCGTTTCTGTAAATCTCAATATGTTTTTTTCACCAGAAACGCCTAATTGCGCGGCGGTTTTACCTAAATTTAATAATTCATTAGTAGAAACTGGAATCCGTTCGGAAAGTCTTTTAAATCTTTCGCCTAGCTGGTCTAATTGTTTTCCTTGAATATCAGAAGTTTTACCGAGGCCAACTAAAGCTTTTTCATAATCAGCAAATGCTTTAACAGAAAATGCAGAAACTGCGGCGGCGGCGGCGGCGCCAAATTTAACTATTTGCTTTGTTAATCGACCAATGCTGCTTTGAGTTTTCTTTAAACCCTTATCAACACCAGTGGTGACAACTTTAGCATCAATTATTAAATCTGCATCTGCCATACTATCTTTTTACCACATTTTGTTCATAAGTGAAACCGCTTTTAGGTGCGCCTTCCAATGGGTTACGAAAACGTTTTGGTTCTTTACCACCAGCACACATTACTTGCACTGAACGTTCTTCATGTTCGTGTTGGTCACAGGCTATTAAAAGATATTCTATTTGTCTGGGGGTTAATTCGCCAAAAGATTCCAAATCCAAGCAGAAGCCGTGCCTATTGAGCTTGGTAAGGTAATAAGCCCATTGATAACTATCAAGATAGTCATCCAATACAAAAGGGAAATTACCATCTGCGCTGTCTTGGTTCTTTCTGTTGGGTATTCTGTTGTGTTTTTTTTTAAACGTTCGTCCGTTTGTGTTGCGCCAAGAGTAGCATTAATAATTTCACCAGCTAATTTCATGAATTCAGAACCAACCGCCGGTGTTACGGTGTTATCTAAATAGTCAGAAAATTTATTAAATTCATCTTTAAATTGCTCTTTGCTTTTTGGCTGCATCGCAACCCATAGATAATATTTATTTAAATTCCAATTGTATTCTTCCTGAGAAACTTCTTTTTTTTCCAATAATTTGGTTTGTTCATTTTGAAAAGACTTAACGTCTACATTAAATTGTTTAATGGTAAGAGTAGAAAAGTTTAAAACGTTTTCTTTTCCACCCTTACTTGATAATTTTATCTGAAATTTTTGCTTTTCTAATAAATCTTGCATTGATTAATTAGTAGACACCACGAAAGCAGTTGTCAATGGCACATTATCAGGCGTACCAAGAACGGCGTTTGTAGATTCAAACGTTGCAAATTCTTTTGCGGTGAACACAAAGTTCTTACCAGAAAGCTTAACACGTCTTACATGCAGGATAGTTTGCTCTCCGCTTGAGTTTTCTTGGCTGCGAACCACCATAGAAGCCTCAATAGTATTTTCATTATCATCAAAGTAATGTGTAATTTTTGTGCTGTTTTGCGGTGTAACTGCAATGATTGCTTGGTCACCAACAGTAAATGCTATTGAACCCGAACCGCCAGTAAGTTCTATGCCAACCTCAGTTAAATCAGTAGTAGCACCCGTACCAGCTACAGAAACACCTGTTAAAATGGGCAAATTAGAACCCGCTTGAAATACATCCACAGTAGTAGCCGTTGCAGCTTGTAACTTTACAAAACCAAAACCTATATTAGCTTCTGAACCCGTAAGAGCAGCCACACTTGCAATACCCGTAGTAGCATCAACCATAGAAGTGCCTTCTGCATTTAGAATTGTTCCCACAGCACCGCTGGCATCTGCACTCTGGTCAACTGGCGCAACTCCTGAGAAAAGTTCATCAAGAGCAATCATGTTGGAATTAAGGGTAAAAGAAAGCTCGGAAGAAATAACGCCTTCTTCGGTTTGCGGCGTACGCTTTAGGCAACCTCCCACTTCTGCATTAATCAATTCAGCTTCATTTGTTAGATTAAATTCCTGAACATTTTTAATAGTTCCAATGTATTCGCCTAGATATTTACCAAAGTTTCCTAAATTAGAATCAGAAATAGTGGTATTTGATGAATTGTATTTGAAGAAATCAATATCACAAATACCGAATCTATATCTTTCTGTTTTTTGCGCTGTGCTTGAGGTCATTATATAACTCCCTTATCCTTTAATGTGTGTTGATGGTTTTTTAGTTGATTCTTAATCATGAAAGTAATGTCCTGCCCTTTTTTGATGCAAATAGCACCTTTGTAATTTTTTTCCATAACAGAAAATTCTGCATCGGCTTTGGCAATTACTTTTTTATCTTCTTTAATTGGCTTTTCAGCTTTGTTTTCCAATTCTGTTTTATCCATGTTTAAATATTACCATAAAAAAATCATAACGCCAGAAAAAAATTATTACGTTAAATTAGCCTGTACTGTTAAATTCATAACCGTGTAAAGATTGTCATCTTTGACTTGCAAATCAACTTCTTCTAATTGCACATAATCAAATACAAATGGTTTAAACAATCCTTTAAGATTCGTTTCTCTAAAAAAGTTTCTAATAGCCATCATATACCGCATGGCTTGGCGTGACGTGCGCTCATAACTGCCCTCCGCTTGGTCTGTAAAAGCCAATGTAATATTAACCGTAACTATTTGTTGATTTTGTTGCGGAGCAACATTTACACCAGAAATTGAATTAGTAAAAAACAAAATGGGCGTTTTTGTATATGCTTCACGTTTGGGAATATCAATAATGTAATTAGATTCGGAGATTTGCCCTATATTAAAAGAATCTGAGCGCGCCGTGTTTATTGCATCAATATAGTCATTAAGATTATCCTTCATAAGAGCAATGCATTTGTCTCTGAAATCTTCAAAAAATATCATACAAGCCCCTTTAAAGAACGTGCTAGAATTTTTCTAGAAGCCGCTATGTTTTTAGCGTTTACTTTATCTTTCACAATAGGGCGGTCTAGTTTATTTTCTAGATTTTTTGCATAATCAGCTTTTACTCTAACACGTGATATAATTGCGCCTATTAAAGGAGTGACTTTAGGGTTAGTATCAACTGACTTAACAAGCGTACCTGTATCTGTTTTAGGGTTTTCACCGCGTGCAGAAGCGACCGTTACTTTTCCGGCTGGTCGTGTTTTTGCAGTGTCGAGATATTTACGATATACATTTCCTTTTTTACTTCTGGCATTAACATAAGCACGACCTGTTCTGACGCCTGTTTGAATGCTTTTTATAATTTGACCCGAAAGAAATATACCAACTAGTTTCATTCCCGAAATCAAACGCAAATCAACTTGCCTTTCATATGCTGCTAATTGCGCATTGAACTGCCTTTGATTTTTTACTTTTAATTTTATCATATAGCTAAAGTCTTGTATTTTCTTAAACGATTATTCAAAAATGTTAAATAATCAGGGTCTACTGTAAGAACATTAACAGAAGTTCTTCTTCTTTCCCAAACGTATCTAACCAAATCATATATTATTTCTTTTAAATCATTTGGTATCGCGGTTGAATCTGAGCCATATCCAGCAACGTATTCAATTTCAAAACAGTTTTTCGTACGTAAATCCAACGTACTCATAAATACGGAATCAAATATTACTGAGTCTTTGCCTTTGTTTAAAAAATAATTACTGCTAGCAATTGTTGTTGGCGTGTTATCGTCTGTATAATAACGAACTTCAGTAATTGAAGATAACGGAGTTTCGTTTAATACAAACTCCACATCATGTCCATACAAAACGCTATAATAATAATTTAGCCATTCGCTTTCAGGATATTTAATATATTCGCCTTTCACGATATAAATAAGGTCGTTTAAATCATGATGTTGAATATATGTAGTATTAACTAGATTTTTGCCACTATATTGGTTTATATATTCTACGGCTGATTTGATTAAAGAGTTAAAACGCTGCTCATCCGTTTCATTACCAGCTGATAGACTCGCTAACAGATCTTGAAATGCAACAGGAAGTTTAGTAGCAGCGGTTTTAAGCTCATTTCTTATCATTCTTTTTTACGATTTTCTTTTTAGATTTCTTAGACTCTTCTTTAACTTCTTCGGCCTTTTGCACCACTTCTTTTGCTATACCGCCCCGAATAAAACTTTCAGCCTTTTCAGCATCAAATTCTGCTTGCGCACCTTTTTCAAAATATTTTATATCGTAACCAATATTATCGAGCGCAACTTTTTGGTCTACCAGAAATTCAATAGTAATTTTCATAATAACTCCATTTAGAAAAGAGGGGCGGTTAAGCCCCCCAAATCTTTAGTTTACAGGGTTAACAGCTTGCTTACCTTTCAAACCTAAAACACCCATTGGCGTTCCATTGGTATGCGTGCCAGTAGCTCTAATATTTACCTTAAGGTATCTTTTGTTACCTTTGTATCCAGTAAAATAGACGGCGTCATCTTCCGCCGCCGCGTCAATAAGCGCAAACGTACCTGTAGCAGTCGCTCCTGATATTGCATTTGTAATATCAGCATCTGCAACAGCCGTATAAGTTGAGTCATCATCGCTTTCTTGAAGCTCAAGCTCCCAATATACAGAACCCGACAAAGTATCACCAGATTCACCAACAAGTACAGCAACAGCAGCATCACCTACATTCTGCAAATCAATTGCAGCAGATAAAGTTGTTGCGGTAAGTGTTGCAGGATCAACAGCTTGCTGAAAACCTGTGTTAAAATATAAATGTGTTCTTTCTGTCATCTTTTCCTCCTATGCAGAAATATTTTGAACCTTAACGGCCTCAAAGTTAACAACGCCACCGCCAGTACGTTTTGTAGTGTAGAATTCTACATACGGTTTTGCACTGTAAGGGTCACGCAAGATTCTAACGCCCGTTCTATCTACAATAGTGTAGCAAGAGTTAAAGTCGCCAAAAGCAAGTGGTCTAGTACCAGCACTTACTGAAGGCATATCTTCAAACAATACAAACGGCTTGCCTAGCATAGTTGCAATTTCCATCGGGTCTTGTGAAAAGTCCAGATTGAAAATAGGGCGTGAGTCGCCATCAACTACATCCATAAGCTTATCTAAGCCATCACGCGCAGCAGCAAAAATTGCTCTTGTGTGATATGGTTGCTTAAGATTAGTCATTAGTGCTTTAATGCCACTGTAAGTAAAGGTATTTGCATCACCAGAATTTATAGTCTGTATAGCATTTGCACTATAAGAAGTTGAAGTAGTTAGTTGCTGCAAGAAGCCTTTAGGCTTTTTAACACCATCACCATTTACAAAAGCTGCGTTTTCCAAGCGTGAAAGTTTATCAGCTACTTTATTTGCAATCCATGATTCAAGATTAACCGCCGCGTCATCAATAAGCTTTTGCGTTGCGCGTGGCTTAGCGTAACTTTCATGAGTTGGAATAATAATATTATCAATAGTTGCAGTATTAGTAGTTGGGCTGCTTTCAGTTTCACCTACCCAGCCTGCGCTCATTTCATCATTATCAACTGGCTGCTCATAAGAATCAGTCGAGATAGTGATTACATTTGCATAATTGCGCATTGGTGAAGTTTCAAAGAAACGAGTTTGGATAATTTGTCCCATTTCAGGAGTTACTAAGTAACCGCCATCTGGGTCAGAAATTACACTCATGTCTTTTTGCTCAAGGTTTATTTCAGTACCTTTTTTAAGATATTGCATAAATGCCTTGTGATGTTCAGACGCAGGTTTATTGCCTTTTTCATCTGAACCCGCAGCTGGAGTGTTAATAGCTTTTTCAAGTTGTTCATTTTTTAGATGAAGCTCCTGAACTTCTTTAACAGCACCAATAACTTGCTCTTTTAATTCACTTAATTTGTGTTCATCAAGAGCATCCTTTACAGACTGCTTAGTAACATTCTCTTGCTTTTCTTTGAAGCCTTCAAATGCCGTTTTAAGCTCGCCCATGCTTTTCATAACGTCTTCTGTCATTTTATTTTCCTTTTAAATAGTTGACACATTCATTGATTAAATTAACAAGCTGGTCTTCTTTAGCCTCCCGCTCTTCCGTACCAACAAAACCTTTCGCTGCAATTGCTTTCGCTTCATTACGGCTAAATCCTGCATCCCGCAGAAATCTTTCAAAATCACGCACCGTGTTAATCTTTTCTGCCATATTTTTTACAGCAACCAGTTGCGCTTCGTCATTAGCTGGAAAAGTAACCACGCTAATTTCATATAAATCTAATTCTTTTATTACACGTTTGCCATCTTCATATTCGGCATCACGAACTCTAAAACCAATAGAAAACTTATCCAAAACCCCGCTTTTAAGCATCATTGCAGCGTCTTTACCGTCCGTTGTAGGTATAGTTGCTGCTCTAAAGAAAAGCCCTTTAGTGTCTTCTCTTAGTTCGGTTATATTGCCTATTGGTCTGTAAATGTCATGCTGATATAAAAGTTTAACATTGGGACGATTTATTAAAGTTTCGGAAAAAGCACCTAAAGCAATAACATCACCGTAACTATCCACATTCCCAAAAGTTGATGCATAACCAGAAAATTCTGCAATTAATGCACCGTCCACTTCTTTGAACTCAAAACTTTTTTTATCAAGTTCAAATGTCTTAACGACATCCTTTTGAAATTTTTCATCCATGTGTTAAGGATATCACACAAAAAATAAAAAGCAAATATTTAGGATTTTATACTTGGCTGTTGCCTAATATGTTAATTACTAAATTTTATTTAGGTTCATAAATAGACATGCAACGGCAATTAACGACTTGTTCAGCCGGCGCGGAGTCATCGCCCGGATATTGCATATCGTAACCACCAACATTAAAAGCCTCATCTAAAGGAATGGCTGGATAATCTGCCATTGCAAAATGGTCTGAACGCGTTCTATTATCTAGTGTGGGTATCCACCTTTTTAACATTACAACACCCGCTTGCTCTGTTGCGTCTTGTGCAGTCGTCAAAGAGGAATAACTAGCCGCATTATGAGTTTCAGTTCTGGCTATGGCATCAGCTCTAAACCCGCTTAATTTCGTTAACCCACGAATGTCTTTTGCTATTTTAGCGTCACTATCAGAATTCGCTATTCCTGAAGTGATAACCTTTTTTACTTCTTTTGCGCTGGTGTCTGAAATTAATTGGCTTTTTGCTAAAGTATTGGTTTCAATCCATTGAGTAATTTTATCTTCTGTTTGGTCTCTAAATTCTGGCAATTCTAGCTGTCCTAATACCAAAGCTCTGAAGGAAGCCGCCGTATCCTGATATTGTTTTCTTAACAATTGTTCAAAATTGTCTTTATGTTTTAAATAAATATAATTGGGCAAATCATTTGATTTTTCCGCATAATATGCGCTAGCTTCTTTAAAAAAGCGATTTAGTTCTCTTTTGGATTTGCCTAACAACGCGCGTTCTTTTTTAAGCAAAAGCGCAACTTGCTGTTTATGTTTTTTCTGAATCGTCATCGGAAGCACTTGTCAAGCCAACTAATTCTATTGGTGTCATGTTATTTCGCAAGTATATAGAGTCAGTTTCGTCATCTGAATCAGATTCATATTTCGGCAATCCGGCGTTCATTCGTTTTTCGCTAATCTTCATAAAGTCTGCCTGTTGCATTCTATCATACAAATCTTTTCTTGCAGGCTCTAATGCACTGATTTTATCCTCATCATACTTGATAACCAATTCTTCATCTGAACTAAAAGAACTAAACCAATATGATAACTCTTCAATAAGCATATCTGCTAAAGGCAATACGCCTTGTTGCCAAAACGCCAAACGCGCTTCAGCTAATGTGTTGTATGTTGCCTCGCCTGGTATGTTAATAAGTTGCGGAGGTACGTTATAAATTCCTGCAATATTTCTGGCTTGTGTTTTCAGGCTTTCACTATAATCTAAATCACGAGGGCTTAAACTAATATCAGTCCAAGTTAAACCGCCTTCAAGTAATAACGGTCTGCCCGCATTATACGCACCCGAATATTGTTCATCTATAACGCCTTTCAAGGTACTAATTTGGTCAGGGGTCAATTGCCCATCCGTACTTAATGCTCCAGAAGGACGTGCGCCATTCTTAAGTAAAGAATAATTCCATCTTTGCGCGTTGTTGTAAATATCCACACTCCAAGCTGCAGACTCTAAAGGCGAAAGGCCTATAAAAATATCTTTAGGGTTGTAAGTCTTGATTTGCAAAACGTTTGAAATGCCTGTTTTGGGGTCGACTGGGTATATTGTCTTATTACCTTCCACTTCATAAACATACGCTTTAGGAATCATGGTCTTACCCTTTTCAACTCCCATGTATTGAAATGGCAAAACAAATAATTGTTGTGGGAATTTTGTGTCTCCTATTCCTCTGTCAGCTTGCAAGAAAGCATTTCCGCTTATTAAATAATCAGAAACATAATTCTGAATGAGCATATCGAAAGATTGAGTAACATTCGCACGTCTTAAAAGTTTGGTTAAAGGGTGGTCACGCTCTAATGGCTCTAATTGATTGTCATTATTTCGCCTGTACGCAGTAAAACATAGACTTGAAATTGCCTTAGCCAGTCTTGAAACGCACATGTGCACAATGGCGTTTTGAATATATCCTTCTTTTGTGTAAGCATCTTGTTGAAAATTATTAAAATTATAAGTTGAGCCAGTTAGAAAAAAGCTTGGCGAACGTGGTACTTCTTTTTGTTCTGACGCGAATATATTCTTGATTTTATTATAAAAGCCCATATTCAATATATACCATAATAAATTTTAAATGCAATTTATAGCGTAGTAATACGCGGCGTGTTGTTTTTAATTAATGGTTCTATTGCATAACGTAAAGCATCTATGCAATGATTGTGTTTATCTTCTAATTTAGGCGTTATATCACCGGCGCGGTTTTGTTTATAAGAATATAAGCGCAATTCTTTTTCTAACAAAGTACATCTAGGGTGAATTACAATGTTATAAGCTTTTAAAAACTCGACGCCATCTTCTACCGAACCTTTGCCCTTTTGAACGCCCGTTAAATTAAAACCTTGTCTACGCATATAGCTTATGGTTTCTGGTCTGGCAGAGTCCGCTCTTATTAAATATTTTCTTGCTTCTGGGATTTTATCAAATAATTGTGGCGTTTTATCTATTTCGACCCCTATGCCGTCTACTTGGTAATCAATATAAATCTTTTTTTCTATTTCGTTAATCCAACATCTTAACAAAGTGGTTGGGTCTTGAGAAAAGCCCCAATCCGCGCCGTAATATAATTCTTCACCATTATGTTCAAATTCTTCTATGTGCCAATGTTTAAATACTCGCGTTTCACTTCTAAGATTATAACCGCCTAGCCAAATGTGGTCAAAATCTTCAGGATAGCGTTCTTTATCTATTTGCATTTCTCTTAAAGATTCGGGCGGCAAAAAAGGGTTATGTGTATAATTGACATGAATTAGTATGCAATCTGGCTCATTTTTAATACTCTCAAAAAAAGCATCTACAGGGTCGGTGGGTTGGTCTGGATTCCATGTAAACCACAATTCAGAACCCGCGCGTAAAGTCGGTCTTAGCATTTTCAAAGATTTGGCGGATAAACGCTGCGCTTCTTCTACCCAAGCAATATGAAAATCTTCTAATGATTTAATAGAATCTGCTGTGTGGTCTTGCATACCTTGAAATATAATAATGCCATCTCCGCCTTTGCGTCTAATTTCAGTATTGGTTATTTGAAAATAATCATTTAATTGATAATCTCTAATTTTCTTTTCTAATAAACGTTTAGAAGATTGCGCTAGGCTTTTTTGAATTTCACGTATGCAAACCGCTGATTTATTAGGATGCATCATTAATTCACGCAACAAAGCTTCGGCGCGTTCATGAGATTTACCAGAAGCTCGACCGCCCTTAGCACCTTTATAACGCGCTTTTTCTAGAAATGGTAACGCCCATTCTGGGTATTGAAAATTAAGATTCATCTTTAGGCTTGATCACCGTTAAGGTAACGTCAAGTGAAGAATCTTTAGGGGTTGAAAGTTTTAAATCTTGCGACGGCTTGCCCTCGGTTCTGTCCCATATAGACTCCAAGGCTCTTAATCTGGTTTCGGCTTTTACTTTATTTGAAAATGCAATTTTGGCTAATTGATAACCGTCCGCCCCCATCTCCTCAATTTGTTTTGTAATATTATCAATTTCTTGTTTAGATTTTCCGCTTTTTTTTACAGAGCCAATAAGCTCATCTTTCATAAGTTCAAGCACCATTTCAAGACGTTGCTTTAAGCGTTTCTTTTCTCGTCTTATTTCACCGGATTTAATGCCGCCTTTTTTGGCAATTTCCCTTTGTTCGTCCTTTGTTCGTTTAGAAGTCGGTATTAGATTATCTTTTCCATCCATAATTTGTTATTATACCTCAAATTGTCATAAATGTAAATGGTTCGAGCTTTTTTATCATCTCTAGTGATGATATATTATCTCTAGTGGTTATACATATTCAAATACATAGTATTTTATTTTTCTTCTTACAGTATTTTTTCTACTCGTGTTTATTGTTCCCGACAATTTAGGAGTATCGTATCCTATTTTTATTAATTTCCAATGTTGTGATTTGTTTAAGCTATGATAAACGGGCAGCGAACTAAATTTACCCATTAAATCATAATCATCTTTAAGAATTTCCGCAGTTGCATTTATTAATTGCATTCCCAGTCCTATCCCGCAATAATCAGGATGAATCACAACGCGGTTAAAATGAAGTATTCGTTTTTTAAATTTATTCTTCCAAAGTGTATATTCATTATATGCTATAAAGCCTATTTGTTTATGATTATCATATAAACCGTAATAGAAGCCAAGGCCGCCTGCTAAATTTTCACTTAGATAATGATATTTGCTAAAGTATTTCCATGATTTGGTGTTGCATTCCCTAATACTGAATTGTAGCTGTTCTGAGCGTTTTTTTTTACGTTTCTAAAATCATCATATTCTTGCTTATTGCAATCAATTATCCAATCTGGCTGTAACCAATCAATTATATCGTAATGACATGACAATAAAATAATTTTGCGGTTTTTAATACGTGCTATTTTTTGCACTGTATGGCTCATAATTTTTGCAATGGTTCTATCAACTACACTGGTGAATTCATCTATTACAATAATTTCGTCATCATTAGATAATCTTAATGCTATTTCTGCGCGTGCTTTTTGCCCATTAGAAAGTGTTTTAGCTGGTCTTATCCAACAAGGCACTTGTGATAATCCCGCAGCGCATAACATATTAGAGCAATCTTCATAAGTATATTTTTCATTAAATTGATCAATAATAGGAATATCGGGGTCTAAAATAGGTTTATCAAAATCATCGCCAAATATTTTTCGTGCTAATGTAGTTTTACCAGAACCAGAATTACCTATTATTAATCCCACATTGTAATCTTTTTCTAAATCGGCATTTACTTTAAATTCGTGAGTTAATTTTTTATCAATATTTAAGTCCACGCTATTTGCGGCTTTTGTGCATCTAAACGTTTGTGACGGGTCGCATTTAAGCGTTAATTCATAAGCTTGCATTTATAACCCTTTTCTTGAAGCTCTTCATATAATTGTTGTTGGTCTGTTTCATTCTCACACTGAACGCCAACCCAAAACTCCTCTTTATCCTCAATAATCGGCTTTACATCGTCATCCGAGATACCCAGCTGTTCATCTGTAAAACCCCAGTCGGCTAGATCAATAGGGTCATAATCGGCAGAAAGTATATCATAATCAAAATCACCATTATGAACATTATCTTTAATAATGATTTCTTGTTCTTCTTTTTCGGTTAAACCACTCATAAGATAAATGGGAACTTCAGATAATCCGATTTCTTTTGCAGCCGCATAACGCTGATTACCTGCTATAATAATTAATTCCCCAGTACGGTCTGAAAGTATAATAGGACGGGCTTCAAAATAAGCAGCGTTTTGTTTTATGCTTTTGCATAATTTTTCAAACTGCGCATCCTTAATATAACGAGGATTGCGTTCTAATGGCTTTATGTCTTTTATGTTTTTATAATTCATTACAATATCTCCATAAGCAAATTATAAACATTTTCCCAAAACAACGCTAAAAATCCGCCTATTACAAAATAAGTTATTCTATTTAACCACAAATCATTTTTAGCAGTAAGCATTTCTTTATGAAAATGACTGGCAATCTTTTGAGCTTTTTTAGCTTCTTGCATATAAAATTCTATGTCTTTATCTTTCATGACTAAATTCTCCATAATTAATATAATTTTCATACATTTTAACAGCAGTTAATTTTAATTCTTCTACGCTATAATTTCTATTATTATAAAAACTTACTTCTCCTTTTTGATGTAATTCAGAATGACATTTTCGGCACGCTGGCAAGCAATAATAATCACTTGGCTTTAATGCTATCCCGCCATCTGTCTTTTTTCTAATATGACAAGGCTCGCTTGGTGCTGGACGGCTGCAAAAGAAACATTTTAGTGTTTTCAAATGCAAAAGATATTTTTTGTTTCTAAGAGGTTTTGTTTTCAATAACATAACTAATATTTCCCCAAGCCTTTATAATTAAGGCATCCGCTATACTATCGCCTATTATCAAAGATAATTCTTCATGGGTATAAACCTCATAAACAGAATTATTGACCCTTAAAATCCCTTTGTAAAATTCATAATCTTCATTAAAAGCGGCATCCAAATAATAAGACGTTTCTTTGCCATCAACGTTTTTATGCACCATTAAAGCTGAGCCATTGCAACCTTTATTCATAACTAATAACATAATTTTACCAACTTAATAGGTCGTCATATCATCGAGGAATTTCTCAAGGTCAGAGATTCTGTATTTAACTAACCTCCCAACCTTAACAAATGGCAAAGGGTAACGTCTTGTCGATCTCCATAACTCCAAAGTGCCTGGCGATACGCCTAAGAATTTTGCAGTTTCTTTTGTATCAAGTAGTTTGCTCTTGTTATTAAATTTCGTGTTCATAGTAATTCTCCTTTTTGTTAAAAACAATATACATGAATTAACAAATATGTCAATGTTTGTTTTCCAATTCTTGCAGTTTTTTCTCTATTTTATCTATTGTTTTATAACCTGTGTTATATTTGCAACTAAATATTCTGCTCAAACTTGGTGATTGTATACCAACCATTTGAGAAAAAGTTAGTTGGCTAATACCCAAAGCTTTTAATCTTGACGAAAAATTTCTTATTTGTTCTTCACATAATTTAGTCATTTTGTTTTATCTTCTTCAAAATTTTCACTATAAATAAATGTCACTTTCTTTTCAGGAAAATCCTTGTTATCCTCGAAAACTTCATCTGGCTTTAACAAACAGCCTTCTACATATTCACCAAGTTTGAAATAATCAACAACGCTTTGCGCATACTTTGCACCTTTGTAACTCCAGACATAAACAAGTCTGCCATCCTCAAAGCTTTTCTTAATGTAGCTTGCGATTTTTTGATTAAGTATAGGCTCGCCTTCCCCTGTTTTGCCAGAAGGCCATGAAATTAATGTATCGTTAACATCTACATAAACCGCTTTGGTTGGTTGCTCATCTAATATAATCATTTCTATTTCTCACTATCCATAAGGTTAATTCAAAGCTTTTCTTCTTAGCCGCCGCTAGGACTTGGGT
This sequence comes from uncultured Mycobacterium sp., assembly GCA_964513475.1. GTDB lineage: Bacteria > Actinomycetota > Actinomycetes > Mycobacteriales > Mycobacteriaceae > Mycobacterium. The sequence goes on along the minus strand of CAZEMS010000046.1, from coordinate 2,302 downwards.
GATTCGTTTGTCTCTCATATTCAATCGCTTTTGATAGGCAAATTGATTTGTGTTTAACGGAGCGTACACAAATTTAATAGTGTATGGCGCATCGTACACTAAACTCACAACCCCTCTCCCACCTGTTTTAGTTTATCTGTTAGCTTTTTCATTTTAACTCCTTACCTCGCATTTTACATCATTAAGCATATCACGAGGTGACTTTGGGTTTTCCATTTCTATAGTATCGTTCCAACCCTTAGCTGTCGCTCCGCATCTTGCGCAAGTAGGTGTAGGCGAATCACCGAACATGTAATGATGTTCGGCAATAAAAACGCTACCGCCACAAATGCTACAAGTTCCTAGTCGCTTTATCATCTCAACTCCTCTGGTAGCCTATCTAAAGCAAAGCCCGCCAATGCTTTCAGCTTATCATAATGCTCTTGGGTTGCTTCTTCTGGAGCAACTTTTATCATCGTTAAAATCTCCACCAGCTCTGGTATATTTTCAGCTCCACTGACTTTGTAGGCTTCTTTTGCGCTTTGCTTTATTAATTCTGCTACACCTTCATACATATCATCTAGAAGTTTGTTTTCTACCTCGTCGGCTAATAGGAATTCTTCCCAAGTATTATATCCATCATAAGGAGATGTTTCATATATTTTGGCAGCCATCCGCTCTATTGTTTTTTGTTCAAAGTCTTTCATTTTAGCACGCTCCCATACATCGCTTTACTTATACAAATGAAAATCATCGAGAGGCTCGCAAAAACAGACAATATTAAACAGCTTGCACCGATTCCTATTGCGTATGCTGCAAATACCCTAACGACTTCAATCATTTCAGCTTCACTCATCTAAAAACAGCTCCCTGCATTCTTGCTTGTTATCTTCCATTCATGAATATAGCCCTCAAAAGGCAAGCCATATTGATTAACAAAAAACATCATCATTTCTTTAATGTTTTTAAACCCCTCTTTCTCATGTAAAGCTCTTTCATTGCAAAATGCTCCCTCGCAGTTTTCTATGCGCCACAATATTTGCTCATTAATAAAAAATCTTGCCGTTGCAACGCAAATAGCATCAGCGAGCTTTTTACATTCTTTTGTTCGCTGCCCTGTATATAACTGCATTTTATCGCCAACCTTGCATCTTTTGGTTTTTCTTATCGTGCTAGTTTTTTCGCCTGATAGCACCTTACCAGCAAAATCTTGCTTGAAATTAAAAGCCACCATTCTCCTTCACCTTTCTGTTAATTTCTTCTGCTACTTCAGCGGGGGTTTTATTTTTTATTATAAGGCTGCCGCTAAAACATAAAACACGAGAATCTTTTCTTACTTCTCCGATAGGTAATATCATGTCTACATTGTTACAATTAATCCAGTGTCCAAAAACTTCTATTAGCATTTATCTCTCTCCCAAAAATATTCACATTCGCCATTTTCGTCTGGTTTAAAATCGGCATAAGTTTGCCTAAATTCATTTGGCTTTGAATACCAACGATAACATTTATCTTGTTTTTCGCAGCCGTTTACGCATTTTGATATATCTGGCATTTTTTACCTTCTTCCCTGCGTGGGGATTATGGTTTTATCCTTTTTCGCATTAGATAACCTTATTAAAACACCCGCGCCTTTTAAAGGTTTATCAGAGCCATATAATTCTGCCCATTCTGACCCATCAGATTCAACAAGTCTGTTGCAATATTTTTTTGCGTACCATTCAAGAAAAATGTACGGCAAAATCTTAGTCCATTTTCTCATTCTTTTTCTCCTTTTAATTAACAAATAAACTTAGAAGGGGTGGCGGGGCGTTACTCCCGCTCTCGCGTAACGAGCCTTGGGCATTAGGTGCTTCTACTTTCAGCACCGCACCCCATCTAAATTTACTCCTTTTTCTTCTTTATCTCTTTAACCCTTGCGTGATGCAATTTGGCTATGCCTAAGATATGCTCCTTATATTGCTTCCATAGTTTCACACCATCTTCACCAGCATCGTCTCTGATTTGCTTTAGCGTGGTCTTTTTCCACTCCGCAAAGGTTTTGAATTGACAGCCTATTTGCAAACCCTCATCGGTGACCGTTATGTCAAAAGCCCCTCCGGTTATATTTATTGGAGAGACCTCCGCATCACCAGAGACCCACGCATTGCCATAGACCTCCGCATTGCCAGAGACCTCCGCATTGCCATAGACCCACGCATTGCCATAGACCCACGCATCGCCAGAGACCCACGCATCGCCAGAGACCCTCGCATTGCCAGAGACCCTCGCATTGCCATAGACCTCCGCATCACCAGAGACCTCCGCATCACCAGAGACCCAC
>CAZEMS010000045.1:0-34781 GCA_964513475.1 uncultured Mycobacterium sp. | reverse complement strand
GGTGGCAACGGCGGAACCGGCGGCAACGGCGGAGCCGGAGCCGGTGGCAACAGTGTCGGCGGTAACGGCGGTAACGGCGGCACCGGCGGCGACGGTGACCTCGGCGGAGGTGACGGCGGTGGCGGTGGTGCCGGCGGCACCGGCGGCTACGGCGCCGGCAACAACAGCCTGGGCGGCGCCGGCGGCGCCGGCGGCACGGGTGGCACCGGCACCACCGGCGACGGCGGGGCCGGCGGAAACGGCGGCGACGGCGGAAACGGCGGAAACAACGCCGGCAACAACAGCACCGGCGGCACTGGTGGCAACGGTGGCACCGGCGGCGACAGCACCGACGGAAATGGCGGCCTAGGCGGAAACGGCGGCACCGGCGGGTCCGGCGGCGACTACGCCACCAACGACAGCACCGGCGGCGACGGCGGCAACGGAGGCGACGGCGGCGACAGCACCAACGCGCTCGGCGGCGACGGTGGTGCGGCCGGAAACGGCGGCGCTGGAGGCGATAACGCAGGCAACAACAGCACCGGCGGCAACGCCGGCAACGCCGGCAACGGCGGCAACGGAAATGCCGGCGACGGCGGGGCTGGCGGAAACGGCGGCGCCGGCGGTGCCAACGCCGGTACCAACAGCACCGGCGGCAACGGCGGAGCGGGCGGCAACGGCGGTACTGGCACCCATGGGCCAGGCGGCAACGGCGGTAGCGGAGGCGTCGGCGGCGACGCCGGTTCCGCAGCCGCTGGAACAAGTGTGGGCGGTAACGGCGGCGCCGGCGGCACAGGCGGTGACTCCCTCGTTGCCGGTGGCAGCGCGGGTGCTGGTGGTGCCGGCGGTGCCGGCGGTGACGCAACCAATGAGTTCGGGGAGGCCTTCGGCGGCACGGGTGGTACCGGCGGGGACGGCCTCACCGCCGGAATCGGCGGAGCGGGCGGCACAGCCACCACTGTCGATGGCGCGGCAACCGGCGGCGCCGGTGGCCTCGGCGGCGACATCGTCACAGGCGGTGGCAATGGCGGCGGCGCCGCCGCCGCCGCCGTGGGCGGCAATGGCGGTACCGGCGGTTCAGCGGCTGCTACCGGTGGTGGATCTGCCGTCGGCGGCAAGGGGGGTATCGGCGGGACTGGCGTCGCCGACGGAGGTACCGGCGGTAATGGCGGGGGGGCCACTTCCAACGTTGGCGAGGCGACCGGCGGCAACGGTGGCACTGGCGGGCTGTCCGCCGACGGTGTCGAAGCAGCAGGCGGTAACGGCGGTTCGGCGGCAGCTACCGGCGGTGGGATTGCCTACGGCGGCGATGGCGTTGACGGCGTTGCCGGCGTCAATGGCGGCCACGGCACTGACGGTGGGGACGCCTACTCGATAGGGGGCGTGGCCATCGGCGGTAATGGCGGCAACGGTGCAGCGTCAGCCGATGGTATCGGTGGCAACGGCGGTCGCGGTGGATCGGCGACAGCTGTCGAAGGTGGGGATGCCATCGGCGGTCATGGTGGCGCCGGCGGGTACGGGCTCACCGGTGGGGGCAACGGCGGGGCCGGTGGCCACGCCACCGCCGATGGCGTGGCGACTGCCGGCAATGGCGGCAACGGCGGTGACGGCGGGGCCGGTGTCGACGGCGATGATGCGCAGGCTGGTACAGGTGAGAACGGCGGTAACGGCGGCACAGGCAGTAACGGTGGCGCCGGCGGGGCTGGTGGAAATGCGCTGAGTGCAACCTCAGACGCGAGCGGCGGCAACGGTGGTATCGGTGGTGCGGGCGGAACCGGAGGCAACGGGGGCGCTGGTAGCGGCGGCGAGGAACCTGGCGCTGGAGGCAACGGAGGCGTCGGAGGCGATGGTGGGTCCGGCGGGGCGCGCGGCGATGCGAGCGGCTTCGGAACCGTCACAGATGGTGACGACGGTGACGGTGGAACCGGCGGCGACGGCGGTAACGGCGGCACCGGCGGGTTCGGCGCCGACGCCGTCGACGGCACCGGCGATGCCGGCATCCAGGGCGGCACCGGCGGTGACGGCGGCACCGGCGGCACCGGCGGCGCAGCCGGCGGAGCCGGCGGTGTCCAAGGCGCTGGCGGTGACGGCGGCAACGGCGGCACCGGCGGCCTCGGCGGCGACGGCGGCGACGGCGTCGACAACAGCGCCGTCCCAAATGGTGTCGGCGGTGATGGCGGCGACGGCGGCACCGGCGGCGACGGCGGTGGCGCCGGAACAGCCGGCACCGGATCGGCCCACGGCACCGACGGCGACGCCGGTGACGGCGGAAACGGCGGCGACGGCGGCGACGGAGGCGACGGCGCCCCCGGCGGCGCCGGCACCGGCGGCACCGGAGGCCAGGGCGGTGACGGCGGAGCAGGCGCCGCCGGACTCGACAACAGCAGCCTCGAAGGGGTGAGCGGCGGCGACGGCGGCGACGGCGGAAACGGCGGAAACGGCGGAGCAGGCGGGGCCGCGCGCTATACCGGCGCCGGCGGCGACGGCGGGATTGGCGGTACCGGTGGTGTCGGCGGCAATGGCGGTGACGGCGCCGACGGCGGCGACGGAGGCGACGGAGGCGACGGAGGACTCGCCGGCAATGGCGGCGGCACCCTCGGAACCGGTGACACCAGTTCCGCCGGAATCGGCGGAACTGGCGGAAACGGCGGAAATGGCGGCAACGACGGCGACGGCGGCACCGGCGGCGACGGCGGCGACGGCGGCGACGGCCATGAACTCGACGCTGCCGGTGTGCCGAAGCCCGGAGGCACCGGCGGCACCGGCGGCCAGGGCGGGCTCGGCGACGGTGGTGGCGCACACGGCGACGGCGGAGATGGCGGTCGCGGCGGGTCGGGCGCAAGCCTCATCGTCGGCGCCAACGCGAGCGGCACTGCGACCGCCGGCGAGGGTGGCGACGGCGGAACCGGCGCTGCCGGCGCTGAAGGCGGGCCCGGCTATGGCGGCGGCGGCGGCGGCGGCGGTGGCGGCGCTGCCATCAACGCCCCCACCGGCGGTGACGCCAGTGGTGACGCCACCGGTGGCACCGGCGGCCGAGGTGGCGACGGTACGACCGTCGCTGCCGGCGGGGTCGGGGGCGTCGGCGGCGCGGGCCTCATCTGGGCCAGCGGCGCATCCAGCACCGCCAGCGGCACCTCCACTGGCGGAAACGGCGGAAACGGCGGCACCAATGGCGGCACCGGCGGCGACGGGGGATTCACTGCCATCCAGGCCTTCGGGGTGGGTATCGCCGAAGGCACTGCCATCGGTGGCGACGGGGGTGACGGTATCGACGGGGGAACCGGCGGCGACGGCGGCATCGGCGGCACGTTGATCACCGGCAATCCCGGCCATGCCAGCGGCACCGCAATCGGCGGCAGGGGCGGCGACGGCATCGGCGAGGGCAGCACCGGCGGTCACGGCGTATACGGCGCGATCCAGGCCACCAACTCCACCGGAGCCGTCGGCGACGGCACTGCCATCGGCGGCAATGGCGGCGATGGAATCGACGGTGGTCAAGGCGGTGACGGCGCACGAGGCATCGTTTGGGGCTACCAGGCAAGCGCCACCGGCGACGCTCAAGGCGGCAGCGGCGGCAACGGGACCGGCGCGGGAAGCACCGGAGGCGACGGCGCCGAGGGTGCGGTCGCAGCCGTTATCTACGGGCCCGGCAGTACCGGTTCCGGTACCGGCGGTGACGGCGGTGACGGCTTCGACGGCGGGACCGGCGGTCAAGGCGGCACGGGCCGGGTCGGTCAAGCAGCCGCTTTCCAGGGCGGTAACGGCACTGCGACAGGTGGTGACGGCGGAGACAGTGGGACTGCCGGAACCAACGGCGGCAACGGCGGCAACGGCGGCGCAGGCGGGGCCGGCCAGATCAATCCGGGCAGTAGCAACTCCGTCGCCACCGGCGGTGACGGCGGGACCGGCGGCGACGGCGGCGACGGTGCCGACGGTGGCAACGGCGGCGCAGGCGGGTCAGGCATCAGCAACAGCGCTGACGCGGGCATCGGCGGCAACGGCGGGGACGGCGGCGACGGCAGTGCTCCAGGCGTCGACGGAACCGGTGACGGCGGCAACGGCGGCAGCGGCGGCAGCGGTGTCAACGGCGGAACCGGCGGCGACGGTACCGACGGCGGCGACGGCGGCCCCACTGGCACACCCGGCACGCCCGGCACCGCCGGGGCAAACGCCCCCTAACTAGGCGGAACGCCGGGCCGCAGGCAACGTCAGGACTGCGCAGGGTGCTGACCGCACGCGGTCAGCACCAGTTCGCGCACCTGCGCGGCATCGGCCTGACCCCTGGTGGCCTTCATCACGGCGCCGACGATCGCCCCCGCTGCCTGCACCTTGCCGCCGCGGATCTTCTCGACGATCTCGGGGTTGGCGGCCAGGGCTTCATCGACCGCTGCCTGGATGATCGAGTCGTCTCGCACCACCGCCAGCCCGCGGTCGGTCATCACCTGTTCCGGCTCGCCCTCACCGGCCAGCACCCCCTCGACCACCTGACGCGCCAGCTTGTTGGATAGCTTGCCGTCCTCGACGAGCTTGACCACCGCTGCGACCTGCGTCGGCGTGATCGACAGGTCGGAAACGGCCACGCCCTCCTCGTTGGCCTTCTGCACCAGGAAGTTGCCCCACCACGCCCGGGCCGCCTCGCTGGAAGCACCATGTTGCACCGTCGCCGCGACCAGTTCCACCGCACCGGCATTGACCAGGTCCCGCATCACCTCATCGGAGATACCCCAGTCCTGTTGAATTCTCTTGCGTTGCAACCACGGAAGCTCGGGCAACGTGGTCCGCAGCTGCTCGATCAGCTCGGCGCTGGGTGACACCGGCTCCAGATCGGGTTCTGGGAAGTACCGGTAGTCTTCGGCGGTCTCCTTGCTGCGCCCAGGCGAGGTGTAGCCGGCCTCGTGAAAGTGCCTGGTCTCCTGATGGATCTGGCCACCTGCGTCGAGAATGGCTGCCTGGCGGCGCATCTCGTAGCGCACCGCCACCTCGACGCTCTTGAGCGAGTTCACGTTCTTCGTCTCGGTACGGGTGCCGAATTCGGTCTGGCCCCTCGGTTTGAGTGAGACGTTGGTGTCGCAGCGCATCGATCCCTGATCCATCCGCACATCGGATACACCCAACGCGCGCAACAAGTCCCGCAAAGCGGTCACATACGCCCGGGCGATCTCCGGTGCCCGCTCCCCGGTTCCCTCAATCGGCTTGGTGACGATCTCGATCAGCGGGACACCGGATCGGTTGTAGTCGATCAGCGATGTCGTTGCCCCCTCGATGCGCCCGGTGTCGCTGCCGATGTGGGTCAGCTTCCCGGTGTCCTCCTCCATGTGCGCTCGTTCGATACCGACCCGCCACGTGCTGCCGTCATCGAGTGGTACGTCGAGGTATCCGTTGGTCGCGATCGGCTCGTCGTACTGTGAGATCTGATAGTTCTTCGGCATGTCCGGGTAGAAGTAGTTCTTCCGCGCGAAGCGGCACCACGGCACGATCTCGCAGTTCAGCGCCAGGCCGATGCGGATGGCCGACTCCACCGCCGCCCGGTTGAGCACCGGCAGCGATCCGGGCAGGCCCAGGCAGACCGGGCAGACCTGGGTGTTGGGCTCGGCGCCGAACCGGTTGGCGCAGCCACAGAACATCTTGGTGGCGGTGGACAGTTCCACGTGCACCTCGAGGCCCAGGACCGGTTCATAGCGTTCGATTACGACGTCGTAGTCGGCCAGCTCGGCGGTCGGCGCAACAGTCATGGGGCCCAACAGTTCCCTTCTCCGGTCAGCCGAAGAACTCGGCGGCGTCGTCATAGCGGCTCTGTGGGACCAGCTTGAGCTGCCGCACGGCGTCGGCCAGCGGAACCCGGCCGATGTCCTGCCCCCGCAGCGAAACCATGATCCCGTACTCGCCTGCGTGGGCGGCATCAGCAGCGTTCACCCCGAACCGGGTGGCCAGTACGCGGTCGTACGCGGTTGGCGTCCCGCCGCGCTGAACATGTCCGAGCACCGTCACCCGGACGTCCTTGTTGATCCGCTGCTCCACCTCGGATGCCAGCTGCTGCGCGACTCCGGTGAACCGCTCGTGGCCGAACTCGTCGATGCCGCCTTGGCGCAGCTGCATCGAGCCCTCCGCGGGTTTGGCGCCTTCGGCGACCACGCAGATGAAATGCGAGTTTCCGCGCACGAACCGTTGTTTGACCAGTCGGCACACCTCTTCGACGTCGAACGGCTGCTCCGGAATCAGGGTCATGTGCGCGCCTGAGGCCAGACCGCAGTTCAGTGCGATCCAGCCGGCGTGTCGACCCATCACTTCCACCAGCATCACCCGCTGATGCGACTCGGCGGTGCTGTGCAATCGGTCGATGGCTTCGGTCGCGACCGTCAGCGCGGTGTCGTGACCGAAGGTCACATCCGTGCAGTCGATGTCGTTGTCGATGGTCTTGGGCACCCCGACCACGGGAACGTTTTCCTCGGACAGCCAGTGTGCGGCCGTCAAGGTGCCCTCACCACCGATCGGGATGAGCACATCGATGCCGTTGTCGTCGAGGGTCTGCTTGATCTGGTCCAGGCCGGCGCGCAGCTTGTCGGGGTTGGTCCGCGCCGTGCCGAGCATGGTGCCACCCTTGGCCAGTAGCCGGTCGTTGCGGTCGTCGTTGTGCAGCTGGATTCGCCGGTCCTCCAGCAGTCCGCGCCACCCGTCGAGGAATCCGACGACCGTGGAACCGTATCTGGCGTCGCAGGTACGGACCACCGCCCGGATCACCGCGTTCAACCCGGGACAGTCTCCTCCGCCGGTGAGTACTCCGATCCGCATGTCAGCATTCTCCCCTGTTAGACGGCAGTCGGCAGCGGACCGCGCACAGTTTCGTACGCGGCCCCGACCCGGTAGAGCCGGTCATCGGCCAGCGCCGGTGCCATGATCTGTAGCCCGACCGGCAGGTTGTCGTCGGGCGACAGCCCCGATGGCACCGACATGCCGCAATGCCCGGCAAGGTTCAACGGCAGCGTGCACAGATCGAACAGGTACATCGCCAGCGGATCGTCGACCTTCTCCCCCAACGCGAAAGCGGTAGTCGGTGTAGCCGGTGACACCAGTACGTCGACGCTGCGGTAGGCCTCGTCCAGGTCTCGGGCGATCAAGGTGCGGACTTTCTGCGCCTGGTTGTAGTAGGCGTCGTAGTAGCCCGCCGACAGGGCGTAGGTGCCGATCATGATGCGGCGCTTCACTTCCGGGCCGAATCCGGCGGCGCGGGTCAGCGCCATCACCTCTTCTGCGCTGTGCGTGCCGTCGTCGCCGACCCGTAACCCGAATCGCATCGCGTCGAACCGGGCCAGGTTGCTCGAGACCTCCGAGGGCAGGATCAGGTAATAGGCGGCCATGGCATGGACGAAATTGGGGCAGTCCACCTCGGTGACCTGGGCGCCCAGCGCGGTGAGCTGTTCGACCGCGGCGTTGAACGACGCGAGGACGCCGTCCTGGTAACCGGCGTCGCCGTCACTGCCGCGCAGCTGGCGCACCACACCGACCCGTACCCCGCGCAGATCGCCGTCCGCGCCGGCACGCGCGGCCGCGACGACATCAGGCACCTCAGCTGGCACGGATGTCGAGTCCCTCGGGTCGTGCCCGGCGATGACCTGGTGCAGCAGCGCCGTGTCGAGCACCGTGCGTGCGCAGGGTCCGCCCTGGTCGAGGGAGGACGCGCAGGCGATCAAGCCGTAGCGGGACACGGTGCCGTAGGTGGGTTTCACTCCCACGGTGGCGGTCAGCGCGGCAGGCTGGCGAATCGAGCCACCGGTGTCGGAGCCGATGGCCAGCGGTGCCTGAAACGCGGCCAGCGCCGCGGCGCTGCCGCCGCCGGAACCCCCCGGGACGCGCTCGAGGTCCCAAGGGTTGAGGGTCGGTCCGTACGCCGAGTTCTCGGTGGATGAACCCATCGCGAACTCGTCCATGTTCGTCTTGCCCAGAATCGGCATTCCGGCCGCACGCAGCCGTTCGGTGACTGCCGCATCGTAGGGCGAGCGCCAGCCCTCGAGGATCTTCGAACCGCAGGTGGTCGGCATGTCGGTGGTGGTGAAGACGTCCTTGACGGCCACCGGAACGCCGGCGAGCGCCGACGGAAGTCGCCGACCGGCCACCACGGCCGCGTCCACCTCGGCGGCCGCGGCCAACGCTTGCTCCGGCGCTACGTGCAGGAACGCGTGGTAGCGGTCATCGGTGGCGGCGATCTGGTCCAGGCAGGCCTGGGTGAGGGCGGTGGACGTCAACTCCTTGGCCGCGATCTTGGCCGCCAGGGTGGCGGCGTCGAGACGAACGAGGTCGCTCATTCCGGTTCCCCCAGAATCCGCGGCACGGCGAAGCGCCCGTCAGCGGCCTTGGGAGCCTGGGCCAGGGCCTCGTCCTGGGTCAGGCTCGGGGCAACGGTATCCGGACGGGTGACGTTGACGTCTTTGAGCGGGTTGCCGGTGGGCTCGACGCCGCCGACGTCGACGGCCTGGATCTGGCCCACATGGGCCAGAATGGCGTCCAGCTGGCCGGCGAAGCTGTCCAGCTCGTCGTCGGTCAGGGCGAGCCGGGCCAGGCGCGCCAGATGGGCAACCTCGTCTCGGGAGATACGCGACACGACATGAGAGCCTAGTGGGCCGCCGCCAGGCGGCCGAGCATGGGAGATTGAGGGCGTGCCCTGGGGTCTGATTCCCGCCGGCCTACCGCTGTTGGTCGTGTTGACGCTCGGAACGGGTGCGCTGGCACTTCCTGCCGCCGATGCACCGCGGCGCCTGCTCGCCGGGGCGTTGCTGACGCTGACCTTGCTGGTCGTCACGGTCCGGGTGACCGGCGCGATCGGGGTGCTCAACGCGGGCGTCCTGCTAGCCGTTCTGGGGTGCGCCGCGGCTGCGGTGCTCGTGCTCGGCCGGCGACAGCGGGCCGAATGGCGACTGCCGTGGCGGTCTGCGCTGAGCAGAGAGACGCTGCCGCTGCTGGTCGTGGCCGTTGTCGCGGTGGTGATCGCGTGCGTCAGCGCCTACTACCTACCGGTTTGGCAGTGGGACGCGCTGGGCTACCACCTGCCGTTCGTCAACTTCGTCCTGCAGAACGGCACGTTCAACGATCTGCCCACCGACGCGCCGTATCTGTCCACCTATCCCCACATCGTCGAGTACGCGTTCACCGGGTGGCGCGCGCTGCTGCCCGACGATCGACTGGTCGAGCTCGCACACCTGCCCTTCGGCCTGCTGGGCACGCTGGCGATCGCCACCGTGGCCCGACAGCACGGCGCCCGCGCCGACCACGCCGTGGCGGCCGGCGCAGCGTGGTTGTGCTTACCGGCGGTTTTCTTGCAGCTGCCGACCAACTACACCGACGTCGCCTCGGCGGCGCTGCTGATCACCGCGGTCGCCTTTGTGCTCGGTCCGATGAAACGGCGAGAGATCCTGCTGGCCGCGGTGGCCATCGGTCTCTTCCTCGGCACCAAGCCCAGCGCCCCGGTCGGTGCAGTCCTGTTGCTGGCGGTGCTGACGGTGCGGGCATACCGAGCCGGGTACGGCGGTTCGGCCGGCGCGGGCTGGCTGGTGGCAGCCGTCCTCGGCGCCCAGAGTTACCTCGTCAACACGGTCCGGTTCGGCAATCCGGTGTGGCCGGTCCGTATGGATATCGGCCCCATCCACCTGCCGGGCCGCTACGCGATGTCCGAACTGCTGGGCGCCGGCGCGGCAGCCCCACGCGCCCACGGCAACCTGGTGGAGCGCGTGGTGACGTCCTGGTCGACGGTGGTTCCGCCGTTGCCGGTGTTCGACATCCGCATCGGCGGCCTCGGTTTGGTGTTTCTCGGCGCGCTGCCGATCGCGGTGATCGCCGCGATCAGGACCCGCTCGGCGGCGGTCGCGGTGTGCTTTGCCGCGACGCTGGCCACCCCCGACCCGGCCGTGGCCCGCTACGTGCTGGGATTCGCCGGTCTGGTGCTGGCGTTCGCGGTCCTTGAAATCCAGCGCATGGGACAGATCGCGCGCACCGCGGCGTTATGGGTGGTGGCGCTGGCCAGCGCGTTCGGCCTGTACCTGGCCTACCCGGGGTTGACCGGTGAAGGCCCTCCGCTGACCGCCTATCCGAACATGACCGCCGAGCAACGGCAGCGCGCCGTCGGCGCGGACGGCCCACCGACCGACTATGTGGAGGTCAGAGGCCGGCTCGGCCCGGGCGAGATCACCGTGTTCGACGGGTCGATGGAACTGCCGTACCTGGTGTGGCCGGCGGACCTCTCCAATCACGCGTTGCGCATCCCCGATGACGCCGACGCCGACGCCGTCGCCCGCATCCTCGATGACCCCCACGTGCGGATCGTCATCGCCGGCGCGGACACCGTGGCGGGCGCGACCGTGCGCGCGGATCGGCGTTTCGCGCCCCAGTTCGACTGCAGATCGGCCGCGTGCACGGTGTATCTTCGCGGGGTTCCTGGCGCTGCTGCACCATAAGCGCTGTGCAACAGTGTTACGCGTGCGCTCCTATCTGTTGCGGGTCCAACTCGCGGATCGACCGGGCAGTCTCGGCTCGCTGGCGGTTGCGCTGGGCTCGGTAGGGGCCGACATCCTGTCGCTGGACGTGGTGGAGCGGACCTCGGGGTACGCCGTCGACGACTTGGTTGTCGAACTGCCCGCCGGCGCGATGCCGGACATGCTCATCACCGCCGCCGAGAGCCTCACCGGCGTGCGAGTGGACAGCATCCGGCCGCACACCGGATTGCTGGAAGCCCACCGCGAACTCGAGCTCATCGAGCACATCGCCGCCGTCGACGACCGCAGCAGGAAACTGCAGGTGCTTGCAGACGAGGCCCCTCGTGCGCTGCGGGTCGGCTGGTGCACCGTGGTCCGGATGACCGGATCTGGTCTGCAGCGAATCGCCGGCAGTCCCGGCGCACCCGAGACCCACGCAGACGACGCGCCCTGGCTGCCGATCGAGCACGCCCAGGCACTCGACAACACGTCAGGCTGGGTGCCGCAGGTGTGGCGCGACATCGACACCACGCTGGCCGCCGCCCCCCTGGGCGATCCCCACACGGCGGTGGTTCTGGGCCGGCCGGGAGGCCCGCAGTTCCGCCCTTCGGAGGTGGCTCGCCTGGGCCACCTGGCGGGCATCGTCACCACGATCCTGCGCTGAGGTTCCGGGCCGTCAGGAACCGGCGGGTTCGTCGGTGGCGCCCATCGTGAACCGTTGCTGGTGTCCCCAACGCTGTGCGCCGCCCAGGAAAGCCAGCCAGCCAAGCACCGCACCGGAGTGCAGCAGTAGCCGGAAGGTGACCGGCTCGATCACCGTGGAAGCCGCAGCCGCCGCCAGGCTGGCACGCCCGGAATCGCCGACCCAGCGGCGGTACAGCCGCATCGACCACATTGCGAACAGCACGTCGATTCCGAGCTTGCCGAACACCAGCAATGCGACCGGGCCCAGGACTGCCCATTGCCCGGTGACTGCGAACATCACAAGCAGCGCCAGTGCGGTCAGCCCGTACAGCGGCTGTACCGCATCGAGCGCCTTGATCGGCAGCATCACCGTGCCCAGCCGGCCCACCCGGCGGTCACCGACCATCGCGCGGTACCACCACTGGGTCTGCAGGAAGCCACCGAACCAGCGCCGGCGTTGGCGCAGCAGCGCCGATACCGAGCCGGGTGCCTCGGTGCGCGCCTGGGCGTCGCCCAGCACCCGGAACCGCCAGTCCAGGCCGCGGTTCCCGGCGTATCGGCGCATCCGGTGCACCAACTCGTAGTCCTCGACGAGGCAGGTGTCGTCGAATCCCCCGACGTCGACAACGGCCTGCCGGCGAAACCCTGCGAACGCCCCCGAGATCAGCTGCAGGCAGCCGATGCGCATCCACGCATACCGGCCCAGAAAATTGCGGATGTACTCGTAGGTCTGAAACCACTGCAGCACCCGGCCGCTGACCGACCGCTGACAGATGGGCGTGATGATCCCGGTGATACCGGTCAGTTCGTCTTCACCGCAGAAGGCTTGCCGCACAGCGCTGACGGCGGAGCTATCGAGCACCGTGTCGGCGTCGACCGTCAACACGACGTCAGCGGCGGTGGCGACAAGGGCCTTGTTGAGGGCGCGGGCCTTGCCACCGTGACGCAGCCGCAGCCAGATGATCTGTGTCGAGGCCACCCGCGCCGGCCCGCTTGCTTCATCCAGGTCCGGTGACGTCAGACCAAACCGGCCACGCAGCAGATCGGCGGTGCCGTCGGTCGATCCGTCGTCGGCGATGAGAATCTCCTCGGGGGGATCGGTCTGGGCGAGCAGCGCTTGCAGTGTGGTGGGTAGCACCGTGGCCTCGTCATAGGCCGCCACGATCACCGCCACCGTCGTCCGCGCGGATTCGGCGGGTGCGCTCCGGACGGCCGCGGGGTCTGCGGTTCGGGCTGTAGCGATTCGCCGGATCTGCCAGCCGGTGAACACCTGTAAAGCGGCGTCGTAGCCCAGATACGCCAGCCCGATCGACCACGCGATGACACCGCCGCGACCGAACGCGAGCAGGAACAGCGCCACCCAGGCAGCGAACACGCCGCTGTGGATGAGCACACTGAGCACCGGGGTGCGCGGCGGCGCCAGCCGCGAGGACGCGCGGGCCAGGGCGGGTGCCAGAGGATCAGTCACATGCTGCCCGCCTAGTCGCCGCCTGGCGCGTTCGGCCCGCGTTCCAACAGTCTCCGGAAACCGTCCTCGTCCAAGACAGGCACCCCGAGTTCGACCGCTTTGTCATATTTGGAGCCCGGCGCTTCCCCGGCCACCACGTAGGCCGTCTTCTTCGACACCGATCCGGCCGCCCTTCCGCCACGAGCCAGGATCGCCTCCTTGGCCTCGTCCCGAGAGAATCCGGCCAACGACCCGGTGACGACGACGGACAACCCTTCCAGGGTCCGTTCGATATCGGCGTCGCGCTCGTCGGCCATCCGCACTCCCGCAGCGCGCCACTTGTCGACGATCGCGCGGTGCCAGTCCACGGTGAACCAGTCGGTGACCGCGGCAGCGATGGTCGGTCCCACCCCCTCGACCGCGGCCAGGCGCTCCTCGGATGCCTCGGCGATGACGTCCAGGCTGCCGAACTCGGTGGCCAGCGCCCGCGCGGCGGTGGGTCCGACGTGTCGGATCGACAGTGCCACCAGTACCCGCCAGAGCGGCTGTGCCCTGGCCTTGCCCAGATTCGCCAGCAACCGCTTGCCGTTGGCCGACAGGCCTCCGCCCTTGGTGGTGAACAGGTCGGTGCGCAGAAGGTCGTCTTCGGTCAGGGTGAACAGGTCACCTTCGTCGGCGATGACTCCGGCCTGCAACAGTTCGATCGCGGCCTCGTATCCCAGACCCTCGATGTCGAAGGCGCCCCGGCCGGCGACGTGGAACACCCTCTCGCGCAACTGCGCCGGACAGGTCCGTGCGTTGGGGCAGCGGATGTCGGCATCGCCCTCCTTGGCCGGCGCCAGGGCGGTGCCGCACTCCGGGCACGCGGTGGGCATCACGAATTCTCGCTCCGAGCCGTCGCGCAGGTCGACGACCGGGCCCAGCACCTCCGGGATCACGTCCCCGGCCTTGCGGATGACAACGGTGTCACCGATCAGCACCCCTTTGCGCTTGACCTCCGACGCGTTGTGCAGGGTCGCCAACCCGACCGTGGAACCGGCGATCTTGACCGGCTCCATGTAGGCGAACGGGGTGACGCGCCCGGTCCTGCCGACGTTCACCCGGATATCGAGCAGCCTGGTCTGGGCCTCCTCGGGTGGGTACTTGTAGGCCACCGCCCAGCGTGGCGCCCTCGACGTCGCGCCGAGCCGGCGCTGCAGCGACACCTCGTCGACCTTGACGACCACGCCGTCGATTTCATGGTCGACATCGTGGCGATGTTCACCCCAGTAAGCGATGCGCTCGGAGACCGCGTCCAGGCCGCACACCCTTGCGGTGTAGTCGGACACCGGCAGCCCCCAAGCCTGCAGCGCTCGGTAGGCATCGTGGAGTGTCGGCGGACTGAATCCGTCGGTGCCGCCCACTCCGTGACAGATCATGTGCAACCTGCGTCGCGCTGTCACAGCCGGGTTCTTCTGGCGCAGCGAACCAGCGGCGCTGTTTCGAGGGTTGGCGAACGGCGGCTTGCCCTCGGCGACCAGACCGGCGTTGAGGTCCTCGAAGTCAGCGATCCGGAAGAACACCTCTCCCCGAACCTCGAGCACCCGGGGAATCGGGAATTCATCTGAGCTGGTAAGGGTTTCGGGCACATCCTCGATGGTGCGGGCATTGAGCGTGACATCCTCGCCGATACGGCCGTCGCCCCGGGTGGCCCCCCGGACCAGCCTGCCGTCGCGGTACACCAGCGACAGCGCTACTCCGTCGATCTTCAGTTCGCATAGGTAGTGCACGTCGTCACCGATCTCGCCGCGGATCCGGGCGGCCCAGGCAGCCAGCTCGTCCGGAGCGAACACGTTGTCCAGGCTCAGCATCCGCTCGAGGTGCTCGGCTGAGCTGAAATCAGTGGCGAACCCGGCACCGCCGACCAACTGTGTCGGAGAATCCGGGGTCAGCAGTTCGGGATGGCGTTGCTCGAGTTGACCCAGTTCGCGAAGCATCGCATCGAACTCGGCGTCGGTGATGATCGGCGCGTCCCGAACGTAGTAACGAAACTGGTGTTCGCGTACTTCGTCCGCCAGTTCCTGCCAGCGGCGGCGCGAGACGGCGTCGTCCGGCGCCTCGGAGACCCCGTCAGACACGCGGTCGGAGGAAGCGCCCGGGGTTGCCTTCGAACTCACCATCGCAGGCTATCCGAGTGCGCCGTTACGCTGGTGGCATGCCGCATCCGGTGATGTTCGGTGACGACGATTTCGGTCTGGCGCAACTGCGGGACATCGCGCTCGGTTTCCCGGAGGCGTTCGAGAAGATTTCCTGGGGTCGGCCGGTGTTCTGCGCGCCCAAGATGTTCGCCGTGTTCGGCGGTAACTCCAAGGGCGACAAGCCCGGTGAGTTCCTCGGGTACCCGTATTCGGTTCTGGTCAAGGTCGACGACGGCGATCGCGACGCACTCGAGCAGGACGAGCGCTTCTTCTTCCCCGCCTACCTGGGCCCGTTCGGCTGGCTCGGGCTTGACCTCACCGCGGCAGAAGTGGACTGGGACGAAGTGTGCGAACTGGTCGATGCATCGTTCCGCATCGTCGCATCGCGTCGGCTGGTCAAGGCGCTCGACGCCCGCTGACCCGCCCCGTCTGGATCGCCTCAGCATCATCGGCCAACATCTCGGCGGCCCGTTCGGCGAGACCGATCGCGGTACGCGCCCAGGTCCCGGTGGCGCCGGCCAGACCGCAGGTGGGGGTGATGCCGATCCGCTCCGGTAGCACTGAGCGGGGAAAGCTCAGCCCGTCGGTGAACCTGGCCGCGGCGGCGGCGATCTCCTCGACCGATGGTGCGCGACGATCACCAGAACCAGGCCGAGTCGATGGCACCAGGCCCAGCATCACCGCGCCCCCGGCTTCGATGAACTCCCCCGCCCCGTCGAGATCGACTGGCTTCAATGCCGTGGCGTCGACCGAGACCGCGTGCACGGTGCTGCGTTGCAACAGTTTCCATGGAAGACCGGCGGAACAGCAGTGCACCATCACCTCGGTCCCGGCTTTGGCGACGCAGTCCTGAAGCAATCCCGTGGCGACCGCGTCGTCGACCGGATGCACAGCGCTCAGACCGGTCACCCCGGTGAGTCGTCCCTGCAGCGCTGCAGGCAGGAAGGGCTCGTCCAGCTGCACCACCACGGTGGAATCCAGTCGCCGCGCCAACCGGGCGCGATGTGCCGCGACCCCCTCGGCCAATGACGCGGCCAGGTCGCGCAACGCACCGGAATCGGTGATGGCCCGGTGCCCGTTTGGCAACTCCAGGCCCGCGGCCAGCGTGACGGGACCGGGTGCCTGCACCTTCACGGCACGGCCGCCGCCGGGTAATCCGGCCTTCTCCCAAGCTTCTTCCAACGCATCGATGTCCTGCTCGAGCAGGCTGGCTGAGCGGCGGGCCGCCGCGCTGCGCCGGCCGAAGACGCGGTAGCCGCGGGGACCAGTGTCGATGCTGATGTCCACCAACAGTGCGCCGGCCCGACCGATGAGGTCCGCTCCGACACCACGATCGGGCAGTTCCACCAAGTGGGTCAGCGTGTGCAGCTCACCGACGACGATCTCTGCGGCTTCCCGAGCCGACGATCCGGGCCAAGATCCGATACCGGTGGCTGCGGCGAAAACACTCACTTGTCCAACAGTATTGGATCTGTCCCAATTGGATCTCCCCGTTGGATCGCCGGGGCCAGCTAGTCTCCAATCCAGGAGGGGATGCCGCCGTGACCGTTCGGCCCGGGCCGATACTGCTCTGCTGCGCCGCGGCTGCGATGCTGTCGGCCGGATGTACCCAGACCGTCAGCGGTTCTGCGTTCCGGACGCCGGCGGGCCTGGACGACGACTCCCTGTCGCCGGTCGACGTGGAGACAATCATGTTGGACCGGGCGCAGATGCAGGCCATCACCGGCGCCGGCGAGGACCTCACACCCATCCCGGGGATGGATGGCAAGTTTCCGATGGACATCGAGCCGTTCACGGCGACGACACCGCCGCAGTGTGCGTGGATCTTCGCCGAGACGCAGACCTTCGGCGCCGACGTTGAAGAGTTCCACAAGACGACATACCAGAATCCGCCGGCCGGTGGCCTGATCTCCCAGGGCGCCGCCGCCTACCGCGATCCCGCGACCGCACATGCCGCGTTCACCGCGCTGCTGCAGCAGGTGGCCGAGTGTGACTCGATCACGCTGGGCACGATGTTCGTCGGCAACTGGGCGGCAACCGACGAGTCGGTAGAGATCCGCACCGGAGGATCCTGCGGGCGCGACTATCGATTGAAGTACGTGGTGTTGGTGGAGGTGACGTTCTGTTCGTTTCCGGATTCGGTGGCCGACGTCATGATGACCAACATTCTCGCCGCGGTGCCCGGCTGACCCTTCCACCGGTAGGGTCCACAGGGGTGAACTGGCGATCCGCGATTGCTCGAGGCCGGTGATGGAACCGGACCTGACCTCACGCTGTTGTATCGCAGGCGGCGGACCGGCCGGCATGATGCTGGGCTACCTGCTGGCCCGAGCCGGCATCGATGTGATCGTGCTGGAGAAGCACCGCGACTTCCTGCGAGACTTCCGCGGCGACACGATCCACCCCTCGACACTGGAAGCCATGAACGAACTCGGACTCTACGACCGGTTGCTGCAGCGACCGCACCAACCGACACCCACGCTCAGTGTCCGCTTCGGCTCGGTCACCACTCGCGCCGCCGATTTCCGCCACTTGCCGGTACGGGGCCGGTTCATCGCCATGATGCCGCAGTGGGATTTCCTGAATTTCCTTGCTACCGAAGCGAAGCGGTACCCATCGTTCCGGTTGATGATGCAGACCGAGTTCACCGATCTGATCGAGGAGCGCGGACGCGTCGTCGGTGTGGTCGCCAGCACCCCGGATGGCGCGACGAAGATTCGCAGCGAACTGGTGATCGGCTGCGACGGACGGACCTCTACCGTGCGTGCCCGAGGCGGACTGGCGGCGGTCAATCTGGGCGCGCCGATGGACGTGCTGTGGTTCAGCATGTCCCGCCTGCCCAGCGACCCCGACGAATCGATGGGAAACTTCGGTCAGGGCGCGATCCTGGTCATGATCAACCGAGGCGACTACTGGCAGCTCGGCTACGTGATCGCCAAGGGCTCGCTGGAGGTGGTACGCAAGCGGGGAATCGACGTCTTCCGTCAGGAGATCGTGACGATGGCACCCTTCATGAACGGGCGCCTCCAGGAGGTCACCGACTTCGACGATCTGCGGCTGTTGACGGTTCGGGTGGACCGCCTCAAGCGGTGGCACCGGCCCGGGCTCCTGTGCATCGGCGATGCCGCCCACGCGATGTCTCCGATCGGCGGCGTCGGAATCAACCTGGCTGTTCAAGACGCGGTCGCCACTGCCAACCTGCTGGCCGCACCGCTGCGTCGCGGCGCGGTGACCGACGCGGACCTGGACCGCGTCCAGAAGCGACGTGAGTTGCCGACCCGCGCAACCCAAGCGGTACAGGTCTTCCTGCAGAAGAGAATCGTCACACCGATACTCGGCAGCCCCGGCCAAATCCGGCCGCCGCTGCCGGTGCGGCTCGTCGCGCGGTGGCCATGGCTTGCCCGACTGCCCGGGCGTCTCGTAGGTATGGGTGTCCGGCCGGAGCATCCCGATCTGGTGATCATCGACGGATAGTCGGCGGATAGGGAGCACATTGCGAACGTCGGTGCCAACGTGGCGAATCGTGACGATCCTGCTGGTCGTCGTGCCCCTCAACCAGATTCCGATGGACGTCTACACCCCGGCGCTGCCGCAGATGCAGGCCAGCATCGGTTCCAGTTCGACCGCCCTGCAATCGACGGTGACGGTGTTCATGGCCGGCATGGCGCTGGCATACCTCCCCGTGGGGATCATGTCCGACGCCTGGGGACGCAAACCGGTCCTGCTGGGTTGCGCGGCCCTACTGGCGATTACCAGCGTTGGGTGCGCGACGGCCGGCGGGATCGGCACGCTTCTGGTCTTGCGCTTCGTCCAGGGGGTCGCATGCAGCGCATTCATCGTGGTGGCGATAGCCACCGCGGCGGACTGCTTCCAAGGGGCACGTTTACGGTCGGTCAATGGGCTGATGGGCGCGGCGTGGTCGTCGGCACCGGTGCTGGCCCCGGCGGTGGGCGGATTCATCGTTGAATTCTTCTCATGGCGAATAGTTTTCGTCCTGATGGCAGCCCTGAGCGTGGTGGTTGGTTTTCTCGTCGCACTTGCGCTGCCGGAAACCCTGGACAAAAGCGATCGCACCCGCTTCCAGTTCGGCCAGACCTGGCAGGTGCTGAGTACGACAGCGCGCAATCCGGTCTTCCTGTGCTTGGTGGCGATCTTCGGGTTGCTGGCCGGCCCCCAGCTGTCGTTCGGCGTTGCCGCCCCCTTCCTCTATCAGAACCAGATGGGCTTTTCGCCGTCGACCTACGGCCTGGTCGCACTGGTCGTCGGTGTCGCGGTCCTGCTGGGGAGTCTCTCGACCGGGGTGCTGGCCACCAGGATGAGCTTTCGCCGGCTGGCCTTTGCCGACTGGACTGTCTACATGGTCGGGGCACTCCTGCTGGTCGCTTCCGCCGCAACGATCGGCGTCAACCCGTGGGTGATCACCGCGGCGGCCTGTCTGGCCGTTGCGGGGTGCGGAGCCTTGGTGCCCCAGGCGCAGGCCACCGCGCTGGGATTGTTCAGTCGCAACCTCGGCCTCGTCGGTGGCCTGTTCGGCGCGTTGACCTACCTCGTGGTCGCCGCAACGATGAGCGTCGTCGGCATCGTCCCGGAGCGGACACAGGCCCCCCTGGGGTGGCTGTTCGTCATCTGCGGTGTGCTGGTGTTCGCCGCCCTGGCGTGGGTCACGGCGCGACTGCGCGATGACGCCCGCCAATGACGCCGACGCGCAGCTGGTGTCAGATAACCCCGCCCGCGAGGCTGATCGCGAGGGCGGTCAGCACTATCACCTTGACCGTCTCCAGCCCCACGTAGGCCAGGTGCGCCCGCGAACGCGGCAGCACCTCCCCGGCCAGAACCCGGTTCGACCGCTTGGTCAGCGGCGGGCGCACGAACACGATCTGAACGAACAGCACAGCCGCGGCGACGCCCAGCAGAACCGTCGCCCCCGGACCCGGAGGGGCGGCGACTGCCGAGGACAGCAGCAACAGCAGCAACACCACCTCGACGGTGTTGAGTGCCTTGAACACCAGCCGGCCGATGCCCAGGCCCACCGGCAGCGTGACTCCGGGTGCCCGGAACTTCAGCGGCGCCTCCAGGAAGGAGATCGCCAGCACCATCCCGAGCCACAGCGGGGGAACCAACAACAACAGGTAGCGCGCAACCTCGGTCATCGGCGCGCGATCGTCGCCGAGGCGATGACCTCGTCGCCGGCTGGGTCGCGACGATAGAGCACCATCGTCTGTCCCGGTGCCACGCCGCGCAGCGGCGCGCGAAGATCGACCTCCAGCCGGCCCTGACGAAGCTCGGCGACGCCGTCGGCGATCCCGCCGTGGGCGCGCACCTGCACCGCACATTCGACTGGTCCGTCAGGAGCAGCGCCGCAGGTGAAGACGGGCCGCTCGCCGCTGAGCCGCGATACCTGCAGGTCGTCGATGCCGCCGACGCGGATCGTCGCGGTTTCGGCGTCAATCTCGGTGACGTAGCGCGGACGTCCGTCTGCTCCCGGTCCGGGTATGCCCAGACCCTTGCGCTGCCCGATGGTGAAGCCGTGCACGCCGTCGTGCTCGGCGAGGACGGTTCCGCCGCGGTCGACGACGATGCCCGGGCGCACGCCGATGCGCGCACCCAGGAAGGCGCGGGTATCGCCGGAAGGGATGAAGCAGATGTCATGGCTGTCCGGCTTCGCCGCAACCGCGAGCCCCCTGCGGGCGGCTTCATCGCGGATCCGGGCCTTCGGAGTGTCACCGATCGGGAAGAGTGCGTGCCGCAGCTGTTCGGCCGTCAGCACACCCAGCACATAGGACTGATCCTTGTCGGCGTCCACCGCACGGCGCAGCCGCCCCGCGGAGAGGCGGGCATAGTGACCGGTGGCTACCGCTTCGAACCCGAGGGCGAGCGCACGGCCCGCCAACGCCGAGAACTTGATCCGCTCGTTGCACCGCACACATGGGTTGGGCGTTTCACCCCGGGCATAGGAGTCAACGAAGTCGTCGATCACCGACTCCCTGAACTTCTCGGCGAAGTCCCATACGTAGAAAGGGATTCCGAGTACGTCGGCGACGCGGCGGGCGTCGCCGGCGTCCTCCTTCGAGCAGCACCCCCGCGAGCCGGTCCGAAGCGTTCCCGGGGCCGGGGACAGCGCCAGATGCACGCCGACCACCTGATGACCAGCATCGACCATCCGGGCGGCAGCCACCGACGAGTCCACGCCACCGCTCATCGCGACCAGAACCCGCACTACCGGATCACTCCCGTACTGGCCAGCGCCGCTTCCCGGGCCCGGTCCACAGCTGCCGGCAACACCGCCAGCGCGGCGTCGACGTCCGCACCGGTGCTGTTGTGCCCGAGCGAAAGCCGGATCGAGCCACGCGCACTGTCGGCGTCGGCGCCCATCGCGATGAGCACATGCGATGGCTGAGCGACCCCGGCAGTGCATGCCGACCCGGTCGAGCACTCGATTCCCTTGGCATCCAACAGCATCAGCAGCGAATCGCCTTCACAGCCCCGAAAGGTGAAGTGGGCGTTGCCCGGTAGCCGGTAAGGGTCTGAGGCGCCGTTGAGGCATGCGTCGTCCACGCTCGTCAGCACGCCGCGGATCAGGCGGTCGCGCAGCGCCCGCACCCGCACGGCGCCAACCTCCATCCCTTCGACGGCGATTCGGGCGGCAGTAGCCATAGCCACGACACCGGCGACATCCGGCGTGCCCGACCGGACGTCCCGCTCCTGCCCGCCACCGTGCTGCAGCGGCACGCAGGCGGTCTCCCGACGCAGCACCAGCGCGCCGACACCGGCCGGACCGCCGAACTTGTGCGCCGCCACGCTCATCGCCGACAAGCCGTCCACGGCGGCGAAGTCGACGGGTACGTGCCCCGCCGCCGCGACGGCGTCACTGTGCATCGGCACATCGAATTCGGCTGCGATGGCTGCCAACTCGGCGATCGGCAGGATGGTGCCGACCTCGTTGTTGGCCCACATGACCGTCACCAGGGCCACGTCGTCGTGCTCCTGTAGCACCGCACGCAGCGCGGCCGGGGACACCGAACCGTCGCCACCCACCGGCAGCCAGGTGACCTGTGCGCCATCGTGCTCGGCGAGCCAGCCGACTGCATCCAGCACCGCGTGATGTTCGATCGGGGTGGTCACGATGCGCCGCCGATGCGGCTCGGCGGCGCGGCGAGCCCAGTAAATGCCCTTGACGGCCAGGTTGTCGCTCTCGGTGCCACCGGCGGTGAAGATGACCTCCGACGGTCGCGCACCCAGCAGCTGCGCCAGGGTCTCCCGGGACTCCTCCACGCGGCGACGCGCGCCCCGGCCGGCGCCGTGCAGCGAGGACGCATTGCCGACCGTGGCCAGCGCAGCCGTCATCGCCTCGATGGCGGCGGGGTGCATCGGGGTGGTCGCGGCGTGATCCAGGTAGACCGGCTGCTCAGAGCTCATGGCCAGTCAAGGATAGCGCCGGTCGCGAGCGGCCCGAATGCCGCTCAGGCGGCCAGGCCGTGCGCGTGCGCCGGTAACCGCCGCTCACCGCGAACCGCCGCCTCGCAACGGCCGGCCAGATCGCGCCGGTCCGTGCCCGGCAGCTCCAGGGACTCGACCCGCACGTGACAGACCGTGAGCCGGGCGGTGATGACCCGGCGCACCGATGCCAGCAGCGACTCGTCCCCGATGAAGGCCGGCACCGTCGACAACGCTCCGTCACGGTGGTGATAGCTCAGCCGCAGCGGCTGAACCGGTCTGGCCGCGTCCACGGCGCCCTGAAACATCGCCGGCCGGAACCGGCCGAAGCCCCGTCCACACCAGGTGGTGCCTTCCGGGAAGGCCACGACGATCTTCCCGGCTCGTAGCTTGCCGGCAACGGTGCGCACCACGTCCGGCAGCCGACGCAGGTCGGACCGTTCGATGGGAATGACCTTCATCAGCCGGGCAGCGAAGCCCAGGGCAGGCCAGTTCACCAGATCGGCGCGCGCGACGAACGAGCCGGGCAGCACCGCACCGATCGAGAAGATGTCCACCCAGGACACGTGGCCGCTGACCACCAGGACTCCGCCCAGGTTGCGAATCGGTCCGCCGGACACCGTGATCCGCACGCCCAGACAACGCAGCATCAAGCGGCAATAGACCCGCTGAGCCCTCGATCTGCCGGGCAGCGGGACCGCCAGCAGCGGCACTGCGATCAACAGCGCCAGCGCGGACACGATGCGTGCCGAGGTACGCACGGCGACCACCGCGGGGGGCGACCCACGCTCAGGTTCGGTCCGGATGCAGGACGCGTTGCATGAGGCCCGCGGCAGCCAGGGATTCTCGGTCAGCGCGTGACTGTTCACCGCGACTCTCCCGCGCCCAGGCCGGCAGCCTGCGAAACCGACCGCAGCCTGCGCAGATAACGGATGTCAGCCCGACGTTTGTCCAGAAGTGCCGGGAAGTCACCGACGCCGAAGTCGGG
The DNA here is from genome assembly GCA_964513475.1 of uncultured Mycobacterium sp. Taxonomy (GTDB): domain Bacteria; phylum Actinomycetota; class Actinomycetes; order Mycobacteriales; family Mycobacteriaceae; genus Mycobacterium. The sequence continues at coordinate 11,612 of CAZEMS010000045.1, read as the reverse complement.
GTCGTGCGCGGGTTCGCCGCACACCTGAGCGCCCAACCGCAGGTAGCCCCGCATGAGCGGTGGCACGCTCAGCCGCGCCGGCGCCGGGATGTCCTCGAGAGCCCGGCCGCCGATCGTCACGGGCCGGTAGGGGTACACCGTGTGCTGCGCCGGGGCGGCGTGCCGCCGCAGCACGTAGTCGCGTACGCCGCGGATCTGGCTGCCCGCTACGCCGTCCCCGTGCTGGCCGGCCGCGCCCAGCACCGGTACCGACACGCAGCCGGCGACGTACTCGTAGCCGCATCGGTCCAGGTAGGCGAGGATGCCGGCCCACATCAGCAGGACCACCGCACCGTTGCGATGATCCCGGCGTACCACCGCACGGCCCATCTCGACCAACGACGGGCGCAGCGGGTCCAGGGCCGCCACGTCGAACTCGGTGGCCATGTAGAGCCCGCCGGCCGCGATGGCTCCCGACGGCGGCAGCATCCGGTAGCAGCCGACGATCGCGCCGGTGTCGTCGTCCCTGACCACCAGGTGGTCGCAGTATTCGTCGAAACGGTCGGCGTCCCGGCCACCGTCGCGACCCTCGGCGCAAGCCTCGTCCGTCAGACCGAATCCGGGTTCGGTGCTGAACACGTTGTAGCGCAGACGCTGAGCGGCTTCGATCAGCGCCGAGTCGGTAGACAGCAGCAGGGTGTAGCGCGGGGCGTCGGCCGACGACAGCCGCTCGTCCGCGGCGATCAGTACAGATGCGGTGCTCATGACCAGCACGGTCGCTGGTCTGTTCGGCTCAGCGGCAAGCACCACGTGACGTGTCAGTGCACGCTCGGTGACGAGTTGTCACCCGGGCTGCTCGAGCGCCCGGTGAATCAGCAGTTCGTCAGCCCTTGCGGGCCTTGACCGCCTCGGTCAGCTGCGGAGCAACCTTGAACAGGTCACCCACGACGCCGAGGTCGGAGATCTCGAAGATCGGCGCCTCTTCGTCCTTGTTGACGGCGATGATCGTCTTGGAGGTCTGCATGCCCGCGCGGTGCTGGATGGCGCCGGAGATGCCCAGCGCGATGTAGAGCTGCGGCGACACTGTCTTTCCGGTCTGGCCGACCTGGAACTGGCCCGGGTAGTAGCCGGAATCCACCGCCGCGCGAGACGCTCCGACGGCACCGCCGAGCGCATCCGCGAGTTCTTCGACCACGCTGAAGTTCTCCGCGCTGCCAACACCGCGCCCACCCGCTATCACGACGGTGGCCTCGGTGAGCTCCGGACGGTCACCGGCCACCGCCGGCTCGCGCGCTGTGATCTTCGTCGCGTTCTCAGCCTGCGCCGGAACCTCGACCTGGACCACCTCGCCGGCAGCGGCTGCCGGCGAGGCCTCCACCGATCCGGGTCGCACGGTGATGATGGGAGTCTCGCCGGTGATCTCCGCCTCGACGGTGAAGGCGCCACCGAAGATCGAGTGGATGCCCTTGCCGCCCTCCTTGACCTCCACCACGTCGGTCAGAATGCCGGAGCCCAACCGCGCGGCCAGCCGTCCGCCGATCTCCTTGCCGTCGGCGCTGGCCGCCAGCAGGACACCCGCCGGCGCGGCCGACTCGACCAGTGCCGCCAGCACGTCCACCACCGGGGTGATCAGGTAGTTGGCCACGTCGTCGGACTCGGCGACGTAGATCTTGGCGGCGCCGGCCGCCTTCAGGCTCTCGGTCAGCGGTTCGGCCGTCCCCGGTGTCCCCACCACCACGGCGGCGGGCTCCCCCAGTACGCGGGCGGCGGTAATCAGTTCTGCGGTGACTTTCTTGAGCGCACCATCTGCCTGCTCGACGAGCACAAGTACTTCAGCCATGGGTTATCAGGGTCTTTCGGGTCGTCGGTTCGGGTCGTCGTTCAAACGGGGTGTCAGATGAGCTTCTGGGCAACCAGATACTCGGCGACCTTGGTACCGCCGTCGCCTTCGTCGGTGACCTTCTCGCCGGCGGTCTTTGCGGGCTTAGGAGTGGAAGCCAGCACCTTGGAACCGGCGTTGACCCGCCCGACCTCGTCGGACTCCACGCCGATCTCAGCCAGGGTGAGCTTGACGACTTCCTTCTTCTTGGCCGCCATGATGCCCTTGAACGACGGGAAGCGGGGTTCGTTGATCTTCTCGTTGACGCTGACCACAGCGGGCAGCGGAGCCTCCACCGTGAAAACGCCTTCGTCGGTCTCGCGCTCGCCGGAGACCTTGCCGTCCCCGACGGTCATCTTTCGCAGATGCGTCAGCTGGGGCAAGCCCAGGTACTCGGCGATGATGGCCGGCACCGCACCACCGACGCCGTCGGTGGCCTCGTTACCGCTGATGACGAGTTCGGTGTCCTCGATCGTGCCCAGTGCGCGGGCCAGTGCCCACCCGGTCTGGACGATGTCGGAACCGTGCATGCCGTCGTCGACGAGATGCACTGCCTTGTCGGCTCCCATGGACAGAGCCTTGCGGATCGCCTCGGTGGCTCGCTCGGGACCGGCGGTCAGCACCGTGACGGTGCCCGCCGCGTCCCCCTCCTTCTCCCTGATCAACAGCGCCTCTTCGACGGCCCGCTCGTTGATCTCGTCGAGCACTGCGTCTGCGGCCTCGCGGTCGAGGGTGAAATCACCGTCGGTCAGCTTGCGCTCGGACCAGGTGTCCGGGACCTGCTTGATCAGGACCACGATGTTCGTCATGAGTCTGGTTCGTCCTCCTCGAAGAGCAACTCCCACCGGGGTTACTCATCAGTAACTTGTGGTGGTTCGCAGGAACACCATAGCCGGTCGAAGTTTCCTCGTCGGCCTCCCCTTGGGCCGGTGAACCGTTCTCGAAGCGGCCACCGCCCTGCTGGCTGGGTTAGCCTGCCTTGCAATGAGCACATTCGTCGCCGACGGTTCTTCGCCCGACGGCCGTCCCGAGGCCGCGCTGCCGCTGACCGGGGAACGCACGATTCCGGGACTGGATGCCGAGAACTACTGGTTCCGCCGTCATGAGGTGGTGTACCGGCGGCTACTCGGGCGGTGCGCCGGGAAGACGGTGCTCGAGGCCGGCTGCGGCGAAGGCTACGGCGCCGACCTGATCGCTGGCGTCGCCGATCACGTGATCGGCCTGGACTACGACGAGCCGGCGGTAGCCCACATCCGGGCCCGCTATCCCCGAGTGGACGTTCGTCACGGCAACCTGGCGAACCTACCGGTCCCGAACGGGTCGGTCGACGTCGTGGTGAACTTCCAGGTCATCGAGCATCTCTGGGATCAGGCCCAGTTCATCTCGGAGTGTTACCGGGTGCTGCGCCCGTCGGGCCTGTTGCTGATCTCCACGCCGAACCGGATCACCTTCTCGCCCGGTCGCGACACCCCGGTCAACCCCTTCCACACCCGGGAACTCAACGCGACGGAACTCACCGAACTGCTCACCGGTGGTGGCTTCGAGCTGGAGAAGCTGCTCGGGGTGTTTCACGGCCGCCGGCTGGCCGAGCTGGATGCCCGGCACGGCGGATCCATCATCGACGCCCAGATCGCTCGCGCCCTGGCCGACGCGGACTGGCCCGAGGAGCTGCTCGCCGACGTCGCGTCGGTGCGCATCGAGGATTTCGACCTGCTGGAGGCCCGCCGGCCCGAGATGGACGCCAGCTTGGACCTGGTAGCGATCGCGGTGCGGCCGTGATTGCCTCCGAACGTGTTCCCGGGCTGTTCACGCTCGTCCTGCATACCCATCTGCCCTGGCTGGCCCATCACGGACGGTGGCCGGTCGGCGAGGAATGGCTCTACCAGTCCTGGTCGGCGTCATATCTGCCGTTGATGCGGGTCCTGCGCACCCTGGCCGGCGAGGACCGCCACCGCCTGATCACGCTGGGCGTGACTCCGGTCGTCACCGCCCAGCTCGACGATCCGTACTGCCTGACCGGCATGCATCACTGGCTGGCCAACTGGCAGCTACGGGCACTGGAGGCCACCACCATCCGGTCCGGCGGCGGGGTCGGCGCCAGCGCTCCGGACGCGTTGCGCGCGTTCGGTATTCGCGAGTATGCCGAAGCCGGGGACGCGCTCGACGAATTCTCGACACTGTGGCGCCACGGCGCCTCACCGCTGCTTCGGCAGCTCATCGACGCCGGTACCGTCGAATTGCTGGGCGGGCCACTGTCGCATCCGTTCCAGCCGCTGCTGAATCCCCGGCTACGCGCATTCGCCCTGCGTGAGGGGCTTGCCGACGCGCAACTGCGTCTCGCCCACACCCCGGGCGGCATCTGGGCTCCCGAGTGCGCCTTCGCCCCGGGAATGGAGGGCGACTATGCCGCGGCCGGTGTCAGTCACTTCATGGTGGACGGCCCCACACTGCGCGGTGACACGGCGCTGGGACGGCCGGTGGCCGAATCCGGCGTGGTCGCGTTCGGCCGCGACCTCCAGGTCTCCTACCGCGTATGGTCACCGAAGTCCGGCTACCCCGGCCACGCTGCGTATCGCGACTTCCACACTTACGACCATCTCACCGGCCTCAAGCCGGCCCGGGTGACGGCCCGCAACGTTCCGTCGGAGGCCAAGGCACCCTACGATCCGCAACGCGCCGATCGCGCAGTCGAAACCCATGTCAGCGACTTCGTCGAGGTGGTGCGTCAGCGACTCATCGCCGAAAGCGAGCGGATTGGGCGGCCGGCTCATGTGGTGGCGGCCTTCGACACCGAATTGTTCGGGCACTGGTGGTACGAGGGGCCCCGTTGGTTGGAACGGGTGCTTCGTGCGCTGCCGCGGGCCGGGGTTCGCGTCGGCACCCTCTCCGACGCGCTCGACGGCGGATTCGTCGGCACACCAACGGAATTACCACCCAGCTCGTGGGGTTCCGGCAAGGACTGGCAGGTGTGGAGCGGGCCGAAGGTTTCCGATCTGGTGCAGTTGAACACAGAGGTGGTCGACACCGCGCTGACCACGGTGGACAAGGCACTCACGCAGACCGCCTCGCTGGGTTTTCCGGTACCCCGGGACGGTGTCGCCGACCAGATCCTGCGGGAAACCCTGCTCACCGTCTCAAGCGACTGGCCGTTCATGGTCAGCAAGGATTCAGCCGCCGACTACGCGCGCTACCGCGCACACCTGCACGCCCACGCGGCCCGAGAGATCAGCGATGCCCTTGCCGCCGGTCGCCGCGAGCACGCGCAGCGGCTCGCCGACGGCTGGAATCGGGCCGATGGACTGTTCGGCGCGCTGGACGCCCGAAGGTTGCCGCGATGAAGGTCCTGATGGTGTCCTGGGAGTACCCGCCGGTGGTCGTGGGCGGACTGGGCCGGCACGTTCATCAACTCGCCACCGCCCTGGCCGCAGATGGACATGAGGTCGTTGTGCTCAGCCGCCGTCCTTCCGGTACGGACCCGAGCACCCATCCGACTACTGACCAGGTCAGCGAGGGCGTGAGGGTAGTCGCCGCCGCTCAGGATCCGCACGAATTCGAGTTCGGCTCCGACATGATGGCCTGGACCCTGGCCATGGGTCACGCGATGGTCCGCGCCGGCCTGGCGCTGAAGACCAGCTCGGGCACCGGGCCGTGGCAACCCGATGTGGTACACGCACACGACTGGCTGGTCTCTCATCCTGCGGTGACACTGGCCGAGCACTTCGACGTGCCGCTGGTTTCCACCATTCACGCCACCGAGGCCGGCCGGCACTCCGGCTGGGTCTCCGGCCGCATCAGCCGACAGGTGCACGCCGTGGAGTCTTGGCTGGTGCGCGAGAGCGACGCTCTGATCACGTGTTCGGCGTCGATGGCCGAGGAGATCACCGAACTGTTTGGCCCTGGCCTGGCCGAGATCCGGGTCATTCGCAACGGCATCGACGCCGCGTCGTGGCCGTTCGCGAAACGACCTGCGCGCACCGGCCCCGCCCGCCTGTTGTTCGTCGGCCGGTTGGAGTACGAGAAGGGCATTCATGACGCCATAGCGGCCCTGCCGCGAATTCGGCGCACCCATCCCGGCACCACGCTCACCATCGCCGGCGACGGCACGCAAGACAACTGGCTGCGCGAGCAGGCGCGAAAACACAAGGTGCTCAAGGCGACGACATTCGTCGGCCGCCTGAACCACGACGGGCTCGTGCGGCTACTGCACCAGGTTGACGCGGCCGTCCTGCCCAGCCACTACGAACCGTTCGGCATCGTCGCCCTGGAAGCCGCCGCGACGGGGGCACCGCTGGTGACCTCCAACGTCGGCGGCCTCGGCGAAGCGGTGATCAACGGCGAGACCGGAATGTCGTTTGCGCCCGGCAACCTGGCCGGACTAGCCGACGCCGTCCGTGCGGTGCTCGACGACCCAGGTGCCGCGCAACGGCGCGCGCTGGCTGCCCGCGCCCGACTGACCTCCGAGTTCGACTGGCACACCGTCGCCGGTGAGACCGCCCAGGTCTACCTGGCAGCCAAACGCCTTGAGCGCCAACCGCAGCCACGCCGTCTCATCGTCGAACACGCACTGCCCGACCGCTGACCCGCGCGGTCCTCAGCGGGAGGCCTTCTTGCGTTCGATATCGGCGAGAGCCGCGGCCAACTCCGCGCGCTGGGCTGCTGAGGTCTCCCAGGCCAACCTACGGTTCTTGACCACCTTGGCCGGTGCGCCGACCGCGATGGAGAAGTCCGCGATGTCGCCCTTGACCACCGCGTGCGATCCGAGCACGCAGCCACGGCCCACCCTGGTGCCGCGCAACACCGTGACCTTGGTGGCGATCCAGGTGTCCGGGCCGATGCGCACCGGGCTCTTGACTATTCCCTGATCCTTGATCGGCAACTCGATGTTGTCCATGCGGTGGTCGAAATCGCAGATGTAGCACCAGTCGGCCATCAGCACCGAGTCCCCCAGCTCGATGTCGAGGTAGGTGTTGATGACGTTGTCGCGGCCGAGCACGACCTTGTCACCGATTCGCAGCGAACCCTCGTGTGCCCGAATGGTGTTCTTGTCACCGATGTGCACCCAGCGGCCGATCTCCAGCTGGGACAGTTCCGGAGTCGCCTGGATCTCGACTCCCTTGCCGAGGAACACCATGCCGCGGGTGATGATGTGCGGATTGGCAAGTTTGAACTTCAGCAGCCGCCAGTACCGAACCAGGTACCACGGGGTGTAGGCCCGGTTGGCCATCATCCACTTCAGGGAGCTCAGGGTGAGGAACCTGGCCTGGCGCGGGTCGCGCAGCCGTGAGCCCCGCCAGCGCTGGTGAATCGGGGCGCCCCACATGGTCGTCATGGCCGGAAAGCCTACGCGAGCTGGTGCGGCTTCCCGGGTTACCCTCACTGGGGTCCAGCTGCGGCTGGCATCGAACCGCCGCGATCGAAAGGACACCGTGTTCCGGGGATTGATCGCGCTCGCGTCGACGGTGCTGACGACGGCCGCCCTGACCGGGTGCGGAGACACCGATTCCTGGGTACAGGCGCACCCCGCATCGGGGTGGGCCGCGCAGTACGGCAACGCCGCCAACAGCAGCTACACCGCCATGCTCGGCGCTGACGCGTTGCGGCTGGAATGGAGCCGGTCTGTCAAGGGCGAGCTGGCGGCAGCCGTGGCGCTGGGGTCCGATGGCTATCTGGCCGTCAACGCCCAGACCCCGGGCGGCTGCTCACTGATGGTGTGGGAGGCCGACAACAACGCCCGCCAACGCTGGTGCACACGACTGGTGCAGGGCGGCGGGCTGTCCAGTCCGTTGTTCGACGGGTTCGACAACGTCTACATCGGCCAGCCCGGTGCCATGCTGTCGTACCCGCCCACGCAGTGGATCCGGTGGCGCCGACCGGTCATCGGCATGCCGACCACACCGCGGATCCTCGGCGAGGGACAGCTGCTGGTGGTTACTCACCTGGGCCAGGTGCTGGTGTTCAACGCCCACCGCGGGACCGTCGAGGGCACCGCGGTGGACCTGGTCGCCGGGGTCGACCCGACCGATGCACAGCGTGGACTGGCCGACTGCGCCCCGGCCCGGTCAGGGTGCCCGGTGGCCGCGGCCCCGGCCTTCTCAGCGGTCAGTGGCGTGGTGGTGATCGGCTTGTGGGAACCCGGGGCGCCGGCCCCGATCCTGGTCGGGTTGCGCTACCGGCCCGGCCACACCCCGCTGCTGACCCGGGAGTGGACCAGCGGTGCCGTCGGCGGTGGACCACTGGCGAGCCCGGTCCTGTCGGCGGACGGATCGACCGTCTATGTCAACGGGCGCGACGAACGACTCTGGGCACTGAACTCCGCGGACGGCGCCCCCAGGTGGTCGCTGGATCTGGGGTATCAGCCGCAGACTCCGCCGTCGGTGTCGCCGGACGGCACGATCGTCGCCGGCGGTGGCCCGGGCGCGAATCTGGTGGCCATCCGCGACCAGAACGATCACGCCGAGGTGATCTGGACCCGGGCCGACGTCGAGCCGCTATCGACCTCGAGCCGCGCCGGAGCCGACATCGGCTACGCGGTGGCCCGCGACGGCGAACACGGGCAGGCTCTGCTGGTGTTCGATCCAGCCGACGGGCACACCGTCAACAGCTACCCACTGCCGGAGGCGACGGGTTGGCCGACGGCCGTCTCAGTCGGCCATGATCGTCGCGTCGTCACCGCGACCAGCGACGGCCAGGTGTACGGATTCGCGCCGGAATAGATCGCCTTGCCGGCGATGACCTAGACAGCGAGGATCGGGGCCAGCACGGCGCGAGGCACCGACGCTGAGGACGCGCCGGCGGACTCGGGCAGCAGTTGACCCTGGCCGAAGAAGAAGATCACCGCGTCGTCGGTGAGGGCGAAGTTTTGGTAATTCCCCGGGTCCAGGCCGCTGCCGGCCGGTACTGGCTGGTCGATACCGGTCTGCTTCTCCAACTCGCTCTGCACGACCGGGAAGATGACGTCCACCGGCGAGGTGCCAGGTCGGAACAAGCTGTCGAAGGTGATCGGCGCCTGCTTGGCGACGTCGTAGTTGAACGCCTTGTACCAGGTCTGCGGGCGCGGACCGCCGACGTTCTCATAGACCTGGAAAACAACGCTCCGGGTCCCGGCGTCCTCGGCTCCGGACCGATAGCCGGTCCCCTCGGCGTCGAGCACATACGGCAGGCCGTATGACCCGGGCATCTCGGAAACGTTGACGAATCCGTCGCGGGTCTGGGTGAGATAGTCCGTCACCGACTGTTGGTCGGGATACTCCGCGGGGAACCTGATGTCGAGGGTGTATGCCGGACCCGCAGCACGCACCAGGCACATTTGGTCCTGCCCGACCAGGCCGCCGAGTGCGACACAGGTTGACTGGGCCCCGGCGGCGGGGCTGGTCGCCAACCCGACGATGAGACCGGCCGACAACACAGCCGCCATCTGGTTAATGCGCATTCGATAGTCGTCCTCGCTGGCGATCACGGCGCCGGCAGAGCACCGGCACTCCACCGCCAGGGTACGCGGCGCGTCAGTGCGAGGGTCGGCAGATGAACGCGGTCGCCCGGCTCGCCGCTTTGGTTCCGATGCGCGTGATCACCACAGCAAAGTGGACAGATCCACGCAGCCGCAGCCTCTTCCGGAGTACATCGGGGTCCACAGCAACGCCGCGAACCAGGATTTCGACCGACCCGGCGTCGCGCGCTGAAAGCGCCTGACGCAGCCGCCGCTCGCTGTAGCCGAGTTCCTCGAGCACCTCGAAGCCGCGCACCCCGTCGGGCAGCCGATCCCCCGACAGGTATGCGATGGCAGGGTCCAGCTGCCACAGGCCGTGTCGCGCGGCATAGTGGCGCACCAAGCCCGCCCGCACGATGGCCCCGTCCGGGTCGACGATCCAGCGGCCCGCCGCGGCCGCCGGGCAGTCTTGCGGATCGCTGTCGGTGATCTGCTCGCCGCGCTCCAACACCGTGGCGCGACGGGTGATGCCGGGCTCAGTGAGGTCTCGCGACCACAAACAGGCTTCCCGCACGGTACCGGCGAGCGAGGTCACCTCGATCTCACCGTCGAATCCCAGTCCGCGGACCTGGTCGAAGTCGACTCCGGGCGCAATCTTCACGACGATCGACCGGTCGCGGTACACGTCCAGCAGCGCGTCCAGGGCGGGAGTGCAATCGCGCGGATCGAACCGGCGCCGGCCCGCTCTACGCCGAGCCGGGTCGGCGACGACAACGGTGCCTCGGGTGACCGGGGCCAGCGCGTCGGCGCGCAGCATGTCTACGTCGGGCACGTTGTGCCGGGCCATCGCCAGGCGCACCGGGTCGGTATCGCTGCCGACGACGTAGGCCGCCGAATCCCGCAGTACCGCAACCTCAGTACCGACCGAGCACGTGACATCGTGCACCGCCGCACCGGACAGCCGCGCCGCTCGGTGCGCCGCGACCGGCGTAGCGGTGGCCTGTTGCAAAGCCTCGTCGGTGAACAACCAACCATCCGGGTCGGCGAGCCTCGACTTTGCCCTGCGCCGCAGCCGGACAGTCTCGACGAGCACCGCCGTGCGATCACCGAACTTTGTTCGCACCGCAGCGACGTCGAATACCAGCGTGCGATCAGTCAACGGATACCCGGACACCTCGCGCAACGCCTGCGCCCCGTCACTTCCGGTGAGAAAGCCAACGGCCTCAGCATCGAAGATGGTCAACGGCCTGACGGCTTGACCCCGGTGAGCATGACGTTGTAGAACCAGCCCTTCGGCACCACGTGGCGCCACAGATTCGCGTCAACCCAGCTCAGCGTCGTCCAGCTGCCGAAGGCGAACTTCGCCCAACCCCAACCCAGTTTGCCGGGCGGCAACGCAGCCTCGAAAGTACGAACCGGCCAGCCGAGCATGGCCGCCGTGAACTCCTCGCTGGCGGTCTCGACCTCAACCGCCCCGGCAGCGGTGGCCATCCGTTCGAGATCATTTGGCTCGAAGGTGTGCAGATCAACGACGGCTTCCAGGGCTGCAGCCCGTGAAGACTCGTCGAGTTCGGCCTGCGGTCGGCTCCAGGCGGCCAGTCCTGGCAATTTCGTGACGTTCGTGGCGATCCGCCAGGTGAGGGTGGACAGCGTTCGGGCGTATCCGTTGCCGGTCGTGGTGGGCTCGCCGGCGAAGACGAACCGGCCACCGGGTTTGAGTACCCGGACCACTTCTCGCAGCGACAGCTCGACGTCGGGTATGTGGTGCAGCACCGCGTGGCCCACAACCAGATCGAATGTGTCGTCGGCGTAAGGGATGCCCTCGGCGTCGGCGACCCGCCCGTCGATGTCCAGGCCGAGTGATTCCCCGTTGCGGATGGCCACCTTGACCATGCCCGGGGACAGGTCGGTGACCGAGCCGCGTCGGGCGACGCCGGACTGGATCAGGTTGAGCAGGAAGAAGCCGGTTCCGCATCCGAGTTCCAGCGCGCGCTCATAGGGCAGCTCACGCTGGACCTCGTCCCCGACGATGGCATCGAACCGTCCCCTAGCGTAGTCGACGCAACGCTGGTCATAGGAGATCGACCACTTGTCGTCGTAGCTCTCGGCTTCCCAGTCGTGGTAGAGCACCTGAGCCAGCTTGGAGTCGTGCCGGGCCGCCTCGACCTCCGCGGCGGTGGCGTGCGGGTTCGGGGCCGGCTCCGAGACGAGATCTGGCGTGCGGTCCGTAGTCGTCATGAAGGGCAGCCTAACGGCCAGCGTTCATCGGATGCCGACCGCGGCATTCCTGCCGTGCGCTCGGGCACGATGCCCGGGCAGGGGCCGGTC
>CAZEMS010000044.1:0-35169 GCA_964513475.1 uncultured Mycobacterium sp. | reverse complement strand
TGGGGCAATGCAGGTCAGACTAGTAAATGTGCCCCAGATTCAATGAGAACGGACAGCGGCGGCCCACCGAAGACTTTCCCTGAGCAGCCGCAGCGTTGGAGATGCGCGCGGCCTTCTCCTTCGAGTTTCCTTCCTTACGCAGGTCGCGGTACATCTTCTCGTTCTTGATCGACGCGTTCGGCATAATTGCACCCTTTCGTCACAGCCTGTGTTGAGCAGGATGCCCGCCTCGCAGACGGCCAAACCGGCTGCGTCGATCTCGCCCGCGGGTATTCCGTCATCGGACACTGCTCACGCCGGTGTGGCCGCTCGGGCGACGTCGCGTCCTTTGCCGGTCGCGTTCGGCAGATGGTCGGGCGCTCCACACGCAGCAACTTGGCTACCGGAACATCGGTCGTCGTGCAGCACGATCGACAGCGCAGTGGCGGCCGCCACGATGTCGAAGACAGCTGCCCCGTCGAGAATTCCGGCCTGGAACACCAGCAGTGGTTCCCAAGGCATCCAATACGTCACAGTGACGAAATATCGACCGAGGCCACTGTGGGCGAGCGGTGGCGCTAGCTAGGCCAGACTGATGGCCCTCGACTGTCCGCCGGACAAATGAGGCTGCGATCGCACGGCCCGGCAGTCGAATCGCGCCGCTCATGAGCCCGGTAACCCAACAGCCTACGGAGCGTCGCAGGCAGCGCGGCCTGGTAGGCGTTTGGGGAAAAATCTCTGGGCGACGGTCGGCGGAGTTGTGAAAAAGTGCTAGGTCAGCTGCAAGCGACAGTTCGGATCGGACAGCCGCCGATTAGGACCGCCAAAGCGCGCCACGCACGCCATCCCTAAAATGCCGATAAGCCACATTATGTCAAGTTAACTAGTGCATATTGCACTGCACACCAATGGGTTTCGACGACTCCACCACCTCTCCGGTCTCAATTCGTCTGGCGGTTTTCTAACCGATAGTGCCTCGTTCCAACGCCCACCGATGCTGGAAGGGCAATACCTCGGCAGCGACCTCGAAATCAGCGTCGTAGTGCAGCAGTGTCACGTCATGGGCGTTGGCAAGGGTGGCGATCAGTAGGTCGGCCATGCCGACGGCACGATGACGACCGATGCCGGCCAGCGACCGCTGCGCATCCAACGCCGCCTGCCAGTGTTCATCGTTGGTCGGCAGGTACTCGTATGCGAGGCGGCGATCTGACCATATCTGCGCGTAGTCCGCGGCGGTCCGGGCACTGTAGAGCGCCTCGGCATCGAGCTGAGCGGTGGTTGCGACCAATCCGGCCTCGATAAGCGGAGCAAGTCGGTCGGAGACCTCGGGGTTTGTCATCCGTGCCGCGGCACTGGTGTCGATGAGATACCGCGCTACTACCGCCACGCCTCACCTGGTTTACCAGGGTCAGCCATCTCCCCCATACCGCCAGACTTCAACCATGCGATCTGGCGAGCGCGTGCAGACGCCGCTGCAGCCTGCTGCAACGCGATGCGGACGGTATCTGATACGCCGGACGTCTTGAGTTCCTTCTGCGCGGCGGCCAACAGATCATCATCGAGATCAATCAAACGCTTGGTCATCGCACCACCCTCACGTATATACCATTTATCGCTTTAATATATACGTATGCGCCTTCGGTCGGTTAGCCCCGCCGTGAACGGAGAATATGCAGCAATCGCATATGCAGGGTTACCAGTAAAGTATCCGTTTTCGCGTATGAGGCGTGGTCGAGGCCACTGCTCGCTGGCTCCAGCTCGTCATGGCTTCGCGGCCCGTAGCTGGCTGTCGTGATCGGGACGATGGCCACCAGGCCGCCCGGTCTATTGTTGGAGAATGTCGACCGACACCACCACCGCCGGGCGGCGAAAGGCTGGCTCGTGCCCGACTGGCCGGCCGAGATCGACTAGGTAGACCTCCCCTCGGCAGACCAAGCCAGTGCGTCCCACTCGTGACGCTCGTCCAGGTATTGCTCCAGCAGTTCGGGGTCGTTGCGCAGGCGCTGAACTCCGCCGCCTACAGGCCGGATGGTACGACCTTGCCGTTAACCGTCACCTCAACCTCGCCAGTCTCCGGGTTGAACGTGATCTTGCCGTACTCGAACGTCGTCACAAGCAGATCACCGACGGGGTTCTCATCGCTGGTGGGCACCCCCAGCGGCCCTGGCGAGCCGTTCTTGCCCCCGATGTCGGGGATGCCATCCGGGTCGCGTTCGACATTCCAGGCTTCCCGGATCTTGCCCCAGGTGATGTACGCAGGTGTGCCCGGCTCGTCATTCTTCGCGACGATCACGCCGCCCTGGAACTGTTGGAACACCACGCCGCTTTCACGGGTCCCCGCGTTGTGGTCACCGGTCAGCGGCTTGCCGAGCGCCTGCTTCTGACTGTCTGTCGCCGTCGAGTACTTCGCAGCGATCGGACCGGTCAGCGTCACCTCGACGTCCCGCTCCCCGATCAGCTTCACCTCGGTGGGTGGCGCCTCCACCTCGGAAGTAACAACCAACTCGACCTGCGGCGGCATCGAGGCCTCGACACTCCTGCCATTGCTACACGCCGCGGTTATCAGCGCGACGGCGGCAAGGCCGACGATTGCCGTGGAACGGTATGTGTTCGCACTCACTGGGCTTCCTCTCGCGCCTCGCGTCGGGTAAGACTTTCGCTGGTCCGACCCCAACCGCAACGACCAACTTACGGGAAGTCGGCACTCGCCGGATGTCGAGTGACCTGTTGAAGCTTGCCGCCCGCGCGTCCAACGCCCGACAACTACATGCCACGACGGTCTCTCCCGGTGAATCGAGAACGATCGGGCGCGCTCATCGCGCACACTGGGACTCGCATCCGACGCGACGGAGGGACATGCCGGAAGATCGCCCCGTCGCCGAATTCGACTTCATCATCGTGGGGGCAGGCAGCGCGGGCTGCCTGCTCGCCAACCGGCTCAGCGCCAACCCCGACCACCGCGTGCTCTTGATTGAGGCCGGCGGAGAAGACGACTGGTTCTGGATCAAAGTGCCGGTTGGCTACCTGTACACGATTGCCAACCCCCGCACCGACTGGTGCTTTACGACCGAGCCAGATCCAGGTCTGGCCGGCCGCAGCATTCACTACGCACGGGGCCGGGTGATCGGCGGTTGCTCGTCGATCAACGCCATGATCCACATGCGCGGACAGGCCTGCGATTACGACCTGTGGGCGCGGGCTACCGGTGACGAAAGATGGCATTGGGGTGGCCCAGACTCTCCCGGCGAAACGCTGGCGATCTACAAGGAATTGGAAGACTACTTCGGCGGAGCCGACGACTGGCACGGCGCCGGAGGTGAGATCTGCGTCGAGCGGCCGCGGGTGCGCTGGAAGATCTTGGACGCCTGGCAGGCCGCCGCCGCCCAGGTGGGCATTGCCCCGATTGACGAGTTCAACCGTGGCGACAACGCCGGCAGTGCCTACTTTCACGTGAACCAACGGCGTGGCCGCCGCTGGTCGATGGCCGACGCTTTCCTGCATCCAGTCACCCACCGGCGCAATCTCACCGTCTACACCCAAACCCTGGCCTTGCGGCTTCTGATGGACGACCTGGTCCACCAGGATCAGCGCCTCGGTGCCTGGACCACGGCGCAGCGTCGCGCAACCGGACTGCAGTTGCTCAAGGACGGCCAGATCATCGACGTCCGAGCGCGCCGCGAGGTGATCCTGAGCGCCGGGGCTATTGGCTCACCGCACCTGATGCAGGTCTCGGGTCTGGGCCCAGCCGAGCTGCTTTCCCGGCATCAAGTGCCGGTGGCCGTCGATCTGAAGGGAGTGGGCGAGAACCTGCAGGATCACCTTCAGCTTCGAACGGTCTACCGGGTGCTGGACGCCGCGACCGTCAACACGCTGTACCGGAATTGGATCACCCGTGCGGGCATGGGACTTCAGTACCTGTTGCTGCGGTCGGGACCCATGACCATGCCACCGTCCACGCTGGGGGCTTTCGCCAAGAGCGACCCCGCGCTGGCCAGTCCCGATCTGGAGTGGCATGTGCAACCCCTGTCCTTGCCGAAATTCGGCGAACCCCTGCACCGTTTTGGCGCGATCACACCCTCGGTCTGCAATCTGCGACCCAGCTCGCGTGGCCATGTGCGCATGGCCAACGCAGATCCGCTGATCAACCCCAAGATCTTCTGCAATTACCTATCCACCGACACCGACCGTCAGATCGCCGTGCGCGGCCTACGGATGACCCGGCAGATCATGGCGGCGCCCTCCCTGGCCCGCTACTGCCCCGAAGAGTTGCTTCCCGGTCCCCAACTGGTGACCGACGCAGACCTGCAGAAAGCGGCCCGCGAACTCGGTACGACTATCTTCCACCCGGTGGGCACCTGCGCGATGGGAGCCTTTGACACACGCGGTCGTGCGCGGTCGGCCGCGACCGTACTCGACACCGACTGCCGCGTGTACCGCGTCGCCGGCCTTCGAGTCGTCGATGCTTCGGCGATGCCCACCATCACCTCCGGCAACACCAACGCGCCGGTCATGCTGATCGCAGAGCGCGCTGCGCGGGCGATCCTGGGATAAGTGGGTCGGTTGCCAACATGGATAGGCCCGCGTCTGCGACCGCACGTCAGATTGGCCGAAAGGTTAACTTCCCCGTTGTACTGACGGTGTTCGCAAGGAATCTCGCAGGTTTCGGAGTCTCGGGCGTTGTCCCTGCAGTTGGCGAATGAGCGCGGCGCGGGATATCTCTTGTTGATCAGCCAACCTGTCGCGGCTGGCCCCCAGTCCTTCATCGAGATTGCCGACAACTGCTGTGCCGACCCCGATAATCTCCTCATGACCGAATCGGCTGAATCCCCCCGCCCCCGCCGCCGCTTCCTGCGCCGCCCCCTCGTGCTCTCCGGTCTCGTCGTCCTGGTTATCGCCGCCGGTTTCGGCGCGTACTGGTTCCAGCCGTGGAAGCTGTTCACCAATACGACGGTCGATGAAGCTCCGCCCACCGTCGCAACCGGTGACCCATCCCCCGGCCCGGATGTCACCGCGACCGGTGCCCCGGTCATCGAGGTCGTGTCGCAGGGAGATCTCGTCAGCCAGGAGCACGAAACCACCGGCACTGTGCAGCTGCTGCGACTCCCGGACGAATCGCTGGTGGTCCGCATCGAGGACCTCAACACCAGCGACGGACCGGAGCTGAAGGTGTGGCTGACCGACGCCCCGGTCACGCCCGGTCTCGGCGGCGCCGGCGTCTTCGATGACGGACGTTGGGTCGACCTGGGCTCATTGAAGGGCAACCGCGGCAGCGCCAACTACCCCGTGCCGGCCGGCGCCGACGTCGACGGTCTCAACAGTGTCAGCATCTGGTGTGACCGCTTCAACGTGTCGTTCGGCGCTGCAGAACTAATCCCGACTGCTTGATCGTCCGGGCTGCGCCGCTCCTGCGTTCTCGGTGATCAAGCCCACCAGACGGTCGATCACCCCGGGCGCCAGGTCGTGGCCCATGCCGGCGACGGTCAGATGCCGCGCACCGGGAATGGCCTCGGCGGTGGCCCGCCCACCGCTGGGATGCACGATAAGGTCACGGTCGCCGTGAATCACCAAGGTAGGCGCGCTGATTCGGTGAAGTTCGCAAGTCCGGTCACCCGATCTGAGGATCGCGTTGATCTGACGGGCGACCCCTTGCGCGGCGGCCGGGCCGGGTCCGCGCTCCCAGGCACCGGCTGCGTACTCGGCCGCCGCGGGTTCGTGTGTCGGGTATCGGAGACCGGCGAGGTGCCGCATCAGCTGGACGTGCCGGGTGACGAACTGCTCACGGGTTCGGGATCCGGGCCTGGTCAGCAGCCGCAGTGTGGCAACTGACGGCTGGCCGACGTTCGACGCACCGGTCGTGGAGAAGATCGACGTCAACGAGTGGACTCGCTGCGGAAACCGGGCAGCGACGGTTTGGGCGATCATGCCGCCCATCGACATGCCGACCAGGTGGGCCCGTTCGATGCCAAGGTGATCGAGCAGGCCGACCGTGTCGGCGGCCAGGTCGGCGAGGTCGTAGCCGTCGCGCCGGGGCCTACGCAGCAGCTGCCGTAGCCGGCCCGGAGGCTTGCTGGTGGCCCAGGTGGACCTCCCGACGTCGCGGTTGTCCAAGCGGATCACGAAGAACCCACGTGTGACCAGACCCTCGACCATCGCCGGAGGCCAGGATGTCAGGTCGAGGGTGAGACCGGCGATCAGGATCACCGGCTGCCCGGCCGGGTCGCCGCTGGTCCGATAGCACACCCGGTTGCCCCCCGGGAGAAGGCAGAAGCGGTCCGACGTGGCCAGCGCGGCGGTCATGCGCTGATGGCCGGTTCGCGCACGGCAGCCGAGTCCGTCAGGCGCAGGTTCGGGTCGGCGGCCGGGCCGTTTCGCAGCCTCTTCACGTCGGCGTGGTAGTCCATCGACATCTGCCACGGCCCGGTGGCGCCCTGGCGTGGCAACTGATCGACAGCGCGTCGAACGTAGCCGGCCCCAAAGTCCAACAGCGGCCTGGTTTCCGCGGCAGGGTCGTCGAGTTCGGCGCGGGCAGTGTCGTAGCCGTTGGCGTCCATGTGGGCCAGCAGTCTGCAGAAGTGTTCGCACAGTAGTCCGACCTTGAGCGTCCAGGAGGAGTTCGTGTAGCCGAGGGCGAACGCGAAGTTCGGTACGCCGGTGAGCATCATGCCCTTGTAGGTGACGGTGTCGGGCAGGTTGACCGGGTCGCCGTCGACGCTGAGCGATATCCCGCCGAAGAGCTGAATGTTCAATCCTGTTGCGGTGACGATGATGTCGGCTTCGATCTCGCGGCCGGACTCCAGCAGGATGCCGAACTCGGTGAACGTGGCGATGCGGTCGGTGACCACGGATGCGCTGCCGTTGCTGATCGCCTCGAACAGATCGGCGTCGGGAACGGCGCACAAGCGCTGGTCCCACGGGTTGTAGGTCGGGCTGAAATGCTCGTCGACCGGGTAACCCTCGGGCAGGAGCTTGGCGTTGAGGTGGCGGATCACCCGCCGCGCGGCCACCGGGTACCGCTGGCACAGCTTGTAGACGGCCCGCTGCTTGACGATGTTCTTGCGTCGAGTGAGGGCGTAGCCGAGTTTGTCCCCCAGGAGTTTTCTGGCGGTGTTGGCGAGGGCATCCTTCGACGGCACCGGCATGATGTAGGTCGGCGAACGCTGCAGCATGGTGACGTGCCCAGCCCGCTCGGCCATCGCCGGCAACAACGTGACGGCCGTGGCGCCGCTGCCGATGATGACGACCTTCTTGCCGGTGTAGTCGAGATCCTCGGGCCAATGCTGAGGATGGACGATCTGGCCGCGGAACCGGTCACGGCCTTCGAAATGCGGGGTGTAGCCCTGGTCGTAGCGGTAGTAGCCGCCGGCGCAGAAGATCCAGCCGGCGCTGAACTGCAGCAGCTCCTCGGTGTCGGTGCGCTCGACGTCGATGATCCATCGGGCCTGGGCGCTCGACCAGGCCGCGCCGAGAACTCTGTGATGAAAGCGGATCTTATTGTCGATGCCGTTCTCGGCGGATGTCTCGCGAAGGTAATCCAGGATCTTGTCGGCGCTGGCGATCGCGTTCTCGTCGCGCCACGGCTTGAACTCGTAGCCGAAAGTGTGCAGGTCGGAGTCGGAGCGGATGCCGGGATAGCGAAACAGGTCCCAGGTGCCGCCGGTGGCGTCGCGCGCCTCCAGGATGGTGTAGGACTTGTCCGGGTGGTCTTTCTGCAGGTAGTACGCGGCGCCGATGCCGGAGATACCGGCTCCGACGATTAGTACGTCGACGTGCTCCATGATGTGGCTCCTTTGGACGGGCTGGTGTCACATCCAATGATTGCGCCGCAGCGCCCGTCGCAACAGGTCATAACGCCCCAATAACTGTCTATACATAGTGCATAGTGCACCACGGACGATATTATCGTCCGATGCAGTGGCCGCGCCCGTCGCCGCAGGTGCAGGAACTGATCCGGCAGTCCGCCCGGATGACCCTCGATGCCCGACCGGAATGGCTCGACGAACTCGATCAGGCCACCTTGGCTTCGAACCCGGCTATCGGCGCCGACCCGGTGCTGGCCGCGGCGATCGGCCGGACCAACCGGGCTAATCTCGCACATTGGTCGATGGCGAACGTCCGTGATCCCGGCGCGCCGGTGTCACCCAACCTCGGACCGGAACCGCTGGGAATCGCCCGTGACCTGGTTCGGCGCGGCATGGACGCCGCAGCGCTCGATGCCTACCGCGTCGGTGAGGGAGTCGCCTGGCGGCGGGTGATGGAGATCGCTTTCGAGCTGACCTCCGACCCCGCCCAGCTGCACGAGCTGCTCGACGTGTGCTCGCGATCCATCAGCGCGTTCATCAATGCGACGTTGGCTGGCATCGCCACCCAGATCGAGCTGGAGCGCGACCAGTTGACCAGCGGCAGCCATGCCGAGCGACTCGAGGTCGTCACGCTGATCCTCGACGGCGCGCCCATCGCGCGCCAGCGCGCCGAGAACCGTCTCGGCTATCCCCTCGGCGCCGCCCACACCGCAGCCGTCATCTGGAGCGACCGGGCGGGCAGCGACCTGAGCCAGCTCGATCGAGCCGCCGATGCGTTCGGCCGCGCCGCCGATGCGGCCCGGCCGCTGAGCATCCAGTCCAGCACCGCGTCGCGATGGGTATGGGTGCCGACCGGCTCCGCTATCGATGCAGACAGGTTGTCCGGTGACATCAGCGACCTGTCTGACGTGCACATCGCCATCGGCCCTGCCGCCTCCGGGGTCGAGGGATTCCGGCGCAGCCATTTCGGCGCCCTGACCACGCAGCGGATGCTGGCTCGCCTGCGGTCCCGGCAGCAGATAGCGTTCTTCACCGAGGTGGAGCTCACTGCTCTCGTCACCCAGGATCCCGACGGCGCAGACGAGTTCATCGCCCGCGTCCTCGGCGACTTCGCCTCTGCCGGCGATGAATTGCATGCCACCGTGCTGATGTTCGTCAACGAACAATGCAACGCGTCACGCACCGCCGCGCTCCTCTACACCCACCGCAACACCCTGCTGCGCAGGCTCACCCGCGCCGACGAACTCCTACCCCGCCCGCTGGCCGAGACCAGCGTCGAGGTCGCGGTCGCCCTGGAGACGCTGCGCTGGCGCGGAGAGCAGTCGGGTTGAATCGAGCGGCCTCCTGTACGTTCCGAACAGCTTGTCGCCGTAGGTCATTACCACGGACAAATTGGTGGGCCGCCGTTCCGAGTGGTGCAGTTCATGTCCGGAGGCCGCGGGCAGCAGCCACCGTGGATAGAACTTCGCGTCGTAGCCACTGTGCGTGATCACCATCGCGGTCGTGTTCGCGATCGCGTAGGCGACCACGACCATCGGATGTGCACCCAGTAGCAGTGGCGGAGCGTAGAGGCAGAGCATCACCATGAGGCCCTCGACGGGGTGGACGACGAAGTTGGTCCAGATGGTCAGCGGCGATTCGACACGATGGTGCAGGTAGTGCACTTTCTGGAACACGAATCGGCTGCCGTGTTCCAGGCGGTGCCACCAATAGGTCAGGAACTCGCCGAGTGCCATGAAGAAAATGACCTGCGCTACGAAAGCGAGCAGTGTCGGTGCGGCACTGGGAACTTCGGCCACCCAGAGACGCAGCTTCGCGTGCACAACGAACAGCATCGCCGCCGCCCCGATGTAGGTCGCCATGATGCGCAGACCCAGCATCCATGCTGCTCTGGCAGAGATCTTCTTGTAGACCGCGACATCCAGAATCGAGAAGCCGATACCGGTCAGTCCGACGACGGCAACGACAACCGGCAGGAAGTACAGCGGGAACTCGAAGAAACCGACGCCCAGGTGAGTCAGCATCCAGTCCCAGATCGGCTGCAACAGAGACGGATTGCTCATTGGACTCCCCTAGCTTGTTGTCGGTCCGTCGATCAGCAGGCGCCGTGCCGCAGTCCTGAGTTCGGCGATACATTCCTCCACGCTCAGATCGCCCACGGAGAGCAACGCCAGATCGGCAAAGAAGACCCGGCCGAGCAGCTTCATCGACAGGTCCAGCGACTGCGGCATGTTGTCGACGGCGCCGGCGAGCAGAGCCTGGAACATCTCTCGCACCGCCAAGCGGAACTCGTCGGCCACCGGGCCCTGTGCCAGCACCGAGGCCATGGTGGCGCGGACCATCGGAAGATCCGACGCTGCTTCCTGGACGACTTGTTCGATGGCGATGTCAATGGCCTCGACCGGCTCGGCCGCGGCTGCGATGGCCTCCGGGATGCGCGCTGCCACCTGATTGCCCCAATCCAGCGCAGCCTCGCAGACGACGTGCTCCTTGGACGCGAAGTAGCGATACATAGTCGCCCGCGACACCCCGGCGGTCGTGGCGATCGACTCCATCCCCACCGCCTCGTGCCCCTGCTGATGGATCAGCTGGCGGGCGGCGCCGAGAATCCTCGCGCGAACGTCGCGCTGGCGGGCATCGAGCCTGCGGTGGATCGTCAGAGTCGCTGTACTCACCGGAGAATCCTTCGGCGTTGATTCACGTGTTGAGACTGTTGATGAGACAGGTATATCACCTATTGTCTCATCGGGCAAGCGGCACCAGAAAGTGGACGCGAGCGGGCATCGCTTTGACGGTGGCGGTCGACTGCCCGGAGGCTTAGCGATCGAGGCGCTGAGCTGGCCGCCCCAGCTCAGTGGCCGTCGGTTCCGGGCGGCCACCTCGAGCCCGGCATGGCCTCCCCCGGTTCGCTCTCATCGCCACGCGACAGTGGCACCCACCGCTCGCTCGCCACGGGCTGCTTCGACGACGGGAAATCGCGGAGCCGGCCCGACGGCTTGCTGTCCCACTGGGCGAGCGTCAGCGGTGTCAGCATCCACTCGCGAAGCAGGCAGTACGTCGCCACCAGCGAGTCCTGGTGGGTGCGTTCCCAGCCGTGGCTACCGTCGACCCCGAAGCCGACCAGCGCGGCCCGGGTGGCGGCGCCCGCCTCGATCGCCGCGGCCGCGTCGGAACGGTAGTAGCGGAACACATCTCGCCGGTGCGGGATGCCCCGCTCCTCGGCGAGCCGGCACAGCTTCCGGGTGAGGTGATAGTCGTACGGGCCGTGCAGATCGGCCATCGGCACCGTCACTCCGTCCTCGCTGGAGTTCTGGCCCGGCGCGCACACCGCGTTGTCCAACGAGATCAGCTCGGCGACGTCTGCGGGCACTCCGGTACTGGCCCCGTAGCCGACCTCCTCGGCGATGGTGACCATGATGGTGGTGCGGTGCGGTAGCACCACGTTGTTCTCGGAGAAGTGTTTGGCCAACGCGAGCGCGACCGCGACGCCGCCCTTGTCGTCCAGGTGACGGGACGTGATGAAACCGTCTTCGGTGATCAAGGGGCTGGCGATCAATGCGACGAAGTCGCCGATCTTGATGCCGAGGCGGGCCAGATCCTCTCCCGAGGACACTTTGCGGTCCACCCGAACCTCGACATGGTCCCAGTCCGTGGGCTGAGTGTCGACCGCATCGCCGAACGCGTGCCCGCTGGCTTTGAGCGGCAGGATCGTGCCGGTGATGAAGTCTTCGGAGTCCTCGCTCAGGATGCGTACCCGGGCGCCTGCAGCGAATCGGGCCGAGAAGGTTCCGACCGAGATCAGCTCGAGACGGCCGTTGTCCTTGAGCCCACGCACCATGCAGCCGATGGTGTCCGCGTGCACCACCAACGCCCGGTCGGTGGTCGCCGACTCTCCGGGGAGTTCGGCGATCAGCGCCCCCCGGCGGGTCAGCGAGAACGGGACGCCGAAACCGTCGAAGATCTCGCCGATCAACTGCATGACGGCGTCGGTGCGCCCCGACGGGCTCGGAGTCTGCAACAGCGCCAGCAGCGTATCCAGCATCCAGGTGCGGTCAGCGTCGGACATGGCTCTGGGCGGACGCAACACAGTCTCCTTCGTCATCTACGGCGCAGCCGTCGGCAGGCCTGGCTTCCAATTAGCGCGCGTGCAGCGTGATGTCGGAGATCGCCGTGCGGCTCTCCCCGTCCGTTGTGCCCAATCTGCTGATCCACACCAGCACATTGGACGTTTTCTTGTCGCTGCCCACCGGGATGCGGTTGTGCCCCGGCTTCAGCTGCATGATGGGGGTCAACTCGCTGGTGTCCGAGAGGCTGGCCGGGTCCGGGCTGTCGGCGGCGCGGATCTGCACGTCGGTTCCGGTGCTGGGCACGTCGATGGTCACCGCGCTCAGCGCAGTGGGTTCGGCCAGCTGCAACATCAGGCCGACGCCCTCCTTGAAGGTGGGAAACGGCGAGGCATCGACGTAGGTGTCCGTCGGCCACGATGTGTTCGGGTCGCCGTCGATCGCCAGACCGGCCTGCCGTGGATGGTCGGCGTCGCCCCCCGGGGAGAACACGGTCGCCCGCTCCGGCTTGACGATCGGTCCCAGGTTCTCGCCCCACAACCCGAACCCGTGGGTGACGATGACCGCCACTACCGCGATCGCCGCGACCATGCCGATCCCCACGATCGTGATGGCCTTTCGCGCCTTGGTTGGCGTCGACGCCCGCCGCCGGTGCACCGCGCTCTGCTGTGCCGGCGGCGAGGCCCGACGCCGTCGCTGGCCGCGATTTGCCACCGAGTGGTTGAGGACTGAATCGGCGAACAGGGTGTTGCCATCCCATATGCCGCTGACTTCGACGACATCACCGTCGGCGAGTTCCCCCGTGATTGCGGTGCCTTGCAGTTCGACCGGAACGACGGTGTGGGGGTGTCCGGTCGACTCGTATCGTTCCACCCGGAAGGACCAGGACTCCTCGCCGTTCCCGGGGCCGGCAGGTCGCTTCTGCACCGACACCGCGGTGCCGTGCACCGTCATCGGGTCCAGCCGCTTGGTATGCGGCGCGCTGGGTGACTCGCGATCACCGGCTCCGATGGGAGCGGTGTGCACACCGGAATCCGGAGGACGAGGCTGAACCGGTGGTTGTCGGGGCGGAGCCGCCGGGGCCGGCTGCCCGGCGAGTGCCTGGGCGAAGTCCAGACACCGCGGATACCGATCGTCGGGGTTCTTAGCCAAAGCCTTGGCGAACACAGCGTCGAGGTATGCGAGGTCGGGGCGGCGCTCGGAGAGTCGGGGCGGGGGTGTGTTGAGGTGATGGCCGACCACCACGGCGCGGTTCGCGCTGTCGAACGGCGGCTTACCGGTCAGCAGGTGGAAGGCTGTGCCGGCCAGCGCGTACTGATCGGCGCGGCCGTCGATCGTTCTGCTGGTGAGCTGCTCAGGCGCCGCGTAGGTGACGGTGCCGATGGCCATCTGGGCCTCGGTCAGACCGTTGATGTCATCGGCCTCGCGCGCGATGCCGAAGTCGGTCAGCAACACTCGCCGGCGTGCACCCTCCGATGGGGTTGTCACCAGGATGTTCGCCGGTTTGACGTCTCGATGCAGCAGGCGCCGTTCGTGTGCGAAGTCCAGCGCCTCAGCGACCGCCGTCACGATCTCCACCACGTCTGGTAGCGGC
Organism: uncultured Mycobacterium sp.; assembly: GCA_964513475.1. Classification (GTDB taxonomy): domain Bacteria; phylum Actinomycetota; class Actinomycetes; order Mycobacteriales; family Mycobacteriaceae; genus Mycobacterium. Next base: position 21,733 of record CAZEMS010000044.1, on the reverse strand, counting down.
ATGCCTGATGGGTAGCTCTGCTCCAGCAGATGACGGGCGTCGGTGCCCTCCACATAGTCCATCGAGATCCACAGCCGGCCGTCGAACTCGCCCCGGTCGTGTACGCCGACGATGTGCGGATGCCACAGTGTCGCCGCCAGCTCTGCCTCGCGATTGAACCGGGCCCGGAACTCCTGGTCGCCGGTAGCGTCCAGGGACAGGATCTTCAGCGCGTCCAGACGGGGCAGGCGGGGATGCTGGGCCAGATAGACCTCGCCCATGCCGCCGGCGCCGAGCAGCCGCTGAATCCGGTAGCCGGCGAAGATGTCACCGTGGTTCAACGACATAGCCGAAAGCCTAACGGGAACGCCGGGCCGCATGTCGGCGTCGCAGGATCACTCGGCATTTCGTGCCAGCGCATTGATCATGGTGGTGCGGCGTCCCTCGATGATTCGGCCGAATTCCTCTAGGAGAAGGGGATTCTCATAGACCAGCTTCTTGATCCGGGCGCGGCCGACTCGCACCACGGTGACCTCGTCCACCGCGAAGCCCGAACCGATGACCGGCTGACGGGTCAGCGTGGACTGCCCGAGGAACGAGCCTTCCTCCAGTGATCCGACCTCGACGTCGGAACCGTCTTCTGACCGGGCGGTGAGCCGCACTTGCCCGGACACGATGAACTTCATTCCGTCTGGCACCTCCCCGGAGCGCTGGATCAGTTCACCCGCGCCGTAGCGCACCAGCGTCGCCTCCCCCACCAGAGAGTTGCGGTCGGAGTCGGTCAGCCGCAGCGTCGGCGCCACGAACTCGCGGACCGCCTCGGCGACTCGGCGCGGATTCGAGAAGTCGTCGGTGGCCTCATCCAGGTGCAGCCCCTCCCGTCGCGCCGCATACCAGATCCACCGAAGGAACGTCGCTTTGGCCTTGCTGTCCTCAGCGGGCGACTTGAGCGGGATCGTGGTGCAGAACTCCTTGGCGCCCAACGGAACAGCCGACGGCGTCGCATCCTGGTTGCACTCGGGCAGTTCCGAAGCCACCCGCGACAGCAGCTCGCACACCCGGTCCGGTGAGTCGTCGAGCGAGAAAACGCTTGTCACCGAGATCGTGTGCTTTCCGGGTGGGCGACTCAGATTCGCCAGCGATGCGCCAGCCAGAACGGAGTTGGGTGTGATCTGCAGCCCGGTGCCGGTCTCCAGATGCACCGCCCTCCAGTTGACCTCGACCACCTTTCCGCGTGCTGCCGGGGTGTCGATCCAGTCCCCCAACTTGAACGGCTGCTCGAAGAGCATCAGCAGTCCGGAGATGATCTGGCCCACCGAGTTCTGCAGCGTCAGGCCGATGACGATCGAGGTAACGCCCAGCGCAGTGAAAAGACCCCGGACGTTGGCGCCCCAGATGTAGGAGAAGATGAGCGCCAGGCCGACCGCGATCAGAGCGAAACGGGCAACGTCGAGGAAGATGCCCGGGAAACGTTTCCGCCAAGTTCCGGCCGGAGCGCCCTGGAACACCGCAGCCTTGATTCCGGACAACATGAGTACCAGCACCACGAAGGCGAGCAGGGTGCCGACCACTCGCACCGAAGTGGAACCCGGAGGCATCTGCCTGGCCTCGACCATCAACAGCAGCAGCGCGCCCAGCGGCAGCACATAGTTCCGTAGCAGCGTGACGGGCCAGACCAGGAAGCTGCCCTTGCGACGCAGCGCGTGTTGCCACTCGGTGAGAACGACGAGTCCCATCGGCAGGCCGATGGCTATCGCGATCGCCCACCAGAACCACGCGGATGCGAACACGTCGGCCATCACTGTCTCCCCGAAACTCGCCAGATCGGTTGGCGTTCGCCGTCGAACGTGACGGTTCCGGCCTCGGTGAAGGTCATCGTGTCACCGAGGGTGTCGTACACCCGTGAACTCGCGTAGATGCCCGGCTGCGGTGCCCCGTTCTTGACCTGGAAGGCCATGTTGACCGCGGCCCCCCACAGGTCGTAGACGACCGAGGTGCGGCCCACCAGACCGCTTCTGACGGTGCCAGTGTCGATGCCGGCGCGAAAACTGAGGTCGGTGTCCGATTCGCTGCTGAAGCGTTCGACGATCCGCTCACACTCGAGAGCGAAGTTCACTGTCCTGCGGACGTTGTCCAGTCGCGGCACGGTCAGGCCGCAACTGGCCAGGTAGCCGTTGCGAACCGTGCGAACTCGCTCGATGCCGAGATCATCTGCTGCCAAGTCGATCTGGTGGAATAGTTCGTTCACCAGAGTCAGCGAGTCGGTCGGGTCCAGCTCGGCCTGCAGCCGATCGAGTCCGATGATCTCGCTGAAGATGACGCTGACGTGTTGCTGTTCGGTCGCGATGGTCTCTTCGCCCTGCCGGAACCGCTCTGCGACGTCTTTCGGCATCAGCGAGTTGAGAAGCTGCTCGTTGTCCTTGCGCTGCTGTTCGAGTAGTTCTTCCTTGACCACCAAGCTGCGGCTCATCTCGTTGAACGCCGCAGTGAGGTCACCGATTTCGTCGCGGGTCGAGACCGGCACGGCAACGTCGTAGTCACCGGCACTGATCTTCTGGGTGCCCTCCTCGAGACGTCTGATCGGGCGAACGAAGAACTGGGCCAGGAAGATCGCCAGGATGCAGACTCCGAAGACGATACCGGTGGTCGTGAGGACCGTCGTCCTGGTGAACGACGCCTCTTTGGCGAAGGCCTCCTCGGTGTCCAGGGTGGCGACGATCACCCATTGCAGCCCCGAATCCTTCACCACCACCGGGGCGTACGCCTGAAGAGTCCGGGTGCCGAGGTAGTCGGTGCTGATAACGGTTCCGGACTGTCCCCGCAGGGCCGCGCGCACGGCTTCTGATCCGACCGGTTGCACGAGGGTGGTGCCACCCAGCCGAATGGCCATGTCGGCGGTGTCTGAAGGAGTGCCGGCGGCTACTACCTCGGCCTTGAACTGTTGCGGATCCTCCAAGAACAGTCTCGAGTTCGAACGCATCAACTCGTCGGGGCCGGCCAGGAAGGTCTCGCCGGTCCCACCAAGGCCGACTTCTTTCCACCTCCGGTCGAACGTCATCAGCCGGTTGATCTTGGTTATGGGGAATTGCAGTGCGAGCGCCCCTTCGGCCTTGCCGCCGGGCGTGATCGGGGCGACCATCCACGCGGTCGGTTGCATCTCTGCGGGCTGATAGAACTCGAAATCGGTGAACGTCACGTAGTCAACCGCATTGGATGACATGGCCTTCAGATATGCGCCATGCAGCTTGGAACCGCTGTAGGGACCGTCGAGGATGTTCGTGCCGAGGTCGACCCCCTTGTTGGCGCTGTAGACCACGTTGCCGCGACTGTCGAGCAGAAGGGCATCGCCGAATTCGAACCGGTTGACGATCTCACCGAAGAAACCCTGGTATCGCGCATTCGCCGCCGACCACGCGCCGCCCGGATCGTTCTTGCCGACGGTGAAATCAGCCTGCAGGTGTCGCTGCGCGTTGGACGTCGGCAGCAGGGCCGACAGGTCCAGTGTGGTTCCGCTGTACTGCTCGGTCTGGTTGATGAACCCGTTGTAGTAGTCGACGACGGACTGCCACTGCGCCGAGCTGACGGGCGGCTTGGCGGACAGCTGATTGAACCCGTCGGTGAACGCCTGCAGCGCGCCCTGGATGTTGGCCCCGTTGCTGTAGATGATCAGCGAGTTTCGCAGGTCCGAGAGCTGGCCCTCCAGCTCGCGGGACTGCGACTCGCGGAACTCGATGAGCCGGTCGAACGCGGCGGTGCGCAAGCCGGTTCGGCCGGCTTGGAACGCCATGGCCCCCACCACCAATGCCGCCAGGATCGTGCACAGCACCATCATCATGATGAGCTTGGACTGGATGCTCACGTGCGTGAACATCCGCCGCCGGCCGCGACGGAACCGCCGAGCCCTGCGCGAGGGCGGGTCCGTCGACGGGTCGGCCGGCGGGTCGGCCGGCGGGTCGGCCGAAGCCTGCGATGCGTCCTGCGCAGACACGGGCGTCATCGTCCTTTGCAGGTGCGAACCCGGGCTCAGGGACGGTTGCCGAGCGGGCCCAGGTGGCCGGGACCGGTCTGAACCGTGATCGGCTGACCCGGCTGACCCGGCTGCCCTGCCCGCTGTTGCTGCGCTGCGCGGGCCAGCGCGCTCAGCGTGTCCCGCATCTGCTGCTGGTCCTCGTCGGACAGCTGGAAGAACATCCACGCTCCCCACGCGGCGGGTCGAACGTAGAGCGTCACGTCCTGGCGCCGGGGTGAGGCCAGCACGGCGGGTATGGGAACAATGCGGTCCAGCGTCGCGGCGCTGGTCAGCTCCTGCGCGAGCCTCTCGACGTCAACCGATTCCTGAAGCTGATGGTTCGAGGATTGATTGGAGATATGGGCCGGGCCTTGGAGGGCGAGAAACCATGTCATGTACTACTCCTTCTTATCTCGGCCTTGGGGCCAGTTGCCCGGTTGAGCACCTTATCCGCTCGGTCTCGGTATGCGGCCAGCGCATCGGCGCCGAGATCGACGCTAGCGCGAGAAAGACCGGGTGGACCCCACGCTGCTGTCGATCTCGACGGTGGCCTCAGCTGGTGCCCGCGGCGACGTCGGTCGGCTTCTCGTGATCCGGTGCGCCGAACGGCGCGCCGAAGTCCGGCACCTCCAGTGGTCCGTCCCGGCGCGCAGCCACGATGGCGTTGCTCAGCAGCGGAGCCAGGCCCGCGAACGAGCCCATGTCGAACAGCATCAGCGTCAACAGGCGGTTGTGCACGTAGCCGAACGCGCTGCCGGTCTCCGGATCGGCCCACCCGAGTGTCCCGCCGAGGCCGATGTGGCCGTATCCGGGCAAGAACCCGGGGATCGGCGAGGACTGGAACCCGCGGTGAAACGAGAACGGGATGCCGAGGTTCAGATCCGGCGACAGGTCGACCTCCCCCACCAGGCCCTCCACCAGCCTGGAGGACAACAGTCGAGTGCGGTTCAGCACACCGTCGTTGGCCAGCGCCCCGTACATCTTGGCCAGCGCTCGCGCTGTGACGACGCCGTTGGCGGCCGGCATCTCAGTGTCGAGAAACGGCATGTCGCCCTGCAGCAGCGAGGTGATGCCAGGGAAGTACACCGCCCCGAGCATCCCGGAGAACGACAGCCCGGCAACCTTCGGCACGACGAAGTCCAGCAGCGGCATCGGAATGGCGCTCTGCGGGAACAGCGTCTGCGCGGCAACCGTCGGGGCGCCCTCCGGTGGCCGGCCCAGATGCAGGCCATCGGTGTCCAGAGGACACGCGAGCTCCTCGCGGAACAGCTCACGCATGCCCGTGCCGGTCACTGCGCGGGCCAGGCCGGACAGCAGCCAGCCATAGGTCACGGCGTGGTACGCGGGGGTGCCGTAGGTGCGATCCATCGGTGCGGCGGCCAGCCTCTGCTCCATGGCGAGGTGGTCCATCACCTCGTCCTTGCCGACCCCTTTCAGGTGCGCGAGTCCGGCCCGGTGTCGTAGCACGTCGCTGACGGTGATCTCGGACTTGCCGTTGGCGCCGAACTCGGGCCAGTACTCGGCAACCGGCGCGTCGTAGGAGATCAGCCCGCGGTCGGCAAGCCGGTGAATCACCGTTGCGGCCAGCCCTTTGGTCGCCGAGAACACCATCGCGCCGGTGTCGGCCGTCCACGGCACTTCCCCACGCCGGTCAGAACACCCCATCCACACGTCGACGACCGGTCGGCCGTCGATGTACACCGACAGGGCTCCGCCGCCGAGCTGGCGCGCCGGGTACAGCGCGGCGAACGCTCGGATGACCCCGCCGAAATGCGGATCGGCCGCGCCTTCTACACCGGCCGGCAGGCCGTTTCCGGGCGTGAGGACAGAGGACTGTGCCATGGGATCAACGATGCTACCCAGGCAGGTCGGGCGTGCCGGAATGGCTGATTTGGCTCCGACTGTCACGAGGCAATTGCCTCTGTTTATGCTGTTCGGCGGATGACTTTGCAGCGTCCGCCGAAAAGACCGGCGCAAAGTCACCCGAGTAACTAGCATCACTGGCGTATTCCGTCCCCATGGGGCCAAGAGAGGTGCAATGACCAGCGAACGAGACATTCAGGCCACCGGCGTCGAAGGACGACTGGAGTGGCTGCGGAGTTCGATGACGAACGAGCCGGCCGGTGCCGCAAACGCGGCCTGGCACTGGATCGAGGAGCTTTCCGCCCGCGCCAAGACCGACGCCGGCGGAGCGGACGTCGAACTCAACGAGTTGTTCCGGATGGGCACCGCGCCGACCGACCTGCACGGGCCCACCGAGGGCATCTTGGTAATGACGACGACGAATCCCAAGCTGGACACGGCGGTGCGCGCGGTCACCGCGCTCTGGATGCCGTGGCAGGGCAAGCGGTTCGATTCGGGTGCGGCCACCGGAGACAACCGGCTCACCAAGAGCACCGGCTTGGTGTCCAAACTGCTCTGGCCGCTCTACTCGATGCGCGACGCCGAGGCGGGCAAGCTGGCCTTCGACTTCAAGACCTACGTCGAGGCCGGCAAGGATGACCCGGATCTGCAGGTGATGGTCATCGACTATGCCAACGTGGAAAAGAATCCGCGTCTGATCATCCGCAGCATCCGCGACGAGCTGGTCGAGCTCGTACCCGGCGTCTACCTCGGGAAGATTCTGTTCAATTCCGGGGACAAGTACAGCAAGATCGGTTACTTCGCGCTGCGCACGCCGCGCTGATCAACAACTACAGAAAAGGGAAATCCAGTGAGCCGTCAGTGGTATGAGTACCCGTCGTTGATCCTTCAGCTCAAGGAGCTGACGAAGCTGCGCGTCGATCTGCGCGAGAACAATCTCTTCGAGAATCCCGACATCAGGCCGAACGAGGATCTCGGCAAGCCGACCGACGAGGAGAAGCGGGCACGCACCCCAGACGGCAAGTTCAACGATCTCGATGAGCCGTGGATGGGTGCCGCGGGTACCGGATTCGGCCGGAACTCACCCCCGGAGAAGACGGTGATCGACCGGAAGCGGCTGCTCGAGCCCGATCCTCGGGTGATCAGCCGGCGGCTGATGGCGCGCGACGAATTCAAGCCTGCCGGCATCATCAACACCCTGGCCGCGGCCTGGATCCAGTTCGAGAACCACAACTGGTTCTTTCACGGCAACGGCCAGCCCGACAAGACCATCGACATCAAACTGCGTGAAGGTGACGACTTCCCCGAAGATCCGATGCGGATTCGCTGCACGATTCCGATGAGCGGTGAGATCAAAGACGGCTGCCCCGCACCGACCTTCCAGAACACCGAAACGCATTGGTGGGACGGCTCACAAATCTATGGCAGCGGCGCCGAACGGCAATCGATGATCCGTACGTTCGTCGACGGCAAGATCAAGGTCGATGACAACGGGCGGTTGCCGACGAGCGACATCCCCGGCGTAGATCTGACCGGCTTCCCAGAGAACTGGTGGGTGGGCGTCGGGCTGCTGCACACCCTGTTCGCTCGCGAGCACAACGCCGTCTGCGATGCGTTGAAGAAGGCGTACCCCAGCCTGGACGACCAACGCCTCTTCGAACTCGGCGTCCTGGTGGTGTCGGCGTTGATCGCCAAGATCCACACCGTCGAATGGACCACCTGCATCCTGCGCCATCCGGCGCTACAGATCGGCATGAACGCCAACTGGTTCGGCGCGCTCGGCGAGACGTTCAAAGACAAGGTCGGTCGCATCGGTGACAGCGAAGTGCTCTCGGGCATCGTGGGTTCGCCGGCGGACCATCACGCGGCGCCGTTCTCGCTGACCGAGGAGTTCGTCTCGGTCTACCGGCTGCACCCGTTGATCCCGGATGACTGGAACTTCTTCTCACTGGAGTCCGGGGAGCATCTCGAGCACCGGACCTTCACCGAACTGCAGGGTCGGTACACCCGGGACTTCATGGACCGGATGCAGATGGGTGATCTCTGGTATTCGATGGGTGCGGCCAGTGCGGGAGCGGTCTGCCTGCACAACTACCCCAACGCGCTGCGCCAACTGACCCGGATCGATGGACAGATCACCGACCTGGCAACGCTCGACATCGTGCGCGATCGTGAACGGGGTGTGCCGCGGTACAACGACTTCCGCGAAGTGATGCATATGCCGCGCCGGAAGAGTATCGACGAGATCACTCCGAACAAGCAGTGGGCCAAGGAGATGAACGAGATCTACAACGGCGATGTCAACGCCGTCGATCTGCAGATCGGTATGCAAGCCGAGCAACCGCCCAAGGGATTCGGATTCTCGGACACCGCGTTCCGCATCTTCATCCTGATGGCGTCGCGGCGGCTCAAGAGCGACCGGTTCTTCACCAACGACTTCAAGCCGGAGACCTACACCCAGGTGGGCTTCGACTGGGTCAACCACAACACGATGAAGGACGTGCTGCTTCGGCACTATCCGGAACTCGAGCCGGTGATCGGCGACGTGGAGCGGGCGTTCGCGCCATGGCCGCGGTTGGGTGCTCCCCTGCCGGGGAAGAAGAACCCGGTCATACAGTTGGCCGATTCCGTGCGCGCCTACATGCCTTGGGGGTAACAGACTGTGGCTGATGACTTCCCGCACGCATCCGTTCTGGAAGGCATCCGGTTCACCGCTCAGATCGGCGCGCCCAACATCATCCTCGGGTTGTTCAACAAGCGTGAGCTGCCCACCAGGATCGCCGCCACGGTAGGGGCCGACTATCTCGGCTACCGGCTGGTGGAAGGGATGGTGCGCACCTACGGTCCCGGGCCGTTCTACGTCCGCGTCGCCCGCGACGAGACGTTGCTACTCACCGATCCGGACGATCTGAAGTTCGTGCTGGGCGGCTCACCGGATCCGTTCGCCTCCGACCTGGAGCCCAAACGCAAGGGGATGGCGGCGTTTCAGCCCGACGCACTGACGATCTCGCGCGGAAGGCCGTGGGAGGAGCGGCGGCGCTTCGCCGAAGCCGTCCTCGACAGCGACCAGCGGGTGCATCGGTTGGCGCAGCCATTCGTCAACGTCGCCGCCGAGGCCGCCGAGCAACTGGCCACCCAGACGATGCGCTGGCAGAACTTCAACGAAGCCTTCCAGCGGATTACCCGGCGAGTCGTCTTGGGTAACAGGGCCGCTGACGACACCGAACTCACCGACATGCTGGGTGATTTGATGTCGGCCGGAAACAAGATGCCAGGCGAACCCGCGCCACAGTACGCCGAGTTCATCTCCAAGATCGACCGGTACCTCGACGACCAGGAGCCGGACAGCCTGGCTGCCCTGATCCCGCAGGCGCCGTCCCCACCGGACGTCACGCCGGCTAGTCAAGTGGTGCATTGGTTGTTCGCGATGGGTGACACATTGGCGGCGAATGTCTTCCGCGCTCTCGGTGCCCTCGCTGCGCACGACGAGCAGCGCCATGAGGTGGAAGTCGAGATGGCGAACAAGGACATCACCGCGGCGAAAGGCATCGTGTCGCTCGAGTACCTCGCCGGATGCCTCTCCGAGGCGATGCGGCTCTGGCCCGCCACCACGATGTTCGGCCGGGTGGCTATCCGCGACGTCGAGTTCCCGAGTGGCGCTGTGCTTCCCGAGGGTCGCCAAGTGCTGATCTACAACGTGTTCAACCACCGCAACCGCGACAGGATTCCCTACGCGGATCGGTTCTCGCCGGGCGAGTGGGTCAGCGGCGATGCCGGCAGCAACTGGTTGTTCAACTTCTTCAGCCACGGCCCGCAGGTCTGTCCCGGCATCGGACTGTCGATGCTGCTGGGCCAGACGGTACTCGCTCACCTCGTCGACGCCGGTACGCCTGCCGTGTCGGGAACGCGGCTGGATCCGACCAAGCCGCTGCCCTACAGCCTCGACTTGTACGGCTTCAGCGTCGACATCGAACCGAAGCGCTGGTAGGGCCCTTCCATCCGCATTGCGGGCGGCACTCGTAGGGTTTGACCCATGAGCCTGGTCACCTACGAGTGCAGCGATCACGTCGCCACCATCACGCTCAACCGCGTGGAGGCGCGCAACGCGATCAACGGTGCGCTCCGCAAGGACCTCAATGCTGCCTGGGACCGGTTCCGTGACGACGAAGACGCCTGGGTGGGAATCCTCACGGCCAACGGCGAGGTGTTCTGCGCCGGGGCCGATCTCAACGACGCCGAGGGTGCGGTCGGCACCTTCGGCGGCACCTTCTGGGAGAAGCCGACGATCAATTCCTTCGAGAGCGGAATGGAGTTGTTCAAACCGACCATCGCGGCCGTACACGGGCCCTGCATTGGTTACGGGCTGACCGGCGTCCTGTTCTGCGACTTCGTGATCGCCAGCACAGAGGCGGTGTTCTGCTTCCCCGAGGTGTCGATCGGGGTTCCCACCATTGTCGGCGCAATCCGGCTCCCCCGCCGGGTCGGCTGGGCTGAAGCCATGGAATTGCTCCTGACCGGAAAGCCGATGAGTGCCGAGCGGGCCAAAGAGGCCGGCCTGGTGTGGAGACTGGTCGAGCCCGACGAGCTGCAGGCGCAGGCCCGCGACTGGGCCCAAACCTTGACCGAGGCCGCACCGCTGGCGCAACGGGCCACCAAGGAGGTGGCGTGGCGGACCGCGGACATGGGCTGGATCGAGTCAGTCCGATTCGGCGAGGTGATGCGCAAGGTGGCCGGCGCGACCGAGGACGTCGTCGAGGGCGCATTGGCCTGGCGGGAGAAACGCAAGCCTCGTTGGCGGGGACGCTGATGACGACGACGATCGTGGTGGTGGTCATCATGGCGCTGGTCGGGGTTGCGCTGGTGGCCAGTCAGCTGTCTCGCCTCCGGAGGTGGCTGGACCGGCCGCCCCCGCTTCTGGATTCTCCCGATGACGAGGAACCCTGAACGCCGGTCCCTGACCCGCTACCCAGGGCCGTTTAGGTACTGCGCGCGGCAGGCGCGGCGAGCGAGCTTACCGCTGGTGGTACGCGGGATAGCGCCAGCCGGCAGGAAAACCACGTCGGCAACGGTCAGCCCGTGCCGTCGTGCCACCGCGGCACGGATCGCCTCGATCGCGGACCCCGGGTCGGTCCGCGCGGTTCCCGCCGCCCGCTCGGCGACGATCACCAGTTCCCCGCCGGCCGATCTCGGCGCTTCGCCCGGCACGGTGAAGGCCGCGACGTAGCCACGGCGCACCATCGGCGCCGCGGCCGCCGCCGTCGCCTCGATGTCGTGCGGGTAGTGCTGGCGCCCGTCGATGACCACCAGATCGGCGATTCGGCCGGTGACGTAGAGCTCGCCGTCGAGGAAGAACCCAAGATCCCCGGTGCGCAGCCAGGTGCCGCCGGGCGGCGAGCCCTCGGCATGGCTGCCCGCGTCGAGCCGGGAGCGCAACCGGGCGCCGAACGTCCGACGGGTCTCGTCCGGACGCCCCCAGTAGCCCCGGCCGATATTGTCGCCGTGCAACCAGATCTCGCCGGTCCGGCCGTCGGGCAGTTCTTCGCCACGGTCCGGATCGACGACGACACCCCACTGGCTTCGGGCGATCTGACCGCACGACACCTGCGCCACAGCCCCGGGATCAGCAGGCGCGACGCGAACCGCCTTCCCGGCCGCCAACTCTGACCGGTCGAGGTAGATCACCGACGCCTGGGCGGCGGGATCGATGGTCGACACGAAGAGGGTTGCCTCCGCAATGCCGTAGGAGGGCTTGATCGCCGTGACCGGCAATCCGAAGGGCGCGAACGCCTCGTTGAAGGTTGTGATCGCGCCGAAGTCGACGGGTTCGGAACCGATGATCAGCACCACATTGCTCAGATCGACCTCTGTTCCTCGGCTTGGCCGGCCCCGCTGAGCGGTCCACTCGTAGGCGAAGTTCGGAGCTGCGGTCACCACCCGACCGTGCCGTGAGCCGGCGGATAGCGCCTGTACCCACCGCTGCGGCCGGCGGATGAACGCCGTCGGCGACATCAGGGTGGAATGGCCGCCGTACACCGCCGGGAAGCCGATCATGGACAGGCCCATGTCGTGGTACAGCGGCAACCAGCTGACCCCGTGGGTGTTTCGGTCCAGCAGGTCGATCGAGAGGATCATCTGCAGCAGATTGGTGCCGACAGCCCGGTGGGTGATCTCCACCCCGATCGGGGGCCGCGTCGAGCCGGACGTGTACTGCAGGTGGGAAACGTCGTCGACGTCGATGGCTGTTTCGACGAACGCCTCCGCGGCCGAATCGGGTATGTCGTCGATGATCACGGTCGCCGGCCTGAGCGGGCCTGGCAGCTTGTCCAGAAAGGCGGCCACCGCGTCGGCCGCTGCGGCCGTCGTCAGTACCACGGTGGGCTCAGAATCGCCCAGCGCGGTATCGAGCCGCTCGGCGTGGCCCGGCAGTTCGGGTGCGAACAACGGTACGGCGATGGCGCCGGCCTTGACCGCGGCGAAGAACCCGGCCACGTAGTCCAGACCCTGCGGCGCCAGGATGGCGACCCTGTCCCCCGCCGCCGAGATGCGTTGTAAGTGCGCACCGATGGCCCGCAGCCGCACACCGAGCTGATTCCAGGTCAGCTCGACGGCCTGGCCCTGATCGGATCGGGTGTAGTCGAGGAATCGGTACGCGACGGTGTCGCCGACATTGGCGATGTTGCGGTCGATCAGCGAAATCAACGTGACACCCGGTGGCAGCACGATGCCGCCGTCGGCGTCGAGGCAGTCCTCGATCTGCAACAGACCTGGGGATTCCGCTCGCGCGCCGCGATCCATACGCCGCAGTCTAGGCACCCAGTTACATTACGAAACGGAGTCGTTAATATAAACCGGTGGATGAAACCGATGTGCTTGTCGTGGGCGCCGGACCGACCGGCTTGACCCTGGCCTGCAGCCTGCTGCTGCACGGGATCCGGATGCGGATCGTCGATAGCGCCGACGGTCCGGCGACGACATCCCGGGCCAACTTTCTGCATGCCCGGGGCTCGGAGGTCTTGGACAGAATCGGCGCACTGGGCGTTCTGCCCCGAGAGTCGTTGCGGGCCATGCGGATCACCAACTTCCTCGGCGATCGTCCGCTGATGACACTGGAGTTCGGTGATCCGGGGATGCGCACCGCCGCCCCGCCGATGGTGATCTCCCAGGCCAAGGTGGAAGCCAGTCTCCGAGACCGGCTGGCCGCACTCGGCGCCATTGCCGAATGGGGCACCGAGCTCGTCGGTATGCAGCAGGAGCGGAACACCGTGCTGGCGACATTCGGTGATGGAACCCGGGTCCGGGCGCGATGGATCGTCGGCTGCGACGGCACATCAAGCACGACAAGGAAACTGGCGGATATCGCGTTCCCCGGGGTCAAGGTGTCGGAGCGGTTCCTGCTCGGTGACCTTCGACTCGACTGGGACCTCGACCGCGGCGGCACCACCGGGTGGATTCATCCGGATGGTCTGATCGGCGCGATGCCGATGCCCGATTCTGCTGGGCGCGGCGACTTGTGGCGTCTGTTCGCCTACGATCCCGAATTCGTGCAACCGCCAACCGAGCAGGACATTCTGGAGCGATTCGAGAAGATCCTGCCGGAGCGGACCGGACGCCAGGTCCGGGTCACCGGAGCCGAGTGGCGGTCGGTGTTCACCGTGCACCGCCGACTCGCCGAGACATACCGGCGCGGAAGGGTTCTGCTCGCCGGCGATGCTGCCCACGCGCACGCGCCGTTCGGCGGGCAGGGCATGCTGACCGGTATCGGCGACGCCGAGAACCTGGCCTTCAAACTCGCGCTGGTCATCCGCGGTGATGCCGCAGAATCGCTGATCGACACCTACGAGGCCGAGCGTCGCCCGCTGGCCACCAACGTGTTGCGCGGGACCAGCGCGGTGACCCGCATCAACATATCCGGGAACCCGGTCGGCCGATTGTTCCGCGACCGGATCGCCCCGCGCATCTTCGGGTTGACCCCGCTCCAGCGGTGGGCGACCTACACCGCCTCGCAGCTGTGGGTCAGCTACCGCAAGGGGCCACTGGGCGGCAGAGGCCGCAAACCGCGCCCCGGCGATCGGATAGCCGACGTGGCGTGCGCCCGCCCCGACGGCACAGCTTCCCGGCTCTACGCCGAACTCGGCGGCCGGTGGGCGCTGCTGGTGCCGGATGGAATTGGGCAGCAGCATGTTCGGGTCGCCCGAGACCGGCTCGGTGACCAGGTAGCAGTCCTCGGCTACGGCGGCGAGCAGATCATGCTGGTGCGGCCAGACGCCCACCTCGCCTGGCGCGGTGCCCCGGACGCCGAAGCGGGCCTAAAACGGTGGCTCGGTCAGGCTTTGGGGTCGGCGGTAGCCGGATGACCGAGCCGCGCGGTCGGGGCCGCCCACGCGACTCGGCGGCCGACGTCGCTATCTTGCGCGCCGCCCTGGAAGTCTTCATCGACCGTGGGGTCGAAGGCGCCAGCATCGAACGGATCGCCAAACGGGCCGGCGTGGGCAAACCGACGATCTATCGCCGGTGGTCCACCAAGGAAGAGGTGATCTGCGCGGCGATGGAGACCTTGATCGTCGACGGGCCACGATCGGCGGCGCCGGATGTGAACGACAGCGAATCGCCGTATGCGGCGGTCGAGGCCGGCCTGACGGCGGCGGCGGAGACCGCGGCCAGCCCGGCCTACCGCGCGTTGGTGGCGCGGGTGTTCGGCTCCGCCGTCAGCCATCCGTCGCTGATGGCCGTGTACTGGGAGCGCTATGTCTTGCCGCGGCGACGCCAGGCCGCGCAGTTGCTGGAACGAGCGCAGCAGGCCGGAACCCTAGCCGCTGATGCCGATTTGGACGTGGCCATCGACATGATGGTCGGCGCCGTGACCTACCGCGTGCTGCAGCCCCACCCGCCGGACGTCGAGCAGATGCGGCGCTACCTGCGCGCCGTCTACCGGCAGGTGGGGCTGTTGCCGTGACTTCGGCCTACGGACTCAGGCGATGATCCTGGTCAGGTACGGCGTCATCCCGTCGGTGCGGACCGGCGACAGCGTCACGCCGTCTTCGGTCACTTCCACCATCTGCCCATTGCCCACGAACAATGCGACACTCGTGCCGCCTTCGGGCCCGTAGAAGATCAAGTCGCCGGGCAGCGCCTGCGCCGGTGTGACATGGGCGCCGGCTTTGTACTGCTCGCCCGAGGATCGCGGCATCTTCACCCCGACGCCGGCGAAGGAGTAGACGATCAGTCCCGAAGCATCGAACCCGATCACGTCGGCAACAGGTTCCGGCCGGGCCTGGGGCGTGAGGTCCAGGCCGAGGTCCGACCCGAGGTCCAGTGCGGACTTGTTGAGTTCAGATCCTGCCTCCGAACCGGCATCCGACTGCGCTTCCGGCTGCTTGACGCCGCGGGTGGGGCCTTCGGCGTTGCCGCCTCCGAAGGTGAACGGGACGCCGCGCTGCGAGAGCGCACGCGCGATCACGGTGTTGATGGCCTCCTGATTACCCGGTGGCCGTGGGTACGGGCTGGCCATCGCGATACCCGGCGTCGCCACCAGCAGCACCAAACCGATCATCAATACCAAGACGCGTCTCATCTGAACTTCACCTCTTTCCGGCCCAGTGTTGACCCAGTACGGGCATCAGGCACCAGTCCACATATACAAGCGGATTCCGTGACCGGCCATTTACGTTGTGGCACAACGCCAATGAGTTGCCACACCGTGACCGAACGGTAACCTGGAGAATCGCCGATCTGGCCAAGACCGCTGCTTTCCGCCCTAAGCAGCAATATCGTGTGTGCTATGCCACATGTCCTCACCGTGAACCGGGCCCGGCCCCGGCCCAACCCGGTCAAAGAGTCGATGCAGACCGGTATCGACAAGGTGCCCACCGATGATGCGGTCGCGGTGCGCGCGCCGGGCCCGATGGCCGACGATGCCGGAAGCGGCCTGGCCGGAGACCTGATCGGCAACACCCGTGTGCACGGCGGCAACGATCAAGCCGTGTACGCCTATGCCCGAGAAGATCTCGATGACTGGCAGGTTCGTCTGCAGCGCTCTTTGGGCAACGGATGTTTCGGTGAGAACCTCACCACCGCAGACGTCGATGTGACCGGTGCGCGCATCGGTGAACGGTGGCAGGTCGGTTCGGAGGGTCTGGTGCTCGAGGTGACCTCGCCGCGTACGCCGTGTGCCCCGTTCGCCGGGTGGATGGGTGTACCCGGCTGGATCAAGACCTTCACCGAGGCGGCCAGTCCCGGGGCATATCTTCGGGTGATCACTCCCGGATCGGTGCGCAGCGGCGACCCCGTCGTCGTGTCCGAGCGCCCCGACCACGACGTGACGATCGGTTTGGTGTTTCGTGCGCTCATGGGAGAACCCGAGCTGTTTGCGAAACTGCTCGAGGTCGACGCGCTGCCAGAGCACATCAAGCGCCAGGCCCGCCGCAGAGCAGCACCGTCCTCCTGAGCCCGTCTGCCCTCGCGGCCGGCTAGTACAGCGATACGATCGTCAGGTGGCTTCCCTCAAATCGCACCTCGCACTGCTACTGCTGGCCCCAGCGCTGGTCAGCTGCCAATTCTCGTTCTCCTCAGGCGGGCTCGACCATGCCAAGCTGGAGAGCTCCATCAAGGGTGAGCTCGACGGGCTGTATTCGGAGATCGGGCGGCAGGTTTCGACGGTCGAATGTCCACGAGATGTCAAGACGCCCAAGCCCGGTGAGACGTTCATCTGCAATGTCGATGTCGACAACCAGAACGTGCGGGTGGAGGTGAAGGTCAACGACGACGACTACAACGCCGACTTCAGCACTCTCGACGTCGTGTTCGATCTCGCGGACACCGCGAAGGAACTGTCACGGGAGATTTCGGCGGAGTACGGGTTCGCCGTGACGGTCACCTGTGGCGAAGGCCTCGAGGTCGTCGCCGTCGGAGACTCCTTCGAGTGCAACGCCATCGACCGCAGTGGCGACTCGCGCGTGGTGAAGGTGACCGCAGGCGCGGTCGGTGAGGACGACAGCTGGGAAGTCCTCGAGTAAGCCGCGGGCGTCTCGTCGGCTATCCGGGCAAAAAGCGCTAGTTCGGCTAGCGCGATGCGCGTAGTCTGGTGGTTGTGGAGAAAGAAGCCACGACCCCAGGCCCGGGCGCGACGGTGACGAGCACGGACGCGAAGAATCGACTCAATGCTCTGCTCGCGGAGGTAGAAAAGACCGGCGCATCGGTGACCATCACCAACCACGGGCGTCCGGTGGCGAGGCTCGTTCCTGTGCAACCAGTGCCGCGACGGTTCGGGCAACTGACACGCCTGGTGGTGCCAGAAGACTTTGATGCGCCCCTTCCGGAGTCCGAGCTCGCCGCCTGGGAGCGCGGCGAGGCATGAACGTACTGCTTGACACCCATACGTTGCTCTGCCTCGTCAGTTCTCCATCCACGGTGGATTCAACGGCACTCGACGTCCTGGCCCGTCCAGAAACCAGCCTCTGGGCGACTGCAGCCTCCGCCTGGGAGATCGCGATCAAGACCCGGCTCGGCCGGCTAGATGGCGACACCCTCCTGTCGGCCTGGACAGATGTCGTTGCCGACATGAGCACCGCCGAGCTGCCGATCGACTCGCAGGACGCGATACTTGCCGCGCGATTGCCGTGGGAACACAGGGACCCCTTCGACCGTCTGATCGTCGCTCAAGCCGTGCGTCGGAACCTGACGATCGCCACGCGTGACAGCCGCATTCTGGAGGCAGCCTTCACTCCCACCTTGAGAACCTGACGTCGGCTGAAGGCCAAAGTGCCACTCCCCCAACGTCGTTCAACGCATCAGACACATGATCGACGCGGTCGGCGACCGGAGCATGCGCGCGGCCCGGCGCTCGCCGGTCCCGCCGGCTGCATCTCGTCCTGGAGATGCTCACCCGGATTTCCTGCGGCCGATGGGTCAAGTTGGCTTGCGATGCCCACACGGACCATTGCGAACTCGCAGGTAGCAGGGCGTGATCCAATCGGCTCTCGCAGCCGTATGTGAACCGCACCACTCCCCGGCTGCAGCGTTCGGCGTGTCTGGCCGGCGCCTGTCAATCTGTAGGACGCCCGGAAAGGATGTGAAGCGTTATGCGCGCCGACACACACGTCGAACCGAGCTCCGCCGGAAACCGGATCGGAGCGGTTTTCACCTGGCTCGGAGGCGGCCATTGGGGTGAACTCGCCGAACGACACGAACGGTCCACTCACGCGATCTCCGGCGTGGTCGTTGTGCTCGGCGCGCTCCTCGGGTGCCTCGTCGCGACACTTGTGGTCGTCGAGTCGAGCGGGTGGCCCACGCTTGCCGTGCTGCCGTTGACCCTCGTGTTCGGATGCCTGGTCGGTGCGGTGATCCGCGCAACGGCCAGCGGTCCGCTGCGCGGCCCCATCGGGATTACGGGACGCGGTGCCGTCGCGATCGCCGTCGGAATCCTGATCGGCGAGCTCGCCGCGCTCGTCATCTTCGCCGGGTCGATCGACCGCCACCTCGACCAGCAGGCCGCGCGCGATGCCGACGCCACCCCTGCCGTGGCCATCGTGTCGGCGGATCTCGCCCAGACTCGTTCGGAGCTCGCCGCGCTCGACGAGTCGGTCGACCAGGCCCGACAACGCCGCGACGAGGCGCTCGTCGTCGCCCGGTGTGAGTACAACCCGACGCCGGCCTGTCCGCAGACTCTGATCACCGGGGTGCCGGGTTCGGGACCGGAAACCAGAACTGCCAAAGAGCTCTTGGCAGACGCCCAGCGCGAGCTGGACAACGCGGTGGCCGCCAGCGAACGTCAAACACCCCTGCTGGACTCCGAGGTCGCCGACGGCGAGCGGGCGTTGGCTGCGGTGCGGGAGACCGCGACGGTGGACGCCGACCGTGGCATCGGGCCGCGCTGGGTGGCGATGAATTCACTGACGCTGGGCGATGCGGGTGCGTTGGTGCTGCGCATCCTGACCGTCGCAGTTGTTGCACTGCTGAGCCTGCTGCCGCTGATCCTGCGGCTGTGGCGGGGTGAGACGGCCCACGATTTGGAGGCCGCAGCCAGAGCGGAACGGCATCGCGCCGAGGTGCAGGCCGACACCGCGATCGCGGTCAAACGCGCCGAAGTGCGTGCGGCCGCCGAAACGTTGTGGGCCGAGCAGCAGCTGGCCAGTGCCCGGTTGGCCGTTGAGGCGCAGACCGAACTCGACCGTGCGCAGTATCGCCGTCAGCTCGAGTCAATTCCTGTTGCGTCCGTTCGCAACGTTGAGCCTGAGGAGCAACCCATGCATTTGCCGATCGCTGCCGAAGCCGAAGCCGCGAGCAAGACGGTCGCGGCCCTGCCCGAGGCCACCCGGCGCGATCGTGTTGATGCGCCGCAACACCTGCCGGCGCGCGCCGAGGCGTCCGGCCCGGCTCAGCGCGGTGCACCGTTGATTCCGTCGATCCCTGAGGTCACCAAGGCCGCCGCCCGGTGGATTCGTCCGCTGGTGCCCCCGGCGGTGGCTCGCACGATCGACGCTGCGACCTCGCCGCTGCGCGCGGCGCGTCAGGTGTTCGAAGAGGTCGAGGAGATCACGTTCTCGCTCAAGCGCACCCACAAGGTCAGCGTCGACGTAAGCGCCGACACTGCGGAGAACCTGCAGCCGCCGCAGCACCGGGTCGAGGCAGTGGGCGCCGACGCGACCGCCGATCCGCGCTGGGTCGAATCGTCGTTCGACAGATCTGATGGGCTCGGCTCCGGTCCGGGCGGTCGCGCCGGGCAACTGGACCGTTCGGGGCGGGACGGTCAGCAGTTCGGGCTGGACGCTGCCGAACGCGGGCGTGAGCTGACCGAACGGTCCGGACCTCGCGAACTGGGCGAATCCGATGGACCGCGCGGGCTTCCGCCCGCCCGGTAGCGGACCATACAGACGCACTGACAACTCAGGCGCCGGGTGCCCCAGCACCCCCGTTCCCACCGTCGCCACCGTCGCTGCCTACATTCCCGGCGCCCGGACCCCCGGGGTCACCAGGGTCCAGAACACCGTTAGAGCCGCCATCTCCGCCGTCACCGCCGTCACCGCCTTCACTGCTGGCGCCAGCGGCGCCGGCGTCGCCGCCGTTGCCGCCGTTGCCGCCGTTGCCGCCGCCTGCGATGGGGCCCGTGCCGTTACCGCCATCGCCGCCTTCTCCGCCGTCGCCGCCGAGGCTGTCATTGCCGGCGTTGTCGCCGCCCAGGCCGCCAGCACCGCCACCGCCCCCGGTTCCGCCGCCGGTGTACCCGTCGCCGCCGTCGCCGCCACCCCCGCCTCGCCTGCCGTAACTGTCGTCACCGGCGTTGTCGCCGCCGTTGCCGCCGACACCTCCGTTGCCGCCGTCACCGCCAACCCCGTTGAGGCCCTCACCACCGGCTCCGCCATAGCCGCCGAATCCGCCAACACTGAAGTTGGTGGCGTAGTTACCGCCATTCGCGCCGGATCCGCCGGTCCCGCCGCGACCTCCGTCGGTGTCGCCGTCGCGGCCGTTGCCGCCGTCGCCGCCATCGCCGCCGAAACTGCTGCCGCCGGCGTCATTGCCACCGGCGCCGCCGTTGCCGCCATCACCACCATTCCCGCCGGGCCCGCCCTAGCCATTGCCGCCGAACCCGCCGCGACCGCCGTCGTCACCAAAACTGTCGCCACCGGCGTTGTCACCGCCGACGCCGCCGTCGCCGCCGTTTCCGCCGGTGCCGCCGGCGGTCGAGCCGCTGCCGCCGTCGCGACCGCGGCCGCGCTGTTCGCCCCCGCTGTCTTCAAGGGCGTCGTCGGCGCCGTTGCCGCCGTTGCCGCCGTCGCCGCCGTTACCGCCAGCGCCGTTGGTGCTGGCGCCGCCGGTGCCGCCGTAGCCGCCCTCGCCGCCATAGCTGTAGGAGGTGCCGTAGCCGCCGCCGTTGCCGCCGTTGCCGCCGGTGCCACCGATGCCGCCAGTCCCGTTGGTGCTGTTGCCGCCGGAACCGCCTTCACCGCCGTCGCCTCCGAAGCTGAAGTAGCTGGCGTTGCCGCCGTTGCCGCCGACGCCACCCTGGCCGCCGGCACCACCGGTGCCGGTGGTGGGGGTGCCGACGGAGACGCCGCCGCCGCCGCGGCCGCCGTCGCTGTCAGAGATTGTGTAGTCGCCGCCGTTTCCGCCGTTGCCACCGATACCACCTGCGCCGCCGGGCCCGGCGATGCCAGCGCCACCGTCGCCGCCGTACCCGCCGTCTCCGCCTTCACTGTCATTGGCGTTGTCGCCGCCGTCGGCACCGGTGCCGCCGTTTCCGCCGATTCCGCCGGCGGTGTAGCCGTCGCCGCCGTCACCGCCGTTACCGCCGGCGCCGCCGTCGACGTCGTCCCCGCTTGTGCCACCAACTCCGCCGGTACCCCCGTCACCACCTGCGCCCCCAGCGCTGGTGGTGCTGCCGCCGCCGTCGCCGCCGGTGCCGCCGGTGCCGCCGAAGCTGTCGTCGCCAGTGTTGTCACCGCCGACGCCGCCGGTTCCGCCGGTGCCGCCGGTTCCGCCGGTTCCGTTGGTGCTGTCACCGCCGTTTCCGCCGGTGCCGCCGGTGCCGCCGACGCTGTCGTCGGCAGCGCCATCACCGCCGACGCCGCCGGTTCCGCCGGTGCCGCCGGTGCCGCCGGTTCCGTTGGTGCTGTCACCGCCGTTTCCGCCGGTGCCGCCGGCGCCGCCGTCGCCGTCGGCGCCGCCGCCGGCACCGCCGTCGCCGCCGGAGCACCCCGACCCGCAGTTTACGCAGTTGGAGTGGGTGCTGGCGGCGCCGTTTCCGCCGGGTCCGCCGTAGCCGCCGAGGCTGTAGGCGGCGCCGTCGCCAGCGTTGCCGCCGACGCCGCCGGTGCCGCCGGAGCCGCCGTCGCCGACCTTGCCGCCTTAACCGCCGTTTCCGCCGTTTCGGCCGTTTCCGCCGGCGCC
>CAZEMS010000043.1:0-35841 GCA_964513475.1 uncultured Mycobacterium sp. | reverse complement strand
GACCGCCGAACTGCGCCTTACCGCCCAGCGGCTGCTGGGTGATCATCGAGTACGGACCGGTCGAACGGGCGTGGATCTTGTCGTCGACCAGGTGGTGCAGCTTGAGGATGTACATGTAGCCGACCGTGACCGGGTACGGGAACGGCTCGCCGCTGCGGCCGTCGTAGAGCACCGCCTTGCCGTCGGCGTCGACGAGCACTTCACCGTCACGGTTGGGCAGCGTCGAGCCGAGCAGACCCTGCAGCTCGGTCTCCCGGGCACCGTCGAACACCGGGGTGGCGACAATGCTGTCCGGCCCACTTTCCAGCAACTGCTCGGGCAGCTTGCTGGCCCAGTCCGGGGTGCCGCCGGCGACATCGACCTTCCAGCCGGTCTTGGCCACCCACCCGAGGTGGGTTTCCAGGATCTGGCCGATGTTCATCCGTCGGGGCACGCCGTGGGTGTTGAGGATGATGTCGACCGGGGTGCCGTCCGGCAGGAACGGCATGTCCTCGGCGGGCAGGATCTTGCCGATGACGCCCTTGTTGCCGTGGCGCCCGGCCAGCTTGTCCCCGTCGGAGATCTTGCGCTTCTGCGCGACGTAGACGCGGACCAACTCGTTGACGCCGGCCGGCAACTCGTCGTCGTCCTCGCGGGAGAACACCCGGATGCCGATGACCTTTCCGGACTCGCCGTGTGGAACCTTCAGCGAGGTGTCGCGGACCTCTCGGGCCTTCTCACCGAAGATCGCACGCAGCAGCCGCTCCTCCGGGGTCAGCTCGGTCTCGCCCTTAGGGGTGACCTTGCCGACCAGGATGTCGCCGTCGCGGACCTCGGCGCCGATGCGGACGATGCCACGCTCGTCGAGGTCGGCGAGCACCTCGTCGGAGACGTTCGGGATGTCGCGGGTGATCTCCTCGGCGCCCAGCTTGGTGTCGCGGGCGTCGATCTCGTGCTCCTCGATGTGGATGGAGGTGAGCACGTCCTCTTCGACCAGGCGGTTGGAGAGGATGATCGCGTCCTCGTAGTTGTGGCCCTCCCACGGCATGATCGCCACGAGCAGGTTCTTGCCCAGCGCCATCTCACCGTTCTGGGTGCATGGCCCGTCGGCGATGACCTGGCCCACCTCGACACGCTGACCGGTGTCCACGATGGGACGCTGGTTGGCGCAGGTGCCGTGGTTGGAGCGGGCGAACTTGCGCATCCGGTAGGTCTGCCGGGTGCCGTCGTCGGCCATCACGGTCGCGTAGTCGGCCGACACCTCCTCGATGACGCCCGCCTTCTCGGCCACGACGACATCGCCCGCGTCGATGGCGGCGCGCAACTCCATACCGGTGCCGACCAAGGGGGCCTCGCTGCGCACCAGCGGAACCGCCTGGCGCTGCATGTTGGCACCCATCAGGGCGCGGTTGGCGTCGTCGTGCTCGAGGAACGGAATCATGGCGGTCGCGACCGACACCATCTGGCGCGGCGAAACGTCCATGTAGTCCACCTCGGCGCTGGACACGTTCTCGACCTCGCCACCCTTCCGGCGAACCAGAATGCGGTCCTCGACAAACCTGCCATCGGCATCGATCGCCGAGTTGGCCTGCGCCACGACGTGACGGTCCTCTTCGTCGGCCGTCAGGTAGTGGATTTCATCCGTAACAACTCCGCTGACGACTCGTCTATAAGGCGTCTCGATGAAACCGAATGGGTTCACCCGCGCGTACACGGACAGCGAACCGATCAGACCGATGTTCGGCCCCTCCGGGGTCTCGATCGGGCACATCCGGCCGTAGTGGCTGGGGTGCACGTCGCGGACCTCGAGGCCGGCCCGTTCACGGGACAGTCCGCCGGGGCCCAGCGCCGAGAGCCGGCGCTTGTGAGTCAGGCCCGACAGCGGGTTGTTCTGGTCCATGAACTGGGAGAGCTGGCTGGTGCCGAAGAACTCCTTGATCGCCGCCACCACGGGGCGGATGTTGATCAGCGTCTGCGGGGTGATGGCCTCGACGTCCTGGGTGGTCATCCGCTCGCGCACGACACGCTCCATGCGGGACAGACCGACCCGGATCTGGTTCTGGATCAACTCACCCACGGTGCGCAGCCGGCGGTTGCCGAAGTGGTCGATGTCGTCGACCTCGACGGGAACCTCGACGCCGCCGGGAACGGTCATCGTCGGAGGGGCACCCTTGACCTTGACGTCGTGCAGACGCACCAGGTACTCGATGGTGGCGACGACGTCCTCTTCGGTCAGCGTGGTCGAACTGGGATTGTCGGCGACCGGCAGACCGAGCTTCTTGTTGATCTTGTAGCGGCCGACGCGGGCCAGGTCGTAGCGCTTCTCCTTGAAGAACAGGTTCTCCAGCAGGGTCTGGGCGGACTCCTTGGTCGGCGGCTCGCCCGGGCGCAGCTTGCGGTAGATGTCCAGCAGCGCCTCGTCGGTGCCGGCCGTGTTGTCCTTCTCCAGCGTGGACATCATGATCTCGGAGAACCCGAAGCGCTCGGTGATCTGCTCGCTGGTCCAGCCCAGGGCCTTGAGCAGCACGGTGACCGGCTGGCGGCGCTTGCGGTCGATGCGCACGCCGACGGTGTCGCGCTTGTCGACGTCGAACTCCAGCCAGGCGCCGCGGCCCGGGATCACCTTGACGCTGTGCAGCAGCTTCTCGGTGGACTTGTCGATGTTCTCGTCGAAGTACACACCCGGGGACCGGACCAGCTGGCTGACCACGACACGCTCGGTGCCGTTGATGATGAACGTGCCCTTCTCGGTCATCATCGGGAAGTCGCCCATGAAGACCGTCTGGCTCTTGATCTCACCGGTGTTGTTGTTGATGAACTCGGCCGTGACGAACAGCGGGGCCGCGTACGTCATGTCCTTTTCTTTGCACTCGTCCACCGGCGCCTTGACCTCGTCGAAGCGCGGGTCGGAGAACGACAGCGACATCGAGCCGGAGAAGTCCTCGATCGGCGAGAGTTCGGCGAGGACCTCCTCGAGACCGCCGACCGGCGTGGCCTCGCCACGAGACTTGGCGCTCTCGCGCCAGCGCTCCGATCCGATCAGCCAATCGAACGAATCGGTCTGCACGTCGAGCAGCCCCGGAACCTCGAGCGGTTCGCGGAGCTTGGCAAAGGAGATTCGGTTCGGCGCTCCGGGTACAGAGCTGTTGCTGATGGCTACTGCTGACTTCGTTTGGCTAGAGACTGCCAAGATGCGTCCTTCCAGCACCTCACGCGGCTGTTCCGAGGGCCGTTTGGCCGGCCACCGTGCCACCGCTTGTCTGCGTCGGTTCGGCTGGCTTCACGAGCCTGGGCCTCCCCGGACTCAGGGCACGCAACTAGATCACTGAGCTCGGTAGCGGCTCAGGCTAGGACCACGGTGTCAGGTGCGGATGAGGTGGGCAGGATGCAGCCAGCGCAACGTCCAACAATAGCGCAGGACGGCGCATTCCTCAAATATCACCAAAAAGCCACATGCTGGCAACCACTGGGCGCTGGCTGGCGTCCGGTACCCGTGCATACATGCTGCCCAACAGATTGGCCCGTCTGGGGCCGTCAGTCAAGGTTTACGCAGCGTTTGGTCTGGACTTCTCCGATTCCCCGTCCGATACCAAGCTGTTCTCGGGGCTGTTCTCGGGGCTGTCCTCGGGGCCATCTCCGGGTCCGCCCGAGGTGGTGACGGCGGGACCGATCGGCGCGCCCAGGCCGAACACGAACCGCAGCGCACCCAGGAACAGCGGCTTGAGCACCTGCTCCAGTGCGGACAGGTCGGACTCCGATGCGGGCAGGGCGGTCGCGGTGGCGGTCCCGGTGCTGGTCGGAATCAGGATCGGCTCGCCGGGCGTGCCGTAGATCCCCTCCTGGGTTTCGTCGAACATGTCCTCGACCCAGCCGGAGGCCAGAATATGGGCGGCCTCGATGTTGTCGTGGTGGGAGAAACCGGCGATCAGATAGGCCACGAACTGAAACAGCGGGTTGCCGCCCTGCATCGTGTCGATGTGGGTGCCGCCCACCAGTTCCACACCGTTGAACTGGCCGCCTCGCGCCTCGACCAGCCCCAGGCTGGTATCCCCGAACGTGTTCCACCCATAGGCCGGCGCGCCGAGCTGCAGTATCGGCAGATCCATCGGGATCTCGTCGAACACCGCCGGGGTGACGGAGCCCAGCGCCACCCCGTCGAGCAACAGGATGCCGGCGGTGTTGCTGATCTGGGTGTCGGACATGGCGGCTGCGGTGGCCAGCGCCAGCCCGCCGCCGGCGGAGTGGCCGGCGAGCACGAAACGGGTCGGCAGCGTCAGCTCGTAGCCGGCGGCCGCGACGGCGCTGGCCGTCAACGCGGCCCGGTCGCCGTCGAAGAGTTCTGCCACGGCCTGGTGCATCGGGGCGCCGCCCAGCCAGCAGCTGTCACAGGCGAGGAAGTTCGACGTCAACGAGGGCGCCACCACGATGCTGTTGGTGCTCTCGGCGAGGAACGCCGCGGTGTAGCTGTAGATCGGGGCGCTGGCCATGAATCCGTGCTGCA
The DNA here is from genome assembly GCA_964513475.1 of uncultured Mycobacterium sp. Lineage (GTDB taxonomy): Bacteria > Actinomycetota > Actinomycetes > Mycobacteriales > Mycobacteriaceae > Mycobacterium. The sequence continues at coordinate 31,361 of CAZEMS010000043.1, read as the reverse complement.
GGTAGATCAGCCGCGTCGGTTCGGGATCGGCGGGGAAGTACCAGTCCGCCGGCGCCTCGTAGCCGTCGCCGCAGTCGATCTGCAAGGTGGCCGACTGCACCGTGACCGTGCTTCCGGGCGGAAGCATCGCCGGTCCTTCGAAGAGCCTGAAGACCGTGTCGTAGAGGCCGAACACCAGCGCTCCGAGCACGTTGAGCAGCGTGGGCTTGTATGCCGCCGGCTGTTGGGTCAACTCGACCGCCCTCGCTGCACTCACCCGCTCGGGCTCCCCGAGCACCACCGCGATCGCTGTCCCGTCGTCGGTGTTCACCGGGATCTCCTGCCCGGCCGCACCGTAGAGGCCCTGATCACGGCTGCCAGCCAAGGCGTCGTTGATCCACCCGGCGGCGATCGCCTGGACGGCCGCGACGTTGCGCGGCTTCGGGAAGCCGGCGACCAGTGGCGCCAGGATGCCCGAGCTCGGCCCCTCGGCGTCGACGTGTGAGCTTCGTTCGAGCAGCACCCCGATGAACTGTCCCGGCCGTGCCCCCTCGAGCGCCTTTGTTCCGGCCCCGAATGCGTTGGAGATCGAATCCACCGAGGCGACCTGGTAGACCGGCATGTCCTCGGGCAGCGTGGCGACGCCGTTGCCGATCGCGGTCCCGTTGTCCACACCATCGAGCAACACGACGCCACGAAGGTCGCCGACTGCGGTGGTGTCCTCGGCAACGTAGCCGGCGACGGCGGACACCAGGTTGCCGCCCGCGGAATGGCCGGCCAGCACGAATGGCTTCGGCAGTGCCAGCGCCTGGCCCGGGAGCAGCAGGCCCGCGTCGATTGCCGCCGCGGTGGCACTGGCCTCCAGCGCCGCCCGCTCCGGGTCGGTGAACAACCCGGCGACCGCGCGATGCATCGGATCGCCGTTGATCCAGAAACCGTTCGTCTCGAAGAAGTTCGAGGTGACAGTCGGCGCGACGACGATGCTGTTGGTGCGCTCGGCGAGCTGGATGGCCAGCGCCGACAGGTTGCTGTTGTTCCGGAACAACGCGTGCTGGGCGTAGATCAGGCCGACCGGTTCGTCGGTGTCCGGGAAGTACCACCTGGCCTCGACGTCGATGCCGTCGCCGGCCGGAATGGAAAGCGTCGACCGCCCGAGGGTGACGTTGCTGCCGGCCGGGATCACCACCGGCGGGTCGAACAGCCGTATGGCCCCGGCGAGAAGGTTGAAGATCAGCGTCCCAACCACGTTGATCGGCGACGGCGGTTTCGGTGCGGCCATTGCGGCCGGCGGGCTCGCCGCCGCGGATGCGGATCTGGTCGCCGTCGGCGCCGGGGTCGCCGTCTCAGCGATCTCGGCGGCGTCGACGTCCAGGTCCCCCGGGCTCGCGGTTCGGGCGGCCGAATCACGGGTGTCCGCTGGATCGGCGAGTTCATCGGTCCCGTCATCGGCGAGTTCGCCGGTCACCTCGTCGGTCACATCCTCGAACAGGGTCTCCGGCGGCCCGTCGTCCGAAATCGCCAGGGTTTCTGCGGCCACCCGGGCGTGCGCATCGGAGCGGTCCTTCGACTGCTCGGCCTGCTCGGCCAACTCTTCGGCTATGTCGAGGGTGGTTGGTTCGACAGCGGCGAGGTCTTCGAATGCGGCTAGGTCCTTCTCGGCTTCCTCGATGGCCGCCGTCGAATCGCGGGCCAGTGTTTCGTCCGCGCCATCCATGTCGTCCGCGTCGGACGAACCGTCCGCGTCGTCGCTATCGCCGGCAGCGCCGGTATGGGCATCCGCATCGGTCTCGGAAACGTCTGCCGACGAGGACGCCGACGAGGACGATGTACCGGTACTCGAATCCGACTCGGTCTCGGCACCGGCCGCCCCGGCCCCGGCGATCGTCGCAGCGACCACCGCGGCAGTTACCGCACCGGCACCAAACCAGGGCGCCAACCGGTCCAATGCCACCGCTCGCCCCCTAGTTGACACCTGTCGACTGAGTCCAACGGTATAGGAGCACCGGACCGGTACGCCAGTTCCGGAAGCGCGGTCGTCGGATCGTCAGGGCCCGGCGCGCTCGACCCGTATCGGCACACCGGTGAGCCTGGCCATCCCGGCGAGCTTCTCCAAGTCGTCGGGCGCACTGGACATCAGCTGGTTGACGTTGGCTCCGCCGGCCAGGTTGGCCAGTCGCCAGCCACCGGTGCCGCGGTGGCCCCAGCCGTGTGGAATCGCGACGACGCCGGTCACGATGTCCTTGGTGACGGTGACCGGCACCTCGATCTCGCCGTGCGGCGAGCTGACCCGCGCCAGGTCACCGTCGTCGATGTCGGCCGCGGCAGCGTCGTCGACGTGCATCAGCGCGCGCTGGCCCCGGTCACCGCCACCCGCGCGGTCAGCCCCCCGCATCAGTAGCGGCGAGTTGTGCATCCACGAGTTCTCCGAACGGGTCTGGCGCATCCCGATGAGCCGCAACGGATAACCGTCCGCTTCGGCGCGCCGGCCCAGAGCGGCGACCTCGGCGGCGATGTCGTCGTGCCGCAGCCGCATCCGCCGGCCCCGGTAGACCACGGTCTCGGCGAGCATCCCGGCGCGCATGTGCGGCGCCAGCACCGAGCCATGCGGATGATCGGCGGTCAGTCTCGCGAAGCTCAATCCGCCGCGGCGCAGGCCGAACCGGTCACCACCGTCGCCGAGGCGGATCACCGCATCGGCCAGCAGTCGCGGCGTCATCCGAACACCGAACAGCCGCAACGCTTTCCGGATCGCGGCCAGCGCTGTCAGACCCGGGGTGCGGCGCCACAACCGGCGGGTCAGCTCGTCGATGACCTCCCACTCGGGGCGAGCCCAACCGACCGGCGCGATGACCGGCTCGGTCGCCTGCCGGAACGGAGTGGGCTGCAGGGTCTGGAACGGCAGCCCGAAGTCGTCGCGCTCGTACATGCTCGCCGCCGGCAGCACATAGTCGCAGTGAGCCAGTGTCTCGTTGACGTACAGGTCGATGCCGACCATGAGATCGAGTTGTTCGAGCGCATCTTCCAGCTGCGAGCCGTCGGGTACCGACAGCACCGGGTTGCCGGCGCTGACCAGCAGCGCCTTGATCTGCCTGGGGCCGGCGGTGGTGATCTCCTTGGCCATCACCCCGGCAGGCTCGGACATCAGCACCGACGGGAATCCCCCGATGCGGGACCGGTTGCGCCGGTAGATGGTGCGAAGCAGCGCACCCACGCCCGTCATCAGCCAGCGTTCGCCCGGCAGCCCGTAGCGTCCGAACATGGCCCCGCCCACCGTGTCGAGGTTTCCGGCGGCCAGGTTGACCGCGTCGAGCAGGTACGCCGTGAGCGTTCCGTTGCGCCCGACGCTGGTGCCCACCCGGCCGTACACCGTCGCGCGCGGGGTGCGGGCCAGGTCGCGGGCCAGCGCCCGCACCGTCTCCGGTTCGATGCCGGTATGCGGTTGGGTGGCCTCGGGGGTGAACGGCCGGCTCAGCTCCTCGAGCCACCCGGCACCGCGGGCCTGTTGGGCCAGCTGCCGGCGGTCGACGAGGTTCTCACCGAAGAGCACCTGCAGCAGCGACAGCAGCAGGTGGGCATCGCCGTCGGGGACGATGCCCAGCCATTCGAACTGGGCGGCGGTCTCGGTCCGTCGCGGGTCGATCACCAGCACCCGCCCGCCGCGCTTGACGATGTCGTGCATGCGGTCCTTGATCCGCGGCAGCGTCAGGATGCTGCCGTGGGAGACCACCGGGTTGGCGCCGATGACCACCAGCAGATCGGTGCGCAGCACGTCGGGAACCGGTAGTGCCAGCGGTGTGCCGTAGAGCAGCTGGCTGGCCACGAACCGGTTGTTGACGTCCTGGGAGCCGGCGGTGAAGACGTGCATGCGCCGGCGGGCGCGGTTATTGCCGGCAATGGGTGACAACCCCAACCCGAGGCCGACCATCATCGCTGCCAGGCTCAAGGTGTGCGAGTAGCTGAATGCCCCCGGGTTGCCGAAATACCACCCGATGGCGCCGGATCCGTCTCGGCGGTGGATGGCGGCCAGGCGCGCGGCGATGTCGGTCATCGCTTCGTCCCAACTGACCGGTTCGAAGCTCGCCGCCGTCGATCCGGCGTCGCGTCTGCGGCGCAGTGGGGTGGTGACCCGGTCCGGGTCGTTGACGATCTCGGTGAACGCGATGCCCTTGGGGCAGGCGAAGCCCGCCGAGAGGGGATGGTCCTTGTCGGGTCGCAGCGCGGTCAGGCGACCGTCCTCAACGGTTGCCACCATGCCGCAGAGCGGTTCACAGATCCGGCAGAACGTGGTTCGCTGCTCGAGCGTCATCGTTCTCCGTTGCAGCTGCCGTTGGCGTAGAAGCCGGGAGACACCCGGACCTACGTCGTCGGCGCGTCCTAAGCCTCGGGGATCGAGTGCGAGGCGAACTTGTGGGTGCCCTCGAGGTCGTCGAGGATCACTTCCTGCGCCTTGGGCGGCAGGGTGTGCAGGATCTCGCGGACCCGCGCCTGCCGGCGGGCGACGCCCTTGCGCTCAGGCATGCCGGGTGTGGTGACCAGCTGCGGGGGCACGCCTTCGATTTCCTCGAGGCCGCCGTCGCCCTGGCCGGCTTCCATCGCCGCCGCCTCGGCGGCCGCGGTGGCCTCGTCCTTCTCCTCGGACATGCCGATCGGGCCGATGCGACGTCCGTTGAGGAACTGCTTGACGGCCGGTTCCTCGCTGGTGAGCAGTACTTCGCGCGGACCGAACATGACCAGATGCTTGCGGTAGAGCATGCCGATGTTGTCCGGCACCGTGCGCACGATGTTGATGTTGTGCGTCACGATGAGGATGGTGGCGTCGATCTGCGCGTTGATGTCGATTAGCAGCTGGCTCAGGTAGGCGGTACGCACCGGGTCCAGGCCGGAGTCGGGCTCGTCGACGAGGATGATCTGCGGGTCGAGCACCAGTGAGCGGGCCAGGCCGGCGCGCTTCTTCATACCGCCGGAGATCTCGCCGGGGAACTTCTTCTCCGCCCCCATCAAGCCCACCATCTCGAGCTTCTCCATGACGATGTCGGCGATCTCGCTTTCCTTCTTCTTCGTGTGCTCGCGCAGCGGGAAAGCGGTGTTGTCGAAGATGTTCATCGAGCCGAACAGGGCGCCGTCCTGGAACATGACGCCGAACAGCGTGCGGATCTCGTAGAGCTCCTTGGCCGAGCACTGAATGATGTCGGTGCCGTCGATCCAGATCTTGCCGCGCTCAGGGCGCAGCAGACCGATCAGCGACTTCAGGAACACCGACTTGCCAGTACCGGACGGACCCAGGATGACGCTGACCTCGCCCTCCGGGATCGTCAACGTCACGTCTTCCCAGATTTTCTGAGATCCGAACGACTTGGTCAGGCCCTCAACACCGATAGCGGTACCCACTGGAAATCCTTCCGGCCACACGATCTATCACAGGAATCGCACCTGTGGTTTGAGTCACCTTAGCCTACGCCGATCGGTCACATGACTTAACTGCTCTCACATTTCCAGCTGGCGCAGAACGACCGGAAACCCGCGAAACGAAACTGGGGCCGACCCGCGATCGGGCCGGCCCCAGCTAAGAACCGAGAGCTACTTGACGGTGACCGTCGCGCCGGCTGCTTCCAGCTTGGCCTTGGCCTCCTCGGCGGCCTCCTTGGCGGCCTTCTCCAGCAGCGGCTTGGGTGCGCCGTCGACCAGATCCTTGGCCTCCTTGAGGCCGAGGCCGGAGACGATCTCGCGGACCACCTTGATGACGCCGATCTTCTTCTCGCCGGCGCTTTCGAGGATGACGTCGAACTCCGACTGCTCCTCGGCGGCCTCGGCGGCCGGAGCGCCACCGGCCGGGCCGGCAGCGGCGACCGCGACCGGCGCGGCGGCAGTCACCTCGAAGGTCTCCTCGAACTGCTTGACGAACTCCGAGAGTTCCAGCAGCGTCATTTCCTTGAAGACGTCGAGCAGTTCCTCGGTGCTCAGCTTGGCCATGGGTTGGGTCCTTCCGTAGATTTCGTGAGTTTCTTGATGAGCTTGATGAGATCCGGGTGATCAGGCGGCTTCGGGATTGTCCGGGCTGGAGGCCTTCTTCTCCTGCAGCGCGCCGAGCAGGCGGGCCACCTGCGAAGCGGGTGCGTTGAACAGGCCGGCGGCCTTGGCCATGTTGCCCTTCATCGCGCCGGCCAGCTTCGCCAGCAGCACCTCGCGCGATTCCAGGTCGGCGATGCGCTCGACTTCGGCCACGCTCAGCGCGCGGCCGTCCATGAAGCCGCCCTTGATGACGAGGGCCTTGTTGTCCTTGGCGAACTTCTTGATCGCCTTGGCGGCGTCCACCGGCTCGCCCTTGACGAAAGCGATCGCGGTCGGGCCGACGAACAGTTCATCGAGGCCGTCGATGCCCGCCTCCGACGCGGCCCGCTTGACCAGCGTGTTCTTGGCGACGGTGTAGGTGGCCGAATCGCCGAGGGACCGGCGCAGCTCGGCGAGGTTGGCGACCGTCAGCCCGCGGTACTCGGTGACGACGGTGGCCGTCGAGTCCTTGAACTTCTCCGCGATGTCAGCGACCGCGGTGACCTTTTCGGTCTTGGCCATGCGTGCCTCCTGTGATGGGTAGCAAGTGTTCGGTTGCAGACCGGGGGCCGAAACGACAAACGCCCCGACACAGAAAGGCCGGGGCGCACTGCTACCTCGTCCTCCTGCGTGGGCCGCCGGGAAACTCCCGGACTTTCAACCGATTGCTCGGTGACCGACGGTCTTCGGTGGAACGGCACATACAGTAGCCTGTCGGTTCCCGATCAGCCAAAACCACGCACCAGGGCGGCCGCGCCGACCAGCCCGGCATCACTTCCCAGTTCAGCGGGCAGCACGCGCAGGCCGCGCAGGAAGCTCAGCCCGGCGTAGCCGTCGAGCGCTTCGCGGACCGGCCCGAACAACAAGTCACCAGATCTGGCCACGCCGCCTCCGATCACCACCGTGTCGAGGTCGCACACCGCCGCCACCGACGCGATCGTCGCGGCCAGCGCCGTCGCACCCCGGCGAAACGCTTGCAACGCCACAGCGTTCCCGCGCAGCGCCGCGGCCGCGAGCTGCTCGGCGTCGGCGCCGGCCGGCGCGTCCCACCCGTGCTCGCGCGCCCACCGCGCCATCCGGGGTCCGGCCGCCACGGTCTCCACGCAGCCGCGCCCTCCGCACGAGCAGAACGCACCGGCGGGGTCGACGACGACGTGTCCGACGTGGCCGGCGTTGCCGGTGCGCCCGTGGTAGGGCACACCGCCGAGAACCAGTCCACCGCCGACGCCGGTGGACACGACCATCCCGAGCAGGAAGCCCGCGTCTCGGCCGGCGCCGCGCCACCGCTCCCCCAGCGTCATGCACAACCCGTCGCCGCCGAGCCGCACCGCCCCCTCGGGGACGGAGCCCACCAGAGCCCGCGCCACCCGGTCGATGATCGGGAATCGGCGCCAGCCGGGAATGTTGATCGGGCTGATGCGGCCCGCCGGCACGTCGATGGGTCCGGCCGAGCCGATGCCGACCCCGCGGACTTCACCACCGGTGCCAACCGCATCGACGATCAGCCCCTGCACCACATCCCAGACCGCCTCGGCGTCACCGTGCGGGGTCGACCGCCGGAACCTGCGCACCACGATGCCGTCCGGGTCGACAAGACCGGCGGCGATCTTGGTGCCGCCGATGTCGAGAGCGAGTGTCAGATCGGCCATCGGCGTCCGGTCATCCGCGCCGCGCTAACTGCCGTTGCGACGTCCGATGATCAAGTCCCTGATCTCCGCGAGGTGCTCGTCGACCGAACGAAATCGGGCTCGCATCTCCGCGCGCAACTCGGTCACGTCCGTTTTGACCCCGGCAAGATCGACTTTGGCCCCGGCGACATCGGCCTTGACCCCAGCAAGATCGATCGTGTGGTCTCGCTGATTCGCCCCCAACGCGTTCACCGCCGCCAGCACCGCCCGATAGTCCGCCTGGGACGCCTCAAGCGCCGCAACCCGCGCTTCGAGCTCCTCTAGCGCCGCCATCCCACCATCGTATGGGACCCCGTTGTGACCCGGGCCATACGAATTCGGAGCATCACCGCAGGCTTTGAGACACTGGTCCGATGAGTACGACCAAGCACCGCGAGGTCGCCAGGCTCGACCGGGTGCCGCTGCCGATCGAGGCCGCGCGCATCGGCGTGACGGGCTGGCAGATCACCCGCACCGGAGCCCGCGTCGTCACCAAACTCGGCGGACGTGGCTCACTGCAGCAGAAGATCCTGCGCCAGATCCCCCAGACCTTCGCCGACCTGGGGCCCACCTACGTCAAGTTCGGCCAGATCATCGCATCCAGCCCGGGCGCCTTCGGCGAACCGCTCTCGCGGGAATTCCGCAGCCTGCTGGACCGGGTACCACCGGCCAGCAGCGAACAGATCCACAAACTGTTCCGGGAGGAACTCGGCGACGACCCGTCCAACCTGTTCGCCACCTTCGACGAGACGCCGTTCGCCTCGGCGTCGATCGCCCAGGTGCACCACGCGACGCTGCGCAGCGGCGAGGAGGTCGTCGTCAAGATCCAGCGCCCGGGCATCCGCCGCAGGGTCGCCGCCGACCTGCAGATCCTCAAGCGAGGCGCGCAACTGGTGGAGCTGGCCAAGCTCGGCCGGCGCCTCAGCGCCCAGGACGTGGTCGCCGACTTCGCCGACAACCTGGCAGAGGAGCTGGACTTCCGGCTCGAAGCCCAGTCGATGGATGCCTGGGTGTCTCACATGCACGCTTCGCCGCTGGGCAAGAACATCAGGGTGCCGCAGGTGTACTGGGATCTGACCAGTGAGCGGGTGCTGACCATGGAGCGGGTCCAGGGCATCCGGATCGACGACGCCGCCGCCGTCCGCAAAGCCGGCTTCGACGGCACCGAACTGGTGAAGGCGCTGCTGTTCAGCCTGTTCGAGGGTGGGCTGCGGCACGGCCTGTTCCACGGCGACCTGCACGCCGGCAATCTCTACGTCGACGACCAGGGCCGGATCGTGTTCTTCGACTTCGGCATCATGGGCCGCATCGACCCGCGCACCCGCTGGCTGCTGCGCGAACTGGTGTATGCGTTGCTGGTCAAGAAGGACCATGCGGCCGCCGGCAAGATCGTGGTGCTCATGGGTGCGGTCGGGACGGTCAAACCCGAAGGCGAGGCCGCCAAGGACCTCGAAGCGTTCGCCACTCCCCTGACCATGAAGACGCTGGGCGACATGTCCTACGCCGACATCGGTCGCCAGCTGTCCGCGCTGGCTGATGCCTACGACGTGAAACTGCCGCGGGAATTGGTGCTGATCGGTAAGCAGTTCCTCTATGTGGAGCGGTACATGAAACTGCTGGCACCCGGCTGGCAGATGATGTCGGATCCGGAGCTGACCGGCTACTTCGCCAACTTCATGGTCGAGGTGAGCCGCGAGCATTCCGACGAGTTGGAGGTGTAAGCCGGTGGCCGACATTCGCGAAGGCAAAGCGCCGGCGGGCGGCCTGGAGATCCACTACGAGGAGATGGGCAACCCGGGCGACCCCGCGGTGCTGTTGACCATGGGCCTGGGCGCGCAGCTGACCATGTGGCGCATCGACTTCTGCCGCAAGCTGGTGGATCAGGGCCTGCGGGTGATTCGGTACGACAACCGCGACGTCGGACTGTCGAGCAAGCTGCACGGTCACCGCAGCAAGGGCTCTCTGGTGCCGAACATGGCGCGGTCGTTCCTCGGGGTGCGCAGCCCGGCTGTCTACACGCTCGAGGACATGGCCGACGACACCGCCGCGCTGCTGGACCACCTGGCGATCGACTCCGCGCACATCGTGGGTGGATCGATGGGCGGGATGATCGCCCAGGTTTTCGCGGCCCGGCACGCCCATCGCACGAAGACCCTGGCGGTGATCTTCTCCTCGAACAACCGGCCGCTGCTGCCGCCGCCCGGGCCGCGGCAGCTGTTCTCGATCATCAGGGGTCCGTCGCCGGATTCTGCCCGCGAGGTGATCATCGACAACGCCGTGCGCGTGGGCAGGATCATCGGCAGCCCCGACTATCCGGTGGACGAGGCCAAGCTGCGCGCCAACGCGATCGAGTACTACGAACGTTCCTTCTACCCGCAGGGCATCGCCCGGCAGTTCAACGCGATCCTCGGCAGCGGCAGCCTGGTGCAGTACAACCGGCGGACCGTCGCCCCGACGGTGGTGATCCACGGCAAGGCCGACAAGCTGATGCGGCCGTCGGGCGGTCGCGCGCTGGCGCGGGCGATCCCCAATTCGCGCCTGGTGCTCTTCGACGGCATGGGCCACGAACTGCCCGAACCGCTGTGGGACGACATCGTCGGCGAACTCAAGACGAACTTCGCCGAAGGTCGCTGAGCAGCCACCAGAGTCGTCGATTCGGACGCCGCCACCTATTCGGATACCATTCGCGCAGGCAAGTCTTGCCGTCAGAAGGGCACTCCGCGCATGACCAAACCGGCAAGAAAACTCAAACCACATTTCCAGAACGTCCAGGCCCATTACGACCTGTCAGACGAGTTCTTCCGGCTCTTCCTCGATCCGACGCAGACCTACAGTTGCGCCTACTTCGAGCGCGACGACATGACCCTGGAACAGGCCCAGCTGGCCAAGATCGACCTGGCGCTGGGCAAGCTCGGCCTGCAGCCGGGAATGACGCTGCTCGACATCGGGTGCGGCTGGGGCTCGACGATGATGCGTGCCGCGCAGCGCTACGACGTCAACGTCGTCGGCCTCACCCTCAGCGAGAACCAGAAGCGCCACGTCGAGAAGAAGTTCTCCGACCTGGACGCCGGGTCTGACAGCCCGCGCACCAAACGAGTGCTGCTGAAGGGCTGGGAGCAGTTCAACGAACCCGTGGACCGCATCGTGTCCATCGGAGCCTTCGAACACTTCGGCTTCGACCGCTACGACGACTTCTTCGCCATGGCGGACAAAGTGCTGCCCGACGACGGCGTGATGCTGCTGCACACGATCACCGCGCTGACCCTGCCCCAGATGGCCGATCAGGGGATGCCGCTGACGTTCGACGTGGCGCGGTTCGTGAAGTTCATCCTCACCGAGATCTTCCCGGGCGGCCGGCTGCCGTCACTGGAGAAAGTCGAGGAGCACTCGAGCAAGGCCGGGTTCACGCTCACCCGTACCCAGTCCTTGCAGCCGCACTATGCGCGCACCCTGGACACCTGGGCCGAGGCGCTGGAGGCGCACAAGGACGAGGCGATCGCCGTGCAATCCGAAGAGGTCTACGACCGATACATGAAGTACCTCACCGGTTGCGCGAAGGGCTTCCGAATCGGTTACATCGATGTCAATCAGTTCACACTGGAGAAGTGATTGCGCCAGCAGGACACGCGGTGGGTGCGCACGGTGATCAATCGGCCCGCAGGTAGGGTTCGGTCAAGCCCGATCGGGCGTGCAACCAGCCCGTTCAGCGTCACGAGGAAGGTGAAGCAGGCAACAGATGTCTGAGAACTCCACCGGCACGAAGGATCTTCAGCCGCATTTCGAGGAAATACAGGCGCATTACGACCTGTCTGACGACTTCTTCGGCATTTTTCAGGATCCCACCCGCAAGTACAGCTGCGCGTTCTTCACCGGCCCCAACGCCACCCTGTCAGAAGCCCAGGTCGCCAACGTCGACCAGCACCTGGACCGGCTGGATCTCAGGCCGGGGATGACCCTGCTGGAGATCGGCTGCGGTTGGGGCCTGACCCTCAAGCGGGCGATGGAGAAGTACGACGTCAACGTCATCGGCCTGACGTTGTCGAAGAACCAGCAGACCTACTGCAACCAGCTGCTCGAAAAGATCGACAGCGAGCGCACCCATGACGTGCGGTTACAGGGCTGGGAGCAGTTCCACGAACCGGTGGATCGCATCGTGTCGATCGAGGCGTTCGAGCATTTCGGGTTCGAGCGCTACGACGAATTCTTCAAGAACTGCTTCAACAACCTGCCCGACGACGGTCGGATGACGATCCAGAGCAGCGTCGGCTACCACCCCTACGACCTGAACGAGCGCGGCAAGAAGCTGACCTTCGAGTTGGCCCGTTTCGTCAAGTTCATGATCACCGAGATCTTCCCGGGCGGCCGGATTCCGACCACCAAGATGATGGTGGAGCACGGCGAGAAGGCCGGGTTCGTGGTACCCGAGACGTTGTCGCTGCGCAATCACTACATCAAGACGCTCGGCATCTGGGCCCATCGGCTCGAATCGCGCAAAGACGAGGCGATCGCGGCCACCGACGAGGAGAACTACCACCGCTACATGCGTTACCTCACGGGCACCCAGTACTACTTCATCGACGAAAGCATCGACGTCAGCCTGGTGACGTACCTGAAGTCGCGCGAGGCAGCCTGATCGGCAGTTGCCGGTGTCGGGTGGGCGGTAGCCGCCGCGGCGATAATTGTTAACAGAGTTGCTCGGGTTTCACCGCGTTCACTTTGCTGTAGCCGACCGGCCGAGCAATCCCTCGAATACCTGAAGCCGACACGTCCGGACCCGGCGCCGGCAATCTCGGTGTGGTCACGTCGCCTTATCCGATGTTTTCCTTGGTGTTGACCGAAACCCCGCGAGACATGGCTAGATCAGCTATCATCCGCGCCCGCCGAGGTCGGTTGTTCGATCATCGCGGGCGACGCGGACCGCCGACTCCCTACCATCGCCGGGCGGTATGCGTCACGAGAACGGTTGATGGACAACGCAAATACCGCGTCTAGACGGCTATCCGGCACCCCGGCCGGAACCGCAGTTCGGGCCCCTGGGCCCGAGATCGATTCGCCGGCCTTGCCACCCCTGGAACAACGCGGCACCGCCCGCCCGGCCGTCAGCGACACAAGCCGGGAAGGTTACGGCGCGACAAAGCGCTCCGTCGCCAGAATCGAGATAGGGCGCGAATCACGAGCGTCTCCGACCTTCTCTCCGCAGTTTGCGGGGCATGGATCGTGGACCGCCTATGGCCCTCATCGGAAAAATTTGCCGGCAATCGCTCGGTTCCGTTGACAGGTCCCGGACAGTCTGGAAAGCTAAGCCACACCACAGAACGGACTAGACATTAGATCGGGGGGGACCATGTCCACCGTCGCCACAAAAATCCGGGTAGGCGCCGCAGCATCCGTGTTCGCGGCCGCCACTGCCATCGGGGCAGCACCGGTCGCACAGGCGGATGAGCCCGCGTCGAGCGCGCTCGGCGGCTCGCTCGGCTCCGCCCTCGCTGAGTGCGACCCGCTGTCCAGCGACTGCGAGGTGGCCGCTCCGAGCGGTATCGCCTCGCTCGATGGCGGGAACCCGCTTGTCCAGAATTCGCTCATCTGGTTCGGCAAGGGCAACCCAGATCCGCCACCCACGTGGCTCTGGGCCGAGTGGAACATCTACAACTCGGTATGGCCGCCGCTCCAGCCGCTGTTCAGCTGGCTGCTGGACTTCGATCTGGAAGCCTGCGTCCTGGGTGCCACCATGCGGGTCGGACCGTACGGTGCGCTTGGGGTCGGGCTGACCCAGGGCTGCGACTAGTCTCTGAGGCTTAGCCTCAAGGCGCAGTCCCAAGTACACAACGACACAGGGCTACCACCAGGCTTCGACCTGTGGGTGGCCCTGTGTCGTTAGACTGTCCAAGTCCAGAACCGGTCCGAGCATGGGAAACTTCTGAGTGCGCATATTTCCGCGCCGTTCGTCTAGCCACGACCCGAACGGCGATCACTCCGCCACGCAACCAGATGACGACGAGCGCCTACCGAGAAGGCTGCTGAGATTTCTGGGTCGCCGCGAAATATGGATCACAGGAATAGGTCTGGTCGTATTGGTCGCGGCGTTCGGCGCGTGGCTGGGAGTTCGCGCCATGGACGCGCGCACCAACCTCGAACAAGCCCGAGACTACGCACAACAGGCGAAAGACGCGCTCCTGCAGGGAAACAACGCCGACGCCGTTCGATACGCAGACAACGCGCGCTTCCATTCACAGGAAGCCCGCGATGCGACTCATTCGGTGCCGTGGAACGTCGTCTCGGTGTTGCCGTGGCTGGGCAGCCCTTTCAAGGCCGGCCAGCAAGTATCCGATGTCGTCCTGGGCCTGGCGAGCGATGTGTTGCAGCCGGCCGCGAAGGCCGGCACAGTTCTTGCTCCCGACAGGTTGTACGCCGACGGGCGCGTGGATGTGCAGCTCCTCCGCGAAGAGGAACCCACGTTGACACAGATCTCCGAGGATGCCGCGAGACTCAACGCCGACGCCGCCACGATCGAAGACCCCGCGTATCTGTCTGTTCTCCGGGATGCTCGCCAGGAACTTCAGGGACAAACCGCTGATATCGCCAGCATCTTCGAGAACGCCGCCCTGGCCGCACGACTGGCGCCGTCGATGATGGGTGCCGACGGCCCACGCTCCTACTTCATGGCCTTTCAAACCAACGCCGAAGCTCGTGGCACCGGTGGGCTACTCGGCGGGTTCGGCATCCTGCGATTCGACAACGGCAAGGCGACCGTGGATACGCTCGGATCGAACCGCGAACTCACCGACGCGGTCGCCACTGTCGATCTCGGCGAGCAGTTCAGGGTGAACTACGGGTGGGCGAACCCCATGACGGACTTCCGCAACAGCAACCTGAGCTCCCACTTCCCCTACGCCGCACAGATCTGGAGATCGATGTGGGCGAACGAAACCGGCGAGAACGTCGACGGGGTCGTCGCCATCGATCCGTTCGCGCTGAGCTACCTCCTCGGTGCCGTGGGTCCGGTGACGATGCCCGACGGTGAGTTGATCACCAAGGACAACGTGGTCGAACTGACCGAGTCGACCGTGTACGCGCGCTTTCCCGACGATCAGATCGCCCGCAAGAACTATCTGCAGGACGTCGCCGCCGAGGTGGTGCGGAAGGTGACGGGACCGATCGAGTCGCCCCGGAAGCTGCTCGACGCTCTGGGTAAGGCGGTCACCGAACGCCGAATCGCCGTGTGGAGTTCGTCGCCAACCGACCAGGAGCTGCTCGAGAAGACCCCCCTCGCCCATGTGATACCCGAGGAATCCAGACCGTATGCCGCGGTGATCATCAACAATCTGGGCGGCAACAAGATGGACTACTACTTGACCAGAGAAATCGAGTACGTGGCCGACGGCTGTGAAGGTGACAGGCGAATGTCAACCATCACAATTCGATTGACGAACACGGCACCCAATGGTGACTTGCCGGACTACGTGGCTTCCTCTGCAGGTGTCAACCCGATGGCCGCCGGCGCCCCGAAGGGCACCATGCTCTCGTCCGTTCGGCTTCTCGCGACCAAAGGCGCGGAGTTGGTGAGCGCGCTCGGTGATGGACAACGGGTGCCGATCTTCACCGACATCGAACGCGGGCACCCCAGCTTCGAAGCGCAGGTGGCCATACCGCCCGGCAAGTCCGGCGAACTGATCATCCGCCTTTCCGAGCCGACAGTTCCGGGTGAAGCGCAAGTGCCGGTCCAGCCGTTGGTGGACGATGTCACGCCCGTAGTATCGGTTCCCCAGTGCTGACGACAGGTTCGAGATGTCCACTACCAATGACGGCGTCGGACTACCGAATGTTGAGCCCAAAGCAACCTGAATCGGAGGGGTGGCGGTGACTCTCCAGGATTTTGCAAGGCTGCTGCGTGCCCGGTGGCTCATCGTGCTCGCGACGGCACTGATCGCAGTTCTGGGCGCAGTTGTGGTCTCGTTGCTCACAACACCGCTGTACCAGGCCTCAACGCGGCTATTCATGTCCACCACAACTGGCTCATCAGCATCCGAGATATACCAGGGCAACCGGTTCTCTCAAGAGCGCGTCATCTCGTATGCCGAACTCCTCATGGGCCAAACCGTGGCTCAGCGCACCATAGACAAACTCAGCCTCAACATGAGCGCACAAGAACTACAGTCCAACGTCAAAGCAAGCGTCACGCCCGACACAGTTCTCATAGCTGTCAAAGTTCTTGATGAGTCGCCCGTTCGAGCGCGCGATATTGCCAACACACTCTCGGACGAGTTCGTGGTCATGGTTCGCGAACTGGAAACTCCCGAAAGTGGCGCAACACCCGATGCACGCGTTGTCGTTGAGCAACGAGCATCTATTCCGACTAAGCCGGTTGTTCCCAAGACGGAACGGAACATCGCGGTCGCGCTAGCATTCGGCTTGCTGCTGGGGATCGGTCTGG
Source organism: uncultured Mycobacterium sp. (assembly GCA_964513475.1). GTDB lineage: Bacteria > Actinomycetota > Actinomycetes > Mycobacteriales > Mycobacteriaceae > Mycobacterium. The sequence continues at coordinate 15,236 of CAZEMS010000043.1, read as the reverse complement.
CGGTACTTCGCGACCTGCTCGACAACACCGTGAAGGACCGCGAGACGCTTGAAGAGATCGCCGGTGCCGGAATCGTCGGCAGCATTCCGCTCGACAAGGAACGCAGGAAACAGCCGGCGGTGTCTTTCGACACCGATAACTCGGCAATTGCCGAGGCATTCCGAAAACTTCGGACGAACTTGCAATTCCTTGCGGTCGACAATCCTCCCCGCGTGATCGTGATCACCAGTTCGACGCCGAGTGAGGGGAAATCGACGACGTCGATCAACCTTGCACTTGCCTTGGCCGAGTCCGAACACAACGTTGTGCTCGTCGACGGCGACCTCCGTCGGCCCTCGCTTCACAAGTACCTAGACTTGATCGGTACGGTCGGTTTCAGCACGGTGCTAAGTGGCGGAGCGTCCCTTGGCGAAGCGCTGCAAAAGACGCGTTATCCCGGTTTGACTGTCCTGACGGCGGGCACAAGTCCGCCGAACCCTAGCGAGCTACTCGGCTCGCTGGCATCCAAACGGCTCTTGGGCGAACTGCGCCAGGCGTTCGACTACGTCATCGTTGACTCGTCACCACTGCTTGCGGTGACGGATGCCGCTCTCCTGTCCGCCGGAGCCGATGGCGTACTCCTCGTCGCACGATTCGGCCAGACCAAGCGCGAGCAACTCGCACACGCGGTCGGCAACCTCAAGGATGTCGGCGCTTCACTTCTCGGCGCGGTGTTCACCATTACTCCTACACGCGGGACTTCTTCATACAGCTACAGCTACAGCTACAGCTACTACGGCGAAGACAGCTCAAAGGTCCGCCCTGCGGTGAATCGGCTGCCGAAACCTAAGGGGCGGCGTCGGCAGAGCGCAAGACGAAAATGACGAAGGTTTCTCGCTAGAGCACCTCGTTGTCGCGTCGGCTAGCATGTGTCGGGCGGAGGGGATATCCCATGTCGTTGCTTTCGAGCCTCAAAAGGGTCTTACCCGCCAAGTTCGGCGGCTGGCTAATGGTTGTTTCTGAATGGCCACCCCTTCGCAAAGCCGTGATCCGTTGGGAGTTTGTGCGAGATGGCCGTCGCTTCGCTGCATATTCGAGCTTGGTCGAGTCAGCATCGCCGCAGCTGAGGGGAATTGGTCTTGAATCGCAGCTGACCCGCGACTACCACCGCATCGAAAAGGGTTTGGCTTTGCCGAACCCGAAGCGGCCGTTTGGCGAAACGTCTTTCCTCAACCGCCTCAACGCGCTCATCCCGCTAGGCGAAACGACAGCAAGCGATGCGGCCTATGTCAGAGCTGCCGTCTCCGCCCGCGACGCCCTTGCACTCTGGAATTCAACAGGCACGATCGACGACGCTGTGGCACCGATCGCTCCTACCTGGCGTCCCGAGGACTCCACGGACATCAGCGAACTATTCACCAGCCGACGAAGTGTCCGGAACTTCGAGCCCGGCCCGGTCGACTTAGCGGGGGTGTACCGGGCGATAGAGCTTGCGACGTATTCGCCGTCTGTCTGCAATCGACAACCGTGGAAGGTACGGCTCTTCTCCGGGGACGACATCATCAAGATGCTGAAACACCAGTCCGGAAACCGCGGTTTTACCGAGAATATTCCGCTCTTGGCACTGATCTCAGTGGAGATCGGCTACTTCATCGGCCGGCGAGAGCGGAACCAAGCCTGGATCGACGGCGGCATATTCGCATCGACATTGGTCTGGGCGCTGCAGGCACTCGGATTCAATTCATGCATGCTCAACTTGAGCATCACATTCAAAACCGCCGACCGACTACGCAAGGACTCCGGAATGCTCAGCAGCGAACTACCCATCATGATGATGGCGATTGGCCGCGGCGCGCCCAGCCACCGGGCCGCGAGGTCGGTCAGGCGGAGCCTCGACGAAATCGTGGTCAACAAGAGCGACCTACGCCTCGGCGAAGCGAGTAATGGTCACGATGAGCACTGAGGCACCATCTATGCTCGAAGCGTGGCGGGCAAGCAGCAAATGACGCGCCCCGAGAGTTCGCCCAGGAATCGTACGCGACAGCGGATGGACCTCTACGCTCGCAAACAGGCCGCCGCGGTTCCCGGATGGCTCGCAAAGGAGAGCGCGGAGGTCATCACCCTACTCGCCTGCGCGCAGGTCGATACGGGAATCACCGGCGGCGTTGGTGAGATCGGCATACACCAGGGAAAGCTCTTTCTACTGCTTTATCTTTCGCTCCAAGAAGGTGAGAGAGCCTTCGCGCTCGACGTGTTTGAAGAGCAGCAACTCAATGTGGACTCATCGGGGCATGGCGATCGGACGGCCTTCTTGCGTAATTTCGCCAGGGTCGGCGGAGAAGTCGAGCGCATTTCGATATTCGCACAAGACTCCTGCTCCGTTACTGCCGATGACTTGCGTGTAGCTGCTGGCCCCTTGCGGCTGATGAGCATAGATGGCGGACACACCGAGTCCATCACCTACAACGACATGCGTCTAGCTGATGATTTGCTACTCAGCGATGGAATTCTGATTCTTGATGATGTCTACCAGCAGCGCTGGCCCGCCGTTGCCGCTGGCGCGTTCCGGTTCATTCTTGAACCCGGAAGACAACTGCGCCCCTTTGCCATCAGTCCGAACAAGACGTATTTCTGCAAGAATCCCGCGGCTGCCGACAGCTATCGGGCTAAACTGACGGCTGCCTTTCCGGAACTATTCCTCAGCGAGGCGACAATGTTTGGCAGCGAGGTACTGATCCTGGGGCAACGGACGCTTGTAAACCGCATCCGCAATAACCCACTGGTGAAAAACAACCCGGCTGTCTACCGCCAATTGTCCAAGATTCTCCATCAAAAACCCCGATTAACCATGGCCCGCATCATCAGGCCATAGGTTCACACGGTGTTGTCGATCATGTCGCCACCTATCCGCTGGGGTCGGGCGAACGAAATCCTGGAACCAGTTCGTTTAGTGGGTTCCGGGGGAGACAGCTACGATCACCCTGCCCGCAAGCCGGCTGCTGCGGCATCGAGACCCGATTCACTCGAGGAGGGACGGGTCAGTCGCGATCGACGCGCGATATCCTGCAGCTGCAGGTGGCTGCTTAGGTTGCCCAGGTCGATCCGCGACCAAGCCAGAGCTACATACGAGGTGTCCGCACGCTGAACGAGATCGCGAGGCAGGTAATAACTGTCCTCTTCGGACGCGGCATCGTCCGCATCGCTCAGCTTGTGACGTTCTTGATTCTCGCTCGTTTGATGTCGCCAACGGACTTCGGCTGGTTCGGCATCGTGACTACCGCGATCGCCCTCGCAAGCCTTCTGGGTAGCTTGGGCCTGAGACAATCCTTCGGCTATGAAATAGGCCAGAAGCACCGAACTCCAGGCGAAGCAGCCGGCACGGCACTAGCGCTATGGATGCCACTTGCTCTCGCCTCCGCTGTGGTCGTCTACCTTCTCTACGGTCGACAGCTGCCGGGGGTGTCCGCTGGTCAAGCGGCGGCGCTGATCGCTGTGGGTGTCGCGGCGCTTCTACTAATCATTCTCATGCAGGGAATATTCCTCGGAATCGGCAACATACGCGTCTACGCCCTCAGCGAGACAGCTCCCCGAGTCGCTTTGATGTTGTTCGTCATCATGCTCATTCCGACGGCTGGCGTCGCACTTGAATCGGCACTTTGGGCATACAACGGAGGATTGGCCGTCGCGGCGATAATCGTTTTCTTTCTTGCCGTCCGGGGCGCAGGACGACTGCGAGCTAACTTCCGTCAGCTTGGAAGAACCCTTCGATTCGGCATGACAAATGCGCTAAATCTTCTCCTAGTCACTTTCAACGCCAGCATTTCTATATTCGTGATCGAACACTTTTCTGACGCCGGTGCGGCCGGACAGTTCTTCGCCGCAACACGAGTGAATGAGATTGTCCTTGAAGCGGCCACCGTTGTCGGAATGGTGTTGTTCTCGAACGCTGCCCGCCAGGACCAGACGGCGTCAGTACTTCATCGAAACGCGCGGATAGGTTGCGGGATGTTCTGGCTGTTCATGGCCCTCGGCGGGATCGTTGCACTCTTTTCGCCCCTGGTAATGAAGACGTTGGCCGGCTCCGAGTATGCCGCAGCGGGGCCAGCCCTGCAGATTCTCGCTCTCGGCCTGGCGCCAACTGCTGCGAGTAAGGTCATATATCAGACTCTTGCCGGTAGTGGCCAGCCACGTTTCGGCACCCCAATCATTGTCGCCAGCCTCGCTATGAATGCGATGTTAGCGTTTACCCTTATCCCATCGATGGGTATCAATGGCGGTGCATTAGCATTTGTTCTTGGCCAATACTTGCTGTTCGCGGGGTACGTGGTCAGCTGTCACCTCAGATACGAAATCCCCGTCCGGGATCTCCTCATACCTAGATCGCAAGATATCAAGCGATCGTGGAGGATTATTTCATCTCGGGTGTCGAGATGAAAACATCTTCGACGGCATTTCGAGTCGCCAATCCTCCGAATTCGAAAGAGGCGATGTTAACGTCCTCTCTTTTCGTACCGTCCATCAACGTCCTTCCCGCGCACTTTGACGACCAAGTTGGCTATCCGCTGATATAGGCGGGGCGGGATCAGCACTTGAGCGAGAATTACGAAGGCCTGACGGGCAGGATATACGCCCCGAATCACAGACTGAAAGTACAGCCACATTCCGTATGGCCTGTTGGAATACGAAGTTACACGTGCGCATTGCCATCCCCGGCAAGCCCAATACGCTCGCTCAGAAATCCCCCCGTGCCTAGCCCGCTCAACCCAGTTGAGCAGCGGCTCATGCCTTGTGCTCCTAGCGACACGACCATCGTCGTACCGGTCTTCAAAAACGATCAACGGCTGTTCGATGAAAGCGATCTTCGCTCCGCTATTCGCCACCCGGATGGCAAAGTCAGCATCCTGCAACGAGGGCAAATCTTCGTCCCAACGAACCCGGCGGGCGAGCTCGGTAGGTAGAACCATTGTCGATGTCTGAATCTTTCCGGGTCCACACAGCAGATACTCATCGACTCGCTCCCCCGGGGCGGGGCCACGTTGTGGCCTTATCCAAACTTTCTCCATCCCCCGTTCGACGATAAGTTGCGAATAGACCAATACATTTCCGCTGTATTGCTTCAAGGCGTTTGCGCTTCTCTCGAGCTTGTCGGCCAAGAAAATATCATCGGAGTCCAAGAATGCAACGTACAGTCCGCGCGCAATGTCGACCCCGCGGTTCCGCGCACTGCACGCCCCTGCATTTTGCTGGCGTACATACTTGAATCTCTTATCATCAACCGAGGAAACAACATCGGCTAACGCATCGCCATCTTTGGAACCATCGTCAACGACCAAGCATTCAAAATCGCTGAACGTTTGCGCCTTTACAGAGTCGAGCGCGGATTGAACTGCTGCGGTCCGGTTGAACGTTGGAATAACCACCGTGAAGAAAGGCCGATCGTGCATCGAAGTCACGACTCAGCTCCCGGCCAATCATTCGCGCGCGACATGGTCACCCGATGCGGCAAGCGTATCGATGCAGTGCGCCAACGACGCAGGAGGACACTGGGATTCGGCTCTTCATCGAGCCGCCCCATACCGCAGCGGGCGATACTCCGGCTATGAGCCCATAGCCCGAGCCGGCTGCTGAGTTCATGGTCGCGGTACCCCCAGGGTTTCGCATAGATAGTATCGCTGAGCAACGCGGCAACAACCCCGACTCACTTCACCCTCCGTTCTCAACGCCGGAGATAGCCGCGCAAGAACCGGAGACCCAACACGGTCGTAGCTAATCGCATTCAGCATTAGCGTTCGATTCCCGGCCTTGAGCATCAAGAGGGCACCGAGATCGACGCCTCGCATGACCTATAGGGTGGTGTGTAATGTCCCGGACTGCGCTGGAAAGAGAGAACCAGCGGTGGGAGATCGCCGATGTCATTGCGAGGCCGGACCAAGGTGAACGATTCGGACCTACCGAAACGTGTGGCGATCAGCTTGGGTCGTGCCGCGATCCCGATCGACATCGTTTCGCTGAATCACACGGTGTCTTGGATTACCGGCGGGCACCGAGATCGCTGGGATGTCATGGTCACGCCCAACTTGCACCACCTCCGGGTTTTGCTCAGATCACCACACCTCGCAGAGCACTACAACGGCGCAGCGTTGTCGATTCCCGACGGCTGGCCAGTCGCATGGCTCGCTTCTCGTCTGGCCGGTGGCCGGGTCGAGCGCATCGCAGGCCAGATCGTATTTCAGAGGCTCATCGATCAGCCGGGTAAGGGAGTCCGCCTGGTGCTCGTCGGGGGGACGCCAGGTTCAGAACTCGATGCGCTCGTCGACAGTTGCCACCGGGGGGGTTGGCAAGTCTCTCGGGAGCGCGCGCCACGCGCCGAACTAACCGATCCAGACTTGCGCGCCGAACTCGTCACGCGCATTGCAAGTGTCGGTTCGGGGGGGATCGTTGTCCTCGGAGTGGGGATGCCCCGGCAGGAGGAGCTTGCAACCGAGATCGCAGCGAGGCCCGGGGCCGGTACGATTCTTTGCTTGGGCATGTCGATCAATTTTGGTTCTGGAGCGGCTCGGCCGGCGCCGCAAGTTGTCCAGGCGATGGGCCTCGAATGGGCGTTCCGGGTGCTGCAGGAACCGCGCCGCCTGTTTCTCCGCTACGCCAGAGACTCGCTCGTGTTACCAGCGCTTCTTCGGCTAAACCGTCGCCGAGGTTCCTGAATCAACCGAGTGCAGACCAAGCTCATGAGACACACGTCGAGATAAATCCCACAAGTCAGCTTGCCGCGCGTCCGGACGGAAGCAAGCCATTTTCCATGTCAGAACTGGAGGAGGCCGGTGTCTTGTGTGTCTCAATCGCCAGGAATAACATCATCAGACAGAAAAGCGTGACGAGCGCACCTGCATAAATCACGCCGCCAGTAACGCTCGAGAACGCGCAATACAATACCAGGAACATGCTATACGAATATCGGCCTGACTTGACTGAGTATCGCCATGCAGCCAGAAATTGCGTGAGAATTAGAACGATCACAAGAACAAGTCCGACTTGACCAGTCTCAAAATAGGCTTGAATGAAAGAGCTATGCGCGTGCGCTGGGCGATACTCGCCAAACATCGTATCGAATCTATCTAATTCGAACGTGCCGAAACCGAAACCCAGGACTTCTGTATCGCCGCGAATCCCGCTCAACGCTCGATCCCAAATGTATGTGCGCCCGGTCAGCGTTGTATCAAAACCGACCTGATCTAGAAACCGGGTGATCGCTCCGAAGGTCAGTGCAAGGGTGAAGCCAACAATGATCAAGCCATTGAGGGCAAGCCACTTCCGTGAGCCGCGACTCCCGAGAAGAAAAGTCAGCGCGACGCAGACTACCGCCCAAACGGGGTATATCCGTGCGCGGGATAGCAGAACCATGGCGAAGAAGAGCACTATCAGTGCGGCCCGCACGAATCGCGTGCTTCCAAGGACGCGGGACGCCTGCCCGTTGAGGTATGCGATGGCCACGATGCCAAGTACGAGCGACATGAAAGCGCCCAGATACTGTTGATGTACGAAAACACCCCGCAGTTCTGGTGCGCCGGTCGAAGACTTCGGCTGAAAGGCAAGGCGGTAGCTAAGCAGTATCACAAACGGGGAGAGCAGTGCGGCAGCCAGCGCGAACCTGACCAAGACTCTGGCGGCCCAATCGGCTGGCGCTTGGCTAAGTAGAAGACTCGCCAACCAAGGCGTTACCAAAGGTAATGCCTGCAGGAACGTGGCACGCGGGGAAATGCTCCAGGCCGCAGAAAAAAGAATGAAAATAAAGTACAAAAGATAGGCCCAATCGTGGCCTAGGAGTCTGGCCTGCATACCAGCCGGATAGAACACAATCACCGCGGCCGTCACCAGCAAGATGAGAATGTTTGCCAAAGGGCCATGGAAAAAGTGCACGCCAACCAGAATCGAGGCGAGAATATAGGCGATCACCAAACCCGCCTGTGTGGACTTCTCAGGCGAGAGAAAATCTTGTCCGTCAGGCTTCGATATATCCGGCAGCCGCGAATGCACTCTCGCGCCAGTCAGAGCCCCCCGGCGGTCCCATCGCTGCCGACCTGGCGATTCATGACTGACCGACCCGATGCGTCGGTTCGCGGTTTGTCTCACGTCAAACACCGCGGCGGCTGGGCCGGCGATGGGCCTGGGACGCTTGCAGGGCAGGGAGCTTTTTGACGCATCTGGAGCACGACTCAGATCTCCTGGTCGAAATGTATCACTAGGAGCGCAAACAGCACTTTCGCGGGGCGAAATCTTGCAAGGGCGAACACTACCATCCGGCCGAGAGGTAGAGGGTTTTCAGCCCCGCGCTGCCGATCACCCCACGGAGCGAGCGCCCATGGAGCTAGTCCAGATTCCCCCGCCGGGATGGAAGAGCTGTGGCGGCGCCCGGTGCTGATTCCAAAAGCTCGTCGAAGATCGCGTTTAGCTCGTAAGCAAACGCACTTCCGTCGAAAGCGACAGGTCTCATCCACTCAGCCAAGTCGGTCGTCTCCACTGCGCGGAAGTCGAATACTCGCTCTTCTTCTCCGATCGATTCAAATACACCGACGATCTTCGGATCGAGTTCTGGCACAATCAAAGCCAAAGATGTCGCGCCTGCTTTCAAACCGGGAAGCAGTGCATGCAGGCGGTTCGAAAGAACGGCCCGGCAGGTCGAATACGTCGTGAAGGCCGCGTCGATATCATCGTGGCAATCCAGAAAGCGAACTCTCCCCGGACGAATACGCGCGGCGATCTCGGCCAGTTCACGCATGTAGGGTGAATCCCTGACAACCTGCGCCACAAATACTATTTCGTCCGCTTCCTCGGTGCGTCTACATATGTCTTCGACGAGCTCCGTAAGCCGTTTACGAAGCCATGGGTACTTGTCAATTCGGAACGAGAACGCGATCGCATGCCGCCGGCTGCCGTACGGCACCGTGGGCGAGGCGAACATGTTGATAGTTACGTCGGGCATAACTCCCGTTACGCGTATGCCAAGTTTCCGCGCATAGTCGTAGGTCAGCCGGTCCCGCGGCAATGATGCGTAGAGCAGGCGAGACCGCCAGCGCAACACCGTCGCGTGCCGACGGCCGATCCTCTCGAAGGAGACACCGACCTGGCAAATTCTTACGCCGGCAAGATTGAGCACCGCGAGCCAGGCGATGCGGATGACATCAACAAGGAACTGTCGCACAGTCCTTTCGCCGTTCGGCGCTCCGGCAGTCAGAAAGTAATAACATCGCGACCCGCCGATACGGGCCTTCATGATGTCCATGACGAGGCGTCCAGAAACGCGACCACGGTGCACGCGTGCCGAATGCTCCAAGTTCAACTGGCGAACCACGCTATCCGGAACCCCGCCCAGATACACGTCGGCGGGCACCCGGGAGGACACCAAAGCGATTAGCTCCCGCAGGACCAAAGCATCACCGGCATTGTTGATCTGCGGGTGCATATTGACGAACGCCCGGATGCGCTCGCCGTTCGCCAAACTCACGCTATATCCGCGGCTTCGACTACCAGGTTTGACTTCACCCTCCCAGTCGGCGAGTTTCGCCGTGCAGCGGTACACCCGCTATCGGCGGTTACTCGATAGCAATCATTGCGATATGACTCCCCGTTCACGGCCTTCCCATTCCCCGATAGCTCCAGCCGGCTTCGCGCCACCTCGACGGGTCCAGGCAGTTGCGCCCATCGATCACCGCACGCTGGCGCACCACCCCGGACAGTTCGCCCGGATTCAGCGCCACGAACTCCTGCCACTCCGTAAGGATCATCACGACGTCGGCACCAGCACACGCTGAGGGCACATCCGGCGCGTAGACCAGCGTCGGGAACAGCTGACGCGCGTTCTGCATGGCCTCGGGATCGTAAACACTCACCGACGCGCCCTGCAGTTGGATCTGCCCGGCGATGTTCAGTGCGGGCGAGTCACGAACGTCGTCGGACTCCGGTTTGAACGCAGCGCCCAGCACCGCGACCCGCGCACCGATGAACGACCCGCCGGCAGCTTGGCGCGCGAGTTCCACCAGCTTCGTTCGGCGCCCCATGTTGATGCTGTCAACCTCGCGTAGCAGTGCGAATGCCTGACCCGCTCCAAGTTCACCTGCCATCGCGATGAACGCGCGGATGTCTTTGGGCAAGCAGCCACCGCCAAAGCCGATGCCGGCATTGAGGAAGCGCCTGCCGATTCGTCCATCGTGGCCGATGGCGTCCGCGAGAACCGACACGTCCGCCCCCGTCGCTTCACACACCTCGGCGATCGCATTGATGAACGAAATCTTGGTAGCCAGAAATGCGTTCGCGGATGTCTTGACCAACTCGGCAGTCGCCAGGTCTGTCACCAGAAAGGGGATCCCTTCATCCAACTGCGCTGCGTAGACCTCACGCGCGGTCGCCTCGGCACTGCCGGGGCGGTCACGGTCGACGCCCAGCACGATGCGGTCGGGATGCAAGGTGTCCTTGACGGCGAACCCTTCCCGCAAGAACTCGGGGTTCCACGCGAGCGCGACATCATCGGCCGCGGGTGCGAGCGATCGCACGCGCTCGCTGAGCCGAGCGGCGGTTCCGGCAGGCACGGTCGACTTGCCAAAGATCACTGCCGGACGCACAAGGAGCGGTGCGAGCTCCTCGACTACGGCATCGACATAGCGGAGGTCGGCTGCGAGTTCCCCGTGCTTCTGCGGGGTACCAACTGCGACGAAGTGGACATCGGCGAAGTCTGCGGCATCCCGATAGGAAGTGGTGAACCGCAACCGGCCGGCCTTGATGTTGTTGCGCAAGACGTCGGGCAGACCCGGTTCGTAGAACGGGAGTTCGCCTGCGGCAAGTTTCGCCAGCTTGCCTTCATCGAGGTCGACACCGAAAACCTCATGGCCCAGCTCAGCCATGCAAGCTGCGTGTGTCGCACCGAGATATCCGGTGCCGAAGACTGCTATCCGGCGGCTCATCAGGCTTCCATCCCAAGTCCTCCCCCGACACGTCATCCTAGCCGCAGTGCGAGCGAGTCTTGCCCGGGCCGGGGCCGCGCCGCCCCTCCGATGGAAGATTCCTTCGCCTACGGATCATTGGATAGAGTCGCTGTCTCGGCCCCCGTGCCGGCTGCCCCAACGCTCCGCCCCGTCGATTGACCGAGCGAACCGAGGAGTCTCTTCTGCGCATCTTGTTCGTCTGCACCGGCAACATCTGCCGGTCACCGACCGCTGAGCGGCTGGCCCTCGCGTACAGCGCCGCCCAGTTTCAGATTCCGGGCTTCACGGCATCGAGCGCGGGAACCCGCGCCGTGATCGGACATCCGATTCACGAGGAGGCGGCCCTGGTGCTCGAGGACCTCGGCGGCGACCCGGCCGACTTCTCCGCGCGGCAGCTCACAGCCAAGATCGCCGCCGGCGCAGACCTGATACTCGCCATGACGAGGGTCCACCGTGACGCTGTTCTGGAACGCGCCCCGCAGAAGCTGCACAGAACATTCACCCTGGCCGAGGCAGCCCGTCTGGCATCCGACTGCGGCGCACAAACCATCCCCGACCTCGCTTCGCTGCGTTCTCAGTTGCCCGCCGACGAGTCGATGGACATCGCCGACCCGATCGGCCAGAGCAAAGAAGTCTTTGCCACGATCGGTTCGCAGATCGCCGAATTGCTGCCACCGGTCCTCGATCTATGCCGGCGCTCGTCAGCTTCGCCGGCCGGTTAGCCTCGCATCCAGCGATCGCCGGTCAGACGGCCGGTCGGAGTTCGCGAGCTGGTCACGAGGCAATTCCGCTGCGCTGAGAACAACGGTCAAATTGTTGGGTTCTGGAGCGAACACCAGATTCACATGTAAAGATTGCAGCAAATGCGATAGAGTTCTCAGCTGAGGGGATCAGTTCCCAGCTAGAGGGACCAAAGATACGGGGGAGACATGACGGCGGTCGGCCACCGGCTGATAGCTCCAGCAAACCCCGTTCCAAGTCCGGGCACGTTTCCCGGCAAGATGCCGACCTGGCAGCAGGGTTATGCACTTCGCCTTTTCGCGATCGACCTCGTCGGCGTGCTCCTGGCGGTCGGGCTGGCACAGTGGCTGCGCTTCGGCTTGGCGGCAGAAACGGTGACCAACTACCGGAACATCCACTACACGATGGTGTCGTTTGCCATCGCCGTCGGCTGGATGTTGGCGCTGTCGATCAACCGGGCTCGCTCACCGCGCGTCATCGGCTCCGGCGCCGAGGAGTACCGGCGGGTGTGGCTAGCCACACTGGCGGTCTTCGGCAGCGTGGCGATCATCTCGATGCTGCTCAAACTGCAGATAGCCCGCGGCTACCTGATGATCGCGTTGCCGATCGGGCTCACCATCCTCATCCTGTTCCGGTGGATCGCACGCCGTGTCGTCATGAGGGCGCGCGAGAAGCACGGTCGGTGCATCACCCGCGTTCTAATCGTCGGAAACGCCGCGGCAGTGCGCGATCTCACTGAATCCCTGGCCCGCGAACCACGATCGGAGTACCAGGTCGTCGGCGCATGCCTACCCGGACCTATCCCCCGTGCCAAGGTCGAGATCCCCGGTGTCGGATCGGTCCCCACCTTCGGGGACGAATCGAACGTGGTCGAGGCGGTGCTGGCCACCGGCAGCCACGCCGTGGCCGTCACCGCCACCGAGCGACTCGACGGCCGCGGAATCCGCGATCTGTCGTGGAAGCTGGAGAAACTCGACATCGACCTGCTCGTGTCACCGGGTGTCGTCGATGTCGCGGGCCCACGCCTGCAGATGCGCCCGGTCTGCGGGCTGCCGCTGATCCACGTGGAGAAGCCCCAGTACAGCGGGGCAAAGCGGTTCGAGAAGCGGCTCTTCGACCTCGTCTTCTCCAGCGCGGTCCTGGTGTTCGGATTACCCCTGCTGCTCACCGTCGCTCTTGCGATCAAACTGACCAGTAAGGGCCCCGTCTTCTACCGCCAGGAGCGCATCGGGCTCGATGGCGAGCCGTTCCAGATGATCAAGTTCCGCACCATGGTCGACGGCGCCGACAAGATGGTGCACAAGCTCGCCGCCCTCAACGAGAGTGAGGGCGGGGTGCTGTTCAAGATCCGTGAGGATCCCCGGGTCACCCTCGTCGGCCGATTCCTGCGCAAGTACAGCATCGACGAACTCCCGCAGTTCATCAACGTGCTCAAGCGCGACATGAGTGTCGTCGGCCCACGGCCACCGCTGGCCAACGAGGTCGAGTCCTACGACAAGGACGCCAAACGGCGCCTGCTCGTGCGTCCCGGCATCACCGGCCTCTGGCAGATCAGCGGACGCTCGGACCTGTCCTGGGAGGACTCGGTTCGACTCGACCTGTTCTATGTCGAGAACTGGTCGATGTTCGCCGACCTGCTGATCGCCGTGAAGACCATCAGGGTCGTGTTCGGGCACTCCGGAGCGTACTGAGCGCAGCTACGGCCTACTCCTCGGACCTGATGGTCGGATCCGGCCTACGGCCTACTCCTCCGTGAAGTTGCGGGTGACTGCCGGGTCCACGTGGATACCCGGACCGGTCGTGGTCGAGACGACGACCTTCTTCAGGTAGCGGCCCTTCGACGACGACGGCTTGGCCCGCAGGATCTCGTCCATCGCGGCGCCGTAGTTCTCGGCCAGTTGCTGCTCCCCGAACGAGGCCTTACCGATCACGAAGTGCAGGTTGGCCTGCTTGTCGACCCGGAAGTTGATCTTGCCGCCCTTGATGTCTGAGACAGCCTTGGCGACATCGGGGGTGACGGTGCCGGTCTTCGGGTTCGGCATCAGACCACGCGGGCCGAGGATACGGGCGATCCGGCCCACCTTGGCCATCTGGTCGGGCGTGGCGATCGCGGCGTCGAAGTCCAGGAAACCGCCCTGGATCTTCTCGATCAGGTCGTCACTGCCGACGACGTCCGCGCCGGCAGCGGTCGCCGCCTCGGCCTTCTCCCCCACCGCGAACACCGCAACACGGGCGGTCTTGCCGGTGCCGTGCGGGAGGTTCACGGTGCCGCGCACCATCTGGTCGGCCTTACGCGGATCGACGCCCAGCCGGATCGCGACCTCGACGGTCGCGTCCTGCTTCTTCGACGACGTCTCCTTGGCCAGCTTCGCGGCCTCCAGCGGAGAGTAGAGCTTCTCGCTGTCCACCTTCGCGGCGGCTTCGCGGTATGCCTTGCTTGTCTTGCTCATTGTCTAGTCCAATCTGTTTCGTTGGAGTTGTGGTTTGCGGGCCGATGCCAGCCCTCCCACGAGGTCCGGCCGAATTACTCGACCGTGATCCCCATCGACCGGGCAGTGCCGGCGATGATCTTCGAAGCCGCCTCGACGTCGTTGGCGTTGAGGTCTTCCTTCTTGGTCTCGGCGATCTCACGCACCTGATCCCAGGTCACCGTGGCGACCTTGGTCTTGTGCGGCTCACCGGAACCCTTGGGCACTCCAGCAGCCTTGAGCAGCAGCTTGGCCGCCGGCGGCGTCTTGAGTGCGAAGGTGAAGCTGCGGTCCTCGTAGACGGTGATCTCCACGGGGATGACGTTGCCGCGCTGGTTCTCGGTCGCGGCGTTGTACGCCTTGCAGAACTCCATGATGTTGACGCCGTGCTGGCCGAGCGCCGGACCCACCGGCGGGGCGGGGTTGGCCTGCCCGGCCTGGATCTGCAGCTTGATCAGCCCGACGGCCTTCTTCTTGGGGGCCATGGTGGTTGGGTGTTCCTCTCTCGATTAGATCTTGGCGACCTGACTGAAGGTCAGTTCGACAGGTGTTTCGCGGCCGAAGATGGACACCAGCACCTTGAGTTTCTGCTGTTCGGCGTTGACCTCGCTGATCGAGGCGGGCAGCGTCGCGAACGGACCGTCCATGACGGTGACGGACTCGCCGACCTCGAAGTCGACCAGCACTTCCGGGCGTTCCAGGCTGGCCTCGGTCGAGGCACCCGCGGTCGCGGCAACCTTGCCGGTCTTCTTCGCCGGCCCTTGCGGCAGCAGGAACTTGACCACGTCGTCGAGCGTGAGCGCCGACGGCCGCGAGGTCGCACCGACGAAGCCGGTCACCCCGGGGGTGTTGCGGACCGCGCCCCACGATTCGTCGTTGAGGTCCATGCGAACCAGGATGTAGCCCGGCAGCACCTTGCGGTTGACCTGCTTGCGCTGACCGTTCTTGATCTCGGTGACTTCCTCGGTGGGCACCTCCACCTGGAAGATGTAGTCGCCCACGTCGAGGTTCTGCACACGGGTCTCGAGGTTGGCCTTCACCTTGTTCTCGTAGCCGGCGTAGGAGTGGATGA
>CAZEMS010000042.1:0-37656 GCA_964513475.1 uncultured Mycobacterium sp. | reverse complement strand
TGGTGATTCCGATGTCATCGCCCCAGATGACCAGGATGTTGGGTTTTCCGTCGGGCATCGTTGTGTGCTCGCTTCCGGCGCCGGTGGTGTTCTAGAACTCCAACCTTAGGCGAATCACCCGCGGCCGGGCGGGCTTCAGGCGGGCACGGCCGGAGCGGCCGATGCCGCCTGCATCTGGCGGAAGAGGTCGACGTAGTACGGCAGGCAATCGGCCATCGCCTGTTCGGTGGTGAACAGCGGCCGGTAGCCCAGATCCGCCTCGGCCTTGGCGATCGAGAAGTAGTTGTCGAGGTAAAGGCGTTCCACGGCAAGGGGTTCCAGCGGTGGGCGGGGCAGGCCGAACTTGAAGTGCAGCCACTGCCAGCCGGTCATCAAGCGGTGCACCAACCTGCCGGGGACTCGGAAGGTCGGCCAGTGCTGCCCGCAGGCCTCCACCACTGGTCTGGCGAACTCGAACATGTTGATCGGCTCGCCGTCGTTGATGAAATAGGCCTGTCCGGGCGCGGTCCCGCCGGGCACCAGATGCTGGGCGGCCAGGATGAATCCGTGGATCAGGTTGTGCACATAGGAGTTGTCCAGCTTGGCATCCTTGCTGCCGATGAGCACTTTCACATGGCCGGCGAGCACGCTGTCGAACAGTTTGCGGAACATGGTCTGGTCGCCGCGGCCCCATATGCCGCTGGGTCGGATGGAGCAGGTAAGAGTGCCGGCTTCGCCCTTACCGTTCTGGGACAGCACGAACCGTTCGGCGGCCACCTTGGTCTCGGTGTACAGATCGTTGAACCGATCGGTGTAGGGCAGGGTCTCGTCGCCGCCGGAGATCTGCTGACCACCCATCACGACGCTGTTGGACGCCGTGTACACGAACCGCTGCACGCCGGCGGCCTGGGCGGCTCGCAACAGGTTCTCGGTGCCGCCGAGGTTGACCGCGAAACTTCGTTGTCGGTACTCGTCGGTGACCGACGAACCGCCCATCAGGTCGATGATCGCCGCGGTGTGGAAGATCGTGTCGATGTCCGCGACGGCGGCGGCCACGTCGTCGCTGTCGCAGATGTCGCCCTCGATGACCGTCAGCCGGGGATGCGCCGGCAGCGGTGAGGGCGCCCGGTCGAAGGAACGAACGTCATGCCCGCGGTTGAGCAATTCGGTCACCAGGTTGGCGCCGACGAAGCCGGAGCCTCCGGTCACCAGTACCCGGCCGAGCTCGGTTATCAGCGATGCATCACCCATACAAAGAGCATAAATGAAACGTGTTTCAGTTTCGAGTAACGTTCGGTCGTCTGTTGGTCGATCAACCCTCCTCGGCGTCGCGGGCCGCGATCGCATCCGCCACCCGCTTGCTCGCCCCAGCTAAATGGTCTTTGCAGCATTTAGCGAGCTCTTCGCCGCGTTCCCAGAGCTTCAGCGAACTGTCTAGATCGAGTCCGCCCTGCTCGAGACGCTGCACGACCTCGATCAGTTCGTCGCGGGCCTCTTCGTACCCCATTTCACTAATGGGCTTCATAAAGAAACCTCTTCACGGTCCTCGCGGCCCTCGCTGACGGCCATCACGACGCCGTCGGAGACCCGGACCCGCAGCCTGGTGCCCGTCGGCGCATCGGCCGCCGAACGCAACACGTGGCCGGACCCGGCGCCGGACACCGTCTGTACAACCGCATAGCCGCGGGCCAAGGTGGCCCCGGGGCCGAGCGCAGCCAGCTGTGCGCCCAGATGACCGACCCGATCAGACTCTGCGGCGATGTGGCGGATGATGTCACGCCGCGCCGCGGTCCTGGCTCGCTGGATCTCTTCGGATCGGTTCGCCAGCGCCTGCAGGGGGGCGGCCAGCACGGGCCGGCTGCGTAGCTGCTCGATGACGTGTTCTTCGCGGTGCACCCAGTTGCGCAGGGCTCGCGCACTGCGCCGGTGCAGATCGGCCACGAGAGCCTGTTCGGCCGCGGCGTCCGGGACGATGCGCTTGGCGGCATCGGTCGGGGTGGCCGCGCGCAGATCGGCGACGAGGTCGCAGAGCGGGTTGTCCGGTTCGTGGCCGACGGCGCTGACCACCGGCGTGGTGCACTCGGCAATTGCGCGGCACAGGGTCTCGTCGGAGAACGGCAACAGGTCCTCGACGCTCCCGCCGCCCCGGGCTATGACGATCACGTCGACGCTGGAATCGGAGTCCAGCTCACGCAAGGCCAGCACGATCTGGGGCACGGCGTTGGGGCCTTGCACGACGGTGTTGCGCACCGCGATGCGCACCGCCGGCCAGCGTCCGGTGGCAACGGTCAGCACGTCGCGCTCGGCGGCCGACGCCCGGCCGGTGATCAGACCGACGGTGCGCGGCAGGAACGGGATTCGGCGTTTGAGTCGTGGGTCGAACAACCCTTCCGCGTCCAACAGCTTGCGCAGCCGCTCGATGCGGGCCAGCAGCTCGCCCACACCGACGGCACGAATCTCGCTGACCCGCAGCGAGAATGAGCCACGTCCGGTGTAGAAAACCGGCTTGCCGTGGACGATCACCTGGGTTCCTTCGGCCAACTGCACCGGTGAGTTGTGCACCACATCTCGAGGGCAGGAGACGCTCAGCGACATGTCGGCGGCCGGGTCACGAAGCACCATGAACGCGGTTCTGGAATTCGGGCGCAGCTTCAACTCGGTCAGCTGGCCCTCGACCCACACGCTGCCGAGCCGGTCGATCCACTTGGCGACCCTGGTCGACACGGCGCGGACCGGCCACGGGTGCTCCGCCGAGTTGGCGGGACTTCCCGAGCTCGATGGGGCGGTCACTTGGCCGACGCGCGGGTGATCCTGTTGGCCAGCAGAGTCTGGAACGGGGCGCGTGCCTTGTTGGCCTCCTCGTAGGCCAGCAGTGCCTTCAGGTCAGGAACCCGCAACGACGTCAGCCGCGCCCGCAATTGGGCCAGAGTTAGTGACCGGTAGTCCAGTTCGTCCACGATCGCCGGAGCCTCGGCCTGAGACGGCTTGGCCGGGGATTCGGCCGATGTGGGCTTGGCAGCGGCCTCGGTGTCGGTGCTGTAGAGAGCGAACCGGCCTTCGGTCAGCCGCACACCGTTGCCGGCAGGTGCTGCCGGTTGGTCAGCGGTGTCCTCGTCGAACGTCGCCCACTCCGGTTGCTCGTCCTTGGGCGGGAACAACGACTCCAGTGTCTCGTCGCCCTTGATCACCATCTCGGCGACGTTCTGCTGAAGACGCATCACGAAGTGCGCCGCCTGGCTGGCGATCGTCATGGGGTACATCAGGATGGTCTGCGGGAGCTTGCGGGTCTCCTCGAGGGCGGTGACCGTCACACCCACCAGCAGCCGGAGTCCGTACGGGGCAGTCGACATGCGTCCAAGCCTGCCTCAACTGCCGGTCAAGTCCAAGTGGGCGGTGGTTGGTCGACTCGGGTGTGTCGGCGATCGTCGGGACGCTCCTGGCAATCTGCCGCGCCGTTCCACGTACCCTGGAAGCCATGCCGCCGACTATCGACATGGGCATTCCCGGCGCCACCGGCTCGGTGGCGCAACCCGTGGTCGGAAAGCGGGTGTTGCTGGCCGAGCCGCGCGGTTACTGCGCCGGCGTCGACCGGGCGGTGGAGACCGTAGAGCGCGCGCTGGAAAAACACGGCGCTCCTGTCTACGTCCGGCATGAGATCGTGCACAACCGGCACGTGGTGGACACCCTGGCCCAGGCTGGGGCGGTGTTCGTCGACGAAACCGACGAAGTGCCCGAGGGTGCGATCGTGGTGTTTTCGGCCCACGGGGTGGCGCCGACCGTTCACGCCAGCGCCGCCCAGCGCAATCTCAAGGTGATCGATGCCACGTGCCCGCTGGTCACCAAAGTGCACAACGAAGCCAAGCGGTTCGCCCGGGACGACTACGACATCCTGCTGATCGGTCACCAGGGCCATGAGGAGGTAGTCGGCACGGCGGGGGAGGCCCCGGATCACGTGCAGTTGGTGGACGGACCCGATGCGGTGGACGCCGTCACCATCCGCGACGAGGACAAGGTGATCTGGCTGTCTCAAACCACGCTGTCGGTTGACGAGACGATGGAGACCGTACAGCGGCTTCGGGAACGGTTTCCCAAGCTGCAGGATCCGCCCAGCGACGATATCTGCTACGCCACCCAGAACCGTCAGGTCGCTGTCAAGGCGATGGCGCCGGAGTGCGAGCTCGTCGTGGTGGTCGGCTCGCGCAACTCGTCGAACTCGGTGAGATTGGTCGAGGTTGCCCTGGGCGCCGGTTCGGGTGCGGCCCAACTGGTCGACTACGCCGACGATATCGATCCGGGCTGGTTGGACGGTGTCACCACCGTCGGTGTCACCTCCGGCGCGTCGGTACCCGAGATCCTGGTCCGCGGTGTCCTGGAGCGTCTCGCGGACCTCGGCTACGACACGGTGCAGCCGGTCACAACAGCCAATGAGACCCTGGTCTTCGCGCTGCCACGCGAGATCCGACCACAGCGCGGGTAGGCAGGGACCGGGCGGCTACTCGGGGTAATCCCGGTAGTCGGCCTCCCAGCCGCGGGAGCGCCGGGCCCGCGTCGGATACTCGGGTGCCTGCTCATCGTCATCGATTCCCCGATAACGCACCCGGGAGATCGGGTGATGGTTGCCGCTCGACCGGCCGGAACCGTTGGCGGGTCGCCGGGGGCGGTCATAGACCGGACGTCGTTCCTCGGGTGGCGGCTGCCTGCGCGGATCACGGGCCCGACGCCGCGATTCGGTGGGTGGCTGCGGCGGTTCGTTCCGGTGGCCGGGACGCGCCCGGCCGGGACGCTGGGGCTCGAAGGTTTCGCCGTCGGGCTGGCGACCGTGGCGTGGGCGGGGTGGCGCGGTGCGCCTGGCCGGCCGGCGCGTGGCGGGGTCGACCGGCGTTCTCTGGCGTCCGGCGGATTGCGCACGTGACCCGGCCCGGGCCGGTCGCTGAGCTCGCTCGGCGGCGTGCCTGCGCCGCTTCGGCTTGGCCTTGTCCCCGGCGGGAGCGCCGTTCACCAGCGTCGACGCCTTCGCCATCAGCGCTGCGATCAAACCCGTGCCGGTGGACTTCGTCGCGTTCCCCGTCGTTGTGGTGTCCTCGCTCGTGCCGTAGTACCACCGGGCCATGCCGATGAGCAGCACCGCGGCCGAGGTGAAGAACATCAGCGGAAATCGCTCGATCAGCGGATAGCCGCAGTTGATGGCGAGCCCGCGCAAGTCGCTGATCTCGCCGCTGTGAAACAAGTAGTAGCTGACCGGAACCGCGGCGAACAGGATCAGCGGCGGCTGGATGACCGCGGTGAAGATCCCCGACTGACGCACCGCCAGGACGGCCAGCAGACAGCCGATCGCGTAGAAGGTGGCGAAGACGGCGCCGAGTTCCTTCTCGCCCGCGGCGGCGTCGAAAGCGAACCCGACGACTGTCGCCGCGACGGCCACGAGTACCGCACCCCACCACGGAACACCTGGAAAATCGGGATGCGCAGAGCGGTGGCCGGCCGGCACCGCCGGCCTCGCGCGCTCTTCTGACACAGCTAGACCGTACCGGCTCGGCCCCATGCTGTGCGGCAGCGCGCGGGTGTGCCCGCAGGTGTCTGTGGTCAATCTCTAGACTCTGTTGCCTGTGGGCTTGAACCTGGGAATCGTGGGGATGCCGAATGTCGGCAAGTCGACCTTGTTCAATGCGTTGACTCGCAACAGCGTGTTGGCCGCCAACTATCCGTTCGCAACCATCGAGCCGAACGAAGGTGTGGTCTCGCTTCCGGACCCTCGTCTCGACGAACTCGCCGCGATGTTCGGCTCGCACAAGATCGTGCCCGCGCCGGTGACCTTCGTCGACATCGCCGGCATCGTCAAGGGTGCATCCGAAGGAGCAGGGCTGGGGAACAAGTTCCTGGCCAACATTCGTGAGTGCGACGCCATCTGTCAGGTGGTGCGTGTGTTCAGCGACGACGATGTCGTCCATGTCGACGGCCGAATCGATCCCAAGTCCGACATCGAGGTGATCGAGACCGAACTGATCCTGGCCGACATGCAGACGCTGGAACGCGCTCTGCCGCGGCTGGAGAAAGAAGCCCGCACGAACAAGGAACGCAGACCCGTCCATGAGGCGGCGGTAGCGGCGCAGTCGATCCTGAACAGCGGAAAGACGTTGTTCACCGCGGGGCTGGACAAGGAACTCGATGCCGAGCTGCTTCACGAGCTGAATCTGTTGACGATCAAGCCGTTTCTGTACGTTTTCAATGCCGACGAGGCAGTGCTGACCGACGAAACGCGGGTGAAGGCCTTGCGCGAACTGGTGGCGCCCGCTGATGCGGTGTTTCTGGACGCCAAGATCGAAGCCGAGCTGCAGGAACTCGACGACGAGTCCGCCGCCGAGCTGCTGGAGTCGATAGGCCAGACCGAGCGCGGGCTCGACGCGCTGGCGCGGGCCGGATTCCACACGCTGAAGCTGCAGACCTATCTGACGGCTGGGCCCAAGGAGGCCCGGGCGTGGACGATCCATCAGGGCGATACCGCACCGAAAGCGGCCGGGGTGATCCACACCGACTTCGAGCGGGGCTTCATCAAAGCCGAGGTCGTCTCATTCGACGACCTGATGGCGGCCGGATCGATGGCCGCGGCCAAAGCCGCCGGCAAGGTTCGCATGGAGGGCAAGGACTACGTCATGGTCGACGGCGACGTGGTGGAGTTCAAGTTCAACGTGTGATTCGTCCACCGCGAAGATGCGCCCGCAGCAGCGCTGCCGGCCGTTTGCAGCGGTCAGGCTGCTATTCGGGTTGCTAGTCGGTCTGCACGGAGATTTCAGCGCCGAGGGCGTACCCGGACGCCAGGGGCAGGTCGTCGCCGCTCCAGAACGAGCCCGGGTCGAAGAAGTTGTAGTACTTGTCGGTGCTCAGCAGGCCCATCTCCTCGTAGGTGATCGCGACAGTCTCCGCGCAGTAGGCGGTCTGCAAGCCGACATCGAGCTTGCGAGCCTTTCTGCGCATCGTTGACTCACGAACTCTGTTGTGCACGAAGGGAAGTCCGCGGGTGAAGTCGCCGACCCCAGGCAGTCGTCCGCGCAGCCACCGGCCGGTGAGCCGGGCGGTGGTGGGGAACGGCGTGCCGTCCATGCGAGCAACGACCCGCAGCGCAAGGTCTTCTTGCTCTCGGCCGGCGTACGGGGTCAACTGGCGCAGCCAACAACGTTGCCCGTAGTGGTTCACCCAACGCTCGACGGCCTGTCGTGCGTCGTTCAGCTGCACGCCGCGGTGGTTGGTTCCGGTCCACATGTCGGTGAGTTTGTCGCCCAGCTCCGCATGCCAGATCAGCGGCGGCAGGTCATCGATGGCCACCGTCATCCCGACGTGGTTCACCGGGCTGTTGGTCAGCGTCTGGATCGCCCGATCAGGCCTCGAGCCCCCGCGGAACAACCAGATGTCCCCGGTCCGCGTCTCGTCCAGGGCTCGTTGGAGTGACACCGTGTTCGCCATTACTTCCGCAGCTTAGGCACACTTGAGTGCATGCGTGGTGTCTGGAAGTGGGTCGGGCTCGCCGGTGTCGCGGGTGTGGTGGCAGGCGGGGTGCTGGTGGCGCGGGATCAGCGTCGGCGCAACGCGTACTCCGCCGAGGACATCCGCGCCCGGCTGCACCAGCGGCTGGCGGAGTCCGAAGCGCAGGGTTGAGTGCAGGATTCAGGCCTCCACCGCATACAGGCGATGCGTTCCGGAGAAGCCCTTGAGCTCGACGTCGCGTCCGTCGTCGAACGATAGGTCGTCAAGGTCGCTCAGCGCGTCCCGCACCGGCTCGCTGACCATGATCTGCCCGCCGTCGGCCGCCCCGGCGACCCTGGCCGCCATGGCGACGTTGCGGCCGAAAAGGTCGTCCCCGCGGCGCACCGACCGGCCCAGGTGGATGCCGACCCGGACTCGAATCCCGTCGGAGCCCCGCCGCAGTGCCTCCTGCATGTCGACGCTGCACCGAACCGCCTCCTCGGGCTGGGCGAACGCGAGCATGAAGCCGTCACCCTGGCCTTTGACCACGTAGCCGTTGTGCCGTTCGACCAGTCTGCGGACCATCTTGTCGTGGCGGCTGATCAACCTGACCCAGGCTCGATCGCCGATTCGTTCGTTGAGGGCGGTCGACTCTTCGATGTCGGAGAACGCGATCACCACCTTGCCTCCGGTGGTGATCCTGGCCAGATCCGGTCGCTCCACTTCGGCCCAGTCGGCGAGGTCCTCGACGGATGAGCGCACCACTGCACCGAAACCATCCTTGCGGAGCAGGTTGGCGGTCTGCCACACCTGCTTGACCGCCTCACGGCCGCCCGTCATCAGCATGTTTCGGGTATCGGTCCTGCTGTGCAGCTCGGCCAGCTCCGCCCTGTCACGGCGCAGGCGCGTCCAGAGCACGATCAGGGCGACCGCTTCGATCAACGCCAGGCCGGCCAGTACGTAGGCTGCGATCTCCGCTCGGGTCACCGGTGGTCAGAATTCGCCGGTCACCGGCTGATGAACGAGACCACGGCTTCGGTGAAGGCGTCGTTGTCGTCGCCCGCCGCGGTGTGTCCGGCATCGGACAGTTCGACCGATTCAGCCGCAGGCACCTTCTCGAGGAAGTCCTGAACCCCTTCCGGGCTCACCACATCGGAGAGCTTGCCTCGGATCAGCAGGATCGGGATGGTGAGTGCGAGTACCGACCGCTCGAGTGAATCCGTCTCGACGAAAGGATCTTCGCTCACCTTGGTGACGAATGCGGGGTCCCAGTGCCAGTACCAGCGGCCATGGCGCCGCTGCAGGTTCTTCTTGAGGCCCTCGGTGCTCTGCGGCCTCTTCCGGTGCGGCAGGTAGGCGGCGACGGCCTCGGCGGCCTCGTCCAGCGTGTCGAAACCGTGCACGTGACTGAACATGAAGTCACGAATCCGGTCGGTACCCTGCCGTTCCACGCGCGGCACCACGTCGACGAGAACCAGCTGCGTCACCTTCTGCGGGCCGGCTTTCTCCGCGGCCAGGATGCCGGTGAGCCCGCCCATGCTGGCGCCGATCAGTGCCACCGGCCGTCCGATCTGTTCGATGATCTCGAGAGTGTCCTCGCAGAGCGTGTCGATCGCGTAATCCGCATTCGGCGACCGATCGCTGTCGCCATGGCCGCGGCTGTCCAGGGCGATGACGTGTAGCCCCTGGTCGGCCAGTATCTGTCCGGTCTTCTTCCACGAATGCCGGTTCTGCCCGCCGCCGTGCAGCATCAGGATGGTGGGCTTGGCCGCAGCAGTTGCTGCTCCCCGGTTCCACTCGTCGGCGACCAGGCTGATGTCCTGGAAACCGCGAAACGTCACGGTGTGGGGATGGATGTGTGCTGTATTCAACCGACGTCCTCTCGGCTTGCCCTCCGAACACGTTACCCAGGAACACGAATCCGTCTCGCGCGGGCGGCGCCCGCCGGCGGAGTCCCTAGAATCAGCCCTCGTGAAGTCCGGCCGGACTCTGCCTTGGGGGGTGGAGGGCCGCCAGCCGCTGACCCCGGCAACGTCTACCGCTATGACGCCCGGCCGGACGTGTATACACAACCGAGAGCAACTCCCAACCTGAACCGAGGAGACATATGGCAGACGCCGACTCTGCCGCCGCCGCCAACGCCGACGAAACGACCGGGCCGCCTGCGGAACGGTCGTCGATGTCGCGGGTACGACGAGCTACCGTGCTCGGCCTGTTGCTGGTGTCGGTGCTGGTGGGAGTGACAGCCTGGCTGGGCTTTCGAGCTATCGAGTCCCGCGGCGAGGCGATCCAACGTGACAGGTTCCTTGCGGTGGGCGAGCAGTTGGCGATCAATCTGAACACCATTGCCTGGGAGCGGGTCGATGAGGATGTGCAGCGAGTGCTCGATCTGGCAACCGGGGCTTTCTATGCGGAGTTCGATCGGCAAGCGCCCAAGTTGAAGGATGAGATCCGGCAGACCAAGTGGACCACCGTCGGCACCGTTGTCGCCGGCCTGGAGTCCGCTACCGATACCGACGGCTACGTGCTCGCCGCGGTCAGCGTCCAGGAGTCCAAGGCAGGCGTTGCCCAGCCGGGGACGCGTTCGTGGCGGATGCGTATCCGGGTGCAGGAGGTCGGCGGCGAGGCCAAGGTATCGAATGTGGAGTACGTCGCATGACCGACGAAGAGAAGTCCCCGGACACTCCCGATACCGATGCGGCGAAGGGCGCGGCCGACCGAACCGACGCGGGGGCAGTGGTGGCGGCGTCCCGGCGGCCTACCGCTCGGTCGAAACTGGTGGCCTACGGCGTGCTACCCGCACTCGCCGTGGTCCTCTTGGTGATCGCGGGCTTCTTCAAGTATTACGACGGCTCCTTCCGCGCCGCGCAGTCCGAGGGCGCAGAAGCGGTCCGGGTTGCAACCGATACGACGATCGCGATCCTCTCCTACCAACCGGACTCCGTCGAACGCCAACTCACCGAGGCTCGGAATCTGCTCACCGGCGGGTTCAAGGACTACTACACCAAGCAGACCAACGAGGTGCTGATCCCAGGCGCCAAGCAACAGCAGATGGCCGCTGCCGCGGCGGTGCGGAACGCTGCCCCGGTGTCGGTGAGCGGGGATGAGGCGGTCGTCTTGCTCTTCGTCGACCAGACGGTCGCGGTCGGCACCGCACGACCCACCATCACAAGGTCGAGCTTTCTTGCGACGCTGGACAAGTCAGGCGGAACCTGGCTGGTCTCCAAGTTCGAACCGATATGACCGAAGAGCCGCACTGGCTTGACATCACCACCCCGGCCGGGACGCTGCGGGCGCTGACGTGGGGTACCCGGAATCAGCCGAACGCACCGGTGGCGTTGTGCCTGCACGGATTCCCCGACACCGCCTACGGCTGGCGACGGTTGGCAACCCGGCTGACTGACGCCGGCTGGCGCGTCGTTGCGCCGTTCATGCGTGGCTACGCGCCCTCGGCTAGGCCCACCGACGACAGCTACCACATC
The DNA here is from genome assembly GCA_964513475.1 of uncultured Mycobacterium sp. Lineage (GTDB taxonomy): Bacteria > Actinomycetota > Actinomycetes > Mycobacteriales > Mycobacteriaceae > Mycobacterium. The sequence continues at coordinate 26,737 of CAZEMS010000042.1, read as the reverse complement.
GGTGCACTGATGGACGATGCCTTGCGGGTGCTCGAGGCGGCCGGACCGACCGGCCGAGACGTCCTCATCGGGCACGACTGGGGAGCGATTGCCGGCGCGGGACTGGCCGCCATGCCGCGCAGCCCCTTCACCAGGGCGGTGATCATGTCGGTACCGCCAGCTGCGTCGTTCCGGCCAGTGGGCCGGGTGCCGCACACCGGCGCGCTGATCGCCCAGCTGCCGCATCAAGTGCTGCGCAGCTGGTACATCCTGTACTTTCAACTGCCGTTTCTGCCGGAACGATCCGCTGAGTGGGTGGTACCGCGGCTGTGGCGGCAGTGGTCGCCCGGCTATCGGGCGGACGAGGATCTGCGACACGTCTTCGATGCGATCGGCGAGCCGCAGCGGTGGCGTGCGGCACTGGGTGTCTACCGGGCGACCGTACGGGGTAGTCGACCGCCCGCGCGCTACGCGGAACTGCACCGGCATTGGCTCGGCGTGCCGACGCTGCCCACCCTGTACCTGCACGGAGCCGACGACGGGTGCATGTCGCCGACATTCGCGCGCTGGACCAAGCGGGTGCTGCCGGCGGGAAGCCGGACGGCGGTGCTCGGGCGGGCCGGGCACTTCCTGCAGCTGGAGCAACCCGCCGTCGTCGCGGACCACATCCTCGACTTCGTCGGATCGCCGAGCGCATCTGCGCGATGACCAGCCACCGGCTGGCGGCGGTGGACGCGCAGTTCTACTGGATGTCGACGAAGACCCCAAATGACCAGTTCCTCGTCTATGGCTTCGACGGCGCCCCAACCGATTTGGCCGAAGCTATGGCACTTGCCCGCCGGCGGGCGAATTCCTGCTCCGCACTGAGGCAGTGCATAGATGACAGCCGACGTCTGGCCTTCCCGGCTTGGGTGAACCGTGAGCCGGCCGCTGGTCAGTTCGTCATCCACCGGCTCGACGACCCGACCTGGGCCGGTTGCCTGAACGCGGTCGGCCGGCTCGCCGACGCGCAGCTGGACGCACGGGTATGGACCTGGCGGCTGCATGTCTTCGCATCGGTTGACGGGGTGCCGGGCGCCTGCGGGCCGGCCACGGTGGTGGCTTTCCAGGTCGCGCACGCCCTCGCCGACGGTGTCCGTGCGTCTGCGCTTGCGGCGGTGTTGCTCGGTCGCCGGCGGGTGCAGGTGCCTGACGCGCCACCGATCCGATTCACCGAGTGGACGTTGCCATGGCGCAGCGTGCAGGCAGTTCGAGGCTATCGTCAGCTCGTTCGCGATACCAGAGCGGAACATGTTCCGGCGCAATGCCAGTCAATTCCGGCCCTGCGGACCAACTCCCGGCCCAGTGGTGCGCGCCAGGTGCGAACATTGACCCGCAATCGTACGCAACTGCATGGCCCATCGGTGACGAGCGCCGTCCTCGCCGCTGTGTCGACCGCCCTGTGCGGCCACCTCCGCGAACTGGGCGATGGCCCGGTCGAGCTCGCCGCCGAGGTTCCGATGGTCAAAGCCAGTGCGCGGCAGGCTAACAACCACTTCGGCAACGTCGGCGTCGGACTCCACCCCGAACTGCGGATCGACGAACGGTTGGGCCGAATCCACGCCGAGCTCGGCCGGCGGCGTCAGCGGGCCGGACACCCGGCAATGCTCGCCGCCGACCGAGCCTTCGCGGCGACACCGGCGCTGCTGATCAAATGGGGTGTGCGACTGTTCGATCCGACTCTGAGTCCGACCACCGTGACCGGCAACACCGTGGTCTCCAGCGTCAATCGCGGAGCAGCCGACCTCAGCTTCGCCGGTGCGCCGGTGGTCGTCACGGCGGGCTATCCGGCTTTGTCGCCGGCGATGGGCCTGACCCACGGCGTCCACGGCATCGGTGACACCGTCGCGATCAGCGTGCACGCCGCCGAGTCTGCGATCGGTGACATCGACGCCTACCTGGATCGCCTCGACTCGGCACTCCCGTGAGTGCCGGGCACCGCCCACCGGGCGAAGCCCCGTTCCGACACTCCTGGTCTGAACGGGACGGGATTTCGCAACCGGCAACGCTGGGACGACGGCCTTCCGGTACACGTCAGCGGCGGCTGCGCGGCGCCACGTTGATCAGCGCATCACATCGCGAACCTTGACCGTCTCCAGTCCCTTGAGCAGCAGCGCCCGTGCGGTGTCGAGGTGTCTGCGCCAGTGGGCCTCCGCGCCCTCTCCGTCGCCGGCCCGCAGGTATTGCAGCAGGCGCCGGTAGGACCGGATCAGCTTCTCGTACTCGGGTTTCGACACCCGGCGGTGCTGGTTGATCGTGAGCGCGGTGTTGCGGACGGTGATCTCGTGCAGCATCCCCGCGATCAGTGTGAGGGTGGCGTTACCGGAGAGTTCCACAACCCGCAGATGAAACGCTCCAGTTGACTCCGCTAGTCGGCCAGACTGCCAGCCGGCCGGAATGTCTTCGGTCAGCATGGTTTCCAGCTCGTCGAACGCTTCCCCGGTTCCCGACTCGGCGAGCAGTCGTGCAGCGATCGGCTCGATTCCCGAGCGCGCCGTCATGACGTCGGCGATCGTCACACCTGACAACTCAAGTAGCAGACCTGCCGGGCGGGCCACGACTTCCGGCCCGGGTACCCGGACCCTGGCTCCGGTGCGGGAACCGCGACGCACCTCCACCAGCCGTTCTGATTCCAGGACGCGCACCGCCTCGCGCAGCGTCGGCCGGCTGACGCCGAAGTGCGCCATCAACTCGGCCTCGTTCGGCAGGAAGTCGCCGTCCTTGAGCTGGCCGTCAACCACCATCCGGCGCAGCGTGCCAGCCACCAGCTCGGCGGTCTTGGGCGGGCGGATCGGGCCGGAACCTCCGATGGCGGCAAGGGGATCTGGCCCGATCATCGGTGACAGCGGCGTGGTTCGAGCCACCAGATCCCCCCGCGACGTAGGTCCGAACAGTAAGTTGACCTAGTAAACCATCTCATCTACGTTCGGTGGCAAGTCTCACGGGGAGATCGTCGCCCACCGAAGGAGTAGCCGCATGGCTGAAGCCGTCATTGTCGAGGCCGTGCGGTCGCCGGTCGGCAAGCGCAACGGGGGTCTGTCGGGTGTGCACCCCGCTGAGCTTTCTGCGCAGGTGCTCAACGGCCTCGTCGAACGCGCCGGCATTGATCCCGCGCTGATCGACGACGTCGTGTGGGGCTGTGTCATGCAGGCCGGGGAGCAGGCACTCGACATCGCCCGCACCGCGCTGCTCACGGCCGGCTGGCCTGAGAGTGTTCCCGGGGTAACCGTTGACCGGCAGTGCGGATCCAGCCAGCAGTCGGTTCACTTCGCTGCTGCTGGTGTGGTCGCCGGTCACTACGACGTTGCCGTCGCCGGCGGCGTCGAGGTGATGTCCCGGACCCAGATGGGTGCGTCGCTGGCCAACGGCGGCCACCCTTATCCGCAGAACTTCAAGAAGCGCTACACCGCAACGCCGAACCAGGGCATCGGTGCCGAGATGATCGCCGACCAATGGGGCTTCGATCGTGTCGCCATCGACCAGTTCTCTCTTGACTCGCATGAGAAAGCAGCGGCGGCGCAGGATTCCGGTTCTTTCGACGATCAGATCGTTGCCATCAAGGTTGACGGCGTGCCCCACGACGGCACGGTGCTCAAGGACGAGGGCATCCGCCGTGGAACCACACTGGAGAAGATGGGCCAGTTGAAGCCGGCGTTCAAGGACGATGGAGTGATCCACGCGGGCAACTCTTCTCAGATCTCCGACGGTGCGGCCGCGCTGCTGTTCATGTCCGCAGAGAAGGCCAAAGACCTTGGACTCAAACCATTGGCCCGGGTGCACACCGCGGTACTGGCCGGCGCCGACCCGGTCATCATGCTGACCGCGCCGATCCCGGCCACCGAGAAGGCGCTGAAGAAGTCCGGCCTCTCGGTCGAGGAGATCGGGGTGTACGAGGTAAACGAGGCGTTCGCCCCAGTGCCAATGGCCTGGCTGAAAGATATTGGTGCCGACGAGAAGAAGCTCAACCCCAACGGTGGCGCCATCGCACTGGGCCACCCGCTGGGCGCTTCCGGCGCACGCATTATGACCACTCTGCTGTACCACATGCGGGACAACGGAATCCGCTATGGCCTGCAGACCATGTGCGAAGGTGGCGGTCAGGCCAACGCGACCATTCTGGAATTGTTGTGACGCAGGCGGTGGACACCGGGCCGGGAGCTCTCGCTGAGCGCCGGGGCAACACGCTGGTCATCACGATCAACCGGCCCGAGGCCCGCAACGCCGTCAACCAGGCGGTGAGCATCGGCGTCGGAGACGCGCTGGAACAGGCACAGGCGAATCCCGAGATCCGTGCGGTGGTCATCACCGGTGCGGGCGACCGGTCATTCTGCGCCGGCGCCGACCTGAAAGCGATATCACGCGGGGAGAACCTCTTTCACCCCGCGCACCCCGAGTGGGGCTTCGCCGGCTATGTGCGGCACTTCATCGACAAGCCGTGCATCGCGGCCGTCAACGGCACGGCGCTGGGCGGCGGGACCGAACTGGCGCTGGCCAGTGACCTGGTCGTGGCCGCTGACAGCGCCTCGTTCGGATTGCCAGAGGTCAAACGGGGCCTGATAGCCGCCGCGGGGGGAGCGTTCCGCATCGTCGAGCAGTTGCCGCGCAAGGTGGCCCTGGAATTGCTGTTCACCGGGGACCCGATCACCGCCGCCGACGCACTGAGGTGGGGCCTGATCAACCAGGCGGTGCCGGCGGGTACCGAGTTGGACGCCGCGCTTGCCCTGGCTGACCGCATCACGGGCAACGCGCCGCTTGCCGTGCAAGCCAGCAAGAGAGTGGCCTACGGCGCCGACGACGGCGCGGTCTCCGCCGACGAGCAGGGATGGCAGCGTGTCTACCGCGAGATCGCCACCCTGATCAGGTCCGAAGACGCCAAGGAGGGTCCGTTGGCATTCGCGGAGAAACGCCCACCCGTCTGGAAAGCCCGATAGGGCCCCGTAGACCCCCGTTAGACCCCCGTCAGACCCCGTCCAGACAAGGTAGGAGCGCGATGAAGCGAACGATCTTCGAGGCCGAGCACGAGGCTCTGCGCGAAACCACCCGGCAGTACATCGAACGGGAGCTGGCGCCCAACGCTGAGAAGTGGGAGCGGGAACGCATTGTCGACCGGGAGGCGTACCTGGCCGCCGGCAAGTACGGGCTGATCGGGTTCAACATGCCCGAGGAGTACGGCGGCGGCGGGACCGACGACTTCCGGTTCAACGCGGTGATCGACGAGGAGATGGCCAGATCCGGTGTGCCCGGACCAGCACTGAGCCTGCACAACGACATCGTTGCCCCGTACTTCAGCGGACTGGGCACCGAGGAGCAGAAGCAACGCTGGCTGCCGGGCATCGCCGGCGGTGAGTCGATCGTCGCCATCGCGATGACCGAGCCGGGTGCGGGCAGCGACCTGGCGGGCATCCGGACCTCGGCGATCCGCGACGGTGACGACTGGATCGTCAACGGCTCCAAGACCTTCATCTCGTCGGGTATCAACAGCGACCTGGTCGTGGTTGTGTGCCGCACGGATCCGGAAGCCGGACACAAGGGCTTCACTTTGCTGGTCGTAGAGCGTGGCATGGAAGGCTTCACCCGCGGCCGCAAGCTCGACAAGATGGGGCTGCACGCCCAGGACACCGCCGAGCTGAACTTCGAGAACGTTCGGGTTCCGTCTGCAAACCTGCTCGGCAAAGAGGGCGGCGGGTTCTACCACCTGATGGCGAACCTACCCGCGGAGCGGCTGTCGATTGCCATATCCGCGATCGCCGGGGCGCGCGAAACGTGGCGGGAGACACTGCAGTACGCCAAGGACCGCAAGGCGTTCGGGCGGGCGATCGGCAGCTTCCAGCACAGCCGGTTCATGCTCGCGGAGATGGACACCGAACTCGACGTCTCTGAGCGCTACGTCGACCGCTGCCTGCAGGCCGTGGTCGACGGCGAGCTGACCGCAGTGGAAGCGGCGAAGGCCAAGTGGTGGTGCACCGAAGTCGCCAAGAAGGTTGTTGACGGCTGCGTGCAGTTGCATGGCGGCTACGGGTACATGATGGAGTACCGCGTCGCGCGCGACTACGTCGATGCGCGTGTGCAGACCATCTTCGGCGGCACCACCGAGATCATGAAGGAGATCATCGGCCGCGATCTTGGCGTGTAACCCGCCCGAGTCAACCCTGCCCGAGATCGACGTTTCGGCGCGTCCTACTCACACTTCCGCGCCGAAACGTCGGTTTGGGCGTTACGGGGTTTCGGTCGCCTCGGTCGCCTCGGTCGCCTCAGTCGCCTCGGTCGCCTCAGTCGTCTGGGGCGCCTCAGTCGATTCGGTTGCTTCGGCCGATTCGGTTTCGGCGGTGGTCGCCGGGGTCAACGGAAGGGGTGCGGTCGCCGGATCCAGGACCGTATCGATCAGGTAGATCTGGGCGTTCTTGGCCTGGATGCCTCCGCAGAGCACCTTCGCGGTCCCGTTGACCTCGATGTCGCCGCCCGACCCGGTCACGTTGATCTCTGCACCCTGCTGGGTGGGTCGCTGGCCCTTCACGTCATCGGGGCCGAGCAGACCGAGGAACTCGTGGTAGTAGACGAGGTCGGTCAGCGCCGCGGGGTCGGCCGCAAGAGCCTCGAGCTTCCCGGGCGCCAACTTGGCGAACGCCTCGTTCGTCGGTGCGAACACGACGTAGGGCCCGTTGTCGAGGACGGCGGTGATGTTCACGGCCGGGTTGAGCTTGCCGGAGATCGCCGAGTTGAAGGTGGAGATTTCCGGGATGCTGGCCAGCGCGCCGCTGACCGGCTGCCTGGCGAGGTTCTTGAAATTCGGCAGCGCCTCCTTGAAGGCATCGCACTCCGGGCCCTGCGGGTCCGGGACGTCTGCCACCGGGGGAGGCTCTGGCGGCTGGGCATACGCGGTCACCGCCAATGGGATGGAGGCCGCGATCGCCACACTGCCGGCCACCACGCCCCACTTCTTCTTGCTGATGCGATTCTTCACTTTGAACTCCATGTCGTCGGATTTGGTTCCACCGGTCGCTGCTACAGGTCGGCCCCCGACGCCTGTGTATCGCCGTTGGGCATATTACGTACGGATTTCAAACAGTTCAAAGTCGAGGTCAGGGGCGTTCGGTGCGCGGACGCAGTGCGCCTACCATGACACGCATATGGTGAACAGCGCGCGGATTCTCGTTGCCGGTGCGACCGGCTGCCGGAGATCAGCGCTGGTCACGGCCCTGTCCGCGGCGGCCCGCGGCGTCGCGGTCACCAGTCGGATACGGGGTGGTGCCGGGGCCTCCGATATCTGTGGCGATCTGCGCGATGAGACGTCGGTCACGGGTGGACGAACCGGCCTCGATGCCCTCGTGGAAGTGCATCGCGGATGACGCGGGCGGGCGGGAACCGATCGGGCCTGATCCCCGAATTCCGTGACATCCTCGCCACGGTCGCCCCGCCGCATAACGAACCTCCGGCGTTGATCCGGCGACGCCGCGTCATCGTCGCCGCGGTGCTGGTCGTCGGCGCATCGTTGTTGGGGTATTCACTGTCCCGCCCGCCCGGCGACGAGGCGTTCTACTGGTTGACTCTCGCGCTTGCCGCGGCCTGGGCGACAGGGGCGTTGGTCTCCGGTCCGGTGCACATGGGTCATGTCCGGTTCCGGGGGCGCAATCAGCGGCCTGTTATCACCGGTGTCGCCGTGGGCCTTCTTCTCGGCGGTGTGTTCATCATCGGTGCGCTAGTAGCCCGGGAGATCGGTCCGGTGCGCGAGCAAGTCGCCCGGGTGCTCGAATTCGCCAACTACGGCCCGCTCTGGCTGGTCGTGTTCACCACCGTGATCAACGGCCTCGCCGAGGAGATGTTCTTCCGTGGTGCTCTCTACACGGCGCTGGGCAACCTGTATCCCGTCGCTATCTCGACGGTCCTTTACGTCGCCGTCACGTCGACCACCGGCAACCCGATGCTGAGCCTGGCCGCGATCATCCTCGGGACCGTGTGTGCGATCGAGCGCCGCGCGACGGGGGGCGTGCTCGCGCCGATGCTGACCCACTTCTGTTGGGGGCTGATCATGGCGATGGCGCTCCCGCCGATCTTCGGTGTTTAGGCCAGGATCGCGATGGGTTTTCCCGGGTAGGACGTGCCCCGCGTCGATTCTGACGAGTGGAGCGGGGCAGCCCGCGCGGAGAGGATTCGGCTGATAGCCCGGCACTGGGCCGAGGTCGGCTTCGGGCGCACCGACGGCCCTGCATCTGTTCTATGTGGTCAAGATCTGCCTGTACATCCTGGTCGGCTTCCTTTTTGTATTGGCTACCAACGGTATTGACGGGTTCACCGAGGTTGGTCAGTGGTGGGCCGAGCCGATCGTGTTCCAGAAGGTTGTGCTCTTCACGATGCTCTTTGAGGTGATCGGACTGGGCTGCGGCTTCGGGCCGCTGAACAATCGGTTCTTCCCGCCGATGGGTTCGATCCTGTACTGGTTGCCTCCGGGCACGATTCGGTTGCCTCCCTGGCCGGGGCGGATCCCGCTGACCGGTGGCACCGCGCGAACAACGCTCGATGCTGCGCTCTGCGGTGCAGTGGCCCGGTGCCTGGCCTAGGTACCACGGTCGGGGTGTTGCCGGCTTGGCAGATCTGGGCGATCCTGGGGCTGCTGGCGGTGTGCGGCCTGCGTGACAAAGTGCTCTTCTTGGCGGCGCGCGGCGAGATCTACGGCTCGCTGGCGGTGTGTTTCCTGCTGTCCGGGACGGACATGATCGTGGCCGCCAAGGTTGTCTTTCTGGTGATCTGGATCGGGGCGGCCACCTGCAAACTCAACAAACATTCCCCGTTCGTGATGTCGACGATGGCGAGCAACAGTCCGATGTTGCGGCCGAGAATCGTCAAGCGCAGATTCTTCGCGCACTTTCCCGACGACCTGCGGCCGGGACGGCTCTCTTGGATCCTCGCTCATGTCGGCACCGCGGCCGAGATTGCGGTGCCGCTGATGCTGTTCTTCTCCCACGGAGGATGGGTGAGCACCGCCGCCGCGATCGTGATGATCGGGTTCCACGTCTCGATCTTGACGGCGATCCCGATGGGTGCGCCGCTGGAGTGGAACGTCTTCATGATCTTCGGGGTGCTCTGGTTGTTCGTCGCGCATGCCGATCTCGGGCTGGCGGATCTGGCCCATCCCGCCCCGGTGGTGCTGCTGTTCGCGGTCATCGCCGGCACCGTGGTGCTGGGGAACTTCTTCCCGCACAAGATCTCTTCGCTGGCGGGCATGCGCTACTAGTCGGGGAACTGGGACACCACGCTGTGGTGTGTGACGGCCTCGGCCGAGGCCAAGATCGACGACGGCATCGTGGCGATCGCGGGCATGCCGGCTGCGCAGATCCGGCTCTACCAGGGATATGCGTTTCGGGCCTTCAATACTCACGGTCGTGCGTTGTTCACCCTGGCGCATCGGGCGATGGCCGGGCGCGACGAGGACGACTACACCCTCGTCGGCGGGGAGCGGATGGCGTCGACGGCGCTGGGCTGGAACTTCGGCAACGGGCACATGTCCAACGAGCAGTTGATCGCGGCGCTGCGGCAGCGGTGTGATTTCGAGTCTGGTGAGGTTCGGGTGGTGCTGCTCGACGCGCAGCCCATCCACCGGCAGTGTCAGCGATACCGTTTGGTCGATGCGGCGACCGGCGAGTTCGAACGCGGGTATGTGCGTGTCGCCGACATGGTCAGCCGCCAACCTTGTAACGACGACCTTCCGGTACACGTCACCGACGGCTCCGCGGCTCCGCGCTGACCGACCTCGGAGACGTCACCGAAGCGGGTGTGCCAGTTCGTCGCGGGGCATCTGCGCGGCGATCATCGCGATGGCGGCCAACACCACCGGCGCAATGCCGCTCACCAAGAAGATGGTCTGCATCGAAACAACTTTCGAGAGCGGACCGGCAATCGCGAACGAGACCGGCATGAACGCCAGTGAAACGAAGAAGTCCAGACTCGACACCCGGCCCAGCATCGCAGTGGGCACCCGACGTTGCAGCAACGTACCCCAGATGACCATTCCTGCGCCGTCGGTAACCCCGACGACGAACGACGACATCGCCATAACGGTGAACGATGACGTTGTTCCCATCACCGCCAGCGGGAGCGACCCCAGGCCCCACATCGCCATCATCACCGTCAGGTAGCGCCGGGGCAGCGGCACCGACGACACCGCGAGCGCGCCGATCGCACCGCCCGCGCCGAAGAACGCCAGGATGAAGCCGTACGTCCGGTCGCCGTCGGCGAACCGGTCGTGGGCGATGAACGGCAGCAGTACCTCGATCGGTCCGAGTACCACCAGTACGAACATGCTGGCGAACAGCAGTGTCCACAGGAGCCAGGGTGTGCCGACCATGAACGCGAACCCCTCGCGCAGATCGGTCAGGACCCGTGGCCGTACCGGATCGAGTTCCGGCGTAGCCGGTTTCGTCGGGGGCCGGGTCGCCACCAGCAGTACCAGGGCGATACCGAAGAGCGCGGCGACCACGACCGCTCCAGCCGACGGAAATGTCGCACCGATCACCACTCCGGCCGCGGCGGGGCCGACCGCCCGCTGGAACACCGGACGCACGACGCCTTCGACGCCGTTGGCCGCGAGCAACTGGTCGGCGGGCAGGATTCGCGGGAGGATCGCGCTGTATGCCGGGAAGAAGAACGCCGCCGCGATACCCAACGCCGCCGCGGCCACGGCCAGATGCCAGATTGTAAGCGCACCAGTCAATCCCAGAATCGAAACCATCGACACCGCGGCCAGATTGACCGCCTCGACGGCGATGATGATGGCGCGCTGGTTGATCCGGTCGGCGGCAATTCCGCCGACCAATACGAACCCGACCAAGCCTGCGGCCAGGCAGGTCGCGACCAGTGACAGCGACGCGGGATCGTTGTCGACGGCGATGACCTGCAGGGCCATCACGACGGTCCACATGCCTTCGGCGAAGATCGAGATGGACACCGCGGCAATCAGCAGGCGGTACTCGCGGATGCGAAACGGTGCCAGCACCCGCCAACCGCCGGCGGGCACCGGCTGGTCGAGGTCGCACTGCATGCTCATCCAGTGATGGTCGCTGACAGTCCCGCAGCCAGTCCACTGAATTTTCCGCGCGCTGCGATCGCCGAGATCAGGCGTCGGTGAATCTTGCCGCGCGACGCTGCCGGAACGCCTCGGTCCCCTCTCGGAAGTCGTGTTTGGCGAGCAGTTCCAGCTGGCCGGTGGTCTCGCGATCGATCGCGGAGTCGAGTTCGGTCAGCGTCGCCGCATTGATCGCCTGCTTGGTCTTGCGGATTGCGGCCGCAGGGCCGGACAACAACGTCGCGATGACATCGGCCACCCCGGCTTCGAACTCATCTGAGGGGTAGGTCCTGGTAACCAGGCCCCAGTCTTGGGCATCGGATGCGGGCAGTCGCTCGGCTAGCAACCCCAACCGCAGCGCGCGGGTACGGCCGACGGCCGCAGCGATCAACGCCGACGCGCCGCCGTCGGGCATAAGCCCGATCTTGGTGAAGGCCAGCATGAAAAACGCTTTCTCGGAGGCCAATACGATGTCGCACGCCAGTGCCAGCGACACGCCCACGCCAGCAGCCGGACCCTGGACCACAGCCACCGCCGGCTTGGGCAGCGCAACGATCGCGGTGACCGCGCGGTTGGCGGCGGCCAACACTGCGTGGGGAGTGCTGGTTGCGCCTGGGTCGGCAACGGTGTCGTCGCCGATGCCCGCACCGGCGCAGAACCCCCGCCCCGACCCGCCGAGGCGCACCACCTTGACCCGGGGATCTGTAGCGGCGCACTGCACCGTCTCGGCCAGACCGTCGAGCATGGCCGCGGTCAGCGAGTTGAGGCTTCCCGGGCGGTTCAGCGTGACCGACAGCACGCCGTCGACCAGATTCAGCGACAGATCCGTGGCGCCGACGTAGCCGTCTGGGCTGGAATCGATCCTGCCGGAATCGATCTCACCGGAGTCGGTTGTCGCCATCTGCGCGCCTTTCGTCGAGGAGACCGATCAACCCGTGAACGGCCAACTTGGTTATACAAGTAAGCTATCTCGCGGTCGACAGGGCAAGGCTGACGGAGGGTGGGTTTGAGCATGGCGGGACCACTTCAGGGGCTGCGGGTCGTCGAGCTGGCCGGCATCGGCCCGGGGCCGCACGCCGCGATGATTCTCGGGGATCTCGGTGCGGACGTGGTGCGCATCGAACGGCCGCAGAAACCAGGAATCCCCCGCGGGGTGGGAGATCAACTCCTGCGCAACCGGCGTTCGGTGGCCGCCGACCTCAAGAGCGACGACGGCCGCGAGTTGGTGCTGCGGCTGATCGCCCGAGCCGATGTGTTGATCGAGGGTTATCGCCCGGGGGTCACCGAGCGACTGGGTCTGGGGCCCGAGGACTGCGCGAAGGTGAACGACCGGCTGATATACGCCCGGATGACGGGCTGGGGCCAGACCGGCCCGCGCAGCCGGCAGGCCGGACACGACATCAACTACATCTCGCTCAACGGCACCCTGCACTCGATCGGGCGGGCCGGCGACCGACCGGTGCCGCCGCTGAACCTTGCGGGTGACTTCGGCGGCGGATCGATGTTCCTGCTGGTCGGCATCCTGGCCGCATTGTGGGAGCGGCAGACCTCCGGTCGGGGGCAGGTGATCGATGCCGCGATGATCGACGGTTCCAGCGTGCTCATGCAGATGATCTGGGCGTTTCGTGCGCTGGGCATGTGGTCCGACGAGCGGGGGGTCAACATGCTGGATACCGGTGCGCCGTACTACGACACATATGCCTGCTCCGACGGCCGCTACATGGCGGTCGGTTCCATCGAGCCGCAGTTCTACGCCCAATTGCTCAAGGGGCTGGGACTCGACAGTGACGACCTGCCCGACCAGAACGATGTCAGCCGGTGGCCGGAATTAAGAGCCCGGTTCACCGAGGTGTTCGCGTCCAGGGACCGTGATCACTGGGCCGAGGTGTTCGGCGCCACCGACGCCTGCGTGACGCCGGTGCTGTCGTTCGCCGAGGTGGAGTCCGAATCTCACGTCACGGCACGCGAGACTTTCTACAAGGATGGCGAGCACCTCCTGCCTGCACCGGCCCCGCGGTTCTCCCGAACCGTGCCATCGGCGCCGACCCCGCCCCGCCATCCCGGCGCTGATACCGACAGCGTTCTGAACGACTGGGTATAGTCCCCAACCAACCAGTAGGTCGGCACAAAGCGGTGCGGCCGGAGAGGAAGTTCATCGGTGGACATCAATGGGGCGGTCGCCGTCGTCACCGGCGGTGCGTCCGGGCTCGGTCTGGCCACCACCAGACGACTGCTCGATCGAGGTGCGTCCGTCGTGGTCATCGACCTGAGGGGTGAGGAGGCTGTCAGCGCACTCGGCGACCGGGTGAGGTTCGCCCAGGCCAACGTCATAGATCCGGATGCGGTGGCTGCTGCACTCGACGTGGCCGAATCGATGGGGCCGGTGCGGATCAACGTGAACTGTGCGGGCATCGGCAATGCGATCAAGACGTTGAGCAAGAACGGTGCGTTTCCGCTGGAAGAGTTCAACAAGGTCATTCAGGTCAACCTGGTGGGCACGTTCAACGTTCTGCGATTGGCCGCCGAGCGCATCGCCCGGACCGAGCCGGTCGGTGAGGAGCGTGGAGTCATCATCAACACCGCATCGGTTGCCGCCTTCGACGGTCAAGTCGGGCAGGCCGCCTACTCGGCGTCCAAGGGTGGGGTTGTCGGAATGACGCTGCCAATTGCCCGCGACCTTGCCCGCGAGCTGATCCGGGTGTGCACCATCGCGCCGGGACTCTTCAAGACGCCGCTGCTGGCCGGACTGCCCGAAGAAGCCCAGGATTCGCTGGGCCGGCAGGTGCCGCATCCGGCCCGCCTGGGTGACCCCGACGAGTACGCGGCGCTGGCCGTGCACATGGTGGAGAACCCGATGCTCAACGGCGAAGTGATTCGTCTGGACGGCGCCATCCGGATGGCACCGAGGTAGGGGGAGCTATGCGGCTGACCACCAAATTCACGCAAACCTTCGGCATCGAGCACCCCATCGTGCAGGGTGGCATGCAATGGGTGGGCCGGGCTGAACTGGTGGCCGCGGTCGCCAATTCCGGTGCGCTGGGCTTCCTCACCGCACTGACTCAGCCGACCCCCGCCGACCTGGCCGCAGAGATCGCCAAGACCCGGGAGCTGACCGACAAGCCGTTCGGGGTGAACCTGACGATTCTGCCCGCCATCAACCCTCCGCCCTATGACGAGTACCGCAGGGTGATCGTCGATGCCGGCATCAAGATCGTCGAAACGGCCGGCTCCAACCCGGCGCCGCACCTGCCGATGTTTCACGACCACGGGATCAAGGTGCTGCACAAGTGCACCTCGGTGCGCCATGCGGTCAAGGCGCAGAGCCTGGGCGTGGACGGCATCAGCATCGACGGTTTCGAATGCGCCGGTCACCCCGGCGAGGACGACATTCCGGGGCTGGTGCTGATCCCGGCAGCGGCTGCCCGCATCGAGATCCCCATGATCGCCTCCGGTGGTTTCGCCGACGCTCGTGGCCTGGTGGCCGCGCTGGCTTTGGGCGCCGACGGTATCAACATGGGCTCGAGGTTCATGTGCACCGTGGAATCCTGCATCCACGACAACGTAAAGGAAGCGATCGTCGCAGGTGACGAGCGCGGCACCGAGTTGATCTTCCGCAGCCTGCACAACACCGCGCGGGTGGCCCGTAACGCGGTTTCGAGCGAGGTGGTCGAGATTCTCAACAACGGAGGCGGGTTCGCGGACATCAAGGATCTGGTCGCGGGTGTGCGCGGGCGGCGGGTGTTCGACGATGGCGACATCGACGCCGGGATCTGGACAGTCGGTACTGCCATGGGTCTGATCAACGACATCCCCACGGTTGACGAACTGGTGTCGCGCATTGTCACCGAGGCCGGGGAACTGATCACCGGACGGCTGGTTGAGATGGTCGAGCCGACAGTAGACGAATGGGTTTCTGCTTGACGCAGCAGAACCGACTGGGTCAGGTAGCGGTGTCCTGACCGGGTTTGGCGGTCAACGCCCGGGTGCGCCCCAGCCGGGGCGCACGCTCAGACCGCTTGGGCCAGCGGGTCGTCGAGCTGCTCGGAGGTGTCTCCTTCTACCAGGAAATCGCCGTGGTAGAGCGCCTCGAAGTCAACCTTGATGACATCGGCACTGGTGTCGTCGATCCACATGACCTGAGCGTATGGGTCACCATTAAGGAATCGGTGAGTCGCGTTTCGTAAAACCGTGGCAATTCTTACCGGCGGGTAGGTTCGGTTCTCGGTGAGGATTCTCGGTGAGGATTCTCGAGAGGAGAAGCCCCGTGCTACAACGCATCGCCCAGCTGGCGATGGCCGCGCCGCGACGTGTCCTCGCCGTAGCTGTGCTGGTGATGGTGGCCGCCGGTTACTACGGCATTCCGGTATCCGATCACCTGTCCGCCGGTGGCTTCCAGGATCCGAACGCGGAGTCCTCCAGGGCCACCCAGCTGCTGGTCGACAAGTTCGGTCAGGGCGACATGGAAATGATCATCAGTGTGACCTCCGACGCAGGAGCGTTCGGTGCCGCCGCGCAGGCCGCCGGAACCGCCATCGTGGGGGAGCTCGGCAAGTCGCCCCACGTCGCGAACGTGACCTCGGCGTGGACCGATCCCGGACCCGCGGAGCAGGCGCTGGTCAGTACCGACGGCAAGACCGGTTTGATCATCGCCGGCATCACCGGCGGAGAAAGCGATGCGCAGAGATACGCCAGGAACATCGCCCAAGAGGTGGTGCATGACCGCGACGGGGTGACAGTGCGGGCCGGCGGCGAGGCGATGACCTACGTCCAGGTCAATGCGCAGAGCGAGAAGGATCTGCTCAGGATGGAGTCCATCGCCATCCCGCTGAGCTTCCTGGTGCTGGTGTGGGTGTTCGGCGGACTGCTGGCCGCCGCTCTGCCGGTGATGGTCGGCTTACTCGCGATCCTGGGCTCGATGGCGGTGCTGCGTTCGATCACCCTGGTCACCGACGTTTCGGTGTTCGCGTTGAATCTCACCGTGGCGATGGGACTGGCGCTGGCCATCGACTACACGCTGCTCATCATCAGCCGGTACCGCGATGAACTGGCCGAGGGCGCCGACAAGGAGCGGGCCCTGTTGCGAACAATGGCCACAGCCGGACGCACCGTGGTGTTCTCGTCGTTGACCGTTGCACTGTCGATGGTCGCGATGGTGCTGTTCCCGATGTACTTCCTCAAGTCGTTCGCCTATGCCGGCATCGCGGTGGTGGCGTTCGCCGCCATCTCGGCCGTCATGGTGACACCCGCCGCGATCGTCCTACTCGGTGACCGCTTGGACGCGCTGGATGTGCGGCGGTTGGCTCGGCGCGTCCTGGGCCGTCCGGAGCCGGTTGCCCGTCCGGTCGAGCAGACGTTCTGGTACCGCTCGACCAGGATCGTGATTCGCCGCGCGATCCCGATCGGTGGAGCGGTGGTGGCCCTGCTGGTCCTGGTAGGCATACCGTTCCTGGGCATCAATTTCGGTTTCCCCGACGATCGGGTGCTGCCCCAGTCGGCCACGGCACGGCAGGTGGGTGACGAACTCCGCTCCGGTTTTGCTGTCGACTCGGAGGCCAACGTCACCGTTGTCATTCCGAACGCGGCCGGCATCACCCCTGCCGATCTGGACCGTTACGCGTCAGACCTCTCCCGGGTCAGCGACGTGTCGTCGGTGTCCGCCCCGGCAGGCACCTTCGTCGCGGGGCAGCGCGTCGGGCCTCCGGCGGCGCCGACCGGACTCCGGGACGGCAGTGCGTTCCTCACCGTCGGCAGCACCGCGCCGCTGTTCACCGACGCTTCCGAAACCCAGCTCGACCGGTTGCGCGAAGTCGGCGCGCCGGCAGGCCAACAGGTCTATTTCGCCGGCACCGCGGCGATCAACCGGGACAGCTCCGAGTCGATCACCTCCCGATTGCCACTGGTGCTCGGGGTGATCGCGGCAATCACTTTCGTGCTGCTGTTCCTGCTCACCGGCAGTGTGGTGCTGCCGCTGAAGGCCCTGCTGCTCAACGTCTTGTCGCTGACCGCGGCATTCGGTGCATTGGTGTGGATCTTCCAGGACGGCCACCTGGGCGCGTTCGGCACCACCCCCACCGGAACGCTGGTGGCGACCATGCCCGTATTGCTGTTCTGTGTCGCGTTCGGGTTGTCGATGGACTACGAGGTCTTCGTGGTCTCGCGCATCCGTGAGTACTGGCTGCGGTCCGGGAAGACCCGCGCCGACAACGACGAGAGCATCGCGCTCGGGCTGGCCAGAACCGGCCGAGTGGTCACCGCTGCGGCGCTGATCATGTCGATATCGTTCGCGGCGCTGATCGCCGCCGAGGTGTCGTTCATGCGGATGTTCGGCGTGGGTCTCACGCTGGCCGTCCTCGTTGACGCCACCTTGGTGCGCATGCTGCTGGTCCCAGCCTTCATGCACGTGTTGGGCCGGTGGAACTGGTGGGCGCCGAAACCGCTGGCTCGGCTGCACAACCGGATCGGGATCAGCGAATCGGCCACGACCGAGGAGACTCGCTGATGAGCACAGCCGTCGATCACCCGTTTTTCGCCCGGCTGTGGACCGTGATGTCCGGGCACGAGCCGGAGTCGATGCATCGGTTCCGCAAGGAGAATCTGGCCGGACTGTCGGGACGAGTGCTCGAGGTCGGCGCGGGTACTGGAACGAACTTCAGTTTCTATCCCGTGACAGTGTCCGAGGTCGTCGCCGTCGAACCCGAACGACGGCTTGCCGCCGCGGCCCGTCACGCGGCCCGGACGGCGCCGGTTCCGGTCACCGTCACAACCGAGACGGTGGAAGACTATGCGGCCGACGAACAGTTCGACGCGGTGGTCTGCTCACTGGTGTTGTGCTCGGTTGATGATCCGGAAAAAGTTCTGCGACAACTATTCTCGCTGCTTCGACCGGGTGGTGAGTTGCGCTTCCTCGAGCACATCGCCGGCACCGGAGCCCGGGCGCGGTTGCAGAAGATCGCCGACGCGACGGTGTGGCCGCGCCTGCTGGGCAACTGCCATACCCATCGACATACCGAGCGATCGATCACCGGTGCAGGCTTCCACGTGGCCGCCAGCCGTCACGAGCCGATGTTCCCGGCCTGGGTTCCGCTGCCGGTGGCCGAGGTCGCGATCGGACAAGCGGTCAAGCCCGCTGCCTAGGCGAGCAGGGCAGGAAGCCGCTGGAGCAGACCCGGAAGCGCGGCGGCGGCGGTCTCCCGCAGCGCCACGGTCGCGTTGTCGGTCAGCGAGGTGCGCTCCGGATTCACCTCGATCACCGGCGTCCCGCAGGCCAGCGCCAGTTCGGGCAGCCCAGCTGCGGGGTAGACGATCGACGATGTGCCGACGACGATCACCACGTCGGCGTTGGTCACCGCGTCGACCGAATTCTGCCAGGCGTCGGCGGGAAGGCCCTCACCGAACCACACCACGTTGGGCCGGATCAGCCCGCCGCACACGCATACCGGCGGCTCGACGGCTTCCACTGGCCGGGGCATTGCAGGAACATCGCCTTCGAACTGGTAATGGCATGTGTGGCAGCGGAATTCGAACAGGCTGCCATGCAGGTGGTGCACCCGATTGCTGCCGGCCCGTTCGTGCAGATTGTCGACATTCTGGGTGACGACCTCAACGTCGGCGCCGTCCTCCCAGGCTGCGACGGCGCGATGTCCGTCGTTGGGCTCGACCTTGTCCATCATGTGGTGGCGCCACAGGTACCAGGCCCAGACCTTCTCCGGGTGGTCGCGCCAGCCTTCTGCGCTGGAGATCTGGTACGGGTCGACCTTCGCCCACAGTCCGGTTTCGGCGTCGCGGAAGGTCGGCACGCCACTCTCGGCGGACATGCCGGCTCCACTGAGCAGCGCCACTCGCACATGTCCAAACTAGCCGTTGTGGGCGATACTGGACACGTGGCCGGCCTGGGGGAGTGGGTTCAGATCAGCCCGAACACGGGCCGTCCCTTGTTCGACCAGCTCAGGGTGCAGATCATCGATGGAATCCGGGACGGCAGGCTGCCACCGGGCACCCGGCTGCCGACGGTGCGTGATCTCGCCGGACAGCTGAGCATGGCCGTCAACACCGTGGCCCGCGCCTACCGGGAACTGGAAGCCTCTGGTGTCCTCGAAACCCGTGGGAGGTTCGGCACATTCGTGGCCCGTGCGGATCCTTCCGACAACGCGATGGCCAGTGCGGCGCACACCTACGTGACGGTGGCCAACGCGCTGGGCATCGACCGGGACACGGCGTTGTCCTACGTCAGGGCTGCCTTCGGCAGCTAGCCGAATTCCAGCAGTGTGTAGGTGCCACGCAGCGGGTCCAACACCGGAATCCGCTGTGTTGCCCAGATCAACATGGTGAGTAGTTTGCCCCGTCCCGGTGGAATCGGCACGTCGTGCACCGCCCGCACGCCGGGCACGGTGTTCACGAGGTCAGCCAACTCGGTCACCGACAGGCTGAAGGGCATCGGCGGCACCTTGTAGCGCAGCGAGGTTCGGATACCGCGACGTGCCCACTTCGAGAACCAGGGCGGCGGTAGGTCGAACATCAGCTGGCCGCCGGGGAATCTCTTCGCACATTCGGCGATCAGGCCCATGGCATCCCCGGGCTGCAGGTACATCAACAGCCCCTCGGCGGTGATGAACACACCGTCTGCCGTCTCCACCCGGTCCATCCAGGTGAAGTCGAGCGCAGACTGCGCGATGGCCGTCACCCGATCCACCGGCGGTAACAACTTGGCGCGGAGTTCGACGATGGCCGGTAGATCCACTGTCAACCAACGGAACTCATGGCCGACCCGACCGTCGTCGAGGCGGTAGAAGCTGGTCTGTAGCCCTTCGGCGAGCGCGACCACCGTTGCCTCGGGATGGTCGATGAGGTAGCGGCGAGCGGCGCCGTCGAACGCCAGTGTCCGTAGCGCCATGTCCTGGCGTCGCGCGAGGCCGAATTTGCCGAAGTCGAAGTCGATTGCGTCGATCAGCTTCACGGCCATCGGATCATCGATGATGCCATCGGGTCGGCGCGCCTCGCCGGCGCGGACCTGCAGAGTCAACAGTGCCGTTTCGGACACGCCGGTCAGCGCGTCGCCGGTGACCTTCGCCGATGGTCTGGAGTCCACCGCCGCGAATCTACCCGAGCATCCGACGGGTCGAAGGGCTCTCAGCCAGCCGATCGCAACACTTTGTCGATCGTGCGCAGGTTGCGCGTAGTCGTCGATGATTTGTAGCGCTTGTTGCCCATCGTCTTGCCGATGGCACTGTTTCGGGTAGCGCTCCTGAGCACCTGCCAGTAGATGACGCCTTCTCCCGGTGCGATCTTCTCCGCGGGTTCCGCAGCTGCGGCCAGGTCGGCGAGTTCCTCGAGCACCTGCTCGTCGGAGACGAAAGTCACGTACGAATGGTGGTCGGCGACCTCGCGTTCGAACGGATAGGACGCGTGGATAGCGGTCACGGTGCCGATGTCGTATGCGAGTACCCAGGCGTCGTATCCGAAGGCGTGACGCAGGGCTCGTTCGGCGGTCCTGCGGACGGTATCAACCCCGGATTGGCTCTCCAGCAACACGTTTCCGCTCGCCAGGACCGTCCGCACCTCGGTGAATCCGGCATGCTCGAACACGGTCGACACCTCGGCCATCTTCAGGGTTACCCCGCCGACGTTGACGCCGCGCAGGAACGCGGCATAGCGGGTCATGACGCGAACTCCAGCAATGTGATGCTGGGCCGGATGCGGCGTAGTAACCGGATGCTGTCCAGCGGCGGCCAGGCGGCCAGTTTGAAAGCGCCTCGACCCGGTGGCAGCGAGATGTCGCGGGCGGCGCTCAACCCCGGGACGCGGCCGGGCAAAGCGAGGCCTTCGTCGGCGGTCAGCGCGAACGGCATCGGCGGTGCGGTGTAGCGATCGGAGAGGCGGAGGCCCTTGAGTGTGCGACGGCTGAGCCAGTGCGGGATCGAGTCGAACATGAACCTGCCCCCGGGGAATCGGTCAGCGCAGTCGCGGATCAGGGCGATCACCGCATCGGGTTCCAGATACATCAGCAGCCCTTCGGCGGTGATGAAGACCCCGTGGGTGTCGTCCACCTGGTCCATCCAGGTGCGGTCCAGCGCCGATTGGGCAAGTGCCACGATCCGGTCATCTTCGGGCAGCAGCTGGGCCCTCAACGCCATTACCGGCGGCAGATCGACCGAGTACCAGGTCAATTCGTCGGCGACCCCGGCCCAGCCCAGCCGCCAGAAACTCGTCTGCAGACCCTCGGCCAACGCCACCACCGAGGCCTTCGGCCGGATCCTCAGGTAGTCGCTCGCCGCGGCGTCGAACGCACGTGCCCGCAGTGCGTGCACCTGGTTGGGCTTGCCGAACTTGAGGTAGTCGTAGTCGATCGCGTCCAGCAGGGTCACCGCCCACGGATCGCGGATCACACCGTCGGACCGCTTGGCCTCGGTGCCGCGGTTGTGCAGCGTCCACAGCGTGGTTGCCGAGACGCCTTGCAGGGTGTTGCCGTCCATCACACTCATCCAGTCGATAGTAGGGACGATGGACGATGGCTGGGACAGTGAAAAGGACGATGACATGAACTCGGTGCTGACGACGTAGGCTCGGCAGTATGGGACGCCAGGTGTTCGACGACAAGTTGTTGGCAGTGATCGCCGGGAATTCCCTGGGGGTGCTGGCGACTATCAAACGTGACGGGCGACCGCAGCTGTCGAACGTGTCCTACTACTTTGACACGCGCCACCAGACGATCCATGCATCGATCACCGAACCGCGCGCCAAGACCCGCAATCTGCGGCGCGACCCGCGGGCCTCGCTGCACGTCAGCTCGGATGACGGCTGGGCCTATGCGGTCGCGGAGGGCGACGCCGTCCTCACACCGCCTGCCACCGCGCTGGACGACCAGACCGTGGAGGAACTGATTGCGTTGTACCGCAATATCGCCGGTGAGCATCCCGACTGGGATGAGTACCGCCACGCCATGGTCGATGACCGCAGGGTGGCGATGACCCTGCCGATCTCGCACGTCTACGGCATGCCTCCGGGTGTGCGCTGAGATCCAGCGCCGGAACTCCCGCACCATCGGGCCGCGGGCAGGCTAGGCTTTCGGCATGGCTGAGACACCGGGCAACGAGACGAAGAAGAGGTTCCGGGAAGCGCTGGAGCGCAAGAAGGCGCAGAACGCCGGCTACGGCGATCACAAAGACGGCGGTGCGAAGCTGCCCAAGGCGCATGGGCCGGTGGAGAACCGCCGCGAGTTCCGCCGCAAGAGCGGCTAGGCGCCCGTCCTCTCGTCGTCGGCCAGCAGTCGGGCCGTCACGAGCGCTACCAGCATCAGCATCACGCAGAGCAGTCCCTGTTCCTTGAGGCCCCAGCCGACCGAAGCCAGGGTGGCCGCTCCGGCGACGCAGAGCAGCACTCCGACCGCGGTGCTACGGGAACCGGGGCGCGCGACGAATCCGCCGTCCCACAGCGGCATCGGGCCGTTCTCCAGCGGCCGTAGTGTCAGGAACAACGCGCCGACCAGCGCGCACATGATCAGCAGTTGCGCCACCGAGAGGGCGATGAAGTCGGGTGACGACGGGTCGTAGCGGGCAAAACCCAGATAGTCGAACACCAGGTGCACTCCCAGCAGAGCCGGCATGTGCCATAGGTACAGCGTCATCGCACCCGAGTTGCCGATGGTCACCAGCCACCAGAGCCTGGGCCGGCGCGCCCACCGCTGGATTGCCGGGACCGCGGCAATAACCAACGCGCACAGCATGATCGCGTGGCCTGCCAGCAACAAGGACGGTGGTGTCATGTTCTTGAGTTGTTGGGTCTCGACACCGACCAGGCTGAGTTCATAGGGCCCGAGCCACAGCAGCGCGAGGTTCACCGCGAGCATGCCCAGACCGACCCCCAGGGCTGCCCGGCCGGTCAGTAGTCCACGCCGGTAGCCCACTCCGAGCATGCCCGGGATCAGCCAGACCACCAGGTTGGCGTAGCCCAGAGCGGAGTACCCGTCGAAGGAGAGTCGCACCGAATCGACCAGTGCGACGAGGCCGTAGGTCCCTGCGACGGCCGCCACCAGGCGGCGGGTGGTGGTGATCCGGGCCAATGCCGGGACCGCGGCCAGGACCAACACGTAGGCGCCGAGAAACCAGAGCAACTGGATCGACACACCCGCTATCGGTTCGTAGACGTGCGTGGGCAGCACCATGCTCAGTGCCGCCAGCGCGGCCGCCCAGAACGCCAGGTAGTAGAAGACCGGCCGGTACAGTCGGGTGCACCGCCGCATCAGCCAGTTGCCCCAACTCTGGCCCGGCGCCCAGGAATCCACGCAAGCCGCCACGCCGGCAAAAAAGAAGAGCGGCATGATCTGGAAGATCCAGGTGAATGCCTGAAACACCGGTACGGCAGTCAGCAGGTTGTCCCAGATGAACACGTCGTCGCGCAGGGTGCTGGTGGCCATCACCGTGTGTCCGAGCACGACTCCAAGCAACGCCACGATCCGGATCACGTCGATCGCGCGATTCCGGCTGGGCGGGGTGCTGGCTTCGATGTCGGCCGGTGAGGGGAACACTGTTGCGGCGACGGTCATGGGACCAAATCTAGGTGGGTCCCCGGTCCGAAGGCTTGAGTAGAAGCACTCAAGAGCCGGGCTGCCGGTTTGCCTATGCGGGCCACACCATCGCGGTCAGGACAGCGGCAAGGTAGGCGAGGAAGAGCCAGAACTGTGCGGTCTCCGGCATCCGGTGCGAGATTCGCACACCAAACGGGGAGCCCAGAAGCGCCCCGGCGGTCATTCCGGCGAAAGCCGGCAGGTACAGGTATCCGATTGCGGCGGCTGGCAGTCCGGGGGCGGCCAGACCGCCGAGCAGGTAACCGGCGCCTGCACCGACGCCGATCACTGCGGACAGTGCGGCGGCCACGGCGGATGCGCTTTGTATTCGGTAACCCGCTGCCTGTAGGTACGGCACCGTGATGATGGCTGCGCCGGCGCCGAGCAGCGCTCCGGTCAAGCCGGTGGTGACCCCTGAAGCCAGCCTGCTGGCACGCGAAGGCATCGCGGGGGCAGTTGCCGCCTGGTTGCCCGACTGCGCGTCTCTTGACCTCACATGGTGACGATGCAACGCGCGCGCGATCATGTATGCGACGAAGGCAATGAAGAACCCCCGAAGGGCCGGGCCCGGCAGAAGCCCGCCCGCAAACGCCCCAATTGCCGTTCCGAGCACGACCGGCGGCAACATATGCCAGAACAGCGGCCAGTTCAGGTCCCCGCGCCTATTACGTAGGAACGTCGTGTACAGCGCCGTGAAGAACATCACCGCAAGTGATGTCCCGATCGCCAGGTGCATCACGTGTTCCTGCGCAACGCTCTGCAGCGGCAGGGCCACCGCGAGCGCAGGAACGATGGTCAAGCCGCCCCCGAGTCCGAACAAGCCGGAGACGAGTCCGGCGGCGATGCCCGCGAGCAGATAGATCAGATAGATCCAGACGCCGGTCATCCGGGAATCCTCCCATCCAGCAGCCGCGCAGCGTTTCATCCGCCCGACGCGGCGTCAGCGCAGGGTCCGGGCTGAACTCCTGGTCTCTGTTGTACCGCTTCTGATTGCCCGGAGGGCGACCCTCCGCGGGCAGTGTGACCCGTTGATCTGGTCGAGATGTAGAGAGATGATGGGGGTCTGTCGCAGAACGGGGTCCTAGGTGAGGACGATAAAGGGAAGAGCTACCTGGCTACTTGTCGCCGCAGCAGCGGTAGCGACCGCTGGCTTGTCGATAGGGCAGGGCAAAGCCCAGGCTGATCCGTGGATCCCACATGTTCCGGGAATCCCGGACATCGGCGGACCAGGTGCGAATGTCCTGGGGCCGGGGACGCCGCTACCGCCGGGACATGGTGGTCTGCCACCGCCCGGACACGTTCCTGGAGTCGAGGATCTCGTACCCAACTGGGGTCACGGCTGGCATTGACAAACCGGTTATCCATTTAGCCGTAGCCCTACTGAGAACTGACGCCCCGGCGGCGGCAGAGGGTTCTCGCCCGTGGACGCACTCGTGAGGAAGTAGTCGCGCAGAAGCTCGCCGGTGTTCTCCGTACCGTGATCGGCGATGCCACCAAGCAGGTTGGACAAGCGATAGCTGTTTGTTGCAAAGGGAATTGGCGGCTCGAGACGGACCGGACTCCTAGCAATTCTCTAGTGCTGGAGTTGCTTGGCGACGCTACGATTTCGCCCGGCCTTCTTGGCTTCGAACAAGCACGCGTCACAACGTTCGAGGGCGGTGATCGCTGAGCCGGGTGCGGGTTGCGTCACCGCAACCGCTCCGATGCTCACCGTCACAATCGGGGCCACAGGCGAACTGGAGTGCTCGATGTTCAACCCTTTGATTCGCTGGTGTATTCGGTCTGCAACATCTTCGGCGGTATCAAGACTCGCGCGTGGGAGGACGATCAGGAACTCCTCGCCACCGTAGCGAACGGCCAGGTCGGTCTTCCGTCTGGCAGCGTCCTGGATCACCGGCCCCATCCGCTTGAGCACCGAATCGCCGGCGAGATGTCCGTACGTTTCGTTGTAGCGGTGAAAGCAGTCGATATCGACCATCAGCATCGCGACCGGTTTTGACTCTCGAACGCACCAGGCCCACAGGAGTTCCAGGCGCTCGGATAGGACGCGTCGATTCGACAGCCCGGTCAGTTCATCGGTACGGGACAAGGACGCGAGCCGTTGATTTGCCGTTTCGAGATCATCTCTGGTCTGCGACAGTTCACGGTAGGCGCGGTCCGCTGATTCTATTGCCGCAACGATCGCGAAGATGGCTGTGAAGACCACGACGAGCAAGGTCTGGATTCTTACGAGTTCTGCGATGCCTTGGTCCTGTCGATCCAGCCCGATCAGGGTCACAACTGTTGCCAACGCCACAGCGATCGGAGCACCGATCGTCCCGAAGGCCAAGGACAAGAGCACAGCGCTCGCCAAAGCGCTCTGTCGCGCCTCCCAATCCCGGTGTGCGGCTTGGAGGCCGACCGACAGTATCCAGAGAGACGCAGCAGCCGCACCGACCCCGACGATCACAGATTTCGAGCGACGTCGCCCAACGGATCGGCTTGCATCGCGAAACAGCAATCCGACCGGAACCCCTACCAGCAGCCCCAGACTGTCGCCGAACCACCAGTTGCGCCAAGCGGTGAGAAAGTCGGCGTCAAATGCCCAGACCCAGCCGATGGCTCCGAGCGCTCCGGTCAACGCGGGAACCGTCACCGCAGCAATGATCAATGCTGTTACGCCTCGCACTGAGAGGAGGCCGATCTGGTCCCGGCCCTGGGCGATTAGTGCGGCTAGAAGCACGAACAGCGTGGCCTCGATGGCGTTTACGGTCCCCAGGTAAATCGCCTGATGTGGCGCAACATCGAGGGTCAGGTCACCGACCACCTCGGCAAGTAGGCCCATGGCCCACACGCACGGCCAATCGCTGGCCCGGAACTTGAGCAACGCCGTCGCCAGTACGGCGTTCGGTAGCCACACCAGCGAGACGCCGTCTGGTGATAGCGGCTTGTACAGAAAGACCGCGCCCAAATAGCCGCAGAAGATGGCTACGAGCCATACAGTTCCCTGCCAGCGCGCGCCGCTGGGCCACAACGCAGCTCGACCCCAGGGCGAGCCATCCTGCCCATCTGAACCGCCCCGGGATGTCCGGAGACTCCACCTCTTGGGAAGGTTGGAGTCATGC
>CAZEMS010000041.1:0-37838 GCA_964513475.1 uncultured Mycobacterium sp. | reverse complement strand
CAACAGCAGTCCTCCACTTACGAACCGCCGCGGCCTGTCCAACCGACGGGGTCCATCTCACAGACTGGATGCACGACAATCTCGGAAGTTGTCAAGGTGTTTGAGTCCAGCGGGTGATAGTTGGCGCGAGGATACCGACGATGATCAGTGCCCAGAACAGTAACCATTTGATGCTCGTTTCCGGCGTAGCCCCGCGGTCGCATCTTGGGGTTCTGCCAGAAGGTTATGGCTGTGTTCCTTATGATGTGTGGCTAGCGTTCGTATGTCCCGATGCTTAGGCCTAAATAGCGTGGGGAATAAGCGCTTTGGCAACGATTCAGTGCCGTCGCCCCGCATCTGGCGTCCGTCATGTCTGGTATTCGAGACTGGTCATCATGCCTGCTTCTTGGTGATAGGTGTTGTGACAGTGCAGCATCCAGATGCCCGGGTTATCTGCCAGGAGTGCTGCGGTCACTGATTCATGCGGTAACACGATCACGGTGTCCTTCCGTGGTCCCGGTCTGCCGTCCGGAGCGATGACCTGGAAGGTGTGTCCGTGCAGATGCATCGGGTGCCACATCATCGTGTCATTGGTGAAGGTCAAAGTCGCGTTCTGCCCTTGTTGGATGGTCAGTGGGACGGTGTTCCAGGAGGGGCGGCCATTGATCGTCCAGTGGTAGTGCATCATCGTGCCTGATAGCTGCGCGATGAGCGCGGTGTCGATGTTGGCTGAATCCAGTCTCACCTCGGGGGCTGCGGTGAGGGTGTCCGCGGCGCCCAGGCGACCGCGCAGTTCGGGTGGGTGGAAGTTTAGCTTCGGCACACTTCCAGCGCCGGTTGTGAGCAGCGCTCGCGCCTGGGCGTTCTTTCCCTCTGCAGCAGCGACCAGGGGAAACTTCCCGTCTCCCGTGGTGACGACGACGTCGTAGCGTTCACCCATCCCCACGAGGACGGTATCGACCTCGGTGGGTAGGACGGGGAATCCATCGGCGTGGGTGATCGTCATTCGGTGACGGGCCAGCGCGACCCGAAACGCGGTGTCGGAAGCGGCGTTGATGATGCGAATGCGTAGGCGCTGACCGGGTTTGGCGGCAAACGTCGTGGCGGCAGCGGGTATCCGGCCGTTGATCAGGTAGTAGGGGTAGTGGACGTCGCCGGCGTCCCCACCCAACAGTTCGCTGACCCCTACACCACCTACACCGGGAACCCCAGACCTAGTTTCAGCTCTGGGGCTTCCCATGCCCGGCATGCCCGGCATGGATGGCCTGTGACCGTGCGCTCCCATTGATCGCAGTCCGTCGAAGAGTTGCTGGGGGCTGCTGCCCACCCCGGCAGTCCAGTCGTCGAGGATGACGATCCACTCGGCGTCGTAGCGGCCGGGTTCTGCCGGATCGTCGATGATGACCGGCATGTAGAGCCCTTCGTCGGCTTCTAGGCCGGTGTGTGGGTGTGCCCAGTAGGTGCCGGAATGCGGGGAGGAAAAACGGTACGTGAATTGGCTGGCGGGGTTGATGTTGGGCGTTGCCGGTGAAGCTCCATCCATGTCGTTGCGCAACGCGAGACCGTGCCAATGCACCGATGTCGGGGACTGGAGGTTGTTGGTGACGTTGACAGTTAGCTCATCTCCGACGGCGGCTCGGATCAGGGGTCCGGGAACTTGGTCGTTGTAGGCTAGTGTGCGGGCAATCTTCCCGCCGAGGTCGATGTCGGCGGGGGCGGCAGTCAGATTGGCCGACACGACCTTTCCGGTGTGCGGTCGCGCGGCCTCGGCCGCGGCGATCGCCTCGGTTCGCGTGGCTTGGCCAGGTCGCGAAGTTGAGCGACTGCACGCGGTGAGTGCGGCACCACTGACCAGTGTGGCGGCGAGGAAACTTCTGCGGCTCAAACGAACCGAGGTAGACGGTCTCGTACTCATGCCGAGCTCCGAGGCCGCTGGATCAGATTCATCGCTTTGATTCGGCGGTGCCGCTCTAGCGGGGTTGGCGAGGGCTCGTTGGTGGGTTGCCGCGTGGCGAACCATGTAGACCAGTGGTGCGTTCTGACAAGACGATGAGAACCCCGAAGATGGCGGTCCACAGCAGAAGTAGCGCCACCGCTGCCATCAGATAGGGCTGCACACCGGTTGCCGACCCTGCCCAGATCACCGCTGCCTCAGTTCCCACCCTTTTACGGTGGGCCACGCATCCAGCGAATCGATGATGGTTGTGCGAAGATTCCGTCAAGACCGCGGTGGATCTGTAGAGGCGCCCGCTGGACCGGCACGATGGACACATGGACTCCAACTCAGCAGCTGCGGCGCCGGGGGCCGGTTATCGGGCGCTTGTCATCGACGATGAAGTGCCGCTGGCCAACGTTCTGGCCAGCTACCTGCAACGCGAAAAGTTCGAGGTGACCTGCTGCCACGACGGGGCCGAGGCCGTGACGTTGGCCCGCGAGGTCGATCCCGACGTGGTGGTGCTCGACCTCGCGTTGCCGGGCATCGACGGCATCGAGGTGTGCCGGCGGCTGCGGACATTTTCCGACGCGTATGTAGTCATGCTGACCGCTCGTGACACCGAAATCGACACCGTAGTGGGGTTATCCGTCGGTGCCGACGACTACGTCACCAAGCCGTTCAGTCCACGTGAGCTGGTAGCCCGGATACGAGCAATGCTTCGGCGGCCCCGGGCGGTGACTGCGATGCCTGAATCTGCGGAGTCGGAGCCGACCAGGCCGACGCGGTCATTTGGGCCGCTATCTATCGATGTGGCCGGCCGCGAAGTTTTCGTTGGTGGCGAGCCGGTGGCCCTCACACGTACCGAGTTTGACATTCTGGCCACCCTGTCGGCACGTCCAGGTGTGGTGTTGACTCGACGTCAGCTGCTCGACGCGATTTGGGGTGAACCGTGGGTCGGCAACGAACATCTCGTCGACGTCCATGTCGGCCACCTTCGTCGCAAATTGGGCGATGACCCGACAGACCCAACGTTTGTGTTCACCGTGCGGGGTGTCGGGTATCGAATGGCAGGTGGCTGATGCGATGAGCCTCGATGACAACGCCGCCATCAAGCATGTGTCTCCCCGAGCTGGGCGTTTCGGTATTGGCGCCCGATTGCTGGGCGCGCAAACCCTTGTCCTGCTCGCCGGTGGCGCCACGACCTGGATCGTGGCCTCGGTCGTCGGCCCGCCGTTGTTTCGAGATCACCTGCTTCAGGCCGGCGTCACCCATGATTCCGGCGAGCAATTCCACGCCGAGCAGGCCTACCGGTACGCCACTGCCATTTCCGTGTCGGTGGCCGTCGGTGTTGCCGCCGTGACCGCACTGGTCGTGACTGCCTATTTCAGCCGACGCTTGCAGCACTCAGTTGCTGAGGTGGCTGTAGCGGCGACCGCTGTGGCTGACGGACACTACGGCATCCGCGTCTCACCCTTGCATCTGGGCGAGGAACTTACGGAACTGTCGCGTGCGTTCAACGCGATGGCCGAGCGTCTGGAGGCGGTCGAAACCACTCGCCAGCAGGTCTTCGGTGACTTGGCCCATGAAATCCGCACGCCGGTGGCGGTGCTTGAGGCCTATATGGAGGCAGTCGAAGACGGGGTGAAAGCCTTGGATTCGGAGACCGTCACCATGTTGCGTGACCAGACCCAACGTCTGGTGCGTTTCGCCGAGGATGTCGCCGCATTGGCCAAGGCCGAAGAGGGGACCGCCGCCATCACCCGACAGTGGGTGGATCCGCAAGCGCTGATCGCTGGAGCAACCAAGGCCATCGCAGACCGCTACACCGCCAAGAACGTTAGCCTGACCAGTAGCGTCGCCGACCTCCCGCATTGTTGGGCTGATCCGCACCGTCTCGTTCAGGTGCTGGCCAACCTCCTGGACAATGCATTGCGACATACCCCACCGGGCGGTGCGGTCCACGTTCACGGCTCGGTCGAACATGACAACCTCATCATCACGGTCACCGACAACGGCCAGGGCATCGACGCCGCGCACCTCCCTCATCTCTTTGAGAGGTTCTACCGGGCCGACACCGCCCGCAACCGCGACCAGGGCGGCTCCGGGATAGGTCTGGCCATCGCCAAAGCCCTGACCGAGGCCCACGGCGGCCGAATCGCCGCGGACAGCGGCGGACCCGGCACCGGAAGCACCTTCATCGTGGGCATACCAATCCGACCAAGCGAAAATGACGAGTCGCAGCATCACGTTACGGACTCGCACCCGGTCGAGAAGTAGGGCACCGCGGCTCGTTCCGTCTGAAAAAGTGCGTCCATCGAACCCAGTTCGCCGCCGCTTCGCATCGGATACCCTCGGCGGGTATTCAATGCGGTCGTGCTAGTCTGACGGCCGTGTCGACGCGTGGCCACCGCAGCGCTTGGGCTCTCAGTGCCCGCACTGTTGATGCACGGCGCTGGATTCTTGCCGGAGCGCCGCTGATCGCTCTGCTGGCCGTCAGCATGGTCTTTCTGCCGGCTCTCAGTACTGTTGTCGGTGCACCGGGCCACGGTGGACACCCTGCCGGGGCCCCGCACCACAGTCACGCCATCGGCGACGGGCATGGCCACTCGCACGGCGAGCCGGCCACTCCGGCAGAGTACCTCGGGCTGGGCATAGCAATGCGGCAGCTCGTTGCCGACCATCCGCATGTCGGTGCGTTGCGCGGCGTCGTCTACCCGGGCGTTGACGCCATGATGAGCGCCGTTCGCGCGATGAACCCGCTGCGGATGATGGCCACTCTCGCCTCTGTCGCAATGGCCGTGGTCATGGTCGCCGCTACCACCTGGTTTCGGATGCGGGGTCCGCCGCTTCCGCGTATGTGGTCCGGTCCGGTGAAACCGGGCCGGGTCGTTATCGCTGATCTCTGTGTGATTCGTCGCTGACGCCGCCTTTGTGCGGGGTCACGCCGAGTTGTCGTCGTGCCCGCAACAGGCATGTCAGCAACTCCAGGCCGCCGATAAGCGGCCCCTCACATGGGAATCGCATTGATGGAAAGCGCCGCACTTCCGGCATCGGCATCCGCAACGACACAGGCGGCGGCACCCGCAGGTGGTATCAGCCCGATGGTGGGCAATACTCCGCTGATTTGGATGCCCACAGAACCTCACGGCCTCGGCGTCGGATTTTGGGCCAAACTCGAAGGCCACAACCCCAACGGGATGAAGGACAGGCCTGCGCTGCACATGGTGCAGCAGGCTCGTGAACGCGGTGAACTGCGCCCCGGAGCGGGAATAGTGGAATCCACCAGCGGCACCATGGGGTTGGGACTGGCACTGGCAGGGATCTTGTACCGTCATCCGGTGACCGTGGTCACCGATCCCGGCTTGGAACCGATCGTGCACCAAATGCTGCGCGCGTACGGCGCGGAAGTCGATGTAGTCGCCGAACCGCATCCGACCGGTGGATGGCAGCAGGCCCGCCAGCAGCGCGTCGCCGAGATCCTTGCCGCCCAACCGGGTTCGTGGTGTCCGGACCAGTACACCAACCCGGACAACGTCGCCGGCTACCACGGCCTGGCTGCCGAGTTGACCGATCAACTCGGCGCGGTTGACGTCCTGGTGTGCTCGGTAGGCACAGGAGGCCACTCGGCTGGAGTGTCGCAGGTCTTGCGCCAACACAACCCGCAGATGCGCCTGGTCGGTGTCGACACGGTCGGCTCCACGATCTTCGGTCAACCCGCCGCACCGCGACTCATGCGCGGGTTGGGATCGAGTATCTATCCGGCCAACGTCGACTATTCGGCGTTCGACGAGGTGCATTGGGTGGCACCGGCTGAGGCTGTCGCGTCATGCCGCACGTTGGCGGCCAACCACCACGCCAGCGGTGGGTGGAGCGTGGGGGCGGTTGGATTGGTCGCCGGATGGGTCGCACGTACCTCGGTACCGGGTGTGCGGATCGTGGCGATCTTCCCCGATGGGCCGATGCGCTATCACGGCAGCATCTACGACGACGATTACTGCCGCCGACACCGACTATTGGGGGTTGCTGTCCCGGAGCATCCTGATGTCATCGACAAACCCACGGATCACGTGGTGAGCCGCTGGACGCGTTGTGTGACAGTCACCGACCCGATCGGACGTAAGCCATGATGGCCACGATCGGCCAGTTCAGAACATTCGATCGGACCGCCCAGGTGCTAATGATCAATCAGTTCGGCATCAACGTCGGTTTCTACATGCTGATGCCGTATCTGGCCGGCTATCTGGCCGGGCCGCTGGGTCTGGCCGCGTGGACGGTGGGCCTGATCCTGGGGGTGCGCAACTTCTCCCAGCAAGGCATGTTCCTCATCGGCGGCACCCTCGCCGACCGATGGGGCTACAAACCCCTCATCGTCGCCGGTTGCGTCCTGCGCACCGGGGGATTCTTGACCCTCGCGTTGGCACAGAACCTGCCAGCGCTGCTGATCGCCTCAGCAGCAACGGGATTCGCGGGCGCATTGTTCAACCCGGCGGTGCGGGCTTACCTGGCCGCCGATGCGGGTGAACGTCGAGTCGAGGCTTTTGCCGTGTTCAACGTGTTCTACCAGGCCGGGATTCTGGTCGGCCCGCTCGTCGGGCTGGTGTTGATGACGGTCGATTTCCGGACGACCTGTGTGGTGGCGGCAGCGGTGTTCGCGGCCCTGACTGTGCTCCAATTGACAGCACTACCTGCCGATCAGGCCAAGACCCGCGCCGACAGTCGCCCGGTGCTGGCCCAGTGGCGCGCGGTGATCTCCAACCGAGCGTTCATCTTGTTCGCAGCCGCCATGATCGGCTCCTATGTGTTGACTTTCCAGGTCTATCTGGCCCTGCCACTGCAGGCCGGGCTGATCAGCGGCACCAAGCAATCCGAAACCATGCTGGTGACAGCGATTTTTGTGATATCC
The DNA here is from genome assembly GCA_964513475.1 of uncultured Mycobacterium sp. GTDB lineage: Bacteria > Actinomycetota > Actinomycetes > Mycobacteriales > Mycobacteriaceae > Mycobacterium. The sequence goes on along the minus strand of CAZEMS010000041.1, from coordinate 31,020 downwards.
GGGGTGATTGCCATCGGCGGACAGGTCCGATTGACCCGCTGGTTGGGCATCCGCTTGGGCTCGGGGAGAAGCCTGGTCACGGGGATGATCATCCTCGCGGCTGCCTTCGTGCCGCTGATGGCGCTTCCCACGACTGGAACGATGGGAGCGACGCCTGCGGTCATCGCTATGCTCGCAGCGGCCGCGTTGCTGGCCATCGGCACGATCGCCACATTCCCGTTCGAGATGGACACCGTGGTCGGTTTGGCCCGCGGTGGGCTGGTCGCCACGCACTACGGCCTGTACAACACGATCGTCGGTATCGGAATCCTGGTTGGAAACCTCGCCACCGGGGCTGTCTTTGGGTACGCCCACCAGCACGATCTGCCGCAACTCCTTTGGGGGTTGTTGACCTTTATCGGGTTGGCCTGTGCGGCAGCACTGCTGGCGCTACATCGCGCGGGAATGCTCCAGAGCTCAGCACGGTCATCGCTGAACCAACCCGATCGGCATCAACCTCACCACACTGGGACCGCTCAAATCACCAGCCCATGCAACCTCTCACCAGGGACCAACAGAAAGGACAGCAATGACCCTGCATGAAATATCGCAACTCACATCACGCCAACACCATCGAATACTTTTCACCAACCGCAGGGGCGCGGGCCGCTCGCTGGTGCCGACCACCCTGCTGCGCATCGCAGCAGCCTTCGCGCTCGCCGCGGTGGCCGCCCTACTCACTACCCCGATAGCCGGCGCGCATGTCAACGCCGAACTCGACGGCGCCGGACCGGGCGAATTCGGGGTTATCACGTTTCGGGTGCCCAGCGAGTCAGGCAACCCCGCCACGACCAAAGTCCAAGTGCGCATACCCGACGACGTCCAGCTACGCAGCGTGCTGGCCCAACCCGTGGCCGGCTGGAACATCGACATCGAGAAACGAACGATCCCGCCGATCTACAAAGACGACGGCACCCCCGTCACCGAGGTCGTCGACTCGGTGACCTGGACGGCGCAAGGCTCAGGAATCGAACCCGGGCAGTTCGGTCAGTTCGCGCTGGATGTAGGGCCTTTGCCAGATGCGCCCACGCTTGCCCTACCCACCGTGCAGACCTTCTCCGACGGCACCGCCGATGATTGGAGTCAACCAGCCGATGAGTCCGAGGATCCAGAATTTCCAGCGCCGACGGTGACGATCGGCGCGGCGTCGAGCGCAGCTGACGGGTCCAGCACCCTCGTCACCGCGATTTCCTGGGCAGCGCTGGGCTTCTCGGTTATCGCGGTCGCAGTGGGGGTCTACGCCATCGACCGGGCCCGGTCCTCGGCTTCGGCGGCCACCGTCTCTGCTGGTACCGGTGAGTCTGCAGGCGCCAATGAGTGAACACCTGGTCACACCACACGTATGTCGTCGGAACCTAAGAAAGCCAGGAGCATTCACCATGATCACTAGGGTGCTGGCCACGACCACCCTGTTGACGGTGGTTGCTACGGCCGCTGGGTGCCGGTCAACGCCGTCATCGGATTCGCCGTCTCCTGCGCAGACTTCGGTGTCGGCCGCGCAACCGACGACACCAACCACGGCGACCGATTCCGCGGCTGCTGCCACCGTGATCGGCATGACGATCGCCGACGGTGTGGTGACACCCACCAACGCAGAAGCATCGGCGGTGGTGGGTCAGCCGATCGTGCTCAAGGTCAGTAGCGATGCGGCCGACAGTCTGCACGTACATTCAACGCCCGAGCAGAGTTTCGAAGTGCGGGCCGAACCGGATCAGCGGTTCGAGTTCACCGTCGACGTTCCTGGGCGGGTGGACGTGGAGTTACACAACCTGCACCGCACGGTGGTCACCATCGAAGTGATGCCGTGACGGCCGATGCCGCTGCTGCCGTCCTGGCCCACGGTGTGGGCGGATCTACGGATCTGCCTGTGCCACTGTCCTATGCGCTGATCGGTGCTGCGTGGGCGTTGGCCGTCACCTTCGCGGTGGTAGCCGTCGCGTGGAGAACACCGCGGTTTGATCCCGACAAGCCGGGTCGAGCGCTACCGGCGTGGGCGTGCAAGGCGGTGGATTCCCCAACCGTCCGGTGGATCGCCGCGGCAGCGGCGATCGTATTCACAGCCTGGGTCGCCGTCGCGGCTTTCTGGGGGCCGCAGACCAGCGCCAATGCCCTTCCAGGGGCGTTCTACGTCCTGCTGTGGGTCGGATTGGTGGCCGTCTCGGTTGTTGTTGGACCCGTGTGGCGCGTCCTATCGCCGCTGCGCACAGTCTCCCGCATCCTGGGTTTGTCCCGCGAAGGTAAAGACGGGCGGGCTGGGCGCGATTATCCGGCACGCTGGGGATATTGGCCGGGTGTGCTGGGCCTGTTCGCCTTCGTGTGGCTGGAACTGGCCAGCCCGGATCCCGGATCGCTGAGCGCGATCAAGATCTGGATTGGCTGCTATGCCGTCGCAATGCTGTCGGGTGCAGCGGTGTTCGGGTCGACCTGGTTCGCTCGCGCCGACCCATTCGAGGTTTACAGCGTGACCGTGTCGCGGTTGGCTCCGTTTCGGCGCAACCGTGCGTCCGGGCGCATCGTCGTGGGCAATCCGCTCGACCATCTTCCCACCATGCCGGTGCGATCGGGCACTGTCGCGGTGATGGCGGTGCTTCTCGGATCGACGGCGTTCGACAGCTTCTCCCAGTCGAAGACCTTCCGGAATTTCGTCGACGACAACGCCGCCGCGATTCCTCTCGTGGGAGATTCGGTGGGCGGCACCGTCTGGCGCAGCGTGACCCTGCTTTTCTTTGTCGTCATTGTGGGCGTGAGCTTTTCCGCTGCGGCGCGCGCTACCGGCGGGGTCACCCCTGAGCAGCGCCGCGAGCTTCCTGGCCGGTTGGCCCACTGCCTGATCCCGATCGTGGTGGGTTACATCTTCGCGCACTACCTGTCCTATCTCGTTGAGCGCGGACAAGAGACGATCGTGCGGCTGGCAGACCCTTTGGAGAGAGGTTGGCATCTACTCGGTCTCGACGTTGGCAACGTGCAATATGTTCTCTCGCAGAATCCGACGCTGCTGTGGACGATCAAAGTCGCCTGCGTCGTCGTCGGACACCTCGTGGCAGTGATTGCCGCCCATGATCAAGCGTTGCGCGTGATCCCGGTAGGTCATCAACTCGTAGGACAGCTCGCCATGATGGTGACCATGGTGGCCTACACCCTCGCGGGTCTGTTCTTGCTGTTCGGGGGCTGAACCAAGCATGGGCATGAATCTGTGCCATCGATGGTGCTGTAGCTCTCGCTACTGGGCCAGAACCGTCGCACGTGACCTCTTGCCCTGGGCGCTCGCCGGCATCGACCTCGGCGACAACGCCCTGGAGATCGGGCCCGGTTACGGCGCCAACCTGCAAATCCTCGTCGCCCAGTCAGCCAACCTGACGTGTGTGGAGATCGATCCTTCGATGGCGGCGCGGCTGCAGAGCCGATACGGCAACCGCGCGCGCGTCATCCACGCAGACGGAACGGCAACCGGTCTTGCCGATGGGGTCTTCAGTTCCGTGGTGTGCTTCACCATGCTGCACCACCTACTGACTCTGGTGCACCAGGATGCATGTTCGCCGAAGCGTTGCGGGTTCTCCTACCTGGCGGCGTCTTCGCCGGCAGCGACGGGCGGGCCTCGGCCGCATTCCGGATCGTTCACATCGGTGATATCTACAACCCAGATTCACCGGCCACGCTGCGCGATCGACTTCGCCGGGTCGGGTTCGTCGATGTTCAGGTCGAGACGCAAGGCCGCCACCTTCGTTGGCGGGCTGTCAAGCCGACCTGATGGGGACGTCGGAAGCTCGGGCATGCCTGGGGTCGGCCCGAGTTGTGCAGGAACTGGGTCGCCCCACGGGGTATCCAGGTATCCGAGGACCGGTCGCTGCTGGATCTCCCTGTCCGGAAAACAAGGAACACTTGGGGGTTGAGCCAAGATGAGCGACGACGATCGGGCCAACGACTACCAGCAAGGCTCGATCTCCCTCGGCGGCGCAGTCGCGATGGGCACGGGGGTGATGATCGGAGCAGGCATCTTCGCGCTGACCGGTCAGATTGCCCAACTGGCAGGGTCGTGGTTTCCGGTGGCATTCATCGTCGGTGCCGTCGTCACAGGGTTCAGCGCCTACAGCTACATTCGGATGTCGAACGCCTGGCCATCCTCCGGCGGAATCGCCATGATCCTGCAGAAATGTTACGGCCACGGTGCCGTTGCCGCAGGTGCGGCACTGTTGATGGCGCTGAGTATGGTGATCGCTGAAAGCCTCGTGGCGCGGACCTTCGGCATCTACGTGTTACGTCCCTTCGGTATCACCGATGGACCACTCGTGCCGCTGCTCGCGGTCGCCGCGATCATTTTCGCTTTTCTGGTCAACATCGCAGGAAACCGCTCCGTTGGTGTCATGTCGCTGATCATGGCGGCAGTCAAGATCGGTGGTATCGCGCTGTTCGGCATCGCGGCGCTATGGGCAGGTGGATTCCACTTCTACGCCGCCGCGGGCGGGCAGACCTCTGAGGCACTCGGATTCCTCGCCTCAGTCGCGTTGACCATTCTCGCCTTCAAAGGGTTCACCACCATCACCAACAGCGGCGCCGAGATCACCGACCCGCACCGCAATGTGGGACGCGCGATCATGCTCGCGATCGGAATCTGTGTGGTGGTCTATTCTCTCGTAGCCCTCGCCGTGGGTTCGATCCTGACTATCGACGAGATCGTGTCCGCACGTGACTATTCGCTGGCGCAGGCCGCCGAGCCGGCCCTGGGGCAAGCCGGTTTCTACCTGACTGTCGGTTTGGCCGCTGTCACCACTGTCTCTGGGTTGGTGGCCAGTATCTTCGCGGTGTCACGGATGCTGACGATGTTGACGGACATGAACATGATTCCGCATAGCCACTTCGGCATGTCCGGACCTGTCCAACGCCACCTGCTGGTCTACACAGTGGTGGTTGCATCTACGCTGGCGGTGTTCTTCGATCTGAGCCGCATCGCCTCGCTGGGCGCTTTCTTCTACCTCGTCATGGACATGGCGGTGCACTGGGGAGTGTTCCGATACCGGCGCCACGAGATCGACGCAGCGGCGTCGATTCTGTTGACGGCCTTGGTATTCGATGCCGTCGTGCTGGTTGCCTTTACATTGATGAAGTTGCAATCGGACCCACTGATCGTGCTCTACGCGGGTATCGGTATCACGTCGGTCTTCGCCTTCGAAAAGATCTACCTGTCGCGCTGGCTAACGCCCCACGACAGGCACGACTACTGAGGCAAACAACGCGAGTTCGCGATATCCCACCCATGCCCACGGCGGCACCTGATACGCACAGCGAAACGGATATACCAACGGGTGTCCATGAAATGGCTTGCGAGTGCTGGCAGGCCCCACCGCAGCCCGGAGTAACTTTCGGGGGCCGGTGGAAAAGGTGTCACGGCGATGTGCGGGTCACCGAGGCCTCGGCGGTGTCGACAGGTCGAGGGCTCCAACGGCGCAATCGGGAGGCGTTGCCGACCACGGAAAGGCTTGAGGCAGCCATCGCCGCGGCGGCAATCATCGGGCTGAGTTGAACGCCGATGACGGGGTAGAGAACCCCGGCGGCAATGGGGATGCCGATTCCGTTGTAGATGAACGCCAGGAATAGGTTTTGTCGGATGTTGCGCATGGTGGCTCGGCTCAAGGTGATGGCGGTGACCAGGCCGTCGAGGGCGCCTGAGATCAGGGTGATGTCGGAGGACTCGATGGCCACATCGGTACCTGTGCCGATGGCGAAGCCGACGTCGGCTTGAGCCAACGCGGGAGCGTCGTTGATGCCGTCGCCGGCCATTGCCACGACGCCACGCTCACCTTGCAGACGGCGCACCTCAAGGGCCTTGTGCTCGGGCAGGACCTCGGCCAGCACCTTGTCGACTTGAACCTCCCTGGCGATGGCGGCCGCGGTGCGGGCATTGTCGCCGGTGATCATGACCACTTGGATGCCGAGCGCACGCAGTGCGGCAATCGCCGCTGGCGACTCGTCCTTCACGGTGTCGGCCACGGCGACGGCTCCTGCGGGGGCACCATCGACGGCGACCAGCATCGGGGTACGGCCGGCTTCGCCGAGGCGGTGCACATCTTCGGCAAGCCCTGCAGCATCGATCCGCGCATCCTCGAGGAGGCGTTGGTTGCCGATCAGGACTTCACGGCCGTCGACGGTGGCCTTGACGCCCATCCCGGTCACGGAGTCAAACTCCGCAGCATCGACGAGGTGCAGCTCTCGTGATCGGGCACCGGCGACGATGGCCTGGGCCAGCGGGTGCTCGGAAGCCTGTTCGGCCGAGGCGACCAGGCGTAGCAGCTCCTCCTCCTCGAGGACGCCGGTGGTGATGACGTCGGTCAGCGCGGGTTCGCCGCGGGTGATGGTTCCGGTCTTGTCCAACACCATCGTGTCGATCCTGTGCGCCGTTTCGAGCGCTTCGGCCGACCGGATCAGGATGCCGTGTTCGGCGCCCTTGCCGGTGGCGACCATGATCGATAGCGGCGTGGCCAACCCGAGCGCGCATGGGCAGGCGATGATGAGTACAGCGACAGCAGCCACCAACGACAACGTCAGGGCCGGCTGGGGGCCGACGGCGAACCAGACGGTGAACGTGACGACCGCGATCGCCATCACCGCGGGCACGAAGTACGACGACACCGAATCGGCCAGGCGTTGGATAGGGGCCTTGGAACCTTGGGCCTGTTCCACCAGCGTGATGATCTGGGCGAGCATGGTGTCGGCGCCGACCTTGGTGGCCCGGAAGCGGAAGGCTCCGGTCTGGTTGATGGTGGCCCCGATGACGGTGTCGCCGGTCTGTTTGGACACCGGTAATGACTCGCCGGTGACCATGGATTCATCCAGTGTGGAACGTCCATCGACGATCTGCCCGTCGACGGGGACTTTCTCGCCGGGCCGCACGAGCACGATGTCGCCGGGAAGAACGTCGTCGACGGGCACTTCGACTTCACTCCCGTCGCGGATCAGGGTGGCCGTTTTGGCCCGCAGGCCAACAAGTTTGCGGATCGCTTCCCCGGTGCCCGCTTTGGCCCGCACTTCCAATAACCTGCCTAGCAGGATCAAGGTGATGATGACGCCAACGGCTTCGTAGTAGACCTCGCGGACCGCTTCGGGTATCGCTGAGGGCATCAGGGTCACGATCAGGCTGTAGCCGAAGGCGGCGATGGTGCCGACGGTGATCAGGCTGTTCATGTCGGCGGTGCGGTGACGCAAGGTCAGCCAGCCGCTGCGGTGGATCGGCCATCCGCAGTAGAACATCACTGGGGCGATCAGCGACAATTGGACCCATCGATTCATCAGAAGCTCCGGTACCCACATGGCGCCGAACAGATCCATCGCCATGACCGCGACCACCACTGGCGCGGTCAGCACCGCACCTAGCGCCACCCGCCGGGACAGGTCGCGGATCTCGGCAGCGCGCTCGGCTGCCTCGGTATCTTCGTCCCCCGTTGAACCGGGTTCGGTGCGGGGCAATAGACGGTAGCCGGCCTCGCCTGCCGCCGCCTGCATCTGGGTCGGTGTGATCTGCGTCGGGTCGAACTCGACGGTGGCCCGCTGAGTCCCGAAGCTCACATCTACCCTGTCGACACCGGGCAGCTCTCCGAGCACGGACTCGATGTTGACCACACACGAGGCGCACGACATGCCGGACACCCGGAAATCGGTGCGCTCGGTGGCGATGGCCGCGTCGGTGGCTGGGCCGACACCGACCGCTGAGGCGACCGCGCGCCCACCGGGATTCTCCGGCGGGGGCGAGCTTGCAGTGGGCTCGACGATCAGAGTGCCGTGAATCATGTTCATCCCGCAAGCGAAATCGAACTCTCCGACCTTGTCTGGTGTGAACTCCAACGTTGCCGTTCCGAACGCCGGCAATGTCTTGGAGGCACCGAAGTCGGCGAAGACAACCCTCGACGTGCAATCACCGGACTCCTGACGGTCGAACCGCAACCGCAGCGGCACCCCCTGGATGACGCGGATCACATCCGGCGAGTATCCGCCCTTGACCGTGACGGTCACTTCCTGCGCGCCGCCGAGCAACTGGGCTCGACGCGCTTTCTTTGGACCGAAGAAGAACCACCACAAGAACGCCAGCAAGAATGCTGCGGCCACGACGACGATGACTTCAGATACTCCCATATCGGCGCTCCCCGTTAGAGATCCGCCACAAGTCGCCGGCTGGGCCGGAGTGTTTCAAGACAGGCCGCAACGGTCGACTCGAACCGATCACCGAAACCGTCAAGAGCATGAACCTGTATGTTGCAGCCTCACAGAACCACTCGCCTCAGGGTCCACCCAAGGAAGATAAAATTTGGTTCATCGTGTCGATTTCTTCCTGCTGACTGGTCACGATCGACTCTGCCATACTGATGGCGGCTGCAAACTGGCCCTTCTCAATCTCGTTTTGCGCCATGGTGATCGCACCCTGATGATGTTCGATCATCTGCGTCAGGAACAACTTGCTCGCGGCCTCTCCCTGCGCCTGCTGCAGCGCCTCCATATCCGCTGGCGACATCATCCCCATCATGCCTTCCATCGGCATTCCACCCATTCCGGGCATCATCGGTGCGCTCGGCATGGCGCTTGTAGTGGGTCCATCACCGTGATGTGGAGCTTGACCCGCCTCCGGTGGCTGCGGTGTGTTCTCCATGCCGCCCATACCCGGCTTGTCCATCCCGGGCATGCCCATGCCGGGGGTCATTGCCATCGTGGGCATACCCCACTGCTGCAGCCATTCCTGCATCTGCGCAATCTCCGGGCCCTGTGCGTTCTTGATCTGGGTGGCCAGATCGCTCGCTCTCGGGTCGATTCCTGACTTGGCCAAGATCATGTCGCTCATCTCGACGGCCTGCTCATGGTGAGGGATCATGTGATGGACGAACTTGACGTCAGCGTGATTGTGAGCCGCCACGGCCGCCGGGCTGGACGGCGGTGTGGTCGACGGTGATGTCGCCCGCTCGGTGCTGGAGTTGCCACACGCTGTAGCTGCGGCGAGCGTGCCCGCGGCAATCAGTGCTGCCATCAGGGTTCTGCTGCGATTCATCGCCGATTCCTTTCGTCACGCCATACACCGGGAACCTGCCCCGCCGCGGCGCCATTCAGAATGGTGGCGGGCAGTATGGCTGTCCTAGTCGTTGCGTGAAGATTCAATAAAGAAATCAGCTGTGTGACGACGATTCGATCTTCCGGACAGCATTGGTGCATAGCGGATTTGACCTGTTCCGCTACTGATTCGCAGCGACACAGTCACAAATCCGCGTCGAAAAAATTCTCGTGCGGAACGGGGGCGTTCGGCTGATACAGTCGGCGGCATTGTGAGGTTCCGCAATACTGTCCCCGGAATACCGGCGCGTGCTGTCATCGCGCTGGCCGTGGCATTGTTGCTGCTCGCCACCGGCGGGCTGTGGGACCGATTCAGGGACGGCGCCGCCCCAGTACATGGGCCGCATGCCCTGAGCTCTGAATGGGCGGCCGAACTCGGCGCGACCGCCGACCACGAGCATCCGATCATCACCCACCCGCATGCCCAGCACGCATCCAACCACGTGGCGCCCGACAGCTTCGCGACCGCGGTGATGCGCCGAGCAGCCACCGCGCCGGTCACTCTTGGGCTTCTCGTCGTCGCGCTCGGATTGGCCCCGCTATGGTTCCAACGGCTTCAGGTAGCCGCGCGTGGTCCCCCACGGGCAGCTGCACTGGTTGTTTCCAATCGCGCCATCTTGACCCGGTTCTGCGTCGCGCGTCGCTGATCGGGTAGCGCCAGACCGAGGCTGCATGTCAGCCCTCGTCGGTGACCGCTGCCCATAGTCAGCAGCCGCGTCGGTTTGTCGCGGCGTGAACAGAAACGACCGCAAACAATGAACACAGTCCTATCCATGCGCTCAGCGGGCCTGACCACCTGTGTGCCACGTCGTTTGGCCTGCAGCGATCGGCCGGGTTCCATGATCGGCCATACCCCAGTGGTGCGCGTTGCCTCACCGTTCACCACCGACGAACGCGGGTTCTGGGCCAAGCTCGAGGGATTCAATCCCGGCGGAATGAAAGACCGCCCGGCGATGCACATGGTCGAACGCGCATGCGCTACGGGTGACCTCCGGCCGGGTGCTCGAATCGTCGAATCCACCAGTGGAACACTCGGTTTAGGCCTAGCGCTGGCCGGCACCATCTACAAACATCCGGTGACCCTAGTCACCGATCCCGGGCTCGAACCCATTATCTGCAGAATGCTGTCTGCCTTCGGTGCAACCATCGACATCGTCACCGAACCCCATCCACACGGGGGGTGGCAACAAGCCCGCCGTGACCGGGTCGAAGAAATCCTGGCGGCCGAACACCACGCCTGGCATCCCGATCAATACAACAACCCCGACAATGTCGACGGCTACCGCGGGCTGGCCCTGGAGCTCAATGACCAACTCGGTCCCATCGACGTACTAGTGTGTTCTGTCGGCACCGGCGGCCACTCCGCCGGAATCGCCCGCGTGCTACGCGAATTCAATCCAGACCTACAGTTGATTGGTGTCGATACGGTGGGGTCGACGATCTTCGGACAACCGGCCGGCACCAGACTGATGCGCGGGCTCGGCTCCAGCATCTACCCCGGCAACGTCGACTACGCCGCCTTCAACGAGGTGCATTGGGTCGCCCCAGCCGAAGCAGTATGGGCATGCCGGAGACTGGCTGCCACCCACTACGCCAGCGGCGGATGGAGCGTAGGCGCTGTCGCCCTCGTCGCCAGGTGGGTGGCGCGTCAACGCCCGGCCGCGACCACCATCGCCGCCGTCTTCCCCGACGGTCCGCAACGCTACTTCGACACCGTCTACAACGACGACTACTGCCACCAACACCGGATACTCCGAAACGAACCCCCGATCCAACCGGCAGTCATCGCCGACCCCACAGAAAAGGTGGTGACCTCATGGACACGATGCCCCACACCAACTAAACCGACGCGACCGACGGCAGGAGTTCGCCCATGACATCGCATCGGAGTAGATGTGGCGAGACCCGCCGGGGACCGCGACGGCGCATGCCATCCAGGGCTATTCGGGACATGAGTGCAGAAATATCAACGAGGATTCCAAGACCCGCAATGCTGCCGATCGCCGTTGCCGCAGCGGCGGCGATGATCCTGGCATTGCCCTCCCCCGGAATTGCTGCCGCCTCACATTCGACCCCAAGCGGGTCAACTTCGGCGCAAGACACCGTGGACCGGCTCGAAAGGGAGGGCTACCAGGTCATCGTGAACAAGATCGGGCACGGTTCACTGGACCAGTGCGCGGCAACCGCCGTCAGACACGGCAACGAGGTCTTCGACACCGGCGTTAGCCGCAACACCGGAAGCCCGCCCACGAGAGTGCTGCGGTACACCACGGTCTACGTCGATGTTCAATGCCAGCAGCCGTAGCAGGCTCGACGCAATTCGAAGGTTGCTCCCAGCTTAGGCGGCTGTCGTCTGACGCTCCGGTTCCGTTGGTTTGGGCGGGTTGATAGCAGCGGCCTGCGGTAGGTCGATGACCCTGGGGGCACGGTCGCCGCTGAAGAGATCTCTGTCCTGCTGGTCACCAAGGAAGACAGAGGATGAGGATCAACAGCAGCACCTGTTGATGCTTAAGGACATTCAAGACAGCGCAGCGTCGTCGGTGGGCATCAAGTTCAATGTCGGTTTCGACGCTTCCATTCATGACCGTTCGATACGTGCCGACAACGGCTGGAAGATTCTCCTCGGCCGTGGGCTCGACATCTTCCAAAAGGGGTCGGGCAGGCAGGTCGACATGGGCTCTCGGCGCCAAGAGTTCAGACAGGTCGTTGCGTTCGGAGTGACGTATATCCGGGAGGTCGGCTCCTGACCTAAAGTCAGCATGTATCTACGCTGGTATGGCGCAAACTAGCAAGGAACCAAATATCCCTGCCGACGATCGAATTCAAGCACCTGGGCCAGGTCCACTCACCCTTCAGCGGGTCTCAGCCGGGTTGGATGCCGAAAGGGTAGGTCACGAGGATTCCACACTGCTGTTCGCGTTGAAGTTCGACTGCAGGTAGAGCCAGCGATGATGATTGTCGAAAGTTGGCACGAATTGGTGTGATCTAGGGAGCGCGCTAATCCGGCTGCCCATCACTGGCCTGTCCACCGTTCGTATTCAACGACTCATGACCAGAACAGTCGGGTATTGCGGTGTCCTGTCCACGTACCGGCACTGCATCCGTTCCGCCCGAGATCGCCGCGTTATCGTCGGCGTCGAGTGCAGTCACTGCGCTTCGCGCCGAGAGGTTTTCCATGGTTGGCGCGTGCCTCAGCATGGCTCGGATTTCGGCGAAGCCCTCGCCAGTTAGTTCGGTGATCATGGTGAGGGTTTCGCCACGGCGTTGCATGCGTGTCAGTGCTGCGCGGGCCGCGGCTCTGTGTTCGGCGCGGCGTTTGTCGGCCACGCGTCGGACGTGTCCACAGACTGCGGCGAGGCGTGCCGTTTCCCAGGCGTCGATCTCGCGGAGCTTGTCAGCGGCGACGACGTAGGTGGCGGCGTCTTCGACGTTCTCCCGCTCGCGGATGACACGGTGTTCGTTGGCTCGGGCTTGGGCTTCTCGCGCCCGACGGCGGGCTTCGAGTTTGGTCTTTCCTGTCATGCCGGCACCATAGAGCGCCGCCGTCGCGGCGGTCCACCACCACAGCCACATTCGTCGCACTCGACATTTCACGTGTCCTTGGATCGTTGCGGCCAACGCCGGCCCCTGCCCCACGCGAGTTCGTGCCCGTGACCGGCCCCAGGTTTTTCCCCCACCAGTCGGACCAACTGCACCTCAGGACATCACACACCTCTTGCATCCAGGTTCTGAATTCTGAGAGTTATTTGAGAACAGCCGGTTTGGTGGTGGAAATTGTCGACTTCGGCTTCGTAGTGTTCGGCGCATGCGGACATTCGGAGGCGCCTCATGGTGATGACCCTTCACAAATTGACCGCTGGGGACGGCTACCTGTACCTGGTCCGACAGGTCGCCGCCGCCGACAGCACTCAACGAGGCCGCTCGACGTTGGCCGACTATTACTCCGCTCAAGGCGAAGCGCCGGGACGCTGGGTGGGCCGAGGCCTGGCCGCACTCTCAGCTGCCGGCGGCACCGACGTCAGTGCCGAAGTCCGTGAAACGATTTGGGCTGTCGCGCCGGGCTCGATCGTGTCCGAGGACCAGATGCGCGCCCTCTACGGAGAGGGCCTGCACCCCAACACCGAGCGCATCATGAACCACGTCGCCGGGCATGGGATCCGAGCTCAGCACGCCGCGGGGCAACTCGGGCGGCGATTCCAGGTCCGCGGCGATCAACCAGAGTTCATCCGCCGACTCGCGTCGGCGTACCGCGAGTTCAACGCCGCCCTCGGCGCCCAGTGGAACGCCACCATCGACGCCGGGGTCCGCGCCCGCATCCGTACCAGGATCGCCCGCGAGCTGTTTGGCGAGCAGTACCATCGCCCGCCGGCCGATGAACGTGAGCTATCCGGGTTCATCGCACGCAACACGCGCGCGGCCACTACTGCCGTTGCCGGCTACGACCTCACCTTCTCCCCCGTGAAATCCGTGTCGACGCTGTGGGCCATCGCCCCGCTCCATGTCGCTGAACAGATCGAGTCCGCCCACGATTCCGCAATCAACGATGTCCTGGAGTGGTTGCAGGACACTGCCGCCTTCACCCGGGTCGGCGCCAACGGCATCGCCCAGGTCGAAACCGAGGGGCTCATCGCTGCGGTGTTCACCCACCGCGACTCCCGGGCCGGTGACCCCGATCTGCACACCCATGTCGCGATCTCCAACAAGGTCTCCCACGTCGACGAGAGCGGCGTGCGTCGCTGGCTCGCGCTGGACGGCCAACCACTGCATCGCGTCACCGTGGCGGCCTCGGAGATGTACAACACCCGCCTCGAAGCCCACCTGATCGCTGCTCTCGGTGTGGTCTTCATCGACACCTCAAGAGGGCGGGGCAAGCGACCGGTCCGTGAGATCGCCGGTGTCTCGGCCGACCTGATGACGAAGTGGTCGAGTCGCCGCACCGCCATCAGCGTTCGCTCTGCCACTCTGGCCGCCCAGTTTCAGGCCGACCACGGTCGCGAACCCACCCATGTCGAGATCATTGCTCTGACCCAACAGGCGACCCTCGAAACACGCGAAGCCAAGCACGAGCCCCGCTCATTGGCCCAGCAGCGCGCGACCTGGCGCACCCAAGCCACCCAGGTGCTGGGCCGCAACGGTCTGCAACGGATGCTGGCCGACAGTCTCACCGGCCCGGGCCCGGCCCGCAGCGCCCCCACTGCCGATGAGCGGTGGGTGAAGGCGCGTGCAGGCGAGATCATCGCGACCGTCAGCCACACTCGATCGACCTGGCAGCGCCACCACATCCACGCCGAGGCGCTGCGCGTCATCCGCGCTCACGGCATGGCGCACGACGTAGCCCTTGTCGACCGTCTCACTGATACCGCGCTGGGCGACGCATTGTCGGTGGCGCACGCCCGCGTCACCGACGCCGAGATGGGTGAGCCTGTCGCGTTGCGTCGCCGCGACGGTGCCAGCGTCTATCGCCGCCACGGCGTCGAGCTCTACACCAGCCGCGCGACGTTGGCCGCCGAGCGACGCATTCTGCTGGCCGTCAGCCGCCTGGATGGACGCTGCGCCACCGACGCCGATGTCGCACTGGCGCTGGCCGACTCATCGGCGCGAGATCGCACCCTGAACCCCGGCCAGGTCGCCCTGGTCACCGAGATGGCAACCAGCCGACGACGCGTCTCGCTCGCCCTCGCTCCGGCCGGGACTGGTAAGACCACCGCGATGGCCGCCCTGTCGTGTGCGTGGCGAAACTCCGGCGGCCATGTCCTCGGTCTCGCTCCCACCGCCGATGCCGCGATTCTCCTCGGGGAGGATCTCGGTGCCCCCACCGACACCCTCGACAAGTACGTCTGGTCGACCGATCCGTCCGCCACCACGGCGCGACCGGATTGGTTCGCCCGTATCGGTCCCGACACCCTCATCGTCGTCGACGAAGCCGGCAAAGCCTCCACTGCCGGCCTCGACGCCCTCATCGCCGACGCCCTCACCAGAGGCGCCAGCGTCCGTCTGGTCGGCGACGACGGTCAGCTGTCCTCGATCTCCGCCGGCGGCATACTGCGGGATATCGCCGAGGCCACCGACGCCCTCACCCTCTCCGAAGTGGTTCGCTTCCGCGACCCGGCGGAGGCCGCAGCCGGCCTCGCCTTGCACGACGCCGATCTAGCGGGCATTGCCTTCTACCTCGATCACCACCGCATCCATGTCGGCACCGACGAGACCGCCGCCGACATGGCCTATCAGGCCTGGCGCACCGACCTCGCCACCGGCATGGACTCCGTCCTGCTCGCCCCCACTCACGACGTCATCAACGCGCTCAATGCCCGCGCCCGCAGCGATCGACTCGTCACCCACCCCGACACCCCCGACGCACCGACCGTGGTGCTGGCCGACGGGTTGGAGGCCAGCGTCGGCGACACCATCCGCACCCGCCGCAATGCCCGCGGGATTCGCTTCGGGCGTGACGATTACGTCCGCAACGGCTACCGCTACACCATCACCGACATCCTTTCCGACGGGGCCATTGAGGCCCGGCACGTGCGCAGCGGCCGCACCGTCACCCTCCCTGCCGAGTACACCGCCGAACACGTCACCTTGGGGTACGCCGCCACCATCGACTCCGCCCAAGGCCTGACCGCCGGCAACCGCGACACCCACGGCAGCTGCCACATCGTCGGCTCCGACACCATGACCCGCCAACACCTCTACGTCGCCCTCACTCGAGCCACCGACGCAAACCACCTCTACTTGTCCACCGCCGAGGCCGACCCGCACCGACTGCTCTCCCCCAAAGCCACCCACCCTGACACCGCCGTAGACGTCCTGACCCGCGCATTGGCGCGTGACGGCGCCCAGGTCTCCGCCACCACCGAAGCCCGTCGCGCCGCCGCCCCCGCCGGTCGTCTGCAGTCTGCCGCCGACATGTTCTACGACGCTGTGGGCACGGCGGCCGAACACCACCTCGGACCCCGAGCGCGGGATCGCCTCGACGCGATCGCCGACACGGTATTGCCGGCACTCAGTACCCGGGAAGCGTGGCCTGTGCTGCGCCGCAACCTCGCTGTCAACGCGGTCGCGGGCGCGGACCCCCGCCAGCTGCTGGTCGATGCCCTGGCGCAAGGCGACGTCGCCGACGCTGAAGACCAGGCCGCCGTCCTCGATCACCGCATCGACCCCACCGGCAGCCACTCGTGCGGTATCGGCGTTCTACGCTGGCTGCCCGCCATTCCCACTGCACTGCAAGAGGATCCGCACTGGGGTGACTATCTCCGCCGTCGTGAACGACTCGTCGAACACCTCGCCGACGAGATCCGCGCCCAGGCCCGCGATTGGACGACCGCCACCGCACCCGCCTGGGCACGCCCCCTTCTCACCGGCAACATCGGGCTGACCGCCGAGATCGCCGTCTTCCGCGCCGCCGTCGGCGTCAGCGTCAGCGATACCCGCCTCACCGGTGCACGCCAATACCCGGCGCGCACCGCCGCCGTCCAAGCCTTGCTGCGCAGGCACGCGGCCGACGGCATCGGCCGCCGCAGTGACGACACCACCCGCTGGAACGACCTCCTCGATACCCTCGAACCACGCCTGCGCGCGGACGGCTATTGGCCCCAGCTGGCCGCGAACCTGGCCCGCGCCGCCCGCACCACACCCGACCTCCGCCAGATCATCACCAACGCCATCAGCCAAACACCACTGCCCGATGAACTGCCGGCGGCAGCATTGTGGTGGCGCATCGCCGGAGCGATCTCCCCCGCCGCCAGCGTCGTAACCACCCGCTCACGGCTCCGTCCCGCCTGGATCAGCGACCTCGACGCGGTCTTCGGCACCGTGCTCGCGGAAACCATCATCGCCGACCCGCACTGGCCCGGCCTGATCGCCGCCATCAGCGCTGCCGACCCCCACACCTGGACACCCCGTGACTTGCTGCACCTCGCTGACGAACACCTCTCCGACACCAGGGACTCCGTGCCTGCTGGGGACTATGCCCGCCTGATCACCTACACCGTCGACACCCTCACGCACCAACCGCGCACCCAACAGGGCGCCGGCTTCGATGAAATCCCCGTCGACGACGACGCACCGTTAAGTCTCCTTGACGAAGAGCACCTTCCACCCGACCCCGAGAACTACCGCGACGGCATCGCTGGGGACGGATTCGTCGAGAATCACCCGGACGTCGCCCATGACAACGATGTGCCCGCGTTCGAGTACGGGGCCGGGCCGTTCGAAGGTCTGCCTTTCGACGCACTCACCACGACAGCTCCACCGCGTGTACCGCGGATCTCGATGGACACTGTTGCCGCACTGCAACAGCAGTACCGCGCAGTCTGCGAAGACCTCAACGCACTTGAGGCCGACATCCGCCAAGGGGCAGGCCCGGCGATGCGCGCCGCCGACGACGAAATTCAGCGGATGCGCCGCCAGATCGACGCCGACCGCCCCTACCGTGACGTCATCGCCGCTGCCATGGAGCAGTGGAGCGACACCGATGCCGCTGAGACCGAGATTCGGGTGATGATCGAACGCGCGCGCATCCGCTTGCACACCCTGCTCCGCACAGACGGCACGAACGAAGCCGCGATTGCCTCCGCCCGAGCAGATCTCGACTTCCACACCAATCGATTGCCCGACCCCGAATATGGGCAGCAGTTCGAGCAGGCCTTCGCTCAGGCCCGCGAAGCCCGAGCAGCAGCAGCCGGCGGACAGATCGTGACCGAGGCCGACCTCGCTAAAACGCGCAGCGCCGCTCAAGCCGCCGACCGCACCACACGCGATCAACTGCGCCGGCGCCGCGACGCTCTGCGCCACGAACTCGACCGCGCAGAACGGGACATAGCCACCGCATTCGCTACCGCCCACACCGCCGCCGAGGACACCCTCGACGGCCTGCTCGGCCGAGCGCGCCTCGAAGTAGACCTCCTCAAGTCTGCTGGCCGGGTCGACATCGAGCATGCACGGCTGACCATCCCCCACACCGCACTGATCACCCACGACCCGACCACCGCTGCGTGGCTCAAAGCTGTCGCAGGCCAGCCCTACTTGCTCAGCTACACCCGCGCCGACACCACTGACCCTGACACCCGCGCTGCCCTCGAATCATTACGCATCGCCGCCAACACCGAGAATCGAAAAGTGCTGTGGCTCAGCACCACAGACAATGATGCTGCAGCAGTCCGCGCAACAGAGCTCGCAGATGCCGCCACCACCGTCGATGATCCTGACATAGATGAACACCTGTGCTCGATGCAACCACAGCCCCTCGTCCTCATCGACAACGCCGCGGATGTCGACCTCGTACACCTGGCCGCCCTCATCGACCACCTCACCAACATCAACGCCCGTGCCATCCTCGTCGACAGCGGCCACCACGGACCCAGCACTTCCGCCCTACGCCTGCTCGCCACCGCCACTCCCTGGACTACCCAGCTGACCCGCGGTGGGATTCGCGACCACCGCGGCGCACCGACACCGGCCATCACCCTGGCCAGCCGGCTCGAACGCGACCGCCTGTCCCAACCTTGGCACCAGCTCCTGGCCCAGTACGACACCGCCGCCCGCGCGATCCGCTCCGCGCACCGCCTCCAACGCACACTGAGTTCACAGCGCCGAGTGCGGAGTATCGACGCACCCGACTACTCCCTGGGCATCGACGACTGAGCTGAATCTCATTCCAGCAGAGCACTATCGATATCACCGGCAGCGCCTATCGGCTTCTCGACAGGACCGCGAGTAACCTCAGTCGCGAGGGACCAGCTTGCAGGAGGGCCGGACGATTACCAGACCAATCCAACCCCGAAGCGCCATCAACCGACGGCGCGTCCACAGCTGCGCCATCGAGTCCATGCCCCTTGACGCCGACCCCGCCATCCTGCACGCAGTCCACACCGTCTACACCACAGACCTCTCGCTCCCCGAAGAATGGTCCGACTCGCAACGTGCCGAGTTCATCACCGCCGAAGCCGAGAAAATCACCTGGATGGTGCGTGCGGAAGCCGGCACCATCGGCGACCGCAACATCGAAAACTGGAGCCGCCGAGCAGGCGGTCAGATCCCTGATGATGAGCTTCGGGCTGCGATGATGACCCTCGCCCGAGATCAGGCACTCACCCACGTGATGAGCACCGAACTCTATGAGCTGATCGCCACCGACGAGTAGCCCCCCAGCGCCTGGCGCGCCGGCGTTCCTGCAAGCCGTGTCTCCGCGCCAGGGCTGAAATCGCCTTCCGCAGCGGACAAGCGGAGAATCTGCGATCCCTGGCAATCAAATGTGCCTCAGGTAGTGGACCTCGTTTCGAGGATGTACGTATCTTCGGTCAATGGACGAACATCACCCCAACATCGCCTCAGGCGGCGAGCCCGTGGCATGGGGTCAGGTCGCGCCACTCGTTGTCTCGACGATCGCTTGGCTGCAGCTGATTCGAGAACTCTGGACTGCCCAGGCGCTCCTTCGCGAGCGTCACTCTGGCACCGATCCTCGACGTGTTCTAGCCGAAGGAGGTGAGTGACTTGGAGAACAACATCTTTGACGGTCTGCCTCTGCTGTTGGCCGTCCCGAAAGCTGCTGCAATACTCGGCATTAGCCGTGCCGCCGCGTATCGTTTGGCCGCCTCGGGCGAACTGCCGGTACGCAAACTTGGCGGGCGTGTGTACATCGTGACCGCCGAGCTTCAACAGCTGATCGCGTCGTGAATCGCCGGGCACGGCCAGAAAGTGCAGAATCATGGCGCATCAATGTCGGACCCTTGCGGCACCATGAAGCGAACCAGCCGCGTGGGCCGCAGCGCGGACCGTCCAGGAGACCCGATGACCAGCGAGAACCAACCAGTGCCGAAGCGAACCCGCCGGGCTGAGCCCATCACCCGCCGCAAGGCAAAGGCCGGGGCCGTCAGCTACACCTTCCAAGTCGACGTCGGCGCCCGGCCAGACGGGTCGCGCGAGAGGCAGCGTTTCACCTACTCGACGCTCGCTGAAGCACGGCGCGAGTACCGCAGGATTACCACCGAGGTGTCGGCGGGCACCTTCGTCCCAAGAGACACCACCACCCTTGCGGAGTTTCTAACGAGGTGGCTCGACAGCCGACGCGATATCCGACCGAATACGCTTACCGGATACCGGCATTCACTCAAACCGGTGATCGACCACCTCGGCACGATGAGCTTGCAGAACCTGCGGACCTCGGACATCGACGCGCTCGTGACCTTGCGGCTGAATGGCACACCGGTCAGACAGAGCGACAAACGTGGTCAGCGGGCGGCTGAAGTGCTGGCATTCCTACGTGCGCGTCCAGATGGAAGGCAGTACGGTGACATCTTCGCCGAGCTGGGCAATCCCGGCATCAAGGCTCTCGACAGACTCGTGGCCGCAGGCGCCGTCCTGCGGCCAGCGCGCGGCCGATACATTGCGACGGACCCGACCGAGCCCGAGCAACCGAATGTCCCGGGCGGAGTCGGACCCCAGACGGTCGTCACCATGCTCGTGGTTCTATCAGCGGCTTTGGACGACGCCATGAGGGAAGGCCTGACAGCCCGAAATGTTGCTCGCCTCGTCAAGCGACCTCCAGTTCCCCATCATGAAATGTCCAGCTGGACGCCAGAGCAGGCCGCTCAGTTCCGCGAGCACATCAGCGGTGACCGGCTCGTCGCTTGTTGGCTCCTGACCTTGGCCGGGTTGCGGCGCTCGGAGATTCTCGGGCTCCGATGGTCAGACGTCGACCTCGATACGGGCACCGTATCGGTTGCGCAGGGCCGCGTGGTGGTCGAAGGTCGAGGAACCGTGACCGGAGATCCGAAGTCGAGGCGGTCACGCCGGGCGTTGCCGATGCCCAGCGACGTCCTCGACGCGCTTCGCGCCTTCATGGTGCGCCAAGCCGAGGAGCGACTCGCCCAAGGTCGGAGTTATCCCGACACCGGTCTCGTCGCGGTGAACGAAGACGGGTCCCCCATTCGCCCTGAGACGTACTCCAGCGAGTTCACCCGGCACGCGAAAGGTGCTGGGGTGCCGATCATCCGCTTGCACGACGTTCGGCACACCGCAGCCACCATGCTGCTCGACGGTGGGCACACGCCATCCGCGACGGCCAAGTGGCTAGGCCATGATCCCGCCATCACACTTCGGGTTTACGGGCATGTGTATGACGATGCACTCGCCGCTGCTGGTGACGCCCTGCTGGGGCGATCACGGGGTGGCGCGGAGCGGAGCCGCTAGCCTCGTCCTGCGCCAACGCCACTACCAAATGTGGCTCTCCGTGAACGAGAGTGCGCCGGCAGAGCGCCACCGCGTCCCGCTTGAACTCATCGGGGTAATTTTTCCTTGCCATCGGATTGGATCATCTCGCTTCCCCCCAGGACATTCCTGGGATTGAGCGTGTCCAACACACGGGGTCAAGTCCCAACCTAGTTTTGGTCGGACTGATATTTCATCGCGGCATCAAATTCGTCGAATGTGAACCGCTCGGGAAGGGTTTGCACGGAAGACACCTTCTGGATAACGTCTTCCAAGCCGGAGAATTCGTACATCGCACGCTCGACTTCACGTGATACCTGGCCTGATGGGACGTGCAAACGGAGGCATTCTTCCGTAGGCCATCTGACATCTACAGAATATGAACTTCCGGCATCCACTTTTTCGGAGCTTATTCCCGCGACCTTGAAACCTCGGTCGGCCAACGCATAATCGACACGGGCAAAATTGGCCATCGCGGTCACAACTAGGCGATGGTGCAGAAGGTCTTTGACTGCGATCTTGGGAATCTCGTAGTCAAAGAACCGCATAATGGGGAAACCGTCTATGTCATGCTTCTCCTGCATCGGGATCTCTCGAAGCATGATAAATCGGTTCTCAGGTTGCCTTTCCGTGGTGATGCTGTCCTGAACATTGTCCACAAACCGCTCTTTGAATTTCGACATGTGTTCCTCGTTTACACCTTCTTTTCGATAGAAGAGTGCATACGCAATGAAATTATCGATAGAGAACGCTGCGTAACCGTCGCGACGGGCGCATCGTATCGCGCGGCGAAGGTCCGCCCAGTGATGAGTCTCGCGGTCTGACAAACGGAAAACGAGGTTGGGTATGCCATCGATAGTGGTGATGGCGTTGTCTTTCATATCCCGGCGGGCTTTCACCCCGTCCAGTCGGCGAAATTGCTTGTCCAGCCGACGATCAGGCCTATTTGCCATTTTCTCAGGAAGAGCTTGCGGTAAGACGACGGCCGTATCAGCTTGGTGTCGGGTGCTCGCGTCATAATCTGTAGATTCATCTATCGACTCGTTGCTGTACATGCTCACTGCGAGATGAATGATGCCCGAGCCATCGTCCTCAACGGCAGTTTCACCCACCGAGCTCTTTAGTTCCACAGTTTGGAATCGCCATGAGAGCCGCTTTCCGCTATCGTCAAATCGTAAGAATGTGATGTCACCAATTCGCAGCCAATTGGTTATATCGTGCACAATTGGTACTCCGAACTGTCTACTCAGAAGGTGCCCCGCCATTACAAAAACTGCTGCTGTGCTATGTGTTTGTTCTGCGACCGGCTGGCGGGTACCACTCATCAACGCTGCGATAGCTTTGCGGTCAAATAGGAATACTTGCCATGCAAAAGCATCTCCCAAACACCGTGCGTACCATCGAAACCTACGCAACCAAGCTAGAGCGGGCACTAGTTCCTTGTCCTTGCGCACGCTCTTCTTGACGAGGCTGATGTCTCGTTGAATTTCGGCTTGAAGGCTTGCCAGTTGCTGTTGGAAGCCGATATACGCATTGAGACCTTCAGCGAGCAGATCGTTCATCTTGGCTTGCCCCGCAAGTCGCTCAATCCTGGTGAGAATCAACTTGAGACGCCTTGAGGCGTAGGGTTCACCCGCTGCGTAGGGCCTCACGAGGGAACAGTGTACGAACGTCTACCGACATCCGTCTCGTGCATTTCGTGTCACTTGGACGGAGTACGCAGCGTTCGATATCGCATAGGTATCGGATAGGTAGTTCAGGCCCTCCTAGGAACATTTCGCCTTGTCGGTGGATTCTCACCCGCAGGTTGATTACCTGCGGTTGGAGCTACCAGGGCCTCGGGTAGCGCTGGTGTCGGCTCTCGATGGCCCTCTTGGCCGGACGGGTCTGCTGCACGGATAGGTGACAGTTTCGGTCACCCCGCCGTTACGCGCTCGCGCGTGCCTCAACCCACTTGATCAAGCGGCGACGGCGTTCAGCGACGCGCTCTGGATTCTGCTCCGCGTCACGCTCAGCAGCATCGGCTTCCTCCCAGGCGCGACACATGTCAGCATCGTGGAACTCCACGGTCTTGGCCATCACCTCACCCCTCTCGAACGACGCCAGCGTAGCGGCGCTCCCCGACAGGTGTGTCGTCGTCTGCCCATCGCGCTCGGCTCATCGAATTCGAATCTCTTGGCGCATTCTTGGCACAACGGGGGGTCTGAAGACCGCCCAAAAATCTGGTCTGCGAGCCCCTGACCAGGCCATTCAATGGTGGGCGCGGACGGGATCGAACCGCCGACCGCTGGTGTGTAAAACCAGAGCTCTACCACTGAGCTACACGCCCCGTGCCGGGCAGGCTACACGGCAACTGCCAACCAGGGGAAACCCATCTAGACCCGTGCAGCTCGGCGCCGAACGTGCGTCCACTGCGAATCCGCGGCACGCAAATTCGCAGTGCTTGCACGCTCGGCGCCACTACTGCCTCAGGGCCGCCAGCGCGGCTTTCCACACCGCTTGATCGCGTGACTCCCCCGGCTGTTTCATCTCGGCGAACCGAATGACGCCCGAGCGGTCGATGACGAAGGTGCCGCGATTGGCGAAGCCGGTGTCGGCGTTGAACACTCCGTACGCCTGGGCGACCGCACCATGCGGCCAGAAGTCCGACAGCACAGGGAACGTGAACCCGCTCTCGGTGGCCCAAATCTTGTGAGTCGGCGGCGGACCCACCGAGATCGCCAGCGTCTGGGTGTCCGCGTTCTCGTAGTTCGGTAGGTTGTCGCGGATCTCGTCGAGTTCGCCCTGACAGATACCGGTGAAGGCGAGTGGGAAGAACACCACCACCACGTCCTTGGTGCCGCGGTAGTCGCTGAGCGACACTGCGACGCCGTTCTGGTCCTTCAGGGTGAAATCGGGCGCCTCGGTTCCAGTCGGCAGCATCCGGTTACCGCCGCCCTGCGGACTTCGACTTCGGCTGCACCAGGCGGCTGGCGCTCCAGACGCCGAGGTTGGCCGAGGATGTCTGCATGAGACCAGCGGTCGGCGCCGACTCGGCGATCTCGGCCGGCTGGACGTGCCCGGGCCTGCCAGTCTTGGGGGTCACGACCCAGATCACGCCGTCCTCGGCCAGCGGTGTGATGGCATCCATCAGCCGATCAACGAGATCACCATCGTCGTCGCGCCACCACAACAGCACCACGTCGACGACATCGTCGACGTCCTCGTACAGCAACTCGCCGCCGCACGCCTCCTCGATGTCGGCCCGGATGTCGTCGTCGACGTCATCGTCCCAACCCAACTCCTGCACAGCCTGATTTTTTTGGATGCCCAGTCTTTGGGCGTAGTTCGGGGCGTTCGCCGCCGCGACCACGGTCGGTCCTCCTTCTCGCCTGTTCAGCACATACATGTCCAAACGCCTGTCAGGGCCCTATCGTCGCACGCCGCCGTCCTGCCGCGGGTACCCGGCGGGGCAGATCGTCAATACGAGGCGTCGCACAGGTCCAGCGCCACCGATTTCGCATCGTTGAGGTGACCGACCGCAGCGTTGAACTCCGCCGGTCCGTACTCCTCGGCGATCGCCCTGGCAACCCCGCGCGCCGCGTCCACCCAGCTGACCAGGCCATCCCGCAGCTGCGGCGACAACGCGTCGGACAGGCTCGCAGTCACCAGATCGGCGCTGCGGTTGAGCGCGTCGATCGCCGGGCCGGACTTGGCCAAGACGTCGCTGCTGTCCTCGTTGAATGCGTCGACGTAGGCGTTCACCGCCGCGATCGCGTCCACGCTGCTCGAGCTCAGGGCATCGCAGGAGTTGTGAACCGCCTCAGTGGTCAACGATGCCTGACGCTCGGACTCACGCGCGCTGGACACCGACGCCGACGCCTCCAGCGAGGCCGATACCGACGCCCGGTAGGCCGGCGCATCAGCGACGTCGATCTGCGGGGTGCCCCGGGTGACGCTGGTGCAGCCCACCACGACCATCACCAGCGCCGCTGGGACACCGAGACCCAGTGCGAGTACACGCGGCCGCCTCCCCCGGCACAGCCAACCGATCAGCACGGTCTGCAGACGTTACCGGTTCACGGCAGCAACCGCGGGTTCATTGCAGTGTGCACCCTCAGCGGTGCGGTTGGGGCACTATAGATGCACGATAGGGAGTGCCACCAGCACCGCCAACCGAGGAGCGGAAGTTGACCACCGAGTTCGCGCGCCAAGACCTCGCCCAAAACTCCGGCGCCACAGGCGAACCCGGCCGTGTCCGGGTGATCCGCGAAGGGGTGGCGTCCTACCTGCCCGACATCGATCCGGAAGAAACCGCCGAATGGCTCGAATCGTTCGACGGGTTGCTCCAACGGTCGGGGTCCGCGCGTGCCCGCTACCTGTTGCTTCGCCTGCTGGAACGCGCCGGCGACCAGCGGGTGGCTATTCCCGCCCTCACCTCGACCGACTACGTCAACACCATCCCGACCGAGTTGGAGCCGTGGTTCCCCGGCGACGAGGACGTGGAGCGGCGATACCGGGCATGGATCCGGTGGAACGCAGCGATCATGGTGCATCGCGCCCAGCGGCCGGGGGTCGGCGTGGGTGGCCATATCTCGACCTACGCCTCGTCAGCGGCACTGTACGAGGTCGGCTTCAACCATTTCTTCCGCGGAAAATCCCATCCCGGTGGTGGCGATCAGGTGTACATCCAGGGACACGCCTCCCCGGGTATCTACGCCCGGGCGTTCCTGGAGGGCCGACTCACCGCAGATCAGCTCGACGGGTTCCGCCAGGAACACAGCCACCCCGGCGGGGGTCTGCCGTCGTATCCACACCCTCGGCTGATGCCGGACTTCTGGGAGTTCCCGACGGTGTCGATGGGTCTGGGCCCGCTCAACGCGATCTACCAGGCCCGGTTCAATCACTACCTGCACGACCGTGGGATCAAGGACACCTCAGATCAGCACGTCTGGGCGTTCCTCGGCGACGGCGAGATGGATGAGCCGGAGAGCCGCGGCGCACTGCACATCGCCGCGCTGGAAGAGCTGGACAACCTGACCTTCGTCATCAACTGCAACCTGCAGCGCCTGGACGGACCCGTTCGGGGCAACGGCAAGATCATCCAGGAGTTGGAGTCGTTCTTCCGCGGCGCCGGGTGGAACGTCATCAAGGTGGTGTGGGGTCGCGAGTGGGACGCCTTGTTGCATGCCGACCGGGACGGCGCCCTGGTCAATCTGATGAACACCACACCCGACGGCGACTACCAGACCTACAAGGCGAACGACGGTGGCTACATCCGCGACCACTTCTTCGGCCGCGACCCGCGCACCAAACAGTTGGTGAAAAACCTCTCTGATCAGCAGATCTGGAACCTCAAGCGCGGGGGCCACGACTACCGCAAGGTCTACGCCGCCTACCGCGCGGCGACGGAGCACAAAGGCCAGCCCACGGTGATCCTGGCCAAGACCATCAAGGGCTACACGCTGGGCAAGCACTTCGAGGGCCGCAACGCGACGCACCAGATGAAGAAGCTCACCCTGGACGACCTCAAGGACTTCCGCGACACCCAGCACATCCCGGTATCGGACGCGGCGCTGGAGGAGAACCCGTACCTGCCGCCCTACTACCACCCCGGCCCCGAGGCGCCCGAGATTCGCTACCTGCTCGATCGCCGTCGCGCCCTGGGCGGTTTCGTGCCGGAACGGCGCAAAAAGTCCAAGGCGTTGGCGCTGCCCGGCCGCGAGACCTACAAGTCGCTGAAGAAGGGCTCCGGTAAGCAAGAGGTCGCCACCACGATGGCGATGGTGCGCACGTTCAAGGAGCTGCTGCGGGACAAGAACATCGGGCCACGCATCGTTCCGATCATCCCGGACGAGGCGCGTACGTTCGGCATGGACTCGTGGTTTCCGTCGCTGAAGATCTACAACCGCAACGGTCAGTTGTACACGTCGGTCGACGCCGAATTGATGCTCGCCTACAAGGAGAGCGAGATCGGCCAGATCCTGCACGAAGGCATCTCCGAGGCCGGATCGACGGCTTCGTTCACCGCGGCGGGCACCTCGTACTCGACGCACAACGAACCGATGATCCCGATCTACATCTTCTATTCGATGTTCGGCTTCCAGCGCACCGGCGACGCGTTCTGGGCGGCCGCGGACCAGATGGCACGCGGCTTCGTGCTCGGTGCGACAGCCGGACGTACCACGCTCGTCGGCGAGGGCCTGCAGCATGCCGACGGCCATTCGCTGTTGCTGGCGGCCACCAACCCGGCCGTGGTGTCCTACGATCCGGCCTTCGCCTACGAAATCGCCCACATCATCGACAACGGGCTGGCCCGCATGTACGGCGAAGACTCGGAGAACGTCTACTTCTACATCACCATCTACAACGAGCCCTATCTGCAGCCGGCGGAGCCGGCCGATCTGGACGTCGAGAGCGTGCTGCGCGGGCTGTACCGGTATCGGCCCGCTCCCGAACCACGCCGTCACCGCGCGCAGATTCTGGCCTCCGGGGTGTCCATGCCCGACGCACTGCGGGCCGCGGACCTGTTGGCCGAAGACTGGGACGTGGCTGCCGACGTGTGGTCGGCAACGAGCTGGGGTGAGCTCAACCGAGACGGCGTCGACACCGAGAAGGAACGGCTGCGCCATCCCGAACGCACACCGCGCACCCCGTTTGTCACCACGGCGCTGGCGGATGCAGCCGGGCCGGTGGTGGCGGTGTCGGATTGGATGCGCGCGGTACCCGAGCAGATCCGCCCGTGGGTTCCGGGCACCTACATCACGTTGGGCACCGACGGGTTCGGCTTCTCCGATACCCGCCCGGCGGCGCGCCGCTACCTGAACACCGACGCGGAATCGGTGGCGGTGGCGGTGCTGGAGGGATTGGCCCGTGACGGCAGCATCGACCGGTCGGTGGCCGTCGAGGCGGCACGCAAGTACCAGATCGACGACGTGATGGCCGCACCCGAGCAGACCTCCGACCCTGGCGTGGCGTAGCCGGGCGGCATCCTTGGCGCGACCTAGCTCGGCCTCTTTGGAGGAATGTTCCGAACGATGGGCGTAGCTTTTAGCCATGCCCGACAATCGGTATGTTCCGCCGGCCTCGACGATCGAGGTGCTCGAAAGCGTGCCCGACTCGTTGCTTCGGCGAATGAAGCAGTATTCGGGCCGGCTGGCGACCGAGGCGGTGCAGGCCATGGGCGAGCGGCTGCCGTTCTTCGAGGACCTGGAGGCCTCCCAGCGGGCCAGTGTCCACCTGGTGGTACAGGCGGCGGTAGTCAACTTCGTCGAGTGGATGCGCAACCCCAAGAGCAACGTCAGCTACACGGCGCAGGCGTTCGAACTGGTGCCGCAGGATCTCACCCGCCGGATCGCACTGCGCCAAACCGTGGAGATGGTGCAGGTCACCATGGAGTTCTTCGAGGAGGTGGTGCCGCTGCTGGCCCGCTCCGAAGAGCAGGTCACCGCTCTTACCGCCGGAATTCTGCGGTACAGCCGTGACCTGGCATTCGCGGCGGCGACCGCCTACGCCGACGCAGCCGAGGCCCGGGGTGCCTGGGATATCCGGATGGAGGCCAACGTCGTCGATGCAGTCGTGCGCGGCGACGTCGGGCCGAGTCTGCAGTCTCAAGCCGCAGCGCTGAAATGGGACGCCACCGCAGCGGCAACGGTTATCGTCGGGCTGCCGCAGGCCGACCGGTTGGACCTGGCGAGCACCGACGTGCACGACGTGGTCAACCGCCACGGCCGGGCCGCGCTGGCCGACGTACACGGCACCTGGCTGGTCGCCATCGTGTCGGGTGCACTGACCCCGACGGACAAGTTCCTGACCGAGATGCTGGCGGTGTTCGCCGACGGTCCCGTGGTGCTCGGCCCGACCGCACCGACCCTGACCGCGGCACACACCAGCGCTACCGAAGCGATCGCCGGAATGAACGCCGTCGCCGGATGGAGCGGTGCGCCTCGGCCGGTCTCGGCCCGCGAACTGCTTCCCGAACGCGCACTGCTCGGTGACGCGACCGCGATCGCGGCGCTGGACTCCGAGGTGATGCGCCCGCTAGCGGAGGCAGGCCCGGCCCTTACAGAGACGCTGGACGCCTACCTCGACTCCGGCGGCGCGATCGAAGCGTGTGCCCGCCGATTGTTCGTTCATCCAAATACCGTCCGCTACCGGCTCAAACGGATTACCGACTTCACCGGGCGTGATCCGACCGTTCCCCGGGACGCGTACGTGTTGAGGGTGGCTTCATCAGTGGGGCGCCTGACCCATCAAGCATCCGGGGCCCGGCCGGCCGGGCAGTTCATCAACGCAGGTCGAGGGCGCGCGAACGGTATCGGCGACGGCACCGGACCCGGCGTCGGCGCCGGGTGAGACGCGGCTAACAGGTCGCGGACCGGTCTCGGTGGAGTCGCATCACATGCTGTTTTGTATGTTCTCTACAAAAACATAAGACCAGGTTCATAATCTCTTACACCGCGCAAATCCGTCTTCACAGTGTTCTCTTAAACGCGTGCTTGCATTGCTCGCTCCCGGACAGGGTTCGCAGACCCCCGGCATGCTCACCCCTTGGCTTGAGCTGCCCGGTGCTGCCGACCGTGTCGCAGCGTGGTCTGAGATCGCCGGCCTGGATTTAGCCCGGCTGGGAACCACGGCGACCGCCGACGAGATCACCGACACGGCCGTCACCCAGCCTCTGGTGGTGGCCGCCACCCTGATCGCCCACGACGAGGCGGCCCGGCGTGGCCTGCCGAGCGGCCGGGGCGACGGCACAGCCGTCGCGGGTCATTCGGTCGGCGAGATCGCCGCGTACGCGATTGCCGGCGTCATCTCCGCCGAGGATGCGGTCGCGCTGGCCGCGACCCGCGGGGCCGAGATGTCCAAGGCGTGCAAGGAGGAACCAACCGGCATGGCCGCAGTGCTGGGAGGCGACGAGGCCGAGGTCCTCTCCCGACTGGACGCGCTCGACTTGGTACCCGCGAACCGCAACGCCGCCGGTCAGATCGTCGCGGCGGGCGCGGTGGCAGCGCTGGAGAAGCTGGCCGAGGATCCGCCGGCGCGGGCGCGGGTACGCCGGCTGGCTACTGCGGGGGCGTTCCACACCCACTACATGTCCTCCGCGATGGCCGGCTATGCCGATGCCGTGGAGATGGTCGCCACCGCGGAGCCGACCACGACGCTGCTGTCCAACGCCGACGGCCAGCCCGTGGCCTCGGCCGCCGATGCGATGACCAAGCTGGTCGCGCAGCTGACCCAGCCGGTGCGCTGGGACCTGTGCACCGAGACACTGCGTCAACGCGGCGTGAGCGCGATCGTCGAGTTCCCGCCCGCGGGCGCGCTCGTCGGCATCGCCAAACGCGAACTTCGGGGGATTCCGACGCACGCCGTCAAGTCCCCCGCTGACCTGGACGAGCTCAGCGAGCTGTAGTCCGGGAACAACCACATATCGGACATATACCGCACGTCCCCAAGCGACACTCCGACCGGAGTGCACGCACCAACCAGTTAAAGGAGCCACCGTGGCCGCCAGTCAGGAAGAAATCATCGCCGGTCTCGCCGAGATCATCGAAGAAGTCACCGGTATCGAGCCGTCCGAGGTGACACCGGAGAAGTCCTTCGTCGACGATCTGGACATCGACTCGCTGTCGATGGTCGAGATCGCGGTTCAGACCGAGGACAAGTACGGCGTGAAGATCCCCGACGAGGACCTCGCCGGCCTGCGCACCGTCG
>CAZEMS010000040.1:0-37905 GCA_964513475.1 uncultured Mycobacterium sp. | reverse complement strand
GGGGGAGTGATGAGCAACGACGAGCTAATGGCGTTCCTTCGGGGGCGCTTCCCGCATCATGTGTGGGAGTGGGACGGCGAGTTTTTTAGCGGCGAGTCAGAGGACTACTGGACGATTGAGGTGAGTCGCGTTGAGTGGGGCTACTACGTCACGGTTACGGCAGACCGCTCAAAGTCTATCGGCTGGGGCCGCAAGATCAAAGATGCAATTGCCTCTTGCAGCAACGAAGCTGCGGAGATTGTGGAAGTGCTGAGTGAGTAAGAAGTGGTACAAGACGCCGGAGGTGGAGGTGGAGGTCGAAGTCGGTCAGGTGCGGGTTTGCGGCGCTAGCGACCCCACGCTGGTTGTTGCGATTGTGGGAACGCGCGTCATCTACTGCTACCGCGATGGCGGCAAGGTTTGGTCATCAGACATGGACATCGACATTATGCGCAAGTGGCCGCTGCACGACGATCAGGACGGCGAGCGGAAGCGGATCAGGGGGGAGTGATGAGCAACGACGAGCTAATGGCGTTCCTTCGGGGGCGCTTCCCGCAGCACGATTGGGAAAAACACGGGGCTGCGTACATCGGCAGGTCAGACGGTGGCTTGAGCCTGAGAGTCGAGCGCGCAGCGTGGGGGAAGATTTACCAGCTTGAAGCCCAAGAGGCAAACGGCTGGGCTGTTGGCTGGGGCCGCACGATCGAAGATGCCATTGCCGCGTGCTCAAGCGAAGCGGCGAAAATTGTGGGAGGGCTGGCACAATGAAGAAGCAATGGTTCAAAACGCCGAACGGCACGCTGGTTTATGTGGAGGCGGGCGAGATCAAGTCAGGAGATGTTCACCCCGCGTTCCTCGCTGACGGCAAGTGCTGCGGCTCGTTCAGCGGCAGCTACATCCTCATTAGCTGGACGCCGTGCGATGCGCCGGAGGTGGAGGTCGAAGCGGATCAGGTGCGGGTTGATGACTGGAGTGACGCTTCGTTGGTCTTGGCGGTGATTGGTGACGAGGCAGTGTGCTGCTGGCGCAATCAAGACGGCGACCTGTGCGCGCGGGGCAAAAAAATCAGCGGCGTGCGCAAGTGGCCGCTGCACGACGACCAAGACGGCCAGCGCAAGCGGATCAGGGGGGAGTGATCGAGTGCGCCGAGGAAAGCGACCGCTGGGGCGTTGCCGCCGAGGCGCTTGAAATGCTAGACGAGGAAAACCAATGACCGACCTACAACGACTCGTCGCCGCGATGAAAGCGGCGGGGTGCGAGATGCCGGAGCGGCTGAGTGTCGCGGAGAACGGCGAGGCGAAGTACGCGTCCTTGTACGAGTGGGATGAGCCGATCCTTATCACGATGGATCAAGCGGACGCTATCGCCATGATCTTGGGCGATGAGGAGGTGGCGCGGTGGCTGTCTAAGCGGCAGCACTACATCCAGCCAAAGCGGAATCACGGCGAGCTTTGGGAAATGCTCGAACCGGCTCCCCATGAGCGGCAAACATGGAAGCGCACCTTGTTTAGCACCAAGTGCGCGGCCTACACCGCCGCGTTCGAGCATATTGCGGGGAGGCGAGCAGATGCTTGAGCAAATAAAGAGGCTGTGGCCGAGGCTCGAATGGAGCGAGGAATGCGAGATGCACGGGGGCGACGTGCTTGAGTGGCGCTACGAGGCGACAACTGACGACGGTGTGTACTTGACCGTGCTCCTTTACGAGAAGATGGACGGCAAGCCCCAGCGCGTCGAATTCTACAGCGCGTGCAAAGGCTGCGAAATTGAAGGCTACGGCGTGACGCTCGATGAAGCGATGGAGCACGCGCGGAAGAATATGGCAAAGCTGTTTGCGGAGGAGCTGTGATACATGACGACTACGCAGCGAGTTTGCTGGGGCACATCGTGGCGGCATGGGGGTACAAGGCGAACGAGATCATGGGCACGGGCCTGCCGCGCTACATTCAGCAGGACGTCTACGACATCAACTCAGTGTTCATCCTCCTTTCGCGCGATCTCTACGGCCTGACGACCGAGGCGGCGCGGGTGCTGCTGCGAGACCACGACATTGTGTTCTGGCAACGCGGCAAGCCGCTGCCATCAGGTGCGCGAGGCTTGCAATGGATGGACGACAACCCGCGGCAAGCCGCGCGGATACGCAAGGGGCTGCCAGATGCGCCCGTGGTGACCCGCGAAGTGATGGAGGCGTGGGCGCAGCTTGAGCCGGGGTACAAGCGCTTGACGCTCTGCCGCCGCCACGGGCTGCACAAGGATTGGTGCAAACGAGTAGGAGACAAGCTAGAGGGGAAAAAAGGTGAGCTACAACGAGGCTTTAATGAATGAGGTGGTCGAGCACTACCAGCGCACGCGGAGCAGCAACGTCACCGCAGCGCATTACGACGTATCAGCTACAACCGTGCTCAACTGGGCACGCAAAGCAGGTGTCCCCATCCGCACGACGCGCAAGCTAACAGACAGCGACGTCGACAAAGTGGTGGGGCTCTACAGGCAAGGCGTAGGCGGACACAAGCTTGAGCGCCGCTTCGAGGTGCACCGCAGGGCGATATACGACTGGCTGCGCAAGCGCGGCGTGACCATCCGCAGCCACCTAGGCAGCGGGGGGTACAGCGAGCAGACCAAAGCCGATGCGCGGAGGCTGCGATACGCGCACGGGATGACCCAAGCAGACGTCGCACGACATGTAGGCGCGTCGGTTGCCTCAGTGCGCAAGTGGATCGAGAGGAGGGAAGATGGGACGCAAACGAGCGCTCAGCGAAGAGCAGATTGACACCGCCGTGACGCTCTACGGTCAAGGGCTCAGCCTCCGCCGCATCGCCTACGCGCTGGACGTAGGAGCCAAGACCGTGCACCGCAGGCTGCTGGAGCGCGGCGTGGGTATGCGCGGGCATGGAGGGACGGCGGAGTGGCCGCAGAGCGTGCGCGATGAAGCGCTCAAGCTGCGCGACGAGGGGCTGACGCTACGCGAGATCAGCGAGCAGCTAGGGCCAGCCGTGATGACCATACATAGATGGGAGCAAGAGTCTTGATCGTCAACACACCATCATGGGAGCACCAAGTCACGGCGACGCTATGGGCGCTGGAGCGCGAAGCATCGCTGATCGCCTACGACATGGGCACGGGGAAAACAAAAATCGCCGTCGATGTCGCACGCAACACCATGAGCCATAAGAGCGGCGCGCGCAAGGTGCTGATCCTCTGCCCGCAGGCCGTAGCAACCAACTGGATGCGCGAGATCGAGAAGTGGTGGGCAGGCCCGCGCAGGCCGCGCATCGTCAACGCAGCCAAGGGCACGACCGCCAAGGCAGCCGCGCTCGTTCAGAAAGAGGGAGAGCTACGCAAGGCAAGCGAAGGAGCGCCAACCGTACACGACCGCGAAACGCTCTTCGTCATCGCTAACTACGACCGGCTAGCCACGAAGAACAAGCTGCGCGAGCTGCTGACGCACGACAAGCTAACGTGGGACGTGCTGATCTTGGACGAAGTACACCGATGCAAGGGCGCGACCAGCGCCACCAGCAAGCAGGTGCGCAAGATCAAGGCGCGGCGGCGCGTCGGGCTGAGCGGTACGCCGATGCCGCAGGGCTACGAGGACGCCTACGGCGTGCTACGAGCCGTGCACGGCGCCAAGTGGGACGCGCCAACGTGGACAGCATGGCAGCACAAGTACGCGCGACCGCATCCATACATCAAGCACGCCAAGGTGTGGCCCAAGGCGTGCCCTGAGATCGACGAAGAGCTAGCGAAGGTGATGGTGAGCTGCGACGCCGACGACGTGCAAGACCTGCCGCCGCAGCACCATATCTGGCGCTGGGTCGAGCTGCCCGACAAGGTGCAGGCAGCCTACAACGAGTTTGAGGCCGAGCTGTGGACGGAGTTTGAGGGGCAGGAGCTGAGCGCTGACAACGTGATGGTCAAGGCGCTCCGCTTGCAACAGATCAGCACAGGTGTGGACGTGGTCAAGCATGAAGCCAAGCGCGCGCAACTTGTCGCCATCGCCGAAGAGCTGGGGCCTGACGAACCGCTCGTCGTCTTTGGGCAGTTTACCGAAGAGCTGGCGCGGGCGCGGGAGGCGCTGGAAAAGATCGGCAGGAAATGCTATATGCTCACGGGAGCAAAGAAGCAGACCGACGAATGGCGGGCGCTGGACGCAGGGGGTGTCCTGCTCTGCCAGATGCAGGCAGGAAGCGTAGGCATCGACCTAACACGCGCCTGCAACGTCGTCTACCTCTCGACCGGATACCGAGCCGACAACTACAAGCAATCGCTCAAGCGCTGCCATCGGGCAGGGCAGAGCAGGCGCGTGACCTACTACCATGTAGGTGCGCAAGCAACCATTGACGAGGACGTGCAAGGCGTTCTCGAAGGCAAGATCGCGCTTGAGGACGCAATCAGGAAACGCAACGAGTGGAGGGGCAAATGAGCAGCGGAAGAATGAAGATTGCGAGGGCGATTGCAAGGAAGCTGCAGAAGAAGCAAGACTTGACCCCCGCAGAGACCAAGATTGTCGCAGACCCCGGAAACGACATCGGCAAAGAAGCGCTAAGGCTGGTGATGGTAGGCGACAGCAAGCCTCACCTTCACGCTCTGTGCCTAGCGTGCGACATGGTCAAAAAGTCCGCGCGCTTGGTCGCCAACGCAGAGGGCGACGACTGGGACGCAGAGTTAGCCCGCGCCCTGCTGCTGCTTGATGGCGATGCCGAAATGTTTCTTGCTCGTGTCCTTGGTGAGGAAAGAGCAACCGCGGCTGCGAAAAAAATTCAAAGGGAGATGGGAGGCGAGAATGACACCAACCGAACTGGCTAAGGCGTGGTGGGCGCTGCGCGACCGCATCGACGATCTGGCCGCGCAGAAGGCCGAGCTGGAAAAAGAGCGCAAGGTACTCGAAGCGCAGATGGTCGAAGCGTTCACGGCCGAGGGGTTGACGAGCGTCAAAGGCGAAGGGTTCAGCGTGCTCTTGAAGGAGCGCCAGAGCTTCAAGGCCACCGACCGCGACGCGCTGCGGGAGGAGATGTTGACCGAGTCACCGCATCTACTCACCGTCAACGCCAACACCTTGCAGAGCATCTGCAAGCAACGAATTGAAGAAGGCAAGCCGCTCCCGCAAGGTGTGGAAGCTGGCGAACCTTGGAAGCAAGTAGCAAAAGGCAGGAAGTAACATGGGATCAATGAAGGAACTCGCGGCGAAGTACAAGCCGCAACAAGTGGACGTGGGCGGCGGCGGCGGCAACAAGTGGCTGACCGTCGTCACCGACAAGTCAAAGAAGGCGCTCGACGCAGGCGCGAAGGTCGGACAGCTGTGGTGCGACAACACCGCATTCGATGATCTGACCATTACGCCGCTGGGCGTGCGCACCTACTTCAGCTTGCAACCCTCCGCGCTGCGCACGCGCTGCACGTCACAGCACCGCCAAGTGCTGCGCAAGGTCGGGCTCGAAGACGCCTTCGACCGCATGTCGGACTCGGACAAGATCGAGATCGCGCAGCTGCCCGTCACCGGCGGCCCTCCTGCGCTCGACGCCTTCCGCGAGAAGCCCGACCCGAAAGCGCAGACCCTTGGCATCCGCACCATCGAGATGCGCGTCTACGTTCACGACATCGAGGCAGAAGCCATCGTGCGCTTCAAGGGCATGAGCTACATCCCCGGCAGCGACCTTGTGCGCACGTGGTCGAACGACCTGCCGCTGGCAAGCGAAGGCGAGCAAGAAGGCGACTACGTCACCGCTGCCGCTGACGTGCTGCCCGAAAGCGCAGACGAGCAGCCCGCGCCATGCTTTCGCCGCTTCGTCATGAAGGCGAAGAAGGTCGAGAGCACCTACGGCGATCAGCAAGTACCGTGCTTTGAATACATCGGGCCAGAGACCGAGTACGCGACGGCAGAGAAGATGCTGACGGCTGCCAACAAGGAAGGCGCGGACGCCGAGGCGTTTCAAAAGAAGCTGCTCGCCAGCGTGCAGAACTTCGCAGGCGCGCTGCCTGAGCCAGAAGCCGTGCGCGACGTGAGCGACGACGAGGACGACGACACGCCCTTCTAGGGTCTGGAAACGAGGAGGCCCGACGCCAAGAGGGGGTGGCGTCGGGCCATTGGAGGCAAGAAGACGCGCTCAACGTAGCGCAGAAAGGTACATGATGCAAGAGGGAAAATGGTACATGCTCAAGGTTCCAGTGGAATGCAACGGCGGGCCGAGGCTCCGGTCAGCAGATGGAACGGTTTACGTTGATTGCTACCGCGGGGACAAATGGCACAAGAACTTTGAAGAAGTCGCCCAGCCCGTCGAGCCGCAGCAGGTGCGCGTGCGTGAAGACGGCTGCCATGTGCTGGTGACAGCCGTCTTTACCCAGCCGCCTATTGTCACGGGCGGGGAGTGTCGCTGGCAGGTCAGCTGCGTCTGGCGCGAGACTGACGAGGACGAAGATCGCTGGCTGCGGACTGTTTGGTACGCCATCGAACAGGTCGAGCAATGGCCGCTGGCTGACAATCAGGAGGAGGCGCGCGATGCCATCCTCAATGCTTGACGCAGCGCTAGAGTACGCCGCGCGCGGCTGGGCGGTAATACCGCTCAGGCCGCGCGGCAAGGAGCCGATCATCCGGCGTGGCAGCAAAGAAGCCACAACCGATGAAGATCAAATTCGCAAATGGTGGGGCAGCCACCCTCAAGCCAACATTGGAATCTGCACCGGATCAATCAGCGGGCTCGTCGTCGTCGATCTTGACGGCGCGGGCGCGCTGGGCGTGGCCGAGGCCGCAGGCATCGCAAGCGCTGACAGCCTGCAAGCCATCACCGGGCGCGAAGAGGGGGGCCGCCACGTCTACTACAGCACCGGCGGGCGCGACGTGCGCAACCGTGCGAAGATGCTGCCGGGAGTAGACGTGCGCGGCGAGGGGGGCTACGTCGTAGCGCCCCCGTCAATCCATCCCAGCGGCGCTGTCTACGAGTGGGACAACGACGAGCCGCTTGAGCCGATGCCGCAGGCCCTCGTCGATCTGCTTGCAGCCAAACGCCCGCCAGCCCTTGGTGGTGGCGGTGGCGTCTCGGTCGGCACGATCACCGAAGGCAGCCGCAACGATCAGCTATTCCGCTGGGGATGCGCCAAGCGAGCTGCAGGCGCTGACAATGATGAGGTGGCCATGCTCGTCGCTGGCCGCAACGCGCGGGACTGCAAGCCGCCGCTCTCTGACGACGAGGTGCGCCAGATCGTCGAAAGCGTATGCACCTACGACGCTGGCAACACCGCGCCCGACCTAGACGTGGCCGTGTCACAGCTCGAACGCATGGCGCGCGAGCGCGGTGTCAAGTTTGACGCCGAGGCCGCCCGCGACGTTGTGCGCGAAGTCAAGGCCAGCGGGGAGGACGGCTGGGAGATCGTAGACGTGCGCCGCCGAGTCGTTGACGACGAGGGCACGAGCCGCTTTAGGCTCTCAATCAAGCACGCTGGCCGCAGCATGGAGCTGCGCGGCGTCACCGCAAGCGAGCTGACCAGCTATGCCAAGCTGCGCCAGCGAGCGCTAGGGACGCCGGGCGGCTTTCTATGGCCGCGTGACAAGGGGAGCGCGAAGGCGTTCACGGACGCTCTAGAGGCGGTGCTAGAAGCTGGCGTGCGGGAGGAGCAAGGCTCAAGCCAAGAGAGCGCCGCGGCCGTCGCATACCAACACCTGTGCGCCACGGTCGCACAGCTGGAGACGGTCGAAACGAAAGAAGAGTTTCTGCTGCTGCTTAGGAAGAAGAAATGGTACGATCCGGAGACCTCTCTATGGTGGGTTCACGGCCCAACCATCCGCAAGCGCATCTCCGGAGCAGAACGTGACATCAACTCACAAGCCATTGCTTCCGCCTTCGCACGAGCCAAAGCGTGCGAAATCCAGCCGCGTCACGGCGAAAATAGGCCAAGAGTCACTACCTTATTTCTCCCAAGCGTGGAATGTGCCTAAAACGTCGTAAGTCCTTATGAAATAAGGTTAGGCACAGGAACATCGCTCCGATTTACCATCGGACGAATTGGTGCGATGTGCCATGTGCCTAACGCCGATTTTCGGCTGCCAAGCCGCTTTCTATAAGGACTTTTACAGGCACAAAAGATTCGCGCGAAAAATGTGCCTAATGTGCCTTAACTGCTATATAGGGGTATAATGTTTGATATCAAAGTAACTGCGATGGGGACCGACTGGATGCCGAGTGGCGACCGATCATCGACGGTGGTCGTCGGGCCGCCGGGCACTGGCAAAACCACGGCTGCGGTGCGTGTGGCTACCGAGTGGCTGGCGCAAGGCTACGAGCCTAAGTCGATCCTGCTCTGTACCTTCAGCCGAAACGCCGCCAGCGAGCTGGCGCGGCGGCTGCCCTTGCCGGAGGACTGCGACGCCAAGCGCGTGTGTTCGACGATCCATGCAGAGGCCCTGCGGCTGGTCACGGCGACGACAGGGCGCAAGCCTGATGTCTACAAGTGGCCAGACAACGACGAGGCGGCGCGGGTCTACGATTACGCGAGGGCGACGGGCGTCAGCTACGGGGCGGCAGCCGACGAGCTTGGCGCATCACCGGCGACCGTTGACGAAATCGAGGCCATCCGCGAGCAGATGGCCGACGAAGGCCAGATCGACTATCACGACATGATCGAAGAGGCCTTGGACATCAGACCTCCGCACCGATCCTTGCTGATCGTTGACGAAACACAGGATTGCAGCACCCAGCAATGGCGGCTGATTGACCGATGGAGCGAGCGCGCAAAACACACCATTGTGATCGGCGACCCCGATCAGACCATCCACGAGTGGCGTGGAGCGGCCTCAGGCGAGCTTGAGCGTCGAATAGGTGCTCAGGGCTGCCTTGTGCTCTCCAAGTCGTTTAGGAGGCCTTCTCGCGCGATTCACGCATACGCTACTCCGGTGGTCGAGCGGATCGCTGACCGACCGAGCGTGGCATACGAGCCCGCCGAGCATGAGGGCGAAGTCACAGAGTGCTCGTTCCATGACATGCCGAGCCTGCACGAGGCGGGCCGCTCGCACTACTTGCTGGCCTATACCAACCGCCAAGCGGCTGCGATGGCGCGGGTATTCAACGACGCGGGGCATATGGTGGCTGGCGCGGGGCAGGCGCGCTACTGGAGCAAGCCTTACCGCGCGGTGCTCGCTCACAACCTGCTATCTGCCGGCGCGCACGACCTGCGCCATGACCTAGCCAGCGCAATCGGCGAGCTTGTGCCCGCGAAGCACTGGACGGCGAAAAAGAAGGACGGCGTGCCTGTGCTAGGCTTCGAGCCCCCGTGGCTAATCATCGATGGGGGCCCCTTCTGCGGCACGCAAGAGGGCGCTGACGAGGTAGAGCGAGACATACGCGCACAGGGTTTCGAGCTGCGCGAGCCGCATCCGATCAAGCGCGGCCTATATAGTGGCGACTCAGACGACGGCGGCAATGACGCGCTGGTCATTCAAACACAAGACCTACCCTTTGACTGGCGCGAAGCTAAGCTACCGACGTGGCACGACACGCCTATGGGCCAGAGCATTGACGGCGCAGAGCCTAGTGTCACGGCCATGACGATGCACGCAAGCAAGGGCCTTGAGGCTGACGCGATCTTTTTGCTTGACGAGTGTCCGAGCATGGTGCAGCGCCAATACCCAGATAATCAAGACGCGCTGCGCCGCTTGTGGTATGTTGGCGCGACGCGCGCGCGGCTCAAGCTGATTGTCGTGCGCGGCAACGAGGGCTTGGCGAGCATGGAGGATATGCTTTGAGGGATTTCCCAGAAGACGTAGAGGCTCTTTGTAAGCATGTTGTGTCAGAAGCAATGCAGGCCGGCATGTACGAAGAATGGTGCAGGCTCAAGGGGTATGACCTGCCCAAGACCCCAATCGCGCTTGAGGTGGACCGGGCGACAGGCGCGCTTGAGTCCCGCGCATCTGAGTTTCTAGACTTTTTTTTGGGCGAAGTGATGCCGAGGATTCAAGTGGGGGGGGAGTGGTGAGCGACACATCAAGCGCCTACGATGCTGGCTACGACCAAGGCTGGCGCGACGCTATGGCATGCAAGCGCTCTGGGCCTGCCCGCGTCAAGATCGGCTACCAGACTGGGATCGGCGACAATGCACGAATCGAGCCTCCAGCGTCAGATCATGGCCGTGTTCTGCGATACGGGCGGCAAGGTTATCAAGGTCATGGCTGGCGCAAGCGGCAACATTAACGAGCCCGACCTGCTTGCGTGCGTGTCTGGTGTCACCTATGCTTGCGAAGTGAAGATGCCCGGCAAGCGCCCGCGCGGCGGCCAGCTGGCGCGGCTGCGCGAGTGGCACAAGGCTGGCGCGGTGGCGTTTGTGGCTGAGAGCGAGCAGCACGCGCGGGACGCGCTGAGCGGCGAGCGGGAAGGGCTGCTGTATTACGGCGGCAGGCGGGAGCGATGAAGACACGCAACATCAGCTCGAAGCATGAGACGGCGAGCGCGTCGCGGGCAACGAAGAGCCGCACGGCTCGTGAGTCGGAGCTGATGGCGATGCGCAAGGCTGACCTTGC
This sequence comes from uncultured Mycobacterium sp., assembly GCA_964513475.1. Classification (GTDB taxonomy): domain Bacteria; phylum Actinomycetota; class Actinomycetes; order Mycobacteriales; family Mycobacteriaceae; genus Mycobacterium. The sequence continues at coordinate 27,425 of CAZEMS010000040.1, read as the reverse complement.
CTCACTGGTCATGACTCACGAGCAGCGGATATCGAACCTGCTAGCTTTCTATCACCTTGCGCGACGTGAAGGAGGTCTCCTTGGCCCGGCAGCCGAAACCCTTGAATCTGCCAGACTCAAGCGAAACTGGGAGCCATTCGAGCGAGCGCTGGAATCTGCGAGACGCGACGTTGCGCACTTGCGCTGCGCAGCCCTCGCGGGGAGCCAAATACTCCCAATCGCCTACCGATGCGGCCAACTCGGACTTCCCCAGCCGGGCAGTCCTTCAGCTGCCGCATGTGGACGCCTTCAACAAGTCGCGGCAGCTCTTGATCGAGTACGCGAAGCTCTGCTACGTTCCCGCCCATTCTTGGGACACGCAATACACAGCCGAGGCCAATCTTCAGATCGCGCAAATGCTGGCGCTGATTGAGTGCGGTTGTGACTACGTTGTCGCCTACGAGACCGCTGACTTCAAAGAGACGTCGAACGGTGGCAAGGACGTGGCGCTTCCCGTTATTATGTGGGTCGAAGTGACGTTGGCGGGCTATCAGGTCGAAGACTTCAACACGCTCTTCTTCTACCTGCCGCATCCGTATGCGCGAGGCTTGCTTGAGGGGGATTGGTATGGAATCGGAGAGCACGCGGACATATGCGCGCGAACAGCTGCGGAAGAACGTGACTCTGGAGCCCTACGAGTGGAAAGGGACGGGCATCAAGAGCACCTACACTCCGGAGCTGGGGATGGAGGTGCTGGAGTACATAGCGGCGGGCAATTGGATTTACAGCAAAGACTGCCCCGTTTCTCCAAGCACGCTATCTAACTGGCGGCGGCTCGTGCCCGGATTCCGCGAGGCTTGGGACTACGCGAAGGCGCTGCGGGTCGGCGTGTTGAACGAGGTGACGGGGGCTGCGCTCTTCTCGCCAAATGCGACCCTAGCCGACGCGAAGCTGGCAAACAGCCGCGTCGTCTACTTGCGTATGCAAGCGCAGATGGCAAACTTTGTGCGGTCCGACCGCGGCGAGGCCGAGATTCCGCGCGAGACGGTGCTTGACATAAAGCCTGACGACGCGCGCGAAATAGACTACTCTGGGAAGACTGATGAAGAATTGCGCAAGCTGATAGCTGAAGGGGATCAAGATGGCGATTCAGTGGAGAGCTGACGAAGCGGTTGAAACGACCGTTGTCGGCGCGAGCATCACGACGAGCGTTTGGCAGCCGGTGATTCCGAAGCGTGCGGTTGAGGCGCTGCTGACGACGAGCGCCAACGCCACGTTTCACGGTACGCTGGCTGCAAGCGCCGCGAGCGCGGGCAATGGCTACCCGATGCCTTCGGGCGCTGCTACGGTTGTGCCCGTTGGCAAGTTCAGCGAGAGCGGGACGCAGACGCTCACGGTGAAGAGCGTGTCGGGCGCACTCGGAAAGGTGAACGTGATTTTTGGCCTCCGCGACGGACAGCCTCAATAGGCAGCGAGCATTAGCCCGTGCCGAGCTAGCCCGCCGCGAGCTATCGCGTCGCGGGCTGCTTGATTATGTGTGCTACACCTTTCCCGGCTACCGCGTCAACTGGCATCACGTCGAATTTGCGAAGCGGCTCAACGGGTGGATGCACGGCTACCACACGCGCGAGATCATCGAAGTCCCACCGCGCCACGGGAAGACCGAGATGCTTGCGCGCGCCTGCGCGATGCTCTTGGGTCTGAACCCTGATGCTGAAATCATCATGGGGACCTATAGCGCCGAGCTCGCCGCGACCTTCTGCCGCAAGGTGAAGCAGATTCTGGCTGGCGAGGCGCACAAGCTGCTCTTCCCCGCGTCGGTGGTGAGCAACGGGCGTGATGGCGGTGTGAATCAGGCGCTGGAATTCACGCTGATGAACGGCTACGGCGGGATGAAATGCGCAGGCGTTGGCGGCGGGATCACGGGGCGCGGCATGACGCACGGCCTGATCGACGATCCGGTCAAGGGCCGTCAGGACGGCGAGAGCGATACAATCCGCGCGCGGGTGTGGGACTGGTATCTATCGGACTTCATGACGCGGCAGCAGGGCAATCAAGGCGAGGCGTCGGTCGTCGTCGTTCACACGCGCTGGCACGAGGATGACTTGATCGGCAAGCTCTTGCAGACCGAGCCGGGCCGATGGCACGAGACCAAGTACCCTGCGATTAACGAGGCTGGCGAAGCGCTCTGGGAAGATCAGGTGAGCCTTGCGAATCTGGAGTTAATGCGCTCGCTGATGCCTGCGCGCGACTGGATGAGTCTGTACCAGCAGGAGCCTGTGCCTCCGGGCGGTGACATCTTTCAAGCTGACTGGCTGGAGAACCGCTATGCGACTTACGACGGCGAGGGAGACACCTTCGTTGACCTTGGCGGCAAGACTTACCGCGACCGCGACGCGATCTGGTACTACACGCAGGACTGTGCGGCGACCGAGCGGACGCACGGCGACTATACGGCGTTGGCGACGTGGTCGGGCATCCCCGGCGGCGAGCTGTGCTTGCGCCGCATGGACCGCGTGCAGCTTGAGGCGCCGAAGGTGATTGACCTGATGAAGCGCCGCGTTGCTGAGCGCCCCGGCGTGATTTACGTCGAGCCAAACGGCTTAGGCCTGCCGATCATTCAGATGGCGCGGCGCGAGGGTCTGGCGATCAAGGAGCTTGACGCGCACCGTGACAAGGTGAGCCGGGCGGAGGGTGTCACGCCGATGATGGCTGATGGCAAATTTTGCTTGCCGCACAGCGCCCCGTGGCTGGGCAAGCTGGAGAAGGAGCTACTGAGCTTCCCAAATGCTGCGCACGACGATCAGGTGGATGCTATTGTGTACGGCTTGAAGGTGTGGCAGAAGATGGGCCAGCGGCGCAGGGCGCTGCGTCAAGCGCAGGGGGACGAGCCGCGCCGACCATCGGTGTTTGCTGGCGTTCAGCCGAGCGGAGGTGTTGGATGGGCGAGGTGATGACGAAGCTGGTGGACGTGCTGCGCAAGGTGGAAGAGCGCGGCGACTTCATCTTTGCGATGGATGCACGCGGCGGGATGGCTGACGCGGTGCTTGCTGCAGCTGATGAAGACGAAGACTTGCGCGAGCTGGCCGAGTGTGTGAAGCGGTCGGCTGAGGCTGGTCATGCGAAGGTGGCCTTTGCGATGAACAGCCCGATGGTGAAGAGGATGCTGGCCAGTGACTAACTACGCATACGATGGGCGCGGTGGACTCGCTGGCGGGATGCGCTTTCCCGTGCAGCAGGCGAGCCAGCTCTACAGCTCCTACCTTGCTTCGGTGTTTCGTAGCGGATTGTACGTCTACGACCCAAGCTACCCGCTGGCGCAGGACATTGAGTGGTGGGGCAAGCTCCAGCGCGATCCTATTTGTGCTTCGTCAGTGCTCGCCCGCCGTCATGCTGTGGCTGGCGGTGAGTGGAGCTTGGAGCCAGCGAGCGACGCTAAAGAAGACGTGATGGCGTCTGACATCCTTGAGCAGATCGTCGCAGAAATTCCGAAGTTTCAAGAGGCGCGCTTCAATCTGACTGACGCGGTGTTTCGCGGGTCTGCGTATGCGGTGCAGGCTGGCGATTATGCACTGTGGTCGCCGGTGGTCGGGAAGAACGAGAACGCGCGGCGCTTGGATCAGAGCAAGTGGTGGATTCCGAACGGGATCAAAGACATCGACCGCCGCCGCGTGATTCTGCGGAAGCCTGATGACGATCCGAACGGGCGGCCTGTATGGCACATCGCGCGGGTGTGGGATGACGAGGGTCAGCGCTTCTGGGATTACGAGCCGATTCCCGAAGGCGCGAGCTACGTTGTCAAGTGGGTCTACCAAGACTGCGAAGAGCGGCTTGGCTACGGCCAAGGCTTGGGCGAGGCGCTGTACTTCCCATGGTCATTCAAGATGGCTGTGCTTGAGCAGGGCCTGCAAGGCGCGATGCGATGGGCTCGCGGCGTTACGATCTGGCGGCAAGAGCAAGACCGCGCGGCGAGTGACGACCGCGACAACGACACGATCCAGACGCAGGCAATGACGCAGATGGTCAAAGACCTGTCTGACGGCGTTGTGGCGATCAGCAAAGACGACGAGCTGAGCTTTGAGAACGGCCCGACGGCAGGCAGCGACGTTGTAGACCGGCTGGTGAAGTACGCTGATGATTGCATCCGCTCGGTCTGCATGGGATCGACGATGCCGACAGGCGGCGGCACGGCGCAGGGCAGCTTGGCTCGCGCTGAGGTCGAGTCAGATCAGAGTGACAGCTACATTCAGCCGGATATCACATCGCTGGAGGAGGCGCTGACCGAGAGCGTTGTTTTGACGTGCTGGCGCTTGAACCGCCACAAGTTCCGTGAGCTTGGCTTGCAGAATGCGCGGATGCCGAAGTTCCGGCTGGGCATGCAGCGCAAGGCCGACGCTGAGAAGGCCATTCAGATTCTTGACGCCGCTGTTCGCCTTGGCGTTCCTGTCTCGAAGGAAACGGCGTACGACATGCTGGGCATTGAACGGCCCGGCGAGACTGATGCGCTGGTCGAGCCTCCTCAGCAGCCTGAGCCAGCGCCGATGCAGGGTGGCTTCGGCTTTTCTGCGCTCCAATACAGCGCGACTTATGAGGGCGGCAAGAGCTTCGGGCAGCTGAGCGAGGACCAGCGCCAAGCCCTGCGCAGCTGGTGGAGCGGAGGCAAGGAAGGCGCGCCGCCTGTCAAGATTGACGAAGAGAAGGCGAGCAAGGAGCGGCGCAAGGAGCTGAAGGACGAGCGCAAGGCTGAGCGCAGGGCTGCGTATGAGCAGATGCGCGAGGACGGCGCGAGCGTGCTGGGCGCTCGTGGCCGCGCTGCATGGAGCACGATCAAGGGCAAGGTGCGCGGCGAGGTGCTGAATGCCGAGGCCGACATGCTCTCCGCTGGCGTGCCCGGATTCGCAGCGAAGCCCGTGGCCATCTTGAGCGGTTTGATCGTGGCGGCCCCTGTGAGTCCGAGTACAATCACCTTGACGGCGCTGGGTCAAGGCTGGGTAAATGCTGTCCCCGGCTTCACGGCGCTTGAGGGCAAGCTATTGCCGAAGGCGGTGGCTGGGACGGCGCGACTTGTTGCGCGAGCACGAGGGCGGAAGCGATGAACAGAGAAGGATTCACACCGGAGCAAGCGCAGGCGCTTGTTGACGCTGGCATGACCGAAGAGGCCACGCCGGTGGTGATGTCGTTTCTCGCGCAGCTGCTGGCTGGCGACGAGGAGAACGAGCCTTTTGACGCTGCCGAGGCTGTGGCCGAGGCTATCGAGGCAATGCCTCAACTGGTCGAGCTTGCGTGATGCCAGACCTTTTCGACAGCCTTACCGAGTCCGGCGAGCAGCGGCTTGAGCCTTTCTTGCGCAAGGCCATCAGCTCCTACATTAAGGGCAACATCCGCGCGTTCAATCAAGCGACCGAAGAAGGGTCTGAGCTGATTGTGTCGGCGCAGACCTTTGCTGACCTTTGGGGCCGCCGTTCGATCATCGAGCGCGTGCGCGTCCAGAAGGAGCCGCGCGCGCGGGTGCAGTTTGGTAAGGGCGCGCCGAGCTTCGGCGAGGCTGTGAAAGCGCTTGTGGAGGGTAACCCCTACTTGATCCCAGCGCGTGAGTTTGTCGAAGAGGTCTACGCTGACAAGGCGAAGATGCACGAGGTCGAGATGCGCGCAACGATTCAGGATCGCGTAGACAAGCTGGTAGCGAAGAATCTGCAAGAGGGGCGCGGCGAGCTGAGCGCGGCGAAGGCCTTGCAGGCGAGCGAGGATTGGACGCAGGGTTACGCGACGACGGTCTATCGCACGAACGTGAGCAACGCTTTTGCAGCTGGCCAATGGGCCGAGGCAGACCAGCCGGGCTTTCGTGAGGTGTTTCCCGCGTTTCGCTACGACGCGACGCGGGACAGCGACACGCGCCCGAATCACGGCGCGGCTGATGGATTGATTGCGCCGGTCGATGATCCGATCTGGGATCAGCTCGCGCCGCCGCTTGGCTTCAACTGCCGATGCGTGCTGGTGAGTCAAACGGAGAGCCAGTTACGCCGCAAAGGCTTGATTGACGGTGATGGCAAGGTGAAGCCCTACCTCCCGTCGGGCGTGACGGGCGGCAGGGCCTTCCCTGATCCGGGCTTCATTAAGCGCTCGCGCCCTGATCGCGCTATGTACGGTGGGGCTTGAGCTCCTTCACTCCCAGCCATATGCAATGACCCGCGCAACGCTGTAGCGCGTGTAGCGCGGGTGTGATTTTGTTGAGTACGCGGCCTTGTCGAGCATGGGCGCGACGTGCAGCCGGTAGGTCTGCTTGCTGACGCTAAGCGCCTTCATGACTTGGCCGGGCCGCATCACGACCCCGTAGCCGTCAAGGCTCAAGCGCTGGTCATGCTCTTCAATAGGATCAGCCATCGCAATTCATTCCGCTTTGCCCCCTTATGGCCAGACCCTCCCTCTATAAGGTATTTACGCCGCGCGGTCTAGTGTGAAATGCGTTCATGAGCACTACAGGCGTCATCACCTATTCCGCGTTTGGCCCCGGCAATTACATTGCCGAGCGTCAAGCCAACGGCAACTACGCGATCCGCGACGTGCCGATTTTTGCCGAGCACGAGCGCGGCGGGATGGCGTTCGACCGTGAGTGGCTGGCGCAGGCGGTCGAGAAGGACGCCGAGCGCCGCCGCGAAGGCTACGTCGCGCCGCTCCACATCGAGCACTCAAGCTCTGTGGACGTGCCCAAGCGCGCTGGACACTTCGTGCTGACGCGCGTTGCCGACAGTGAGTACGAGGGCGAGCCGCGCGCGCTGCTCTACGCTGACCTTGTTGACGTGCCGCCTGCGGTGTTCAAGGAAATCAAGAGCGGCAAGCTGCCCTACCGGTCGGCAGAGATTCACGACTTCGACAAGCCTGAAATCAATTCGCTGGCGCTGATGCAATCGAAGGTTCCCTTCTTTCGATTCGCGCTGCTGACGGTGAAGGACAAGAAAAAAGAGTTTGCGACGCAAGGTGCGGGCGCAACATTCTATAGCGGTGTGCGCGACAGCCGAAAGGTGGCCCGCGCGGTTTATGCCTGCGGGCAGGATGAGTACAAGGAGGCGCAAGCCGTGAAGTACGAAGACATGGACACAGACGCTTTGCTGCGCTCAATGTGCTCGAAGCTCGACACAGTGATTGAAAGCATGGCGTCTGGCGAAGACGAAGAGAAGGTCGAAGTCAAAGAAGACGTGACCGAGGAAGTCGATCTTGAAGAAGAAGAGATCGACGGGATGCTGGCCGCCGGCGAGTCCGAAGAGGACATGCCTCCGAAGCAGAATCCCGATTCGACGCCTGCCGAGATCGAGAAGGCGAAGAAGGACGGCGAGTACAGCGCGATCAGCGCTCGCATCACCGCGCTTGAGAAAGAGAACAAGCGCCTGCGCGACGAGTCAGACCGCCGCGAGTGGTCGGCCAAGGCGAACGAAACGCTGAGCGACTTCGGCATCTCTGAGAAGGAAATCGCCGAGTACGCCGCGAAGCCTGCCGCCGTGCGCGACACGTGGCTGAACACGACCGCCAAGCACCTGCGCAACGGCTCCATGCCTCCGCGCAGCACCGAGAGCTACACCACCGGCTACACGGCTGGTGCGATGGTCGGCAACGACAGCACTGAGGTGCTGGAGTATGCGAACAAGGGCGCGGCGCACGTCATGGCGGCGCGCACGCTCGAAGCGGAGTGGTCGGAGTTTGCAGCCAAGGGCGGCAAGACTCCCAAGGCCGCGTACATTAAAACCGGACTGGCCGAGATGGGCCTTGAATAAGGAGAGCAATCATGGCCGCACTCACGGCTGAATCCACAATCCGCTCGCGCAGCGGTGCTCTGAATTCCTTCATCGTGGCCGACACGACCGTTTACAGCGGCGGTCTGGCAGCGCTGGCGGTGTCGGGCAACGCGACGACGGCGAACATTGGGAAGGCTGTGCCCTTCTCGAACGCGGTAGGCATTGCCTACATCGGCTGGACGATTGGCGTCGGCGACAGCGACACGAGCCACACTGGCTCCAGCGACACGACCCCGAAGCTCACCACGAGCATCGAGCCGATGATTTTGTACGGCGTCACCATCTCCGGTGCGTCGTCTACGAGCGTCGGCGCGTTTGTCTATCCGGTGACCGACAACCCTAACGACATGACGCTTACGCCTGCGTCGAATCACGGCGCGCCCTGCGGCCTGATCGTCAATCACCAGACTTCCACCACGGTGGACGTGCTGATGTTTGGCCCCGAAGGGATGGCTGGCTTGTACAGCGCTGCGTCGATGGGACTCTTCAGCGTGCCCGGCCAGATGTCCTACACTGGCACGAGCGCAAAAGAGTTCATCACTGACTATCCGGCGGAAGGCTCCGGCGTTCTGACGGGCTTCGACGTGATCTATCAGGGCGCGTCTACGATGGACGGCTCTGACATCAAGTTCATCGTTGATCGCAACGCTTCGGCCGCTGCTTCGCTGACGCTGAGCACTGGCTACTCGCCGGGCGCTGTCATCAGCACGTCAAGCGTGCTTGCTGGCGCTGCGAAGTTTGACCGCGGTGACGACATCACCGTGCGCGTCGTGAGCGCGGGTGCTTCGACGAGCAATGGCGTGTTTGGTGCGAGCCTTCGCTTTGCGCCTGTGTTTGGTAGCTAACCCCCAACGGAGGCAAACAAATGCCGGGACAATTGGTAATGGCAGGCGCGGCGCTCCTTCGCGGGGCGCGTGCCGACTTCAAAGAAATCTACGGCCAGACGTACGAGCCGATCACGCAGATGCTGAGCGGTGCGTGCCGTCTCGACGTTCCCTCGGACAAGATCGAAGAGCTTTACGTCTACAACACGACTTCACCGTACCCTGTGCGCGTGGCTCGTGGGCAGGCGAATCAGCGCAAGCCCTTCAAGTCCGTGAGCTTTACCGTTCCAAACTACGAGTTCCAGAGCGGTGTTGAGTGGTACTGGACTGACCCGCTCGACGATCAGACGGGGACGGTGCTTGAGCGGGCGCAGCTGGCTGGCCAAAACATGGCTACGCTTGATGAGCGCCTTTTCTTCCAAGCGCTGACGGGCGCGACTGACCCTGAGCTTCTGCCGAGTGTGCCGAACGCGGCAGACGGCGCGGGGCTGTTCAGCGCGACTGATGGCGCGGCGGCTGATCGCTTCGGCGTGAGCGGTGGCAACATCATCAGCGGCAGCGGCGTGGCAACGACCGTGGCAGTCCAGCAGGACTTCTACAGCACGATCACGCGCATGGGCCAGTTTCAGGACACGAACGGCCAGCCGTTGCACTCTCCGGTGTCGCTGCGCTCGTTCGACATCTTCTACAACGTGGCGAATGATCGCTTGTTCAAGCAGGCGTTTGAGCAAGCGCTGATTTTCCAAGACAACAGCGGCGGTGACGCGGCTGCGGCCCCGTCAAACTTCCTGCGCGACCTTGCGCAGCGCTCGTACCTGCGATTTAATCTGATCCCGACGCAGCGCATCACGGACAACGATTGGTACGTTGCGGCGGCTGACGCCACGACCAAGCCGATTTTTATCCAGCAGCGCATGCCGATCACCGACTACACCTTCCGCATGGGTGACGGCCAGTACACGCCGACCACCGAGCGCATCGAAGGTGTCGATTGGCTCTGCCGCAAGGGTCTGGGCATCACCGTGCCTTACAGCATCGTGAAGGTAAACAACTAGCATGACCGACAACCGAGAGGAGACCACCGTGGCCGAAGAGAAGGCAGAAGCGGTAGTGACCGAGACCGAAGAGCAGCCGAAGAAGCGCGGGCGGGGGCGACCCCCGAAGCAGAAGCAGAAGCGGCGGCTCAAGCCGGAGGCGCTGGAGGGTGATTTTCGACCGGAGGGAACGTACAAGCGTTTCCATTACGGCGTTCACCCTGACAGCCCCTTGCAGTTTGCCACCGTTGGCGCGGTGTCGTTCTGCAAGACGACCTACATCCCGCAGGAGCGCAGCGGGCGCATTGCCCGCGCTTCTGACGGGATCGTGTCTGGCTTGTCGGAGGAGAATGTTGAGCGCATCCTCAACACAATTCAGCATTACGTCTTGCGCAAGATTCCTGTGGGCGACGGTGGCGCAGTCACCGTGACCGACAGTGATTATGAGGGCGAGCGGGTGCGAACGGAGATTCACAAGGCGAACGCTGGGCACTACCGCCGGACTGAATGGGATGAGCCGCTTTGCGACCATCTCTACATGATTCCGGAGGACAGCCCCGCGTTCAACGCACGAGACGGCAAGCTGCCGACCATCGGAGAGATGTATGCCGACTAAGGCGACAGAATCTCAGGTCAAGACGATGATGAAAAATGCCGCTGGCGCGCATGGACGGCTTGAAGCTGTCCTGTACGCCGACGGCAATTCTTCGTATGTCTGGGCTGACGATCAGCTGACCGACAATCTCGACGGTCAGTCGATGGCTGACGTGCTCGACATCCAGAGCGGTATTCGCGCCGCTCTGGGGGCGGCCCTCAACAACATCGGCGCTCAGGCTGAGGTGCTGATGGATGACTACGCGGAGGCCATCGAGCGCACGGCGGTGGATGCTGACCAAGCGTGGCAGCAGGTCTACGAGTACATGGTCGATGCGAATATCCGCGTGCGCAGCCGCAACTGGACGTTTGGCACGGCCAGCGCGGCGGCGAGCAACACGGGCACGGGCACGATCCGCCGCTTGACGAAGGACAAGTACGACCAAGACATCGAAGCGGGATTCAGTGACCAGTACACCTTCCGCTGTGTGGCTGACGCTGGCAGCGCTCAGGTGCAGAACGGGCAGGAAGTCTTCATTGGCGAGAGCCTGCCGCTTGGCGCTGACGACCTGCACCCCGAAGGGCAGGGGATCGCTCAAAGCATCGTTGCCGCGAACGCTCAAGACAGCACGGCTTTCTTGAACAACCCGTCTTTTGACGCGACGCAGGTTGTGCTCAGCGGCGGTAGCCTTGGCACGTCGGCGGGCGCGGCGCAGAGCATCGTCGGCTACAGCATCACGAACCCTGCAAACGTCAAGGTGGTCAGCTACAGCACTTACCGCACCTTCCAAGGCGAAGCGACTCCGGGCGCTCTGCTTATGAAAGGTGACGCGACGGTTGCGCAGGTGTTCAACGCGAACATCAACCGGCCCTTCAACCGCCTGACGCCTTATTATTTGCAGGTCGCCTACAACCGCGCGGGGCTTGCGGCAACGAGCGCGACTGCTGGTGCGGCAATCAAGATGCGGCTGGGCAGCCTGACCCACACGCTGACGACGAGCACCGAGAGCGGTTGGAATATTCACACCATCGCGCTCGACGACAGCTGCTGGTACGACAACTGGGCGGAGGATGACGCCTCGTTGCGGCTTGAGGTGTCGGGCCTGAGCGCTGGCGGGATCCTGTTCGACGACATCGTATTGACGCCGATGACGCTCTTTGCTGATCACTACCTTGCTGTGATCGGCGGCGCGACGCCGTTCAGTGTCAACGGCAACAGCGCGCGCGGCGACCGCTTCGACTTCGCGGACACCATCGGCGCGAGCAATGCCTACACGCAGGGCTGGCTGAATGCGCGCGGGTGGTATCTGCCAGCGTCGGCAACGCCTGCGAGCTACACCGAACCGAGCATCTAACATGGCCCTGATCGACGAAGTGAAAGCACGCTACGCCACGTCGAAGCTGGTGCAGCTGACGACGCAAGACGACACGTCTGCAACGTCGATCAACGACACGGTGCTAGGCTATGCGGTCACGGACGTGGAGGCATACTTTCGGACGCACGCAGGCGCAACCTACGACAACAGCGACCCCCGCTTCGTTCCCATCGCTTGTGATGGCGTCGTCACGTTGCTCCAAGCGCGGAAGAGAGGCCTCATACTTGAGCAGGACGAAGCGTGGCGGCGATGGGTCGGGCGAGTGCAAGAGCTAGGGCAGGTCACGGGGCGCAACCGCGTGCTACCGAAGTCGAACAGCCTGCGCCAGCCGCAGCGACCGAGCCAGCCTGTGCGCACCCCTTTCGGACCCTCGGACATGTCGTGGCTGAGGCCCAACGATCCGCGAGCGACCAACGATGGCTGACGGTGTTGACATCGACTTTCGCACGGCGATGGACAGGATCGGCAAGTACCTGCGCGAGAAGGCCCGCTCGCGTTTTCGTGACCAGAGCTTTGCTGGTGAGGAGTGGGATGAGCGAGCCGTGCCGAACATCGCCGGGATCATCAGCGACTTTCAGGAGCGCGGGCGCACGCCGGGCGGCATCCCGAAGCGGCGCTTTGACCCGCGCCCTGCGCTGATTGACACTGGCGAGCTGCGCAAGTCAATTGACTACCGAGTGGAGGATGACGGCACGACGGTCACGGTAGGCACGAACCTACCCTACGCGCAGAAGATGCAAGAGGGCGGCGTGAGTCGCTTTGACATCGACCAAGCGACGGGCGCGAAGCTCAAGCGGCTGGCGACGACGGCGAAGGTGAAGAATCTAGACGACGCTGAGCGCGTGGCGCGTCGGCTGGAGAGTGTCGCCGAGATGGACACCTTCGAGGTGGAAATACCGCCGCGCACGTTTCTGGGGATCGACGAAGAGGATGAGGAAGAGATCGTGTCGATCTTTGAGCGGAGCATCAATCTATGAGCTGGAATAGCCAGAGCTATGCTCGCTTGCAGTACGCAGAGGGGCGCTTAGTTTGGTCACCGACCGATCTAAGCGCTGATTTTCCATATGGCGGCACTGATCTGGGGCGCGTGGTAGACAAGGTGCTTTACTACAATCGCGGGTATCGTGACATCACAGCGGAGGAATTCGGCGGCGACTTGGCCGAGACCTTCGAGCTTGGCGGCCCTGCGATTTTTGCCGCTATGCTGATGGGCGTGACTGACGCCGCGTGGCAGCGTGTCTTTGCGAGCGCTGACGGTGCCAGTCAGAAGGTGTTCAGCAACACGGCGACGCCGGGCGCGAAGCTCTCAGGAGCGCCGCTGCTTTTCGTGGCGAATGACTTGGCGAATCATAACAGCGTGTTGATGCACCATGTATTCCCGACGATTCCACAGGAGGCTGCGACGCGCTTCGCGGCTGACCAGCGGCTGGGATTGCCTGTGGTGTTCCGCTTGGCTCGTGATCCTTCGAGTAACAAGGTGTGGGATCAAGGGCTGTTTGAGGACTTGGCGCTATGAGTGATGCATTGTGGCGTCTGGCTGGCGTCAAGGCTGAGTGTGACGACGAAGTGCAGAGTGAGCTTGCGGAGCAGGCGGCGCTCTTCTTGGAGGCTGGCGGCCAACTGACGCTGACTGAGTGGAGCTTGCTGAGCGCGTCGTCGCGCGCGGCGTTCACGGCAGCTGCTCAGCAGGTCAAGGCTGCTGATGCTCTGCGTGCTACGCTGGCTGCTACGCCGCAGGGCGCGGCGGCGATGGTGACCGAGCTTGACGGCGGGCAGGCGATGACGCGCAAGGTGTTGGAAGAGATCGCGGAGGCAGAGCATGGACGCACTAGAGCTAGCCACAGCCCTGAAATCCCTCCTATCATCCCGTAAATGGGATGGCGACGCGGAGAATCCTGAGACCTTCGGTGACGTTGTGATTGCGCCTGTGGTGCGTGCCACGTCGAGCTGGTCAGAGTACACCCCTCCTTTTTGCGTGATCGAGCTGGGCAGCGCCGAGGCTGATCCGCAAATGCCGGACATCATCAATCTATCTGTGCGCGTGCGCATTTGGCAGCGGATGGAGAGCGACGAGAGCGGCGAAGACTTGCTGATCGGGCGCAACACGGCGAGCGCGAACCCGACGGGGCAGGGTTTGCTGCGCTTCGACCGCGAGCTGGCGGCGGTGATGACGGTGCTCAGCCAGACCAACGGGATCACGATCAATCAGCGCTTTGCGTCGGCTGCTTCGGTGGTAATGGCTGACGAGGGCACATACGGCTACCGCGATTACATGTACAATGCTGAGATCAGCACCTTTCCGGATAGCTAAGCATGGCGAAGGAACTCAAAGTCGCGGTCAGTCTGGACTTGCGCGAAGCGCGCAAGCAGATGAAGGATTTTGTCTCCGACACCGAGAAGAGCTTGCAGGGCCTGCAAGCGACGGTGCGCGGAGGCGGCTCGTCGGCTACGGCTCAGCAGGCGGCGACACAGGCGCAGCAGGCGAGCCGTGGCGGCGGCGGGGCAAGGGGGGCGTTCGCGGGGGCTCGCGCGGGGCTTATGGCAGGCCGCGGTGGCGGAGGAGCGGCTGCGGTAAGGGCCGCAACGGCGGCCAGCGCTCGCGCGGGCATCGTGGGGGGCCTCATCACAGCGGGGATTGTGGCGACGCAGCAGATCATCTCTGCGAACAACCCCGGCGGCATAGCGGCGCTTGCTGAGGGGGCCAACGCTGCCAAGCGCGTCGGCATCCGCGCAATCACAGGCGGCGACGGAGTCAGCGAGTCCGGCGCGGCTAACACTGCAATTGATCGTGCGAAAGGCAGCGTGGCAGGCATGATCCAGAACGCGCCCGACATTGGGCAGGACCAGATCAATGACCTGCTGGGCGCGTACCAGAAAATCTACGAGCCCGGCCAGCGCAATTTGCAACGGCTTGGCGTCGGTGTGGATGAGGCGAAGGCTGAAAACGCGCTGAGCATCATCCGCGACATCAGGGACATGATCCGATCAGCAACGGGGCTGTAACACATGGCGAGATCGCTCACCATCACATACGGCTCGCTGACGATTGGCGCGGGCACGAACTACCACATTGACGGCAACTGGCGCTGGGATGTTGACTATCGTCAAGGTCGCCTACAGGCAACGGTAGTGGTGGAGGCAACGTCGGCTAGCCAGCTTGACACGCGGTGCTCAGCGCTTGAGGCTGCGTTTCGCACGCCGTGGCAGAATCTCAGCTTGGCGATGGGAGGCACGACATTCCTCAGCTACTCGCACAGCGGCAACACCGGATTCAGCGGTGAGGCTTCGATTGCCAAGAGCGGCACGCAGACCGATACGCTCATCTCGCGCGAGTACAGCATCACCGTCACGGTCTACTTCCCCGCCAACTTGAGCGGGCAGCTGGGGCGGCGTGACGCGAGCATCAGCATCAGCCACAGCCCGTCGGATCGACTCACCATTGCATTCAGCGGTGAGTGGACGGCGCTCGGTGGTGATGACGCGCTGGAGCAGTACGAGGAGAACAGCAAGACGTGGGCGACTGACTACCTTGCGTCGAAGTTTAGCGACCGCACCTTCGAGCTGCTGACCGATCAGGTCACGCCAGACGATCAGGACAAGGTCGCGCGCTTCACGATGGTGTATCAGGAGATCATCTACAATCAAAGCGCTGGCGTGTTGAACGACCCTGAGCTTGTCGGCGAAGAGGTCTCTTTCAGCGTTGCGCGGAGCACGCCGGGCGACTCGCCGCCGTCGTCGCTGGCTTCGTCGCTGGGCCTTGGCGGCGGCAGCGCCTCGCGCCCTTACGGCGTGACGGCTGCAATCAGCGCGAGCGTTGACAAGAACGAGACCACCGATCTTGACCGCGTATGGACGGCCAAGCTGCGGCCCTACTTGCTCAGCCAAGTGCAAGCGGCGACAGGCGTAGGCGGCGTGATTGCGGTGGTCGATCAGAGCTACGACACCGACTACGCGAACAACGTGGTGAGCGGATCGCTGACGATGGTGGTCACGGCTGGCGGCTTGCTGAGCTACGAAGTCTCGCTTGCGTACAATGAGCTGACGGGCACAACGCCTGTATGGGCGCATGGCGACAGCAACGCGAGCGCGTACATCGTGCAACGTGAGCGCGTGCTGAGCCGCGTCGTCACCGTGCAGTACCGCTCGCTCACGTCTGCTGGAGCGCAGGGGGGCGGCAACGCGGCGGCGGCTGGCGCTGTGCCTGCTGGCGGCGCTGGTGGAGTGGGCGGCAGGCGCAACGGGAATGCGCAGGCGGCAGCCGAGATTATCGGGCAGATCAACGCGACTTTTGAAGACATCTTGGGCGGCGGCAGCGTGGGCGGCGTCGGCACGAGCAGCCCCAACGTCAACGAGCAGGACGGCGGCGGCGGCGCGTTGCGCGGCGGCAACAACGGCGGCGGCGGGGCTGAGTTTGGCCTTGACCTGAACGCTGACGGCCTGAGCTGGGTTACGACGCAGCGGAGCGGGTCGAGCACGCCGCGCATCCTCGGTGATCCTTCGTTGCGCTCGTTTAACGTGGTGGACATCGTGCGCTCAGCGACGCAGATAGCCTTTGCGCCGATCAAGATTCAGCGCGTGCCGATCACGCAAGCGAACCGCCAGCGCGGCAACCGTAGAGGGGGCGCGGTCGGATGACCTACGCTCGAATACAGTTTGGCTCGTTGCGCGAGCCCGTCCCGATCCCGCGCGAGGCTGCGCCTGCGTGGCGGGAGACGGCTGGGCCTGCGCCCTACGAATTTCAGATTCAATACCCCGCTGAGGCAGCCGACGCGCTCATTAAGGCGTACAAAGAGGCTGGGCGCGGTGGCAACCGTGCGACGATGACGCTTGCTGATGATGACGGGAGCGTGCAGTCGTACACCTGCTTCCTGCTTGGCTACGGCCAGACGAGCGACAAGAACTATCAGTCGTTCCGCTTCGCTGACCTGCGCTGGGCTTGGACGCGCCCGATGGTGTCGAAGCTCTACAACTGGCGGCGCCGCGTAGGCGACCGCGCCATCTTGCAGGCCGACGCCTTCAACAATCAGATCATCGAGAACGAAGTCAAGTACCACCCCGCGAGCTTGAACAACGGCTCGCGCTGGCTGGCGCTTGAGATCATCCGCGACGTGCTGGAGTCGATCCGCGATGCCACGGAGGAGCCATTCAATATCCGCATCGAGGCGCAGGGCTTCAGCGACCCCGGCATCGAGAATCTAGAGGTCGAAGGGAACGGCATCGTTGCGCTCTCGCGGGTGTTGAGCGCGTGTCCGAGCTTGCAGGTGCGGCTAGAGAACGGCAAGGATATCGTCGTCTACAGCCAGCTTGAGGGCAGCGAGAGTGACGTGCTCCTGCGGCAAGACAACCCTGTGCGCGATGCTGGCTACGCACGCTTGCAGGACAACCGATTCGTGCGGCCCGCTGCGGTGAACGTGATGTTCACGCGCGAGTGCGAGCTGCGCTTCGACTTTCTCAGCGGCGACCGCAACACGTCGCCGACGATTGACGACACGACGTTAGGGATGCGCAACGTCCTGCCGCTGCCAGACAACGACATTGAAGGGCTGGCGCAGGGGACGTTTGTAGAGATCAACGACGACCTATTCAGCCTGTGGGGTAACCTGAGCGTGGCCGAGTACGGCCCGCTGACTGACGGCCTGATCCGCGAGTGGTGGACGCGCCCCGGCTGGTTTGATGGTGTCGCGCAGATTGCCGAGGCGACGGCGGCGCTCTCGCGCAACTCGACCAACGAGCAGTTTCGCAGCGCGGCGATCTGGGGCAGGCGCTTCAACGAGGTGCGCAATCACTACCGTCAGACCTTCGCCATCAATCCGTCATGGCGCGACAGGATTCTTGATCTGCGTGACACGCGCGTGGCGATCCTCAACACGACGACCGGACGGCGCGCGCCCGCGAGGTGCTACCAGAACTACGCGGTGAGCGTGACCGACCGTGCGAAGCTGGCGGCGAGCGGGCCTGCGCAGAAGGCGCTGATCGGGATCATCAATATGGAAGGCTACGCGGCTGAGCTGACGCAGGCTGACCCGTCGCCCTTCATCGTGTCGGTGGTGGACAGCGACCAAGGCATCGTGCGCGTCAACTTGACGACCGACGTCACCGCGTACCTTGAGAGCGTCTACCCGTCGTTTGTGGAGGGCGCGCCCAACTTCGACGCGGCGCAGAAGGCTGTGCCGCGCCTGCTTGATGAGTACACGGAAGGCGGCGGGAACCCCTTCACGTCGCTGGCGGCTGAGCATAAGGCGAGCGTGATCTTGTCGGCTGTGCCGATCAGTCCGAACAGCATCCAGCGCTACCACATCGTACGGATTCCGGCGGGCGATTCGAGGCTGCAAGAGTTTGGCGTGAGCGGCGACGCGACCGCCGACGCCTACGGCCCTGAAATTTACGTCAAGGCGAGTCCTGCGCTGGTGACGGCGCGCTTCGCGTGGCTGGATGAGCCGGGGATGCAGCGTGCAGCCGAGATCATGTTTGGCTTCCGCAACGTGCAGCCAGCGGATGCAGCAGCGCAGACTGAGCAATACCTAACGAATCCTGACGACGTGCGCGAGGTGGCGCTGGCGGAGGCTGCGAATCAGTTTAGCGCGTTCGCCAATCGCATTGAGGGCGCGATCACGACCAACTTTGACCCGTCGCTGCATGCGAAAGGTACAATCGGCGAGGTGCGCCATAGCTGGCCTGCTGGCGGCGGTGCGTTCACCACCGTCACTTACAAGGGCGTCGCCCCGACGCGCCGCGTGAGCGGGCTCGTGAGTCAAGAGACGCAGAACGTCATCAATAGGATGGTCAAGGAGAAGTGATTATGCCGACGGAAGAAGAGATGGACGCCGTGGCCGATCAGTACGCGAGGCTGACGGAAAGCGAGACTCCGAACGGCTTCTACGCATCATCGACGGTGACCGGCGGCGCAAAGACTCGGTACACCGTGCAGGAGCCGAGCATTTTTGAAGGCGCTTCAATTGCCGTTGACGAAGAGCACGGCTACCAGATTGCGCAAGGCGTGCTGGCTGCGGTGAAGGAGGCGCGCGAGAGCGGCAAGGCGCAGGCGCGAAAAGAGGCGCAGGAACGCTTCAAAAGCCGTGGCGACTTTGCGACCATCGCCCAAGCGTACCTTCTCAATCATCCTGACGTTGACGAACTGGCGCGGCAAATTTTGGGGCCTGCTGAGTGACGCAGATAGCTGACATCCACAAGCTGGGCGTGCTGCCCATGCGTCACTTGAACTACTTCAAGGACGGCTACGAGCTCAAGGGCCGCATCACGCAGTACGCGGCTGCGGTGGCGAGCTTGCAGCGTGGCCGGAAGGTGCTCAAGGATGAAAGCGTTGACTGGTTTGGCGACCTGAACGGCGGCTCACTGCTTGTCGGCTCGCAGGCCCGCGGCGCAAACATGTGGAGCTACTGCCAGCCCTTGCTGGAGCAGCGCGGGCTTTACTACCCAGCAAGGACCACCGAATTTGACGCTGATACCGGCGACTTCCAAGGCGAGCCCTTCACTGGACCACCTAACTGGCGCGTGCCTCCGGGACACATGGCGCTGATTGTTGCTGGCAGCGACCAAGACGATCAGGCGCAGCTGCTTATTCCGATCCAAGACCTGCGCGCCGACCACGTCAACGCTGGCGACGACACGAGCGTATTCGTCAACGATTCGTCTGGCACTGACCGAGGCACGGGGATCAACAGCGCCCTGAATGGGCCGCTTGGTGCTTTCGTGCGTGTGGTGGCGCGGGCGATCAACGGGCAGGACGTCGCGCCCGCGCTGAACTTCAATGCAGGCGGGCGCACGCTGACGCAGGCGCAGCGCTCGCGCGTCGGGCGCGGCACGTTTGCCGAGAACTTTCGCTCAGACCGCGCTGATGTCGCGTACCTCGCGGCAGAAGACAACATGGGGCCGATCTTTGCTGACTACGACGACTGCCAGCACGCTGGCGACGTTGTTGGCATCCTCGACGAGAACGGCAACGTTGTGCAGTTTCGGGAATCGCCGGGCCACATCAGCACAAATGCGCTCTTCAAAGTGCCCGGCGACAACATCCTTGACGGCCCGTGGGCTTTTGGGCTGGAGCCGCAGAACAGCGACCTGAAAGAAGGCGTGGGCGCGGAGAAGGTGGGCGGCATCGTCATGCTGACGCGCCGCACGCACGAAGTGGACGGGGAGCCCTACAACGGTCAATGGGTGGTGACGTATCGCCAAGTGCCCGTCGATCCGAGCGACCCCGAAGACAAGTATTTTTACACCAACTCGAACCGCGTCGTCATCACCAATGGTGGCAACCCCGAAGTCACGATCAATCAGAACATCCGCAACTACATCCGGCGGCAATTCAATCTGCTTGTGCCGCGCGAGCTGAGCGCCCCCTCATACGAAGGCAAGCCGACGCCGGAGGATGACGGGCGCGTGCCGATCACACACGGCGACCGTGTTGGGTCTGAGGAAGAAGAAGGCAGCGGGCCGATCAGTGGCAACCGTGGCAAGCCGATCATCAACCGCCCGCCGACCCCGCGCCAGTCTGGCGCGGCTGGCAGCGGTGGCACGCGCAGCAACACGAGCCCCGGCGGCACTGGTGGCGCTGGCCCTTCGACGCGGCGCGGGCAGGATCAAGGCGGTGGCGGCGTAGGTGGCGGCGGCGTCGTGGGTGGCGCGCCCGTGGGACTGGGCGGGGCGAAGGAAAACGACAGGCCGGGCGCTGAGCGTGACGAGCGCAGGGCGCGGAAGAAGAAGGCCGACGAAGACCGCCGCAACGCGCGTGACGTGGCTGAGTACGAGCGGCGCAAGAAGAAGCGCGACGCAGAAGACCTGCGCCGCCGCCAGCGGCGTGAGGACAAGGAGAAGCGCGACGCGGCGCGAGCGAAGAAGGCTGCCGACGCGAGAGAGCGCGAGCGCAAGCGCGAGGAAGAGCGCCGCGCGGCAATGGGCGAGGATCGTTACTGGAAGAACAAGCGCAAAGAAGCCGAGGATCGAGCGCGGCTGCGGCGCAAGGTGTATGGCCGCTATGCGACGGTCAACAACCCCGAAGCGCTGCTACGCCAACCCAACGCGCCCCGCGACTTCCTGCGCAACGTCAACCCCTACGAGCAGCGCGGCGGCGCGGCTGGCGTGCGCAAGTCTCAGAACAGCAGCGGCCCGCTGGGCACGCGCGGCACGGCCTCGACCGGCAACCGAGCACCGACGGGCGGGAGCGCGCCCGTGCCGCGCGCGAAGGTGGCGGGCGTTGATGCTGGCTACGATGAGTACCGCACTGAGCAGCTCTCGCGTGCGCCGACGGTCTGGCATGACCAAACGACGGTCAAGCGCCGTGACGGCGGCGAGGCGTACGACTTCCACCGCCAGCCCGACGGCTACATTGACGGCACGGCCGACGGCGTGCGCATCATTAGTCCCGGCGACCTGACGATACGCGACGTGCGCGCGCAGACGCTTGACGCGGCGAAGCTCTCGGTGATGCTTTGGGGCAACACCGCGTTCGGCTGGGGCAACGTCGATGCGTGCGGGACGTCGATTGTCAGCGGCTGGCGGGCGATGCCAGACGCAAAAGGAGCGACCAGCAATTTGTGCCTTGATCCGGTCGATGCTGAGGGTGCGGCTGTAGATGACCGATTCGTCAAGACAGGCACAAGCCTACAGCCGCGCACATACACCACCCTGATCCCGCTGAGCGAGATCACCGACTTCGGAGCCGTTACGAGCGGGACGATTGAGCTTGCCAACGTCGTGCCCGTCGCTGGATCACTGGCTACGGCCTACGTTAGCTCAAGCGCGAGCGCTGGCGGCGTGACGACGGCCACGATTAGCGTGGGCACGAACGCTGGCAGCAATGACAACATCATGGGAGGCGTTGACTTCACGGCGCTGAAGGCTGGCAGCGGGACGGCGCACTACACGGCGGCGGGTGACGAGGCGGTGACGCTGCGCATTGAAACGACGGGTGGCAACCTTGCGGACGTGACGGGGCTGGGCGACGGGCTGCACGTCACCGTGGCGCTGACGCAGGGAAGCACGCCGTCACTCACGCTGACAGAGAGCATAAACAGCGGCGTGTTTGACTTTAGCTCGAACGGTAAAGGGCAGGTCGGCAACGCTGAGAGCTACACCTTCACAGCCAGCTCGCTCGTGGGCGGCCTGACGATTGCTGCGACGGGCGGCTATCAGATTAGCAAGACGGGCAGGCCGGGCACTTGGGCGCAGACGCTGAGCTACGGCGACACGAGCTACACGACTGAGAAGGTGTTTGTGCGCTTGAATCCGACGGGGCCGGGCGTATGGGACTATGCAGGCACGATCACACACACGGCCAACGGGCTCGCCAGCCAAGTGATCGAGCTGCAAGGCTATGACGTGTGGAGCCATCCCGCCGCCGTGGCAACATTCCGCGGGCAGGACTTGGACGACGGCTTGGTGTCGTCGTGGCCCTCGCAGGAGAGCGCGGACTACGCAGCCGAGCAGACGGGCGCGGCGCGGCCTACGGCTACCAGCGGCGTGCTGGCCTTCGCGGGCACGCAGCACATGCTCTGGACGCAGGAGCTCGCCGACCTGATGGAGCAGGATGATATTGGCTTCCTCGTCGTGTGTACGCAGCCGACGGGCGCTCAGGTCATCAACTCGCTTAATAGCTCGACGGCGTACAGCGCTGTGAACCTCAATGGCTCCAGCCAGCTTGTGGCTAACGATACGAGGCCGCTAGGCGGCACGAACAAGACGGCGACGCAGGCGGGCGCGGCTGGTGAGTCAGTGCGCGGGCTCTACGCACCGCGCGGTGCGGCGCTGGAGGTCATCCGCGATACGACGGTGACGACCGGCGGCACGACGGACAACGTGGCAGCTGGCCCCTTCAACGGTGACGGCGGCGCGGATGCATCGGCGCTGGCTGCGTTTATTACGGGTTCAGGCGTGGCGCTCCTTCGCTATGTTGGCTCCATCAAAGCGGTGATGTTCTTCAATGACGACTTCACGCCTGATCTGGCGGGAATCATCGCGGGGCTGGAGGCTGACGGGAGCAAGACGTGATAAAAGAGCGGGTGCTAAAGGCTCCATTTCCGTGGTTTGGTGGCAAGTCGCGCGTAGCTGGTGAGGTCTGGAAGCGCTTTGGCAGTGACGTGGGCAACTACATCGAGCCCTTTTTCGGGACGGGCGCGGTGTTGCTGGGAAGGCCGAATGGCGCTGGCCCCATCGAGACCGTGAACGACGCTGATGGCTTCGTTTCCAACTTCTGGCGAGCGTTGCAACACGACCCCGACGCCGTTGCTGAGCATGCGGATTGGCCGGTGAACGAGGCCGACCTGCACGCGCGGCACTTGTGGCTATTGGGCCAGCGCGAGCGGATCACCGAACGCCTGATGGGCGATCCAGATTGGTACGACGCGAAGGTTGCTGGCTGGTGGGTCTGGGGCATTAGCGTTTGGATCGGATCGGGCTGGTGCTCAGGCGACGGGGCGTGGCAGTCAGTCGATGGCGTTTTTACCAAGTGCGACGAGGGTCAAGGCGTGCATCGCCAGCTGCCCCACCTTTCCCGAAGTCAAGGCGTGCATCGTAAACTCCCCCGCCTAGGTGACGCTGGTCAAGGCGTGCATCGCCTAAACCAGCCGCTACATGCCTACCTAAGCGCTCTGGCTAATCGGCTGCGCCGCGTGCGCGTCGCTTGCGGCGACTTCGAGCGCGTGCTAGGTGATAGCGTTACGAGGCTTGGCAGCCAGTGCGCGGTGTTTCTCGACCCGCCATATGACACGACCATCAGGGACGGGCGCTGCTACCAGACAGACGAAGACGGCGTCGCAGCTAGGGCGCGGGCATGGGCGATAGAGCACGGCGACGACAAGCGATTGCGCATGGCACTGTGCGGCTACGATGGAGAGCACGACATGCCAGACGGCTGGACGTGCTATGAGTGGAGCACGTCAGGCGGCTACGGGACGCAAGGCAACGGGCGCGGAAAGGCAAACAGAGAGCTTGAGCGCATCTGGTTCAGCCCGCATTGCCTCAAGGCTGGAGGGTTTTTCGAGTGAGCACCTACTATGCAGCCTGTGCGAACACGGAGGCGCAGGCGAACATACTGGCGGCTGCGTGCGCGGCGGCGGGCTGGGACGTGAGCGCGGGCGTGCGCCCCGCGTCTGGTGAGTATTCAGGCGGCCTGCTGGTGACAGTAGATGCGCGCTACGCGCCGAATGGATTGTGGACGGCCATGCAGGTAAACGGCGACGAATACGACGAGGTGGCTTTTGATGAAATCGGAGCTTGGATTGCTAGTAACTACGTTGGCGACCTCGTACCATAACCGGCAGCGGAGGTGATGGTATGGATGCGAGCGCAGTGCTTGAGGTCGCTGGAGTTGCCACGGCTGGCGGCGCTGCAACAGGCGGCGTCATGTGGTATGCTGTGCAGACCATTAAAAAGGACGTAGCCATGCTGACCAAGCAAGCCAACGAGTCGCGCGAAAGGGTCTTTCGGATGGAGACCGACATCAGCAACGCCAAGATTCACGCCGCCAACGACCGCGCGGCAGTAGCAGCGCTGGCCGCGGAAGTCAAAGAAATGAAAGAAAACAGCACGCGCCACTACGAGCGCATGGAAGGCTACCTGAGGAAGCTAACGGAGTAGAGCACCATGACGCTAGCACAGATTGCACCGAGCGAGCCTTTCTGCCTCAGCGTGGAAGAGAGCACGACCGCGAGCCGCACGCTGACGAACGCAATCCTGCGCACCACGCAGGTTTACACGGGCACGGCGCAGGGTGACTGGACGCTCCCCGCCGCATCCAGCTTCACCGACGGTCAGCATTTCATCGTGCTTAATGGCACGTCAAACAAGCAGCTGACGCTGACGCACGCGGGCAGTGACACCATCCTCCGCAATGGCGACGTAACGACGCTGACGCTGGCCCCCGGCGAGTCTGGGGTCTTTGAGAGCAACGGCGTTGATGAGTTTACGTTCACGGGCACGTCTCTGCGCACGACGCCGAGCTCGCGGGGGTCTAAAGACGGTGTAGCCCGCAAGTGCTACATCACCTTACGCTTTGAGCTGGCCGATGTGACGGCGCTGGGCGCGACCCCCACGGGCTCGATTGACACCGGATTTGACTTCCCCGCGAACGGCTTTTTGACAGCAGCGGGGCTTCTGACGCCAACGGCGTCTGGGGGGGTTACGTTGCTCAACATCGCGCTAGAGGCCAACAGCGTCAACATTGCAGAGATCACCAACGCTGGCGCCGGTGCGAATCAAAGCGGCGTCTTGAGCACTCCCACCTTCCCCGGAGCTGGCAACATCACGCTGGAGTTTGTCGCCACGGGCGGCAACCTTGACGCCGTGACGGGGTTGGATGACGGCATCATCGTTGCACTTGAGTACCTAGAGGAGACGTACTAATGCGCTATCTGATCGCATTGACCATCTTGGGCGCGTGGGCGCTCGCTGGCTGCGCTGGCACGGAGTGCAACACGAAGTACCCGCTTTACATCAAAGAGCACTCGCACAAGTGGCAGATGACCGACGCTCAGCGCTTGGCGCTGGACACGGCGACGGACGCCGAGCTCTTGGCGCAGGGGGTCGAAGTAGATGAGTAGCAGCGTCGTCAACAACATGGTCGCGCACGCTCAGGACAAGCTGGGCGCGGAGTGGAGCAAGTGGGAGAGCGTCGTTAGGCGTAGCGCGGAGATCGCCGCGCAGGCGCTTGAGGCCCGCGTGAGCGGCGACCATCAGACCGCCGGCGAGCTTGAGTCAGCGCTTAAGAGCATCGCCGGCAGCATGGATCACCGTATCAAGCAGCTGGCCTTTGAAGCCTTCGAGAGCGTGGTCGAATCGACCGTAGCCATTGCGCTGCGTGGGATCAGAAAGGGGCTGTCATGAGTGAGCAGACGATTGAAACCTTGCTGACGCTTGGCGTTCCGGGCGTGTTCTGCGCGACGGTGCTGGCGCTTGCGTACATGTTCCGCGAGCCGATCAGCGCGCGCATCCGCGGCGAGGCCGCTGAACGCGCCGAGAAGGCGAAGAAATAGGCGCTAGGAGAGACGAACACCACAAACTGGCCGAATGACAGGCCTGAGTGGCGATTCGATTGGGACTCCCTAGTACCCAGCTTGCAGCCAGCCTTCCGGGGCTGGCTGTTTGCGTGCCGCCGCGAAAAAACTGCTAAAATTGTGCTAGTTTTGTGTGGCTTTTGTGCTGCTGCGCCGATACAGTATGTACATGGGCGGCAGGGGGCCGCCTAGGAGGCAAGGGGGAGCACCATGCTTAAGTGGATCACGGAAAACGATCTGGACTACAAGGCGCAGCACGGCGACTGGCGTTACTACGGCTGGCAGAAAGCCGATGGCGAATGGTCGGTGAAGTGCCTGTGCCGCAGCAGCGATGCTGAGGGCTCAGGCGTCGGCGCAACGCTTGACGATGCGGCGGCGATGGCGATGGGGTACGCGATGATTGAGGAGATTGCGAATGAGTGTACTACGGCTTAATCCAACGGTGAGCGCCGATCTTGAGCGTGCTTTTCGCGCTGAGCGCAAGGCGCGCGAAAGAGACCGCACGCTAACGGCCACGGAGCGAAGCAATAGCGCCATTGCGCGCGATTGCCTAGAGATCGGCCTGCGCGTGCTGGCGGAAAGGCGGAGTGATGGTGGCTGATGCGATAGACCTGCGGCACGAGCTGATGGATCGCTTCAGGGTCGTAGAGCAGCCGTTTTTCGGTGTGTTTGTCGCCAACAAGACCACCTATTTCGTGTGGGACGCTCGCTACCCAGCAACGCCAATCAACTACGGCTTCTGCGGGCGCGACGGGCTGCCTGAGGGTGAGGGCTGGCACGCGGCGACACTAGACGATGCGACCCGGATTCTGCGCGAAAAGGCCGGCGAAGCCGACGGAATTGAAGCGGAGATCGAGCGCGTAGAGCAGAAGATCGAAAACCTTGAAGACGAGCTGGCAGACCTGCGCGACGACCTAAAAAAGGCAAAGGCGGTGCAATGAACGATGACGACTTCTACGCGCACCAGCGGCTAGCCAAGCAGGTGCGCGAGCTAGAGCAGGAGCTTGAGTACGAGCATCGGCGGCGCGAGACGCTTACGACGCTCGACCAACTTGGCTACGGATTCATTGGATTTCTAATCGGCGCGGCGCTGATGCTGCTGCTGGTGTACATCGGAGGGTAGGCAATGGACGTGACAAGGGAGCAAGTAAACGCGATGACGTGGAGCGTCGTCAGGGACTTTGCGCCGTGGGCGCTGGCAGCGCTTGGCGACTACGACGGCGCGTGGGAGGCGTTCGAGCCCCTGAGCGCAGACGCTACGCTCTTCGATGCCCACAAGCTGGCATTGAAGCTGGACAAGGAGGCGATAGAGGGGGGAAGCTGGAGGGCTGCCGAAATCTTCGAGCAGGTGCTAAGGGTGACGAGCCCAATCAGAAGCCCCAGCCTTCAAGGCGACCTCGCTGACGTCTCCATCGTCGCTGCGCAGATGAGCGTATCGGCTGAAATGTGGCTGGATGCGCTCAAGGACGCTGGTATCGACGTGCCGGCGCTCAAGGTGGGCGGCCTCGACAAGCGGCTGGCCGAGGTGCTGAAAGCCGACCCGTCGCGCTTGGATATGGATCAATGGCACACCTGCGGCACGATCCATTGCCGCGCTGGCTGGTATGCCGTGCTCGCCGAAGCGCCGAAGGATGAGCTGTGGGACTCCGCGTTCTGGGGCCTGACGGCGATTGCACAGGAGATGGTCGCAGAAGGGCGCGGTGACGAGGATGTACCGGACTTCTTCGCCGAGGATGACGAAGAGGTCTGCAAGGAGATTATGCAGAAGGCGGGGGAGTGATGAGCAACGACGAGCTAATGGCGTTCCTTCGGGGGCGCTTCCCGC